>JBOHYG010000030.1:0-12178 GCA_050737875.1 Arenimonas sp. | reverse complement strand
CGTTTGAATAACTACAAAAAACGCCCCGACTTCCGTCGGTCCTACCAAGAGCAGGCAGTTACAGCTCTTTCGTCATCAACCAGTCTTTCATCGGGTCGTCGCCGACCATGAAAATGGTATCGCCGCTGATCACGAAACCCTGCTTCTGATAGAAGCGAATCGCCTGCTGCGACTCCTGCCACACACTCAGCCATAGTGAATGCGCTGATTTCGTCCGAAGTTGTTCGAGCGTTTTCTGCATAAGCATCGGCGCGATACCTCTTCCGTGATAAGGCGTGTCGACGTAAAAGCGGCTAAGTTCGAATTTGTGCGGATCGGTATCGGGTTTTGGCGGTTTTGCCTGCGCCAATCCGGCAATCCTGTTTTCGATGATGCACAGGCAATTGATGATGCGGTCATTGGCTAGGTCGGCACGCTGCGCTTCAACGCCGTAATAGTCCAGCACGGCTTGCTGCACGTTTTCCGGACTCGAACAATGTCCATAAGCGGCAAGGAAGTTCCGCGTCATGAAATCCGCTATTTCCACTGCATCAGAAGGCGTCGCTGAACGAAACTGCATATCGGTCGCCATCATTTTTCCACGAACGCACGTTCGAAAACGTAATGGCCGGGCGTACCGATACGCGGTGCTGCATGGAAACCGCGGGAGTCCAGGATTTTCCGGAAATCGGCCAGCATCTGCGGGCTGCCGCAAATCATCGCGCGGTCGGTTTCCGGATTTAACTCCGGCAGGCCGAGATCGCGCATCATTTGGCCGTTATCCATCAAGTCTGTGACGCGCCCCTGATGCATGAATGCTTCGCGGCTGACGACCGGGTAGTAATGCAGTTTTTTGGCGATTTCGTCGCCCAGGAATTCGTGATGCGGCAATTCTTTGTTCACGTAATCGGCATACGCCAAATCACTGGCATTGCGAACACCGTGGGTAAGCACGACATTCTCGAAGCGTTCGTAGGTTTCCGGATCCTTGATGATACTCAGGAACGGCGCCAGCCCGGTGCCTGTACTCAACAAATACAGCGTTTTGCCCGGCAATAAATCCGACAGCAATAAAGTGCCGGTCGGTTTGCGGCTTAGATAAACGGTGTCGCCCGCTTTGATGTGCTGCAAGCGCGATGTCAGCGGGCCATTGGGTACCTTGATGCTGAAAAATTCCAGCTGTTCTTCCCAGTTGGCGCTGGCAATCGAATAGGCACGCATCAGCGGCTTGCCGTTGACTTCAAGGCCAATCATCACAAACTGGCCATTCTCGAAACGAAAGCCATCATCGCGGGTAGTGGTGAAGCTGAAATAGTTGTCTGTCCAGTGACGGACATCCAGCACGGTTTCGGTAATGAAAGCAGAGGACATTTGTATTAACTCGTTAACTTTGCCCATTGTCTCATCCTGAACCTGATTTACGGAAGGAAATTAATGCATTGGAAGGGCGAATGACCTAAAATACCGGCCCTCCAGCCCGCGCCATGGCGGGCTTTACTCTTAAGGAATCTTCATGCAAATCGCCGAGCGCACCGTCGCACTTTTTAACTACACCTTGACCAATGCTGCTGGCGAAGTGATCGATTCATCCGAAGGCCGCGCGCCTTTGGCTTATCTGCATGGTGTAGGCAATATCGTGCCTGGTCTGGAAAGGGAAATGACCGGTAAATCGGTTGGCGATAAATTCAACGTTGTCGTTCAACCTGAAGAAGGTTACGGCATGCCAAATCCGATCATGATTCAAGTGGTGCCAAAGGCTGCATTCCAGGGCGTGGATACGCTTGAAGTCGGTATGGAATTCCAGGCTCAAACACCACAAGGTCCTATGTCGGTCGTGATTTCCAAAATCGACAACGACGAAGTTACCGTCGATGGCAATCATCCTCTGGCCGGTCAAACCCTGCATTTTGCGATCGAAGTGATGGAAGTACGTGATGCTAGCCTGGAAGAATTGGCACACGGTCACGTGCACGGAGCCGGTGGTCATCACCACTGATATTCCGGGCCCGATGGAAGTGCCCGCAGCAATGTGGGCAGAACTCGAGGCGGCTTATCAAATGCCGCCTCGGGCTTATCACTCGATACAACATGTGCACGAAGTGATTGCGCATTACAGGAATGTAGCCGCAACCGCCGGCTGGCAAAACCCGAAAGAAGTGTATCTCGCCGTGTTGTACCACGATGCGATTTATATGGCGGGGCGCAAAGACAACGAAACCCGCAGTGCCGACATGGCGGTCGCTGCCATCGCGAAATATCTAGGTGCCGAATCCATCGATGCCGCGAAAGTCAGGCATCTTATAGAACTGACTGCCAAGCATGGCCATCTGCAAACCGAGAATCTCGATCAGGACAGCAAACTCTTTCTTGATTGCGACATGGCGATTCTGGGTTCAGATTCAACGCAATTTCAGGCTTATGACAAAGCCATCGCCAGCGAATACCGCGGAAAAACACCCGGATGGATGTACCAGTTCTACCGCCGCAAGTTTCTGAAAGACTTGCTGGATTCTTCGCGAATATATCTATCCGACATGTTTCATGAAATGTATGAAGCAAAAGCCCGGGCGAATATCGCCAGCTTGCTGAAAAAGCCGCGCAGTGTTCTGATGGCATCTTCGGGGCGATAAGCTTTAAAGGATCGGGTATTTCTATGGAAACCATGCGAGCCTGGCAGGCCATGCAATATGGCGATGCACGCAGCAGTTTGCGTTTGAATGTTATCGATAAGCCGGCTCCGAAAAGTACCGAGGTTTGCATCAAGGTGCATGCGGTCAGCCTCAATCCGATTGATTACAAAATGTTGCACGGCGATCTCAAAAAAGTCATGCCGATGCGGTTCCCGATCACGTTAGGCTTCGATGCGGCTGGCGTCGTTGATTCCGTCGGTGCTTCGGTCACTCGATTCAAACCAGGCGATAAAGTCTATGTTCGCGCGAACCGTGAAAGTTTGCGTGCTTTCGCCGAATACACGGTACAGCCGGAAGCATTCGTGGCGTCGATGCCTAACAATTGCGATTACCCACAGAGTGCTTCGTTTCCGCTGGTTGCCTTGACCACGATACAAGGCTTCGTCGATCGTGCCCATCTGAAATCCGGCGACAGTATCTTGATCCATGCCGGTTCCGGCGGGGTGGGAAGTTTCGCGATTCAATATGCCAAACAGATGGGCCTGATAGTCCACACCACCACAAGTGCGAAAAATGCCGAATGGGTGAAGGCGCTCGGTGCCGACAAGGTCCTGTGTTACGACCAAATGGATTTGACAACGATCAAGAACCAATACGATGCCGTCTACGAGACTATTGGTGGAAAGGCCACTTTGCAGGCATTCGAACAAATCAAGCCAGGCGGTGTCGTGATCAGCATTGCAGGCCCACCCGATATCGAAATGCGAAATATCTTCGGAAAGAATCCTGTCATACGTTTTGCAATGTGGATGATGGCGCGCAAAGTTTACGCCGCTGCAAAAACTCGTAATGCCCGCTATTTCCGCTATATGACCGAATCGAGCGGCGAACAACTTGCCCAGATCACGCCATTGGTTGAACAAGGCAAAATCAAGCCGGTGATCGATCGCGTGTTTAAATTCGAAGATGGCATTGAAGCCTTCGAATATCTGGTGGCAGGTCGTGCGAAGGGTAAAGTGATAATCAAGATTGCCGATTAAGATAATGTGCCGTCGCTCCTGCGATCAAACCGCTTCGACCCAAACCCGCAACCCGTTCAAAGCCGCATTGCCCGATGGCCCGTCGAGCAAACCGGCCGCCGTGAGATCGTTGTAACTCGAGCCGATGACTTTCTCGGCCTGGCTCATTTGCAAGCCATCACGTTGGTGGCCAAATCCGTGCGGCAGGCAAACGACACCCGGCATCATTTCATCACTGGCTTTCACTTCGATAAGGATTTCGCCGGTTTCCGAACGAACGCGGACTGATTTTCCTTCGGTAATGCCGCGATTTTGCAGATCGTCCTTGTGCATCAATAGTTGGTGACGGGTTTTGCCTTTCACCAATCGCGGCGAGTTGTGCATCCAGGAATTATTGCTGCGGATATCACGGCGGCCGATCAATTGCAGGGATTTTTTATCGAATGGAGTTCCGGCGGTAAGCTCCGCCAATGCCTGCATGAATAATTCCGGTGCCGCTTCAATTTTTCCGCAGGCGGTTTCCAACCTGTTCATCAACGATGGACGCAGTGGTCCCAGATCAATGCCGTGTTCTGCGGCTACCAATTCCTCCATCGTGACGCCAGAATTGCCACGTGCCAAACCCATTGCAATCAATTGCCTCGGTGGTGGCAGGGTTTGCCAATCCTTACCGCTGGCTTTTGCAAAGGCCGCACCGATGCCATTGATGATTTCCCAGTCGGCGCGTTCATCGGCATCGCGTTCGCGAATCGGCTGGCTTAATTTTGCAACGCGACGCACCGCAAATGCATTGAATACCGAATCGTAGTGATCCTGGGTCAGGAAAGAGGCAGGTGGCAGAATCAGATCGGCATGACGCGTTGTTTCATTGATGTAGACATCCATGCTTACCATGAAGTCGAGTTTTTCGAGAGCTTGATCGAGCGCCTTGCCATTCGGGGTGGATAACACCGGATTACCTGCGCTGGTAATCAACGCACGAATTTGACCTTCGCCTTCGGTAGTCATCTCTTCGCAAAGTACCGAGACCGGCAATTCGCCGGCGAATTCAGGGAGTTTACGTATACGGCTATGCCAGCGTCCGCGTGCACCGGGCGAAGTTCCCTTGCCGGTAATTGGCAAGGCTGTTTCGTTCACCAGGGCGCCGCCGACTTTATCCAGATTGCCGGTGTAGATGTTGACCAGTTGCAAGAGCCATTGGCAAAGACTGCCGTGTGCCTGCGTGGAAAGCCCCATGCGGCCATAAGCGACCGCTTTGTCGGCAGCATAGAATTCGGCCGCCATCTTTTTAATTTTTTCCGGCGGAATTCCGGTCAGTTCAAAAACATTTTCAATCGGGAAATTTTCGATCGCGGAAAGTGCCTCGCTCCAGCCCGCGATTTTTTCATCATAGGCCTGCAAACGGGCAGGACCGGTTTGAAAAAGTGATTGCAGGAAGGTGATCAGAAAGAAAACATCGCCAGCCGGTTTAATGAAGTGATGTTCGCTGGCGACCACCGCGGTTTCCGTGCGACGCGGATCAATCACGATTAATTTTCCGCGAGCCGTAAGGGCCTTGATGCGTTCTTTCACATCCGGCACCGTCATCAAACTGCCGTTGGAGGCAATCGGATTTGCGCCCATCATCAGGAAGTAATCGGTCTCGTCGATATCGGGTATCGGCATTAAAAATTGATGGCCGTACATTTGCGCCGCGACCAATTGATGCGGCCACTGATCAACCGATGAAGCGCTGAAAACATTTTGACTGCGTATGATTTTCAGCAGGAAAGGCAAGTAGGCGATATGGCCAAAATGGTGCACATTCGGATTGCCTAGATAGCTGGCGATACTATTGGCGCCATATTCTTTCTGGATATTCGCCAGTTCCGCGCCGGCCAGGGTGAAGGCCTCGTCCCAGCTTATTTCCTGCCATTTATCTCCTATTCGGCGCATCGGTCTGCGCAAACGATCCGGATCGCTCTCCAGATCCAGAATTGCGTTGCCTTTGGGGCAGATATGGCCTCGGCTGAACGGGTCCGCATCATCGCCGCGAATGGCAACCAGTTTCTCCGCCTCAAACTGCAATTCCAGTCCGCAAATGGCCTCACAAAGCGGGCAGGCACGGAATTTAGAGCTGCGAGTCATAGTGCGAACTCCATTGGGGATTTCAGATGCTAAAGGTAGCAGCATTTCAGATAAAACGCTGGCGTGAAGATAGTCGGCTGTGCAAACTAAGCCATGGGGAAAACATTTTTTAAATCTATGAAAAGCCTGGTTTTGTGTGGACTTGGCTTCTTCATCTTGAGTAATCCGGTCCTGGCGCAATGGCCCGATTGCGCCGTTACCAACAATGGTGAAGAGCTTACCCAAATACTAAGAATCAAGTTGGACAATGAGTCAGCCTTGACTGTCGCAACAGCACGCGAAGCCTTGAAGGCCGGGAAATTTTCGCGGGTTCATAATGCACGTGAAGGCCATAGTTTCGGTTTTGTGAAAGGAGCGCTTTGGTTGTCGCTTGATTTGCCGTCGACTTCGCAAACCTGTTTTAGTTTGCTGACAATTCCGCAGTCACGCCTGGACCGCGTCGAAATATTTCCGTTTATTCGCGGACAAATGCAAACGCCATTACTGATGGGCGATGCGATCGAATTCAATCAGCGTAGTGTTCCGCATCGATATTTGAATATTCGCTTGCTGCGCAAAGCCGGTGAACCCATGCAGCTGCTGATGCGCGTGCAATCCTCCAGCTCGATACAAACGCCGGTATGGCTACATTCCGAGCCCAGTCTGTTGCGGTCAAGTCATAACGAACAAATCGGGGAAGGTATTTATTTCGGCATCCTCCTGGCCCTGTTGCTATACAACTTTGCAGTGATGGTGTCGATTCGCGAGGCAAGTTATTTCTACTATGTCGCCTACGCGTTGGCGTTCGCTTTGTTGATGTTGAGTTTTAGCGGATATGGGTTTCAATTTTTGTGGCCGGAAAGCCCGGCCTGGCAAAATCTCTCGCTGCCAATATCTCTGGCATTGTTATTGGCCAGTTCGGTGGGCTTTGCCCGCAGCTTCCTGAACTTGAAAGAAAAAGTGCCCTTGCTCGGAAAGCTTGCGGTATTTGCGCTCCCGATCGCGATTGTTTTCGGTGTGCTCGCCTGCGTTCCGAATATGCTGATGCAGGCCACGATTGCGTTGAATGTGAGCCTTGTCCTATTCAGCATCATCATTACCGCCGGGGGCATCTTAAGTGCGATCCGTGGTTATGTGCCGGCAATCTATTTCATGTTGGCATGGAGCTTGTTGATGCTCGGTGGCGTGGCATTACCGCTTTCGTCATTTGGATTGCTGCCGCGAAGTTTACTTACCGAATACGGACTGCAATTGGGTTCCGCAGCCGAAATGCTGTTGCTATCGTTCTCGCTGGCATATCGAATCACGCTATTGCGTAACGAAAACGCCCGTATCGAACAGGATGCCCGGCTGAATCTCGAGAAACGGGTCGAACAACGTACCGAAGAGCTCGCGCAAATTGCACAGCAATTGCGTGATGCCAACAAACGTTTGTCCGACATGAGTTTGCGTGACGGGCTGACAGGTATCTACAACCGGCGGTATCTCGATGAAACGCTACCCAGGCATATGGCCGCCTGTTTTGAACAGAACCTGCCCATCGCGGTATTGATGCTCGATATCGATCACTTCAAGCAAGTTAACGACCAGTATGGCCATGGTGTCGGCGATGATTGCCTGAAACTGTTGGTTCAACGTACATCTAAAGTCATTCGCGAAGAAATGGATTTCACGGCACGCTACGGCGGAGAAGAATTCGCGATTGTTTTATTTGGTGCCGATATAGATAAAGCCAGCGCAATTGCAGAGCGGTTACGTCAAAACCTGGCAGATACACCGCTCGAAATCGAACCTGAACCGCTGGCTGTTACCTTGAGCATCGGCGTTGCCAGTGCAAGGCAGGGCAGTGTCGATGAACTGCTTGATGCAGCTGACAAGGCCTTGTATCAAGCCAAGCGGACCGGGCGTAATAAAGTTTGTGTCGTTTGACCTAAACGGCTGGCCGAGCCTGTAAAATAGCGGTATGTCTCTTATAACTCTCCAAAACGTTGATTTCAGCGTCGGTGGCCCTTTGCTGCTGGAAAAAGTAAACCTCACGATTGAAACCAACGAACGCATCTGTATCGTCGGTCGCAATGGCGCAGGCAAATCCACCCTGATGCGTCTTCTGGACGGTCAAATCAAAGCCGATGACGGTGAAGTCCGTAACGGCGGTATCAAAATTGCCGGCCTTGCCCAGGAAGTTCCACTCGCCTTGACCGGCAACGTATTTGACGTTGTCGCGATGGGGCTGGGCGAGCTGGGTGCTGATCTGGCCCATTACCATCATCTGATCCATGCCGCAGAAGTCGACATGGATGAATTGGGCGAAGTGCAGCACCGAATCGATGCCGGTAATGGCTGGGCGCTCGATCAACGCGTCGAACAGGTCATTTCCAAACTCGAATTGAACGAAGAAGCCGAGTTTTCGGCTTTATCCGGCGGTATGAAACGCCGTGTTCTATTGGCACAGGCCCTGGTCGCTGCGCCCGATGTCTTGCTGCTGGACGAACCAACCAACCATCTCGATATCGAATCGATTGCCTGGCTGGAAGAATTCCTGAAAAACTATGCAGGCACCGTGGTCTTCGTGACCCATGATCGGCAATTCCTGAGAAATCTTGCTACCCGCATTATCGAAATCGATCGTGGCCAGGTAACCAGCTGGCCAGGTGATTACGAAAACTATCTGCGTCGTCGTGAAGAACGCCTGCATGCCGAAGCGCAGGAAAACAAACTGTTCGACAAGAAACTGGCCCAGGAAGAAGTCTGGATTCGCCAGGGCATCAAGGCCCGCCGTACCCGTAACGAAGGCCGTGTGACTGCATTGAAGGCCATGCGTAACGAGCGTTCCCAACGCCGTGAATTGACTGGCAATGTCACCCTGGCAACCGCTGATGCAGGCAAATCCGGTAAACGGGTATTTGAAGCCAAGCACGTGAATTTCGCGTTCGGCGAAAAAGTCATGGTCAAGGATTTCAATACCGTGGTTCAGCGTGGCGACAAAATCGGTTTGATTGGCCCGAACGGTTCTGGCAAAACCACCTTGCTGAAATTATTGCTGGGCGATTTGAAGCCGACCAGTGGCGAAATCAATATCGGTACCAATCTGGAAATCGTTTTCTTCGATCAATTGCGCAGCTCGCTGCGTGATGACTGGGATGCCTTGGACAATGTTTCCGAAGGCCGCGAGTTCATCGAAATCAACGGCAGTCGCAAACATGTGATGGGTTATTTGCAGGACTTCCTGTTTAGTCCGGATCGCGCGCGTGCCCCGATCACCAAGCTTTCCGGCGGTGAACGCAATCGCTTGTTGTTGGCGAAATTATTCGCCCGACCATCCAATTTACTGGTAATGGATGAACCGACCAACGATCTCGATGTGGAAACCCTGGAGTTGCTGGAAGAAATTCTCGCCGATTATCCGGGCACGCTGATTCTGGTCTCGCATGACCGCGCGTTCCTCGACAATGTCGTCACCAGTACGCTGGTGATGGAAGGTAACGGTCGTATCGGCGAGTACATTGGCGGCTATGTGGATTGGTTGCGCCAGCGCCCCGGTAGTAATGCATCAAGTTTCAGTACAGTCAAACCGGTCGAAGTGGTGAAAGCTGTATTGACCAAGGTCGAACCAGCAACCCCTGCGAAACGCAAACTAAGTTTCAAGGAAGCGAAGGAACTGGAATCCTTGCCATTGAAGATCGAAGAACTCGAAAATCAGATTTCCGGGATGACTGCGCAGATGGCAGAACCTTCGTTCTATACGAAAAACAACGCTGCGGCGATTACCGAATTCAATAGTAAAATGGCAGCATTGCAAGTGGAGCTGGATGCCACTTACACAAGATGGCAGATGTTGGAAGCCAGCTGAATAATTCCCTCTCCCACTGGGAGAGGGTTCCCCAAAGGGGCGGGTGAGGGTACGAGCACGCCTGATCTAGATTGGGCGTGATTTTACCCTCTCCCCCAGCCCCTCACCTGGAGGGAGAGGGGAGTTTGTTGAGTAATTAATAATTTTCGGAAATCTATATGGCGACGATCAAACAAGACGATTTCATCCAAAGCATTGCCGATGGTTTGCAGTACATAAGTTACTACCACCCGGTCGATTACATTAAAAACCTCGCTGCTGCGTACGAGCGTGAAGAATCGCCGGCCGCCAAAGATGCAATTGCCCAAATCCTGATTAACTCCCGCATGTGCGCCGAAGGCCATCGTCCGATTTGTCAGGATACCGGCATCGTGACCGTGTTCCTGAAAATCGGCATGAATGTGCGGTGGGATGCAACGATGTCGGTCGAAGACATGGTCAACGAAGGCGTACGTCGCGCCTACAATTATCCCGACAATAAACTGCGTGCATCTGTGCTGGCGGACCCTGCCGGTAAACGCAGCAATACGAAAGACAACACGCCGGCCGTCGTGAATATGACGGTTGTGCCTGGCAATACCGTTGATGTAATCGTCGCTGCAAAAGGAGGCGGTTCGGAAGCCAAATCGAAATTCGCGATGCTCAATCCCTCCGACTCTATCGTCGAATGGGTTTTGAAAACCGTCCCGACGATGGGCGCTGGTTGGTGCCCGCCCGGCATGCTCGGAATTGGTATCGGCGGTACGGCCGAGAAAGCCATGCTGCTGGCGAAAGAAGCCTTGATGGAGCCGATCGATATCACCGATCTGCAGGCACGCGGTGCGAAAAATCGTGCCGAAGAATTGCGTCTCGAGCTGTACGACAAAGTGAATGCACTCGGTATCGGTGCACAGGGCCTGGGCGGTTTGACCACGGTGCTGGATATCAAAGTGAAAGACTATCCAACCCATGCCGCCAACTTGCCGGTCGCGATGATTCCCAATTGTGCGGCGACTCGTCATGCCCATTTCGTTCTGGATGGCAGCGGTCCTGTGATGCTGGAACCACCGTCGCTGGAAGATTGGCCCGAGCTGACTTACGACAGCAGCAAGGGCATTCGCGTCGATCTGGACAACATCACTCAGGAGCAAATCACCAGCTGGAAGCCCGGCGATGTGCTGCTACTGAATGGCAAAATTTTGACTGGTCGCGATGCCGCGCATAAACGCATGGTTGAAATGTTGAACAAAGGCGAAAAGCTGCCGGTCGATTTCAAAGGCCGCTTTATTTATTACGTCGGCCCGGTCGACCCGGTGCGCGAAGAAGTGGTCGGACCTGCAGGCCCAACCACGGCTACCCGCATGGATAAATTTACCGAGCAGGTTTTGGCGCAAACCGGTTTGATGGGCATGATCGGCAAAGCCGAACGTGGCCCGGTTGCGATCGAAGCTATCAAGAAACACCGTTCTGTGTATTTGATGGCGGTTGGCGGCGCAGCGTATCTCGTATCGAAAGCAATTAAAGGTTCACGTGTAGTCGGCTTCGAAGATTTGGGCATGGAAGCAATTTACGAATTCGAAGTCAAAGACATGCCGGTCACGGTTGCGGTCGATTCACTCGGTAGCTCGGTGCATGAAACCGGTCCGAAAGAATGGCAAAGCCGGATCAGCAAGATTTCGGTGGCGGTGGAGTGAGCCATCCACTGTATTCGCTACTCAAGCAGCTCGAGGATGCCCGCATTCCGTTTACGCTTGCCCGCAGTCGCGAAGACACCGTGCGTTTGAACCTAACTGTGGTTGGCGAGCGCATTGAGGTCGATGTATTTGACGATGGGCATATGGAAGTATCGCGTTTTACCGGAAACGAAGCAGTTGAAGGTGGTATTGAGCTGATTCCCGGAATTATTGCCAATAATGTTGACTGATCTATTCCGAATTTACTGAATAAAAAAACGGCAGCCCAGGCTGCCGTTTTTGTTATCGAATTCGAAAATTCATTCCTTGATGCAATTGGGAAGATTCTCGTCAAGATTCGCCTGGAACTCGTCTTTGGCAGCAGAAAGTTGTTCTTCGCCACCGGCGGTTTCAACCGCTTCGGCCTCACTCTTCGCGATTTGTTCTTCAGTGGCATCCGGCAGCATGCTGACCATGCTTAACAGGTTGGCTTTGACTTTCTGTTCTCCCAATTTGCTGACCTGCTTGTCGAGCAGGCAACCGCATGAAGTGTCATCGCCGCCATAAACCGTGGTGCATTGTTCGGTCCAGGCCTGACTCTCAAGGTCGGTGAATTTGGGATCGCTGGCCTTTACGGCACCTGCGCTTGCGAGTAGTGCCAGGGCAATAAACATTTTCATGGGTATCTCCGGAATGGGTGGGGTGCTGCATCGAAGTCTATGAATAAAAAAGGGATTATTTGTTAAAAAATTAGCATCATTTTTAAAAATGAGGTATGGTGCGCCCGACTGATTTGCCAAGATCCATGCCAATCAATGTATTGGCCGGATCCTGCAGCAGTTACGCCAACGAATGTTTTGTATGGCGTCTCACTCAATATGTTTCAAGGAATTCGTTTATGTCAGATCGTCAAATCGGTACTGTGAAGTGGTTCAACGACGC
>JBOHYG010000029.1:0-1515 GCA_050737875.1 Arenimonas sp. | reverse complement strand
TCGGTTCTAGCTCGTTTTGAGAAGGAGCACGTTTTGCACTGTGGAGTTCCGAAACCTTACCGCCCAGAAGCATTGCGTGAGCATGAGGCTGTTGCACATTATTATTAACAATAAAAGGGGTCAGGTTGGGCTACCCCCGATAATTCGGACTGTTGAATTAAGCAACACATTGTAGTCGCTCGAACTGTTCTGGTGAACAATAGTCTAGTGAGCTGTGTTTACGTTGCCGGTTGTAAAACACTTCGATGTAGTTAAAGATTTTGTAACGTGCTTCGTCCAGTGTTTTGAATTTTTCGTGATGCGTGAGCTCATGCTTCAAGCTGCTGAAGAAACTCTCCATCACCGCATTGTCATACGGCATGCCTTTGCGGCTCATGCTCGCCAACATGCCGTTACTTGCCAATTGGTGTTGATAGGCTTTGCTGGTGTATTGCACTCCTTGGTCGCTGTGATGAATCACGCCCGCTTTGGGTTTGCGTTGTGTAATCGCCATGTTCAACGCATCACTGGCCAACGCTTGATCGGCCTTGTTCGACATCGCCCAACCGATGATGCGGCGAGAATAAATATCGAGCACGGCCGCCAGATACAGCCAACCCTGTCGTGTTGGAATAAAGGTGATGTCGGTAACCCAGATCGCATTAGCTCGTTGACTATAGAATGGCCAGGTAATTAATCTTGGCGCTACAACAGCTCGTTGGTAAGTCCCACGTGAACGCAGATGCCGGCGACGGCGCTTGGTGATCATTTTATGTTGATGACGCAAACGCCTGACACGATGGCGACCACAGGCAATGCCGCGTTCTTGTAGTTCCCGCCACAGACGCTCGCTTCCATAGGCCTCACGCGTGGCGTGATGCACTGCCAGCATCTGCTCCGATAAACGTTGGTTAGCATGCACACGTTCGCTTTGCGGGCGATCACGCCAAGCATAGAATCCGCTGCAAGACACTTGCAGTGCATGGCAAAGCAAACGGATCGGGTGTTCGGCACTTTGCTGGCGAATCCATGCGTACTTCACTTGAGCTTCTTCGAGAAGTACGCCTCTGCCTTTTTTAGAATCAGGTTCTCTTCTTCAAGACGGGCGATCTCTCGGCGTAGCTTGCTGAGTTCGTCTTGTGCTGCCGGTCGGCGACCACTACCAGAAAAAGCAGCAGCACCTTGCTGATCCAAATCAGAAGCCCATTTGTAAATGCGATTGCGTGGAATGCCCAGTTCACGAGCAACTACCGCTGCTGGCTTACCAGACTCTCGTAATTGACGAACCGCTTCTCGTTTGAACTCGGGTGCGAATTTTTGACGCTTTTCCATAAAACACCTCCAACAGAGATTGTCTATGTTTTAAAGTGTCCGTCAAACCGGGGGTAGCCCAACCTGACCCCTTTTTTAGCATTGCGAAGTTCAGGCAGCCAGAGAAATGTTTCCAGGTTGGTGGCCGAATAAATTACGTTTTAGTTGGCCGCAAAAAGTACGCGCAATTCCGAAGAACGCAACGCTTCATGATTCGGTTCTAGC
>JBOHYG010000028.1:0-31731 GCA_050737875.1 Arenimonas sp. | reverse complement strand
GAAATTGGTCGTGGTAATGGGGTGTTTGTGCGCGGCAAGCTTCCTTTAGCAGATGCGCTTGGTTACGGCGCCTAAAATGCAATTGGGGTCCGTCGTAGATTCTTGGATGTCCATGTTTTTCTTGTTTTTTTGCTTCAATGTGTTGCTTAATTCAACCGTCCGAATTATCGAGGGTAGCGCAACTTAGGCCACCCTGACCCGACGTTGCTCACTCTCGGCTTGCTGAGCGGGCATCTGGATTTCTTGCTGGATTTGAACTGTGCTTTTTTCGACAGGTTCCGCCGCTGCCTGGTTTTTGTCGATGTGAATCCGGTGATGAGCCGGATCACTCATGGCACCTTGGATTGCGAAAATTCCATTGCCATTGTTGCTTAGCACTACATTGTCGATTTGCTTAAGTCCACCGACCCTTGCTTCGAAGACAATACTGGCTGCCGCGTTCTGACGCTCAAGGTCATTCTGGAAACTGTTCATCGGTAGTTTCTCGATACCCGCCAATGCCTGCTGATAAAGCCTGTGATCCGGGTGATTGGGACTTGATAGCAGTGGTGATTGCTCGGCTATTTTCAGAGCCTCCATCGTCTTCGCGCCGATGATGCCGTCATCTTCAAGCCCGCGTGCTCTTTGGAACGCTTGAACGGCTTCCTTGGTTTTTTGTCCGAAATCGCCGTCACTGGTAATCGGGTGACCTTGCGAATCGCGATAGCCGAATTTGTTGAGTAGTTCTTGAACGTGTTTTACGTCGGAGCCAGATTCACCTTGTCGCAGTACTTCACCAGCATTGCGTGATGAATTACTTTCCGAATTGTTCGGGGTGGTAACAACATTTACAACTCTATTGTTCCAATACTCTTCCGGACTTAATAGATTCCCATCAATATCTTTTAACTGGTAATGCACATGTTGTGCGTACTGTGAGGCACCGAGGGGGCCGCGACCACCCATTGTTCCTATCGGATCGGCAATTTCGATCCTGTCGCCGACCGCTACTGTCTGGCTTTGTGTATGCAGTATCTGATGGCTATTACCATCTGCATCGCGAATTTTTATTGTTCCATATTGACCACCAACAAATGTAACCTCTCCCGCTACAGGGGAGTGGACCGTTGGGTTTCTCAGATTGATTCCATTCTGACCGCCCACATAATTGAAATCCGATCCTCCATGCGGCCCTTTAGCTCGGTGTTCTCCATAGTGACCGGTTATGTGCGCCGAGACTCCGGATTGTTGGGGAAGCATGATATTCAAAACGTCTTTAAAGGGCATAATCTTTCCTTAGTTCCTAAAGTGAATAATCTTTTATCCGGTAAAGCGTCCAGCAACCCTCTTGTCGGAAGAAAAATGACATTTGGTAATCGGTATCAGGTTTGTGCAAGGTAACTTCCACATTTTTTTTATCCGAATTGGATATTAGACTTATCAAACCATCTTTAGCCTGCTGGTCCGAACTTGGCATTAAAGGAAAATTAGTTTCGTTCACAGCGAGCATTTTCTTTACTTCTACAGGCTCAGGTTCAGCTAGCGCATCAATTGTCACACTCTCTAAAGGCGTCGCAGTAAAGGATTTCTGGACATCCAAACTATCGATGAACGACATCAGGAATATTTCAAAGTTCTGTGATGGACATTTAACAGCAGTCGTTAAAACGTCAGCATTAGAAGTCTCCTGTTCAACAGTCTTGGCTGTTGGATTCTCGGCAATGTTTTGGTTGGCATCAGTATTCTTTGGGAGAGGCACTTCTACCCGGCATGCGCCCAAAATAAATGACAATATGGATAACAAAATTATTTGTTTATTCATTATTTTCTCTGTAATCACCAAACGAGTTTTGATAGCGGTTCTATATCGTGGATTTTGCACGTAGTTATATTGAGGCATAAGGTCAGCAGTGGCCGCTGCTGTTTAAATTTATCGACTATCAGCCACACACATTATCAAAGGATAGCGATGCATTTTTGAGTGCTTGATAAGTAACTAATTAAGTCTTTCTGGAAGACTGCATGCCGCGTAATAAACCTGACAATTCTTATCTGCATTGTTACATGATTGCATGGCAGTGCTACTCGCTTTTTCGAGGGTTGATTCGTTAACTAAGTTGTAGCCAGCATCACCCCAAACAATCGCTGCACACTGATTGTAATAAGCCAACTTGACAACACATTTCGCCCCGCCTTTATTGCGGCATTCTGCAATAGCTGCTTTCTGCGCTTTTGACTTACTAACTTGACTAGTCGAGGCACCCACAACGCTTGATCCGCCTGATGCAGATTTTGAAGCAATTGCAATTGCCCCCCAGCGTGTTGCCCAACGAATTTGCGGTTGCTGTGGCTGCTGTGGTTGCGCATCATCGTAGCCCGGTATTGGAAGACATGCACTTACTCCTCCGCCGGTTTGTGGGTAATAGCCATCAGGACATGTACCGCCTTCTGTCGATGCAGAATTACTTATTACCAATAAGCTCAATATAAAAAGTAATTTGATTCTCATATTCACGTATCCCTAGCTAGTTCTCTTAACCTGTTGGCGGACGAGTCGGCACTTCTGGTGCGCTCACTGCTTTTTGTGCACTTGAAGCTGTTTTAATATGGTCACCCAACCCACTCGGTGTAAAGCGTGGGCCTATAGATTGATCATAACTTGCAGCCGGACGTGTTTCCTCTGCTCGTTGGTTACCAACAGCATGATTTGACGGCGGATGATAATTAGGCGGCGAACCTGGTCCACGAGAGCCTGATTGACTGCCTGCCGAACCACCAAATTGCGAGAATGGCAAAAAGTTACCCAGTGTCCCCTGGAAAAACGCGGCCGCCATCGGCGGTGCGCTGATTATCAGCATGGTCAGAATCAGACCAAGGCCGCCTTGCTGCATTGCGCGACTATTCACACCTTCACTACTACCGCCAAGGAAACTGTTGACCCAGAACGAGGCGGCAACTGCGGTCACCACATCGAGTGCCAACGCGACCATCACGCTGAGCACGGCCAGCGAGAACATCGTGCCGAGTCCGTAGAACAACCATCGGCCGAATAGCTGTTTGGTCTGGTCGAATAACAGGCACAGAATAAATATCGGACCGAGGCCGGTGAACAAGGCCATCGCGATCTTGTTCAATAGCAGCATCACGCCGGCGGTAATCGCAGGGCCGCCGGTGCCGATGCCGGTGAACCACATCGCGCGGGATTTCGCGTCGTCGACTTGCGCGTTATCGCCGTCCTGCAGTGCATCGATGCTGGAAAATGCCAGCTGCATGTAACCGAGGCTCTTGTCGATGTTGGAATAGGCATCGTCGTCGCTGCCGGTCACTACTTCGTTGATATTTTTCTGCAGCCCGTTGCCCATCCAGTCGAACAGCGTCGGACCGGCAACTCCCCAACCGGTCGCAATGCCGACGATCAACACGGCACGCAATGAATTGGTTACCAAAGCCATCATCGAATCGCGCGATTGCCCGGTAATGATCCGATAGCCCTGGATCATGATCCAGATCGTCATCAGCGTAAGCGCGACACTGCCTACCCAGGCCATCGTGCGGCCGAGCAAATTGACACCGAACTCGGTGATTTCACGATTCAGGAATTCGTTGATTCGCTGAAAGAAAATCAGATTGGTCATATCGCCCAGATCGGCCGACATCAGACTTTTCAGAGTGTCCAGACTGCCGCTTGCGGCGAACAATTCGGTGACAATTTCTAATGAGCTTTGCATGTTGTTTCCATTTGCGTTTGCGGGACCTTTTAGATCCCGCAGGCGCGGTGATAATCAAATTGTTCCGTCAGCTATTTTTGCGAACACTCAGCGGTCTCGATCGCTCACCGAGTCCAGCGCTGCTTCCAGTGCTACGCCTTGGACAAATTTCCGGGTCACCGTCGTGGCAAAGGTTTCATTGCCGTTGTTGCCGGTCATCGCCTGCTTGGTCAGCAACTCCTGGTTGTCTTCCAGCGAATTGATATAGGCCTCGTACGCGGTAATCACGGTCTGCGAGTACTGCATGCTGGCGGTCGAGCGCGCCAGGAATTGGCTGAGCTTGTTGTCGTTGGCTGCCAACTTGCCTTGGCTCTCACCGGCGGCTGCCCGCTCGGCGGCAATTTGTTTTATTTGGGTATCCTGCTGGCGCACATTCTTCAGCATTTTTACCGCTTCGTTGTATTGCGTGTTCTTGGCAAGCACGATGCGCTGGCAAATTTGTTTCTGCTGTTCCTTGATGTCGCCCGACAGATCCAGCGTAAAGGCACTCATCAGGCTGGACAGGCTCATCGAACCTGCGCCCGGACAGGCGGCACCCATACCGTAATTGGGATCGCGTTCTTCGAAATTATCGGTCATTGGCATCGATACATCGGCCAGGCCAGGGATGGTAATAAGCTGCTGCCGCATATGCGTCACATCGCGAATATGGTGCTCAACCTGTTCTGCGTATTCCTGACCTTGTCTTACATAGCGCATCAAATGCGTGATGTATGCCTGCAGAGTGTGCGGAAGATCGGCTACTGGCACGGCATGTGCGCTACTTGCCGCCAGCATGGATGCCAAAGCAATCGAAGTTAAGCTCAGCGTGGATATCTTCTTATGTGATTCGGTATTTTTCAGTTTCATACTTTTCTCCATGATTTATGCGGGGGGATTAAAACCAGGAACTACTCAAGCTTCACTAAAACTGGCGGTACGCGCTGCCGACGAACCGGCGGAAAGTTTTCCGGAGCCTTTGCGCTGATCGTAAAAATGCTGCAGCCATTGTTCCGGCGTCAATTCATCCGGCAAGACACCCTCGATTTTTGCGCGCTGTTCCAATACGCGATGCATGATGTCGATGTTGTCGGTCGAGGCTGAAATGACCGCAAGTTCGTCGTCCATGCCGCGCAGATTCAATTGGCAGACGCTCGATGCATGGCCTTGTTTGACCAGGAAGCAACGCGAGCGTTCGTCCAGGCTCTTGACGACCAGATATTCCGATTCGGTCAGTTTTAAACCGTTTACATAATCGTCGCGGCTGGCGTTCGGATTCGGCAACAAAATCATCGTCGCAGTCTGTTCGATCAATGCGGCGGAAATATCACTGCGCAATGCATCCTCGGGGCTTTGGGTGGCGAAAATGCCCAGGCCGTTTTGTTTACGAATGGTTTTCTGCTTGTTCTTTGCAAATTCTTTCAGGCCGCCCTTGCCGTCGAGAATTTTCCAGAATTCGTCCATCACGTAAATCAAGGGACGACCGTCGATCAGCGCTTCCAGTCGGTGCAGCAAATAATTGATCACCGGTACGCGGACTTCGGGATTATCGATGATGTCGGTGTAGTCGAAGCCGACGATATTGGCTTTCTGCAAATCGATGGTATCGAACGGATTGTCGAATACCCAACCCAGCGAATTGCCGACCGTCCATTTGCGCATGCGCGCAAACAAACCATCGTCACCCATGTTCGGCAGACTTTTCTGGAAGTTAGTCATGTTGCGCAAACGCATCGGCGTATCGAGCATGCTTTCGACGGCGCGGAAAATGTCTTCTTCTTCCCTCGAGGTGTAGCTTGATTTCCCGGCTAAGACTTTTATGAGATCACCGAGGAATTGCACATTGGCTTCATTGCGCTCGCACTGGAACGGATTGAAGCCGGTCGGCTGCCCATTCTCGAGCGCCAAGTAATTCCCGCCGCAGGCACGCACGAAAATTTCGGCGCCGCGATCCTTGTCGAAAAAGAAAATGGTCGGCGATGGTTTCAGCTTTTGTACCTGGCTCAACAAGAAATTAATCAGCGCGGTTTTACCGGTACCGGATTTTCCGATCACCATGGTGTTGGCGATCGCCTTTTCTCCGAACGAATTTTCGGCTGGATGGGTCGCGTGGAAATTGAAGTGATAAGGCTGGCCGTTGGTAGTTTGCAGCGTGGTGACGCATTCGCCCCAGGGATTGTTGGTTTTTTTGCCGGTAGCGAAGTTATGCAATGGCGACAGGCCGAGAAAATTCAGCGAACTGACATTGGCGGGCCGGGTGCGATATTTCCAGTTGCCGGGAAATTGCGAATAGAACGAAGCGGTAACGGCCAAGTCTTCTTTCGCCGAAACAAATCCGGCATTGGAAAGCTCTGCGCGAGTTGCGGCAATATTCTGCGCGAGTTTTTCCTGCGAATCGGCATACAGCGCGATGATGAAATGATATTGGCCGAGCACGAAATTGCCCGAAGCCAACTCGTCCATTGCATGATCGAGCTCGACAATTTGACTGACCGCCTTGTCGCCGGACGAAATCATCATGCCTTTCGTGCGATCCAGCACCTTAAGCGCATCCTGCCGTCCCATTGGACTGAAGGAATGGGTAATCACGTATTCGAAATCGAGATACTTCAAGCCGTTCAAAATACCCGGGTAGGTTCCGTCTGTATATTCCTTGATGTTCAAAATGGCGCCGAAGTGGTTAGTGCCATTCGGGGTATTGATGATGTAATCGCCGGTCTTGGCCGAAAACATGTGACGGCTAACTGGCAGATAGCTGTGAATCGGTGCTTGCAACACCGGTACCGGCTCGTCGAGACGGTTAAGCAGATAGCCAAAAAATTCGAGCGATTCCGAAAAGACGATGCCATTGCCGGCTTCGTACATGCCAAGGCGATAGGGCGAATAATCTTTCAGCACTGCTTCGACGTTGCTTGCAAGCTCGTGGATCTTTGCAATTGCCTGATCCTGTTCGGATTGCAACTGAGCGATGTTGGTCGATTTCTCCATCATGCCTTTACCGGCTACGACAGGTCGATAAATCATCGTGAGGTACAACTCGTTCTGCATGATCTTCTGGGCTGACAAGGCATTGAAATACGCGTCGGACAAACCCTGATTGAAAGCCTGCTCGAAGTGGCTACGATTATTGATGCGTCGCTTGCGGCGTACGTCATGCACCCAGAAAGCCAGGTTGACGAAATCCGGTGCGCGCAATGTCTGCAACATTCTGTTGAAAGTATTGTGGCGATGCTCGATATCCCATTCCTCGCGACCGACAAACGGCAGGCCGCCAAGGTGCCAGGTCAGCAAGTAGTCGCCGCCCGTGGTCTTGATCACCGAGGGCGAAACATGCGTCGAGAGCTGGATAAATTCACTGATGGGGGTATCAGGAGAAAACATAGGGCATTCCAATGTTATGAACAAATTTCACGATGAAGCGATACGTCTAGAACGGTACTAATGAACGAAAAACAAATTGCGGTATTTCAGATCAACATCGACTGGCTCGATCAAATGCGGTGACGATCAACGCCACCGCATTTATCACGCCCGGTTTTTTTCTTTCGATGATCTGTCGATATAACCGTTTGGGGTGAATACCCACATGCCGGAGTGGTGTTTCAGGTTACGGGCCCTGAATTTGAACCGCCAACGCAAGCCGATTAAATTGAAGATCATTTCATCGCGCCTGGCCATTTGGCGCATTATGAAAATAACCACCGGTATGCTCACCAACCACAGCAAGTTGAAATACATTGAGAACAACAAGCCGCCGCCAGCCCCGATAAAAAAGGGAATGTAGGGGACGCCCATGAACATCGCAGGGCGCGTGCAGCCGCGAAACAAAACGTTCTTTCGCATGGATCAGATGCCCTTATCGTCGGTCAATGTACTTCAACGGCGATTAAGCCGAGGTGCCAAGCAACATGCCGGCGATCTGGCCAGCCGCACCGATCAGCAAGCCGCCGATCAATACCGGAGCCACGTCGCCAATACGCTTGTTGGCAAAGGCAATTTGGTAGCCGGCAAAAATTACCGCAATCGTGACCACGGAAATCGAGGCAATCGTCAATAGCGACTGAATATTGGTAAAGAAGCTTTCGACTTTGCCTTCACTGCCGGTAAGCGCCATCGCACCCGATGCAAATGCCAGTGCAAACAGTGCAAAAGCCGCTGTGAACACCGAGACAAAACGCTTTGATTGATCGCGGGATGATTTATTCAAGTTCGATTTCATTTTTTAATCCTCTGTTTGTTGTTGTACGAGCAAAAAAATTAACGTTGACGCGGATGAAACATGGTTACAAAAAAAGCATCGCTAACCCGATGCTCGGTGACGCTAAAAAACAAACGCTTCGTCTCTGCCGGCAGACGCCCCCTGAAGTTTTTCTTCACCGGGTTTCAACGGCACCGGCGAAGGCGACGCAGGAAAATTGAAAACAGGTACTGCCTGTGAAGCTGTCATCGCTACCGGCTGCGACTGTGAAATCTGCATTTGTGCCGTTTGCTGTGCCGCTAACGCAGGCATGGCTGGCACCAACGACGGGGCTTCAAGGCGGCGCTCCAATTTCGTCAATGTCGATTGCGAGTAAACCGGATGCCTGCTTACCGCAACAACGCGCCGGCTCGGCTTGCCGACGACGTTAATCGGGGCCACTGACGCGTCTCCGGCGCTTGTCGACTCGTTTTGACGCATGGACGCGAAAACTTTTTGCACGTAACCGTGGCGATAGCCGGTCACGCTATTACCGGAGTAATAGCAACTGAACGATTTGCCCCAATCGCCACCAAGACGTTTGTAGCATTCGGCAAGAATTCGCGAACCCGCCTGCAAGTTTGGGCATTTCTGGAATGCTTTCTCGTACGAGTCCAGACCATATTTGCCGAGATTGAAGCGATTCACCTGTGCCAGACCAAGCGAGAAGTTGTAGCCACGTTCTTCCAGCATGCGAACGGTCGCCAATGCTTCAGGTAAATTCTTTGGTTGCCGCACAAGGTGGCCGCCCACGACGCCAATCGCATATGGGTTGTAGGATGATTCGACACGCACGACGTGTTGCATCACGTCTAGTGGCACTTCCATTTGTTGGCAATTGAATTGTTCCAAACCTGGCAGCATGCGTCGGTCCTAGTTGAATTTTCTTAGCGGATCGAAATCGATACCGGTGATATAGCGTTGCCCCGCATGTGCCTTGATATGGACCAGCACATCGATCGTCATCATCAACAAGCGTTTGATGGTCGCGAACTCTAGACCCGAACCTTCCGACGATGCCTTCACCATCAACGCCAACTGGTCCCAGGTCTGCTCGGTATTGCCGGCATGACAACTGGTAATCGAACCTGGATGACCGGATGCGCAATTGCGAATGAAATAAAACGCTTCGTCGCCGCGCAGCTCGGCCAGAATAATCCGGTCCGGCTTCATGCGCAGGCAAGCCTCCATGCAACTCTTCGCGGTGACGTTGCTCGCGCTTTGGCCGCCCTTGGAATACAACAAATGCACGACATTCGGCTGAGTAATAAAGAGCTCGCGGGCATCCTCGATCGTGACCAGGCGTTCGTCATTCGGAATATGATTTACCAGCGACTTCATGAAGGTCGTCTTGCCGCTTCCGGTTGCGCCCGATACAACGATATTCTTTTTGTACAACACGGCCTTGCGAAAGAATTCCGCATAATTTCGTGACTGTTTCAACTCGAGCAGTTCACGATCGTGTTCGCTCAGATTGCCGGCCTGCTCCAGCACCTGGTCAAAAAAACCGTCTTCCTGATACTGCTGCAGTGTCTTCATATGCTTGGAAGGCAAACGAATCGTGATGGACACCTTTCCTGCATCGCACGCTGGCGGAATAACGAACTGGGCACGCTGGCCGGTTGGAAATGTCAGCGACACCACCGGATCGGCATCGGTAATTCGCTGTCCGGTATTGCTCTCGTTTACGACCGACGTACAAAACTGCCGGGCACGTTCGAAATTCAGCGAAGGCACATCGACTTTCTGCCAGCCTTGGCGCGTTTCCAGATAAAGCTCGCCAGGTTTATTAATACAAATTTCAGTCACGTCCGGGGACGCCATATGCCCCAAGATGCCCAGCACTTCGTATTGATAATCGAGGAATTCATTTGAAATCCTCGCGACTGGTGAGTTATCGATATCCACGATGGTCTCTACATGCTCCTAACGTGCAACCACACCGGAGAAATCCACGTCTTTTGCAACATAGACATTGACGATGGTTCCTTGATTGATTGTTACGGTCGCGGGCCTACTGGCGCTGCGTGCGACCGCCTGTCTCGCAAGATCCTGGACGGCGTCGGCGGTGTTGCTTTGGAATGGCGAGGTGATGACTTCACCACCGCTGGTGACTGACTCGGTTTTCGGACCGTATTTCTCGCCCGCATATTTGAACGCGTCGCTTACCAAACTGATCAGCAATGCCGAGCTAAGCTTGCTGCCCCAATGGGCGTTGTATTGGCCGGGAATACCGGCACCGCCGAGGTTATCGACACCCGGGCTCGCCATCGAAACATCGATGCCGTTTGGCGTGGTGATGCGATCCCAAATTACCGATACTCTCGGGATCTTCGGATCTTCGGTATTGTATTTGCCCGATATTTTGGAGCCCTTCGGCAGCAGCAAGCGGCGACCGTTGATCGAATACACCGGCTCGGTCACTATGCAAGAGGTGAAACCGGGAATATCCGTAATGATTCGGGTTTCGAGTACGCAACGAATATACGTTCCGCGCACCAGAAGCGAATCGGCATTATTGATGAACTGGGCACTGGTGGCATCGGCAGATTCCGAATTGTTATTTCGGTCCTTGTTTGCCGGCAGCGTCGCAAGCAACGATTGCAAATACGGATCGTTTGCCACACCACCACTACCGCCGCCAGCTCCTTCACCACCGGCACTATTCATCATGCGACGTTCCGCTAGCGTTGGTTCTCGCGAAACAGGCGGCAATTGTGAATGCTCAGAGGTATTTGCCTGCATGTAATCTTCTGCTGGCGGCGGCGGCAATTGTGGCGGCAGCACGACGGTCGGTTCGACCATTTCAATCGGCTCGGCAGCTACCGGATTGCTTCCCATATTGGCGTCCTTGGGAAGCTCCGGGATAACAACGGTTTCTTCGCGCGGCTTGCTGACATCGTCTTCACTTGCGGTCGCTCTACTCAACAACCAGGCAGCCATTACCAACATCAGCAAAACGATGCCGGCCAAGAAAAATAAGGCCTTGCGGTTTAGGCGCTGCAAATCATTCGATTGCAGTGTCGGTGCATTCGCATCCAGATCCGGGTGCGCGGCTGCTTGCTGATAGCCGTACGAACTGGCGTGGCCATCGTGTCCTGCATCCTGCTGCATATAGGGATTATTGCGATCCTGCTGGCCAGACGAGTTCGGCGGTAAGTTCTGGCTCATGCTTATTTACTCCTGCGCAAGCCGACGACATTCTTGCCGTGGCGAATGACTAAATACGGATAGATGCCATGAATGATGATGGTGTTGTTTTCGACCGTTGTATTGACCACGAAGTCTTCGCCATTCTCGCGTTCGCGCGCGAATATCGCCGGGAAATTTCCGGTCGGAATATCTTTCAAATCACTCATCTTTACGTAAGTGAATTGCCCATCGTCATAGACACTCGTAGGCAGCAACCATGACTGCTTCGTGCGAATAGCGCGGTTGGTCGAATAGTCGTATTTGAAGTTATAGCTGCGGTCTTTTTGGATCGCCGTGCTGATCTGCGGCACTTCTTCCGCCTTCGCCGTGAACTCGGTGTCATTCGGATACTTGAACGTCACTTTGTAGTGCACGCCGGCTTGTTTGGCCTGTTCAAGCGTTCTCCAATCGGTCGCAACTACCTTCAACTCCAGGATGTAGGAATGCGTTGCGGTCCGAATCATCATGTTGGTATCAACATCGACATTCTTCGGCTTCAGGTAAAAAACGTTTTCGCGACGCGTGAGATCCCATCCATTGCTGAAACCGGTACTGTAATCGAGAATTTTTTCGCTGGGACTCAGCTCAATCTGCGTGGTGATACCCAAACCTGTTCGAACTTGATAAATACGACCCGGGTCATAGACGTATTCATGCACGACTTCGGCTTTCACAACTGGCGCTACGCAAAAAACAGCGAAAAAAAGTACTCCCGCCAGATACGGTTTAATCATGCGACTCATCGGGGGATGACTCCGTTTACGTTATTGGTTGGATTTGTCGAACTTGGTGCGACGGTTTCTGCAGGAGCTGCCGGTGCTTCGAAACCAGGCACTGGTTGAGCAGCAGGCAACGCACCCGGCAAAGCCTCGACAGGCATTTGCTGCATTTCACTTTCGGTCGGCGGTGGTGCCGAATAATCGCTATCGACGCGATAGCTCATCACCTGAAAACCGAGCGGATTCAAAATCCTTTTTTGCTCGTCCATTTTCAGATTGTCTTTGTAGGTGAATTCGAGCGATGCGATCTTGCTGTCCATCGGACGCGTAACGCCCGATGTTCTATTGAACAGTACGCGCTGGAAACGCACGGTTGCACCGGTCGGCATCGCGGTTTTACTGGTGCGGATCAAGGTTGTGCTGAGAATCTTGATGCGGATCGACGATCCCTTGTTGTAAAGCTTGAACGGGCTTTCCGGGTTTGTCGGCGCATGCAGCGCGCGATAATCTGCGGCCACTTCCGGCGAAGCCATCGTAAACACGGTATCCCAGTCGCGTTGACCTATCAGGTTCAAGTCATACGATTCTCGTGCAAGCACAAAATGTGCGACGTTGCTGATGTTGATGGCTTCACTGGTCGTGATGCTGTTGGTCGTGAAATCATCTCTGAGCTTTGCGACCGTGCTGGTGCCGGTGTAGGCATCCGCCATCACAAGATAGGGCACTTTTTCTTTCAGCGGCAGCATGTAGAAGTATCCGCCGGCAAGAATCAGCGACATTCCAATGGCTGTAAAGGCAACAAGCCAGGCTCGCCGCTCGCTGCGTCGTGCTAGATCGACGACTGTGACTTCAAAATTGATCGACTGAGAAAGCGCACTTTCAATATTCGGTGTTACCGATTTATTCCTGAGCATTATTTTTAATTCGTCTGGCGTGGATACGGGGGGATTACTACGCAGAGCTAGACAATTCGTGCTGATTTAATTCAGCAGAACTTGACTATTTATGGGCTAGGTGTGCTTGCTCCTTCCTCAGTCGATATTCCTTCGGCGAAACGAACCACTATTTGATTTTGTTCCGCAACGATCTGTACTTTTTGTGGTGCGTAGGCAGCCGATAGCTGTTCAAGTGCGTCTCGCAGGTTAGCGGTACGTATATCGGCTACCTGGGAATGCAGGGTGAAATCTGAAGAATGCAGGTACGAAATCGTCATCTTGGAATCCTTGGCCCAGCGGGCCAGGGTGTTCTTTAAAGTGCCATCCAATGGCGACACAAAAAAGACATAGGATTGCTGCAAGGGGATTTCCTGCGGCGCATCGGAAAAGCGATTAACCGGCTTCCAGCGCCCCGCCACATTAGGCGCGGGCTGTGTTGCGCAAGCAGTCAATGCAAGCGTCAGCACTGCCACTATCCAGATTTTTGAGACTGGTTTTTTCACGATTCACCTGATTGAAATGTTTGAGATGAGTGGATCGTGAGTCATTGCTTCATTGTTAAAGCTTGTCACAACTAATGAATTGCACTTGACAACTACCATTCCCCTGTTAGGGATTCTAACTAATCAAATTGGAATGTCAAACCTGTCACAAAATATTTCACGATGGCAATAATTTAGACATCTATGGCCATCAAGGAAACTAGCAAACAACTGGCTCTCGACAAGATTTAGCGTTTTAAACGTGGCTTTTATTCAACAAGCCATGCGCAAAAAACAGCGCATGTCACATGCATATGCCATAAAGTTATATGCAATAAATTTCTGTCCAGATAAAAAATGTTGACTAATTACAGAAAATTTGCTCACGACTCGCATTGAGACTATCGCGAGATTGCCGGTCTTCTCTGTTCTTGTTCCTGCAGATCACGCTGCGTATTGGCTGGATCAATATTGGTCTGAAACGCCTGTTTTTGCTGGCTCTCCGGCTTTCTATCAAGATCGGATTGCCCGAGCTTCCCGAAAGATTCCGCAACCGGTGTTTCAATCGCGACCTTGGTTTTCATATACGCACGCAGATGCGACGGGTCTTCGAGCCTGCCTTGCACCAGGATTACATTCTCGCCCGCTTTCACATATTCATTCGCTTTGCTGAGCACAACATTGTCAATTCGTTGAATGCCTTCTTGCTTTGCAAGTACCGTCAAACTGGCCGCCATGCGCTCACTGGCCGCGTCAGATACACGACCCATCGCATGATCCAGCTTGCCGATCGCACTCTGGCTTTGTTTGTACAACACATGGTCAGGATGGTCGGATTGTGTTGGGTCAGTATGGCTTACCCCTGCCATTGCTTTTGGTGATGGCGGCTGTGTAATAGGCATGTTCCTGTATTCGAGAGTTGACCGTAGAGAAGCATCAACAGGTTCGGCATTTTCACGATCGCCTTTCACTCCACGTGGCGCCATTGTCTCAACGGTACGGCGCGCATCACCCTGATCTGCCGCGTTAATACGCATCAAGCCATGCATACCCTCTTCCGATCGGTGGACTACATTCATTGCCGGATCCACAGGCTCTGCGGTTTTGTGCAAATAGGGCTTGTCGCTCAACGCATTTAGATAATCCGTCATCAGATTGCCGCTGCGAATCCCGAGACCATTAAGATGATAACCATTGCCGACATTTGTATGCGCTCCTGCAACTGTGACACCCAGCAGGCGACCATCCGGTGTCAATCCTTGATCGATAATGCTGGTCGATTTAAATGATCCGCGTAATTCGTCTTCCGCAACGATCTGGAATCCGGAAACCACCGACGGCGGTAATCGACGATCATGGAGTCGTGGTTCTCCGGTTCCGACCGGATCGAACAGGCCAACAGCTTGCGGAATTTGCCCAGGATTTACCAGCGCAGGCCTGGTGTATTCGATATGCATGCGACCATTCTCGTCGCGCGTTTCCCTTATGCCTGTCCAGTCTTGAATACCGCGCTCATGGACCAGCCGTGCAAATCCTGCAGCCTGTTCGGCACCACGGCTAAACCCAATTTCGGCTATACGGATTTGTGCCTGCGGATCTTCTTTCAACCATACCGCAGCCTGCTTGATGAACTGGACATACATCTGTTCAAGGCGTTGCTCATAGGTATAACCAAAAGCACCGTCAAATGTACGTTCCAGGAAATTATCCTGGGTGCCAACGCCTTTCACATAATAGCCGCCAACCCGGCTTTCCGGATTTTTACCAAGCTCGGCAACCTGGTTACTGAAAATCCCGATATTGGTTAAATGCTGCGGATCTTTCTCGGCATCGTTCCATGTGCCATCGAACGCAGCAATGAATAATCGTTCGTGCGGGTTGCCCGAATGTTGAAATATCGGTACGGGCATCAATGCCATCGCCTGTTTGGCAACGTCATAGGTGGCCATATCGTGCGCATCCGCCGGGTATGTGCTTACGCCGTCGGCGTGTTTGCCGTGGTTATGCGGTTTCCGATCATCACTCATAGCAACGCCTCTTGAATTCAGTAGGTGTGGCTGTAAGCCAGAATCACTTCATCGCGGAAATCGCTACGTCGTGTTTCGGTATCCTTCAGTGCGACCGCCGCACGCATATATACATTGATAGCGCGATTGTTGATTTCGAGAATAATGGTCGGATCGCCAGCGATCGCAACTGTATCCACAGGTAATTCTTCACTGGGAACATTGTGCAAAATCCTTTGGTCCCTGAAGATATCGGCGATATCTACTTTCGCTTCGTGTTTAGTACCGTCTTTCGAACGCCAGACTACGACTGCAGGTGACGGAAAATTGTTGATGCCAAGTTGGGCGCCGCCACCCCAATTCTTCTGGTAATTCTGGCCATAGGATGATGAAGGAGCAGTAACCTTGCCCTCATCGTCTTTTACGTAATAATCATCCTTGTACAGCACGCTGCAGCCTGCCGTGTCATAGCAGTAGGCAACAAAATTATGTTGCTTGAATGTAAGCGGCCATTCTGCGGATGCCGTTGATGTTGCCTTCGTGTTATCTGTAGTTGTCATGGCAGATTGGCATCCTGAAATTGGTAGCAATGAAACAAAAAAAAGTAATCTGGAAACTATTCCGACGTTAGGCAGCACGCATTGCTCCTTGCATGGTTGCTATGATTGTATTTAGTAATTCCGCACCGACGTTCGTGCAACTCTACACTTTCCAGCGTAAAAAGATAAAGTAGCAATTGCAAGCTGGCCGTCTACTTTATTTGACACTTGCTGCCATGGCGCAAACCATCAGGATAATTCCAAACTGGCATTTCAATCGCATCAATCCTCGCACTCAAGCCCATAAGCATCCTGGAATTCTTTCCTACTCGCTTCCGGTTCGTGTTTGAGTAGTACGCAAGCGGTGAAGTTACCGATCATCTTTCCGTCTTTCGTATATGTCCAATCGACGATCTCGTCTTTCTTGAATTCGATTTCCTGGCCTTGGGAAACATTGCTGACCAGTTGCGGCGTATTGCTTACCCTTCCGAAAAACGATCCGGATTCCTCGTGCAGCGATGCAATCCAGAAATACTCGGTGGTTTCACCTTCGCTAATGCCGACTTTTACGGAAAAATCAGCCGTACCCGCCGGCGGATTGCGCCAAGCCTCGAGGAATGTATCCAGTTGGGTTTTTGCTTTGACGAACGCCTTGTCCATATCCGCATCGTCATTGGCCACCATGATGACTTCGTCGGCGCTTGCCCTTTCGGAAATGCTCTTATCTTCTGCGGCAGAACACGAGGCAACCAACATTAAGGCCATGGCTGAAATTATCTTTTTCACTTCAAGGCTCCAAACATTCAATTAGAAATGGAATTGTACGGCGCAGCAGCACGAAGGTGGCGCCTGAAATTGGATTACGCTCACTTTGTTTGTGTAATCGGCCGTATTTCGCCCGCCTTGTCTTTAGGCAGAGCCGTAGGTCCGCTTGGAAAGCGAACGTCGAAAATCATGGCTGCGCGTGTCAGCTCATTGGAATCTTCAGACTTGCTCGTGACCACTTTGACATAAGCCGGGTCACTTTTGGTCTGCCGATACTGAGCGAGCCCGGAGCAAGCAATTCACTGGAATGGACAATCTTTGCCTCGTCATCCGACCTCTTTGGTCCAGATACCCACTCGACAGTCACCCCGGAAGAAACATGTTCAAAACCGGTGTTCCAGACAATGATTCGATAGAAACCACTTTCGCCGCCCGACTCCCACCAGCCAGCCGAGATAATCGACTCGACGCTCGAATCCACTTTTGGCGCCGCGAGTGCATAACCGGAGACAATCAAGAACAACGTGAATAGCGCAAATCGACAGCGTTTCGATAAATATTTAAAGCTCGATAATCGCTCGCTAAACAACATTACGGATTACCACTCGGTCGCTGTGCGATAGATGAAGACGCACCGATCTGGCGCGAAATGACCGCTACCGTCGGCGTAGCCTTGTACCTGATATTCGCCGCCTAGCCGGGCCAGCGATGCCAGGGTCTCCGTCGTGGGTGATTCGAGAAACATCAACGGCACTATCAGCCTGCGCTTTCCATCTTTGGCACGAAGCACATAACCGTCACCACCGGAAACCTCACTGAGGATAGCGCCCTGGGCAGCAAGCGGCTTTGCCTGTTTGTTTACTGGTGCCGCGACCCGGTCGAGTGCAGGCGGCACTATCCACACCAATGCCTTTACGCTGGGCAATTCTGTATGGCGGATTCTGGTCACGCCGGGTTGCAAGGGGTCAAGCTCGGCCAGACGTCGCAAGTAAACATTTCGCAGGCAGTCCGCATTTTTGCAAGTGTCACGCTTGCTGCGCAGCCAGTTTTTTTGATCATTCACCAGGCAGCTATCGGCAGGCTTGAGCGCCGAACGTGCTGCCGCATAATACTGTGCCATATGCTCGTCGAGAGTGGATAACTCCGGATTCCTGCAAATTGTTTTTTCGGTTTTACTCTTGGCCAACTGACAGAGAAAGGAAGCCGATTGAGCGGTACTGTTCAACAGGAAAATCGCGAGCAATATCGTCACTGCCTGCCTGATTTGCATCGAGGCGAGTTTCGGTGCCGACGCTGCGGATAGGAAACTGGAAGCTGATATTTTCATGGCGGTCATCTTGATTGCATTGCCTGACTACTTCTAGTTAAAACCCAGCTGCCTGTTCCAATCAAACGACTGGTTGTCGATCAGTGTTTGCCAATACCATTCAAATACCGCTTTCGCGTCTTGAAAGCTGGCATCTTTCGGTAGCGGGTTGCGACCGTTCAAAACGGACCCGGATTCGTCGAGCCACGGGCTGATGTCATCCGCTTCGAGTCCCAGCCGAACAGCTGCCTGCTGTATTGAAACTGGCGGGTCAGCGTTGGGCCAGTCGCAGTTCATTTCCAGCAAATAACCCAAATGTGAGGGAATTTCCAATGCAGGTATTGTCTGGTCGTCCTGCGCGCTCTGTTTGAGTTGGGATAGCGCCGCTTTCAACTCCTTCAAATTGATTTCCCTGCCTTCCAGGTCCGAAAGTCCGGATTCGATACGCGATTGTTTTATTTGCTCCAGCCAGAAAGCCTTGTCATGCGCGCCATCGCGCTGTTTCAACGCCTTTGTCGCGTAATCCGCCATTGCATCCTTGTTCGTATATAGCGAAGTAAGTACTCGATCGTCGGTATAGCTGTAACCGAAAAAATATTCTATTCCATCCACGGTTATAGACTCGATGCCGCCAATTTTCATTGCATGGTTTCCTGTGGATTCGAATGAATCTTTCATATTGCATGCCGCCAATAGCAACATGCCGGCAAGAATCAGAAATATCCGCTTTAGTGTTTCGTTCATGTGTTGGATCTCAGGCGTTCCACGATTGTATTTCTTCGACGCTGCCGGCCCCGGCAATGTAGTAAAGCTCCACATCCGGCTCCCGAATTAGTTTCGCTGACTGGGCAGACATTGCCCAGAAACATGCGTCATTCCAGGACGATGGCAGACCAAGGCCAAGTATTTTGGAAAGAAAGCCATCCCGGATATCTGCAACGGGTTCATCCAGGCCGTCGAGCATTTTTCCGAACGACTTCTCCCACCTGCCATTCTCGGGATTTTCATCGTTATCGAGAAGCCAGCCCAAGTCCAGGTGTATATGTGTCGCAGTCGAGTTTGCCAGGCGCTGGTGAAAAAGTCTGCAAATGTCATGCGTATGCTCAGGCACGATTTTTAGTACTGAAGGCAGACGCCGCTCGAGCCGTGATACCGCACCGTTAAGGTCGGAATCCCAACTTGCCAGATAATGCGGGCAATCGTCCGCACTCCAATCCTCTTCGGGTGCGATCACGACAGTGATGTCCTTACTGGAGAAACAGGCAGACCATAAAAGCGGGATGGCACTGCCGCTATCCAGATTATTTTTCGGACTATCGTAGTCACGCGGAACGAGACAGCCCGGTGCGGAGTTGTTGCTTGTCCATAAAGGCGTGCTGTAACTCATTTTTACTCCTGAAATCCAACAACCATGCGAATGTCAAAATCACTTTGACCGGTGTTACAAGAATGCATCGTCTTTGCGTTCACTAAGGGCCCGAACACAGTACTCGGCGATCGTAGTTGGACGTTTGCCTGCCATTACTCACCTTACCTGGACCGATACAGCTGCGAAGGTACCGACTCACCAGATGCAGTGTTGGTAGACCACACTGCCAGTTTAGAAGCTTGAGCCTGGCGAAGCCAGAAAAGCTATCTCTTCGGCACTGGAATGCCGTCCAAGGATGCTATTGCGATGCGGATAGCGACCAAAGCGGTCGATGATTGATTTATGCCGGAGCTCAAAGTCATAGTTGCTTTGTGACCCATTCGCCAGGAAAAGCTGCAGCGCGGTTTCGTGAACCAGGCGCGACTCGCTGTGCATGTATGGCATGTATAGAAAATTTTTCTCTTCCGGCGCCAGGCCGATGTCCGCTCCGGCTGCCACTGCCTCTTGAGCCAATGCCAGTGCCATCGAATCACTGGCGAAAGCGAGTGGATGATTGCGGTAGATGTTTCTGGAAAACTGGTCCAGGACAATGATTTCAGCAAGCCTGCCTTTAGGTGTGTTGCGCCATGCATAGCACTCACATCGATTGGCTTGTGCATGAATTCCGGAGAACCGTTCGGTAATGAGACGATCGAATTCCGGATCCGCTTTCCACCACTGCGATGGTGAAATTTCCTGAAACCAAAATTGAAGAATAGCTTCGTATGTCATGCGGTCTAAGGCCTGGGTTAAGTAAAGACACCGGTCGGACGATTATTTTTCCGTTGAATGCAAAATCAGACGGCACTCATATAGACGCCTCCAATCGATAACGCAAGCACAATCTGTGCAGCATAGTAGAGCGGCAGACCCCATGCACGATTTATAAAGCCCTGCGCAACAAAACGGTCTCGGGCCACCGATATATCCGATGCGGCAAAAGCCAGCGCGCCGATCGCGAGAATCCAGTTCCCGGAAGCTGCGCATACAGCTATCGCGAAGGAACACATGCCAACTATCGCAACGACATAGGCCGTGACAGCAACTTGATAGAAACCAGACAAATGGCGCCACAACCACCTTAAAACAATAATGCCGACAACGCTCATTACGGCGAACCCGGCAATTAGCGCGGTATCGTTCAGCGGGCGATTTGCAAAGGCTATCGAGAAAACGATGTGTGACACCAGGAAGCTGGCGATGCCAAATAAAAAAATGCGCTTTTGCCTCGATAGCAGCAAGACATCGCCAACCCAGCTAAACACCAGCGCTGCGAGAATCAAGCGACCGTACGACGATGCCATTGGGTTTAGCTCGATTGCGACAACAATAAAAGCCGAGCTGGCAATAACCTTGAAAATGGCGCGCCTGATCGGCCAATTGCGTAATTCAGACAGGACAAGAACGCTCGATGCAAGCAGGCAAACTATAACCGCGATTTTTATTTCAACTTCCATAAATCCTCACGTGCCGCCTGAACCAAGAAGGTGCCGACGCACCGGATGTGAAGCCTGAAACATCTTCATCGCTGGTGTTGCTGTTCGCCTTCCGGGATTTCGTAGTAATCGCCCTTTTCTGCGGTAAATATATGCAGTGCGATCTTTGCGCCCGTGGAAGTATCGAGAGCGCCCATCGCTATGCCAATCCAGTTGTGCTTGTTCCTGTCGATCGGATCGAAGAAAAGTGTAGACCCGCAGGTAGTGCAGAAGCCACGACGAACCTTCTCCGACGAGCGGAACCATGTAATGCGATCGTCGCCCTGCACTTCAAGGCTGTCTCGAGGGACCTCAATATTCGCGAAGAAATGACCGGTCCATTTTCGGCACTGGACGCAGTGGCACACTTCAATATCGCTAAAGGAACTGGTGACCTGAAATGTTACCGCCCCGCAAAGACACGAACCTTTTAGCATTGCTCGCTCCTGAAAATTGCCGACCGGCGACGGCAGACACGCCGGGCACAAGACTTTAATGCAAAATTTTCACGGCGGCCAGCTTGTTTGCGTTTCAGGGCTCGTGTGCCGTGGCATTTACGTAATGAATAAACCAGCATACTACCCAGAGCAGCAAGGTGACTCCCAGTATTGATGCCGGCGCTGCAGTGGCTTCTTCTTGATCAAGAAAGGAACAAATTGCAGGCCACCAATGTGGCGACGACGGTGACCCGAGGTTAACCGGCGTCAGGAATACTGCGACGACAAAGCATCGAAGCAATATTCTAAGCCAACTTTTAGATAGCTTCCTGGTCAGTAGCCACACGATCAGAAATACGAAAGAAAATATAAACGCGACAACCCCGAATACAAAAAATTGAAGTCCCGAGTAGTCTTCTGCAAATGCTGGCCCGGAGCACAGCAGCAAACCGAGCCCGATCATTGCATTCAATAGCCTTGCATCACTTTGCATATGATCCCGACAACATGGTCATCATGGTTGCGTTTTAGACCGTCTGCCAAATCACAGCAAGGTGAATTTGCGGCCATATTTGAGCGGCCAGATTACAGTAAAACGGGCCCCACCTTCCACGCGATAAGCGGCAACAACTTTGTCAAGCAACGCAAGTCTTTCGAGTACAGGCTTGGACCGCCGAAATATCGATGCCGGCTCGGCAGTCATGATGAAGAGATTGATGTCGCGAGCGCCAGTATCGTAGCCATCGACGTGTGCGCTATCGCCATGAAGTTCGGCCAAAGCGCGTTCAAGCGACTGGACTTCATCTGGTTGCTCAAACGATGCTTTGCGAAACCTGAGTATGAGTTGGTATTGCATCATTCAAGTTTAGACCTGATTGGCACTAATTGCAGACGCACTGGTTGGCTTGAACCAATAGTTACACTGTAGCCCATTGGCTACTCCGTTTTCAGACGTTGCTGCATATCGGTATACGCGGCATTGATAAGTGTCCTCAAGGCTGCGTCATTCACGACCTGATCGGGCCTGAGCTTGACGTGGCGCATGAACTTGCCATCGCCTTCAAGCAAGCCGTCCGGGTCGGGAAGTTCGGCGCCACGAAAAAACCCGACATTGACATGTGCCTTGAAAGCGTTGACGTAAGCAAATGCCGCATCTTCTATACATGCGGTCGGATGACCGTCGTGTAACAGCTCCCGAACATCGTCTCCACAACTACGTATGACTTCAAACCAGTGACGTGCGATTTCCGCCAATTTGTCTTCACGCGCATGCATCCACGTCTCGATTTCTTGAGCTCGCTTGGCGCCACCAGGAAATTTCAGCAGTTGACTCATCGCGCCTCCAATTGCGTGCGCATGTTTCCCTTTATCGTCCCTTAGCCACTACTCAGTACCGTGACATAAAACGCGAACCCGCCGAATAACAGCCCCAGAACTCCCGCGAAAGTGAGCGTGCCGAAGACACCGCGCTGCCATCCTTTAAGAGCATTCCACCTGTCCGACAACTCCGAGAAGGCAACGCCCGATACAAACTGGATAAGTCCTGCCAGGGAAAATCCGCCTGGAGCAACCAGCGCAATTAAACCGAGCGTGCCTCCGGGAAGGCTGTAGTCTGGATTGGCGGCTCTTTGATTCATGAACCAGTAAATCGCTAGCGCAAACGCAAGCCCGGCAGCCAAAAATTGCAACAGCCCTCTAATGCGTATCGTCATCTGCTCTCCCTGAGCTTTAATAAACTTGAATGTGAAAAAACTTCACGCAACTTTGTTCTTGTCGTCCCAAAGCATCGGCTCCCACAGCTCAACCTTGTTTCCGTCCGGGTCCATGATCCATGCGAACTTGCCGTTCTCGTGTGACTCTGGACCTGCAACGATTTCCACGTCAGCTGCTCGCAGTTGTGCAAGCATTTCATCGAGATTGTCGACCCGATAGTTGATCATGAAAGCCGAGTCGCTCGGACTGAACCATTGACTGTCTTTATCCGCGAGAGTCCACACAGTGAGGCCCCGATCTTCAGCCTTGTCGTCCGGCCATCTGAGTATGGCGCCACCCCAGACTTCCAGCTGCATGCCCAAGTGCTTCTGATACCACGCTGCCAACGCGGCGCTATCGCCCCTGCACTTCAAGAAAACTCCACCGATTCCGGTAACCTTTGCCATCGTAGTCTCCAATTCGTTAAGCCATCTCACAACTAAAACAAGGTGCCGACGCACCGGATGCAAAACTGGAATGCTGTATTTTCTGCGTAGTCAGGGCGCATTACGAATCGCCGTCTCGACATTTTTAATAAGTTCGGCAGGCGTGATGTCGAACCCGGATGCATTGCTGCCTGACCAGTTTACACCGGCAAGCAAGCCGTCTTTTGTCAAGCCGGGCCCCCATTTGTCTTTGAAATCTTGCCACGATATTTCCATTGGATAGAAACCATTGTAGTCGGCAACATTCTGGATGATCAGTTCCGCAAGTGAACGCGCGGACCAAAATGGCATTGCCCTGGTGCCATCATCACATTCCGGCACGGGAATTCCCGCCTCGTCACGTATTGTCCACACCGTGCGAGTAGTCGCTACTTGCTTGTAAAACGCTTTTGCCTGGATTTCTGGATCGGCCATGTGTGCCCTACCAACAAAAATAAGATGCCGAAGCACCGGATGCAAAACTTGGAGCCAATATTTTCACGCAGGTCATCATGATTGTGTAGTCAGGTGGCTTTGCCTAACTTGGTGTCAAGTATCGCGATAAATTCCTGGAACTGACTATCTGAGCTGAAGAAATGGCCGGGTATTAGATGAAAGACATTGTTACCAGGATAGAACATTACGGATTTTTCGTTGTAACGCCACTTGATAATTTCTGACCATGGGACCAACCCACTGCCATTAGTCCTTGTGAAGTATAAACCTTCATCTTTCACTTCAACAGAAAACGGTTCGGAAAGTGCTTTGTATTGTCGGAAGTTCTTTTTGATCCGACCGGGCAGACCAAGGATAACTGCGAAACCAATTATCACGAAAGTGAAGGCAAAAATTGGCTTTGCTTCTGTGTAGAGAAACCAAAATATTATTCCGGCGGCAGCAAACGCCAACACTACCCAAAAGAGGTTTCGGCGCAAGTTCAAGTAATGCGCAGCAACATAATCTTGTTCAGTCATTGTTCCCTGAATTAGCACAATCTCTCCTTGTCACCTAACAACCAAAACAAAGTGCCAACGCACCGGATGCAAAACTTTGAGCCAATATTTTCACGTGGTCACCTTGATTGCACAATTAGCCTTCGCTGTTCGTCTATGGAACCAATGGCGGCAGGATATCAATTTCCCTGAGCCAATTCTCAACAAGCGATGGCCAGGACGAAATTGGGTGTGGGTTGCTCCGCAGCCCGAATGCATGGCCACCCTTTGCAAAGAGATGAACTTCTGTTGGAACGCCCGCATCGTTAAGCGCTCTCGCATACACCGTACTGTTACATATCTTGTCGACAGGATCATCCCACGCTTGCAATAGAAATGTGGGCGGCGTTTGCTTCGTGACTTTTATCGACGGGTCAAATGTGCCACCAGAACGACAGAGATGCCCCGGATAAAGTGCAATGGCGTAGTCAGGTCGGCTGCTTAGTTTGTCGACCGCATCAACGGGGCTGTAGCTGGAATCGAATATGTTGCTGGTTTGTGCGACCAGATAGCCGCCCGCCGAGAAGCCGATAACACCAATCTTGTTGGGATCGATGCTCAATTCCTTTGCCCTGGCCCGCACGAGCCTGATCGTTCTCTGTGCGTCCTGAAGTGCCAAGGGAATTTCAGGCGTTATGTGACATTTACAATCTTTGTCCCAGTAGTGATTGCTCTTGGGAACGCGATACTTCAGCAAAATACAGGTCATGCCCTTGGCCGTAACCCAATCGCATATTTCAGTGCCTTCAAGGTCTATTGCCAGGATATGGAAACCACCGCCTGGAAAAACCACCATTGATACGCCCGTGTTCACTCCTTTTGGAGGGAAGATAGTCATTGTCGGTTTGGATACGTCGATGACCTGTGTATACGCACGACTCGCAACAACATCTGGCGGTTTTCTAAGCTGGACTCTTTCAGCGGCTTGAGGTGCTCCCGACATATTCGGAACACCATTTGGCCAGATCGGGATTTGCTTCAATCCCGATGGCGGCTGCCAAACGCCAGCCACTCGCACCTTTGTTTGGGGTTGATCTGGTTTGGCAGCATGCGAATCTGTGGCTGTAGCGAAGAGGAGTACCAACAAAATAGTTTTGAACATTCGTGAGCTTTCCGGTGGCGGCTAACAACCATAATAAGGTGAGGACTTACCGAATGTGAAACTTGAATGTAATGTTCGCACGGAGCTTACTTCTGTTCCGGCATGGCGCTCATGTGGAAGAGCCCCCACCCATGGCCATCCGGGTCGAGAAAGCTGTGCGTATACATGAAGCCGAAATCTTCCGGCTTGTCGTAGGTCGAACCGCCCGCGGCGAGCGCCTTGGCGACGAGATCATCTACCTGCTCGCGGCTCGCGCAACTGAGGTTGAGCAAAACCTCGACAGCCTTGCTCGTGTCGCAGATGGCCCTGGGCGTGAACTCGCGAAACTTGTCCTGTGCAAGCAACATGACGGAAATCGCGTCGCTGATAACGATGCACGCGGCAGTGTCATCTTCGAACTGCGGGTTGTGCGAGTAGCCAAGCGCCTTGAAGAAGGCCTTCGACTTCGGGACGTCGACAACCGGGAGATTGATAAACATTTGTGTGCTCACGGATTTCTCCTTTTTCGTTGTTGGATGTGATGATGTGTGGTGCGGCCTAACGAACAGGAAGATGCCGACGCACTCATCACTCGCCAGACGTTACATCCCGTGGCGAGTCACGGCCCATTTGCCTGCATTGTCTCCAGCGCCTGTTGGCACTCTGCTGCATTCTTGTAAACGATGAGTTCGATTTGATGATTGACCTTGCACACATGCGACTTCAACTCGAGCCCAAATGCGTTGTTGCTGATGGTGCATTTCTTGATTGGAACCAAGTCTTTGGCGGTGAGTTTCTTGCAGCGACTGTTTGCGTCAAGCCAGTTGAACCCGTAACTGCCAGGCTGGGGTTTGGTCTGGGGCGAGTGATCGGCGGCGGTGACAACTGGCGCCGAAAAGAGAATCACCAAAAGGCAGAGTTTCGAGATCACTGGATTTCTCCTATTGAAGCCTAACAACCGGGAGGGTGCCGATGCACCGGAAATGAAACTTGAATGCAATATTCTCATGGCGCCGCCTTGATTGTGTAGTTAGGCCATTGATACAGGGATTTAGGTGTCTGCATTGTTGGGCCCAGAACCGGCCCGGCGGTTGCCAATGGTAAACAGTGCCCAACTCGCCAACAGAAATGCAGTGGTGATGCCTAAGGAATACGCGGCAACAGCACCATAGCCCCCGACGCTCGCGGGATTGAGGAATGGATACGGGTACCAGCCAGTTTGTGCGCCGCGAACGAGCACGTAAGCAAGATAGGCAATAGGAAACAGCAAAGCAAAGAAAGCCTGCTTTCCGGTCAGCTTCGACACAGGTGGCTCCACGAACCAATCGAGCAAGATAGCCACCGGCATCACGTAGTGGACGACAAAATTGACCCAGGGAAGCAATGCGCCGAGATCAACGTTCCTGAGTAGCACAGCGAAGACGAGACCAACTATCGCCATGTTGACGGTCGATACGTACCTCGCCAGGTCTCGTGATCTGCTGTTGTTCAAGAACACACTGAGTAGCAAGACCAGTGCCGCGAAGATGTTCGAGAGATTCGTGAAGTAGCTGAAGAAGTTCAGCACGCTGTAGGACGCACTAACGTGCAAGACCAGTTGCTGGCCGACAGCTGCAAGAGTCAGTACAGCGAGGATCAGGCGTGCGAGTGTAAGCATGTTAGACCACGATCTATCGTTTCTCTAACGCGATGAGCTTTTGCTCAATAAGCTGCGTACTGCTTTTCAGTTCACTGTCGCTGGACAATTTGGCGTGTTTAGCAAGATGTTCTACCAAATCAACCAGCTGATACGCTCGCGTACCCTCGGATGGAGACCATGTTTTGCCACAACCAGCCGATGGTGATGTAAAACGAAAACTAATTCCATCGAAGCCTAAGCCGGAGCCCACACTCGCTTTTGATGATGAAATTGCCGCTTCGTAAATCTTGAGCGTACGATCGACAAGCTCTTGCGAAAGAGGTGCGCTACTGATCTTAGCTTCAACTTTTGGCTTGGTAAAATCGTGGTAGCCACGCTTCGTTTTTTCGTCGTACACGTTTGATGAATACCAAAATGAATCACTCAAAATGGCAAAATGGATTTTGCCACCTGCAATTCTCAGCCCATATTCAGGGCTGAACGAAGGATAAGTTGTCACAGACAATTGTGGTTTTTCGCCGATGGCGCGGTCGATTACGCCGTCAACGCCAGCGTGATAATCCGGGAACATTTCGTCCGTACACGGCTCGAAATATTCCTGTGCATATGCTGCGCTGGAAGCGCATCCGATCAATAAAGCCAACAGCACTAATATTCTATTCATGGGAGTCGCCTTGACAGCTTGATTAGTCACCACCTACTCGGTTTGCAGTGACTTGAGGATCGCAAGAATCGCCTGCTCGCTAGCCGAATCCGTCTTGTTGCCAGCCTGTGCGTGATCGGCAAGCTCTGCGAAGAGCTTAGCAAATTTTTCTGCACGGGTACCGGAGCGAGGTGACCAAGTCATTGCACAGCTCGCAGGAGACGTCTGGAAGAAATAAGTAGTGCCATCGAGTCCAAGCGGAAGCTCGGCTTGAGCGTGCTTAATATCATTACCAAGAACCTGTGGTAATTGACGCGCTATCTCCGTGGAGACATGGGATTTATAAATGGTAGGAACGCCATTTGAATTGAATTTAGGATGTCGCTCGTCGCCGGGTACGTTTAATGGAAATTCGAGTACGAAATAGTACAAATCCTGTCCAACCAAGCGGATCGCGACTGTGTCAGAAAATGCAGGGTGAACAGTGATTGATGCGGCAGGCGCGGCAGGCAGGTGTTTACGTAGCAACGTGTCTATATTGTCTGAATGGAACTCGCAAGGCGACAGACCTGTTGCATAGATTGCCTTGGCACTTTGCACCTTGCGAGCAGTTAATGCTTCTCTCACTAAAGGGTAAGCGACAGCACTTAACGCAACGACGGCAATAGCGGACGCTGCGAACAATACTCTGCGCCAATTTAGCCTTGTCTTTTTATTGAATGTATTCATGTGCTTCAAGTGATCACTGCCGAGTAAGAACCACGTGAGTGGCATGAAGCGAGCATTCGTGCCTGGTGCAGGCGTAGCCCAGGGCAGGAAGATTTATTCCTTCAAAGAGTCTTTCACCAGAACCAAGCAGGACCGGCGAAATAGCAATGTGCATCTCGTCGATCAGGCGTTGGCGAAGATATTGTTGAATGACATTTACACCGCCACCAAGACGAACATCCTTGCCCCCGGCCGCTTCGCGAGCTTGCGACAGGGCGGCGTCGATGCCTTCCGTAACGAAGTGAAAGGTCGTTCCCCCTTCCATCACCAGCGGTGCGCGTGGGTAGTTGGTCAGCACGAATACCGGGACGTGATAGACAGGATTCTCGCCCCACCAACCCCGCCAGCTCTCATCTGGCCAAGGTCCGCGAACCGGCCCGAACATGTTTCTACCGAGGATCCATGCGCCGAAGTTCCTGAAGCCTCGCGCGGCGAAGTCTTCGTCGATACCCTCCGTCGATCCGCCTTCACCACCGAACACGTGCTTCTGAAATGTCCGTGTGGATAAGGCCCAACCATGAAGCGAGGTGCCGCCTACGCCGAGTGGGTTGTTGATGTCTTGGTCCGGGCCAGCGCCGAAACCGTCGAGTGAGATAGTGAAACTTTCTACACGAAGCTTGGACATGGTGTTTCCCGAGAGTGTGAGTCACTACGAAAGGTGGACGGTGACGCCTGACAACCATGAAGCCGCCGACACACCGGATACAAAACTTGAAACCTGTATTTTCCGCATGGTCAGGCACATGCACGGGAAGCGGAGGAAAACATAGCAGGACAATAGTCTAGGCCCCTACTGCAAGTACCTCACCAAATGCAAATACCAGCCCGTTGCAATCAACAATAACAAGTTCACGTTGACCATAACTACGATTTTCCGGGCCATCCATAATTTCAACGCCGCGACCCTTCCACTCGATTGCCAAAGCGTCAACTCCAGTTACCCGAAAATAGGCATCGCAAGCGCCCTCGGCGCAACCTGTCCGCACTTCCGGGCCCTCCGCTCGGCTGAAAAAAATTTCAACTGCATCGCGGCGGACAATGGCGAATACAGCAGACGTGTCACCTTCCGGATTTACGCGCTCGCCATCCCAGTAGCCAAGAATCTTGAACCCAAGAACGTCACGATAATAGAGCGTTGTCTGAACGAGATCCGGCACCGTGAACTGAGGTGTCACGCCCAGAAATGCAACTTCAAGTGGTGCTTCGGTCATTGCAAGAATCTCCGGAGTTTTCGTTTAAAAGATACCACTGGACGCAAGACTTGAATGCAGTATTTTCACGGCGGCCACCTTGATTGCGTTGTTACGCGGCGCCTGCCGCGGCCGCGTCAACAAGCGGCATAAGTGTCAGTCATCATCGTCCAGGAACTTCCACGTGTCCGCACCGTCGAAGCGCCGAACTCGCACCGACTCCAATATCCTGGGGTCAAAGTTGCGCAAGTTCACGCCGTGACGTGCGCCCGGCTCTGGCGGAAAAGGTTCCCAATGCGTTACGCATCCGCATGTGGCACAACGGATGGTCCTGAGTGTTTTATCACCTTGGACGTAGTCCTGGGTGTTCTCCGGATGCCCAGCAATTCGGACAGTGCCGAACTCGTAGTAGGCCCAAAGGCCAGCCAAGCGTCTACACATAGAGCAGTTGCAACTCGTAGCCGTCTCCGGCATCGACGGCAGTTCGATCGTTACCGCACCACAGTGGCAACTTCCTACAATCATGATGTGGCCTCCTGATTGTTGTAACGGACGCCGTTACGACGCTTCTTCATGACAGCTAACAACCAAAACAAGGTGCCGACGCACCGGATGTGAAATTTGAAACCAGTATTTTCACGGCGGCCACCTTAATTATGTAGTTAGGTGTCGAATACGGTAAATAACCAATAACCGAAGCCTAGTGTAAACAACACCCAAATGGCAACGATTACGATTGCGGCTGCAGTGCTGCTTGGCCTTGCCGCGACTTCGCCTGCTTTTCTGCGACTAGATTCGATGACGGTAGCCGGGGTTAGCTTGATAACTAGTGCAATACCCAGTGGCAATATTAAAAGGTCGTCCAGATAGCCGAGAATTGGAATGAAGTCTGGGATTAAATCTATTGGGCTAAGTGCATACGCAGCAATAGACAAAGCAAGTAAGCGAACAAAAAATGGTGTCCTCGGATCGCGAGCTGCGAAATAGACAGTCATCGCATCGAGTTTAATTCTGTGCGCAACTTCTTTCAGAGTGGCAAACAAGTGACAGGCACCTCACAACCAAAGTAGAGTGCCGACGCACCGGATGATAACTTGAATGCAATGCTCATACGGAGGCCCCCTTGATTGCGTAGTTAGGTTTCGGCCTCGAATGTTACCGAGGAATTAGACGATAAACTGTTTTTTGTACCCACAGAAACGGTGCATTGAGTCGGCTTGGCGGAGGTGGAGGCGTTGTGTCTAATGCATTTAACCAGTGCTCGCAAGAAAGGAGGCGCAGACCTGATAACAAGATGCCGTAGCCGACCATGCTGCCGAAGAGTATTCCAAACGGAAGCAAAAGCGTGGATAACAAAGCGAAAGCCCATGATTTGTCATGAGGCCCTATGCCTAGCAAATTTAAGCTAATAACGAATGCAACGAAAACGCCCGCGAGCATAAAGGGCATCACTGTGGCGAACATTAAAATAAAAGCAAACAATTTACGCATGGGATACCAGAGAAGCCTAACGCCTGAAGTAAGGTGCCGACGCATCGGATGTGAAACTTGAAACCAATTTACGCACGGAGGTCACCTTGATTGATTAGTTAGGCGTCACGTTCGCGGCGCCAAGACGAGAATACCAGCACCCACACCGGACCAAAGATAAACCAAATGATTGCACAGCTGATGGCGATGCCAAACCACTCGTTAAGCGCCTCGGTAGCGGCCTCATTGTTGACGAAAACAATTAAGCCAAGAAGTAAAACCATAGTGATTGCTACGGCGACAAGGCAGCGAAGCCATAGCAGTAGCTCATATCGAAGCGCCGGCCAGCCACGTGTTGGTGCCTTTGAAGGAGCTGGCGCATTAGCAAACCTATGAGCAAAGCGTTGGTCTGCCCACGACACGGCAACACCCCCAAACGCAACAGTGAAGCCGACATAGGCGGCAGCCAACCCATGTGCAAAGCTCGCCGCAGTGCCCGACCCAAGATCAATAGCAGTGAAGATTAGAAGAGCTAGGTCTAAAAC
>JBOHYG010000027.1:0-11885 GCA_050737875.1 Arenimonas sp. | reverse complement strand
GCGTTGTACTAACTGGGCTTTACCTAAGCGTTATCTAGCCAACTGACGAGGAGTTGACCATGGCAACTAAGAAAGCTGCAAAGAAGCCGGCCAAAAAGGCCGCAAAGAAAGCCGTAAAGAAACCAGCCGCTAAAAAAGCCGCCAAAAAAGTAGCTAAAAAACCAGCTGCCAAGAAAGCCGCCAAAAAAGTAGCTAAAAAACCAGCTAAAAAAGCCGCCAAAAAAGTAGCTAAAAAACCAGCTGCCAAAAAAGCCGCTAAAAAAGTAGCCAAGAAACCAGCTAAGAAAGCCGCCAAGAAAGCTGCTAAGAAACCAGCAGCCAAAAAAGCCGCCAAGAAACCAGCTGCGAAGAAAAAAGCTGCCAAGAAGCCAGCCAAGAAAAAGGCTGCTGCCCCAGCTGCACCTGCTGCACCTGCGATGTAAATTCGCAAGCAACAATCTTGACTCTCTCCCTGTGTTGCCCAGTCGGGGAGAGAGAATTTCCAGGATTGCCTGCAGATATCAAAAAAGCGCCGAAAGGCGCTTTTTTATTGGTGTTTGCAGGAGCGACGGAAGTCGCGGCAGTGTTATCGCGACTTCCGTCGCTCCTACACGAGTTACTCGGCCCCCATCTCATCGCTGACCGGTCCAAGATCATCCAGTCCCAGCCAATTGCGATTTGGCAATCCGAGTGCTGCATCGAAGAAGGTCGGCATCAAGCCTGATGGCATAGCCGATTCCGAATTCCACAAAACCACGATGCCGATATCCTGATCCGGCAGGAAAGCGATCAGGCCACGAAAACCACGAACCGCGCCGCCATGGAAAATCATGGTGCGTCCGCTGTAGTTCATGACTCGCCATCCGAGACCGTAATAGGCTTCGTTCAAGCGTTCGCTACGCCATCCATTCGAACGGATTTCACCGGGAGTCACGACTTGTCTGGAGTGAATCTGGCTGAGTACTTCTTTCGAGAGCACGTCGGGACGATGGCCGGTCTGAGCTCGCAACCATTGCGCCATGTCCTGGATGCTGGCATTAACGCCTGCTGCTGGCGGGACTTTGTAATAGTTTTCATTAGGCATTACCGGCAGCCATCCGCCCTTGCCGCGCACATGCGGCTTGGCCCAGGAAGCACTCGCCATCAGCCCATCCAGGCCATAACTTGCATTGGTCATGCCGAGCGGCGTGAAAATTCTTTTTTCGACCTGCTGCGGATAAAAATCGCCGGTGGCGGCGAAAGTCAGATCGCCAATCAAGCTGTAGGCGATGTTTTGATAGCCATAGCAGTCGCCGGGCGAGCAGGTCATCGGTGCATCCGACAAACGTTCGGCAATCAGTGCATAGGGTTGATCACCGGCCAATGCACTATCGAAAGCGTGATCGCGCAAACCGACGCGATGACTTAATACGTCTCTTACGGTTACGGTCGAACCGCTCGCGTAATCATTCAATTTGAAAGCCGGCAACTGGTTGATGATCGGGGAATCCCAACTCATCGCACCTTCTTCGACCAACTGTCCGCTCAGTGTGCCGGCGAAACCTTTCGACAGCGAAGCAAGCCGGAATACCGTGTAAGGCATCACTGCGCCGCCGTTCTGGCTGTCTGTCACGCCATAGCCTTTCGCGGAGATGACCTGGCCATCCTGCACAATGGCCACCGCGAGACCCGGCAGGTTTTTTTCGAACACCAGGCGTTGCGCCAGGTTTTCTATATTGCGTGCGTTGAAGGTCTGGTCTGCCAATGCACCGGGTTTTTTCGCGGCGAATTTTGCCGGGTTATCTGCCGTGTTATCCGCGAGCCGGGTTTGTCCGGGCGCAAGCAAGCTAAGTCCGATAAGTGAAACGAGCAAGCTGGCTTTCATTGCTTTCATTTTCCGCAGCGCGTGCGTTAGTAGGGGCGATGGGGTATTTTACTCCGCATGACGGGGTTTCACCTGAATACTTCATGCAAACTTTTTACACAGACACCGATCGGGACTGGAGAGATTTATGAGCATTATCGCAATAGTGTTACTGGCAGGCATCGTACTGGCAGGGTTCTTGCTGGTAGGCATCTACAATGGCCTGATTACTGCACGAAACGCATACAAGAATGCGTTCGCACAAATAGATGTGCAATTGAATCGTCGTTATGACCTGATCCCCAATCTGGTGGAAACCGCCAAGGGCTATATGGCGCATGAGCGCGAAACCCTGGAAGCGGTTATCCAGGCGCGTGCCGCCGCCGTCAGTGGCTTGAAGGCGGCCAGCGCCAATCCCGGCGACGCCAATGCAATGGCACAGCTGTCGAATGCCGATCAAGGTTTAACCGGAGCGTTGAGCCGCTTGATGGTAGTCAGCGAGTCTTATCCTGAACTCAAAGCCAACCAGAACATGATGCAATTGACGGAAGAACTGACATCAACCGAGAATCGCGTTGCGTTCGCACGTCAGGCCTACAACGATTCGGTGATGGGCTACAACAACAAGCGGGAAGTATTTCCGTCCAACATCATCGCCGGCATGTTCAATTTCGTTGCCGCTTCGTTGCTGGAAATCACCGAGCCGGCCAAACGCGAAGCTCCGAAAGTTTCGTTTTAACCTTCTTGCAAACGCCAGTGAATGCTGGCGTTTTGCTGTGTGCCGACAATGCCTGGTAGCGAGCCATGAATTTCTTCGAACGACAAGACGCCGTTAAAAAGCAGTCCAAGCGATTGGTGCTGCTGTTTGCGATGGCGGTCTTTGGAATCGTGGTCGCCATCGATCTGGTTTTGCTGGTCGCACTGGGCGGGTTTACCGAAGGCGTCAATCCCATGCCGCTGCTGGTTATATGTACGCTGGTTGTATTGGCAATCATCGGTTGCGCGACCTTGTTCCGCATGTCTTCGCTGCGTAGCGGCGGTGCAGCGGTAGCCCATCAACTGGGTGCGATGCCGGTTCCGGAAAACACCCAGGATTATCATTTGCGCCGTCTGCGTAACGTGGTTGAAGAAATCGCAATAGCGTCCGGTGTACCTGTTCCGCAAATTTTCGTATTGAACGACGAAGCCGGTATCAATGCCTTCGCGGCCGGCTATTCGCCCAGCGATGCAGCAGTCGCGGTTACTCGTGGCGCATTGAACAGCTTGAATCGCGATGAATTGCAGGGCGTGATCGCGCACGAGTTCAGTCATATCCTGAATGGCGATATGCGCCTGAATATCAAATTGATGGGTTTGCTGTTTGGCATCATGGTGATGGCGCTGATCGGCCAGAAAATTCTCGAGCACGGCCGTTTTCGCAGCAAGGATGCCGCACCGATAATCGGCGTGGCAGTAGGTTTGATGGTCGTCGGTTACATCGGCCTGTTTTTTGGCCGCATGATCAAAGCCGGTGTCAGTCGCCAGCGTGAATATCTTGCCGACGCCAGTGCGGTGCAATTTACCCGGCAAACCACAGGCATCGCCGGTGCGCTGAAAAAAATTGGCGGCTTGCATGATGGTTCCAAAATGGCCAATGCCGATGCAGAGGAAGTCAGCCATATGCTATTTGGTGCAGGCTCGGGACTGTCAGGCATGATGGCGACGCATCCGCCGCTCGTAGAGCGCATCAAAGCGTTGGACCCTAGCTTCAAGGCTTCGGAATTTAAAGAGCTCAGCGCGCGTTGGAGTTTGAAACCGCCGGTAGGTCTCGATGAAGATCGTCTTCTCGGGTTTTCCGAAAATGGTCGCACGATTCCCGGTGCCGAAAGCAATGTGATGGTCACGCCGCCATCGATCGTTAAACAAGTAGGCTCACCGAAGTCGGACGATTACCAGCGTGCGCACGACCTTGCCGGTAGCATCCCGGAAATTTTGCAGCAGGCCGCACGCAGTCACCACGGAGTAATTCCGGTGATGTGCGCCTTGCTCTATTCGTCGGACGAAAAAATCCAGGCCAAGCAGGCTTTTGAACTTCGTGCCCGCCATGGCGACTCGTTGCCTTCGGTGGTGAAGGATTTCTACGCGCAGGTCAGTCAGCTCAATCCGATGTTGCGGCTGCCATTGGCATCATTGTGTTTCCCCACCTTGCGCCAGCGTCCGCGGCCCGAACTGGTTCGCTTCATGGAATCGGTCTACGCTCTGGTGCATGCCGATGGTCAAATTGATTTGTATGAATATTGCCTTGGCCATTTGCTCGGTACCCAGGTCCGCGATTTGCTCGATCCAAGCAAAACCGGACGTGTTGGCAACAAGCGTTTGAAGGACGTCGCAGTGCAAGCCAGTACCTTGATGGCAGTGTTGGCACAGGTAGGTCACAACAGCACAGCCGATGCACAACGCGCTTATCTTGCAGGCATGGAAAGGGCTTTGCCACGCGAAAATATCGGCTATCAAGTGACTCGCTCGTTCGTCGAAGCACTTGAATCGGTATGGCCGGCATTGGACAGCCTGGAGCCGATGAGCAAGGAATTATTGATCGAAGGTTTGGTCGCCTCGATCAGTCACGATAATCAAATCAATATCGCCGAAGCCGAATTGCTGCGCACGGTATGCGCATCGCTGCATTGCCCGCTGCCACCGATGCTTGAGATGGCATAGGGCGCGCTCAAGCGCACCTCTTTGATTCCCTTGCAATGCATTGGTGCGCTTGAGCGCACCCTATGCATCAAACCTGTGAAAACTCGTGCACGGCATCGACCAATATCTTGACGTGATCCGGATTCATATCCGGTGACATGCCGTGGCCGAGGTTGAAGATATGGCCGGGGCCTTTGCCGTAACTGTCGAGCGTGCGTTTCACTTCGAGACGGATGCCTTCGGGATCGGCGTACAAAGTTGCCGGATCCAGATTGCCTTGCAGCGCGACTTTGCCTTGCGTGCGGCGACGGGCTTCTTCGAGCGAGATCAGCCAATCGACGCCGATGCCTTCGGCGCCGGTATCGGCGAGTTCTTCGAGATAGGGCGCATTGCCCTTGCCGAACAAAATCAGCGGAGTTTTATCGGCGCCTTCGCCGCGCGGCAATTCGACCGCGATGCGTTGCAGGTAACGCAGTGAAAATTCGCGATACATATGTGGCGACAACATACCGCCCCAGGTATCGAAAATTTGCAGGGCCTGTGCGCCGGCAGCACGTTGTGCACTCAGGTAGGCGATCACCGCATCGGTGACAATGCTCAACAGGCGATGCAGAGCCGGCGCATCGTTCAAGGCCATTGCCTTGATCTTCGCAAAATTATCGCTGCCGCTGCCTTCGATCATATAGCAGGCGAGCGTCCATGGACTGCCGGAAAAACCGATCAACGGAACGCTGTCGTTCAATTCCTTGCGGATCAGGCTCACGGCGTCCATTACGTAACGCAATTCTTTCGCCATGTCCGGCACGAAAAGTTTGTCGATATCGGCATGGCTGCGAACCGGGCGAGCAAAACGCGGACCTTCGCCTTCGGCGAACGTCAAACCCAGTCCCATCGCATCGGGAATAGTCAGGATATCCGAGAATAAAATCGCGGCATCCAGCTCATAGCGGCGCAAGGGTTGCAGGGTAACTTCGCAGGCGAGTTCGGGATTGGTTGCCAGGCCCATGAAGCTGCCGGCTTGTGCGCGGGTGGCGCGATATTCCGGCAGATAACGACCGGCTTGCCGCATCAACCAGACGGGAGTTGCATCCACGGGTTCACGACGTAGGGCGCGAAGGAAACGATCGTTTTTTAAAGTCATTTTATTCTCGATGTGTACGACTCAAGGCGCGTCCGCACCTTGTACAAACATAATCTGGAAGCCGCGTTTTACTTGTGCATCGCGCGCTTTTTCAAAGGCCAGGATCGCGGCGTCGTGTTGCAGGAATTGTTCGCGTTTCAATTGGCTGCGACCACCGGTGTGGCCACTCTCCTTGACCAGGCACCAGCCGCCCAATAAATCCTGTTCCAGAATCAACTGGACGAATTTTGGGGATTCGCCGGCGGCGGGTTTTTGCTGGAGAAATAAGCGCATGCCACTATTTTAACCGCTAAGCACGCGCAAAATCGCGGTTTCGGGTACATCGGCCACCACATCGGCGCGACCGAGGCCTCGCCACAGGATTAATCGCAAAGCACCTGACAGGGCTTTCTTGTCCAGTTTCATGTGTGTCAGCAAGGCTTCGCTGTCCAGTTCGTCCGGCAGGGCGGTCGGCAAACCAGCGCGCTTGAGCAGGTTGATTAGGCGGTCAGCATCTGCGGCGGGCGCGCGTTTCATTTGCGCCGACAATTTGGCGGCCAGGCACATGCCGATCGCGACTGCTTCGCCGTGCAGGTAGCCGCCATAGCCTTGCGCGGTCTCAATTGCATGGCCGAAGGTATGGCCCAGATTGAGCAGCATGCGCTCGCCTTGTTCGGTTTCATCGCGTGATACCACGCCGGCTTTTTGACGGCAGCTACGCGAGATCGCCTCGGTGAGCGCGGTTTCATTGAGCGCCAGTAATTCTTCGATATGTTTTTCCAGCCAGGAAAAAAAACCGACATCGAAAGCGGCCCCGTATTTGATGACTTCGGCGAGGCCCGCTTTCAATTCGCGCTCGGGCAGGGTTTTCAGGGTTTTCAAATCGGCCAGTACTGCAACCGGTTGGTGAAATGCACCGACCAGGTTTTTACCGCTCGCCAAATCAACCGCCGTTTTGCCGCCGACCGAGGAGTCGACCATCGCGAGCAGGGTTGTCGGGATTTGCACGAAGCGCACACCGCGCATCCAGCAGGCCGCAGCGAATCCGGTCAGGTCGCCGATCACGCCGCCGCCGAGCGCAATCAGGGTGACGTCGCGGCTGGCTTTTATTTCCGCCAGCAAATGCATGATCTCGGTAAACCGGTTGAGATTTTTTTCCTGTTCGCCGGGCGGAAATATCAAGCTGTGGACGGTCTTGTTTTGCAGTGCTGCCTGGATGGTCGGCAAGTAAAATGGTGCAATATTTTCATCGGTCACGATCAGCGCCTGCTTGCCCATGACCAGGCTGGCCAGGGCTGCAGTGTCGTCGAGCACATCATTGCCAATTCGAATCGGATAACTGCGTTTCGCCAATTGCACGCTTATCTGTCGCATCAAGCCGCCTCGGCACGTTGCCAGTGATGTTGGAGTTGCTGATGCAATCCGGCGACCGCATTCGACACTTGGTTGTCACACGATTGATAAACCAGATCGGCTATTTCCAGATACAGCGGATGGCGAACCTCGGACAGACCAAATAATTTTTCCCGTTTGTCGCCACCGGCCAGCAATGGCCGGCTACGATCACGCGACAAGCGTTCCAGTTGTTGTTCGACCGTCACCTGCAAATACACCACGAAACCGTTTGCCTGCAATTGGCGACGATTTTCTGCCGACAGCACTGCACCACCGCCGGTGGCAATCAGTTGATTCTTGCCTTGGCAAAGTTCATTGATCAATTGCGATTCACGTTGCCTGAAACCGGCTTCGCCTTCGCATTCGAAAATAAGCGGCACCGCAACGCCGGTGATTTCTTCGAGGCGATGATCGGCATCGACAAAGTGAAGGCCGAGCAAACTCGCCAGGCGTTTGCCTATCGAGGTTTTGCCGGCGCCCATCGGGCCGATAAGAATGACGTTGGACGCGGGATTCATGGCCCTAATGCTAACATCGCTGGCAAACGAAGGACCATGCCATGAGTGATAAATGCATAGCAGCGTAATCATTGCTGGAGCCGGTGATGTCGGTTCACGTGTTGCTTCAGCCTTGTGCAATGCAGCGCATGAAGTCCTCTGCATCAGCCGCTCGGTTCGCGAAATGCCATCCGGGATTCGTTCGGTCGCAGCCGATTTAAATACTGGCGCCGGTTTAACAAAACTGCCACAACAAGCCGATGCGCTGGTGTTTTGCCCAGCGCCGGATGAACGCAGTGCGGATGCCTATCAACGTTTGTATGTCGACGGCTTGCAGCGCTTGTTAACGCAATGTCGGTTTCAACGCCTGATTTTTGTCGGCTCATCTGCCGTGTACGCACAGGACACAGGTGAATGGATTGATGAACGAAGCCCGGCCGTGGCCGATTTGTTCAACGCCAAAGTTTTGCGTGAAGCGGAAAATATTTGCGGCCAGCACCAGCAAGGCATATCACTGCGGCTTACCGGCATTTACGGGCCCGGTCGAAACTGGATGCTGCGGCGTGCGCAGGCCGGCGAAACCGGCCGCGCCCACTGGACCAATCGTATCCATGTGGAGGACGCGGTCTCGGCAATAGTCCATGTATTCAATATGCAATCACCCGGAAAACTTTATTGCGTCAATGACGATTGCCCGGCATTGGAGTCCGAAGTACTGGCTTGGTTGAGGACGCCGGAAATGGCTATCGAACCATTAAATTCGGAAATCCCGACTACTGGTCGTCGTATACGTAACGGCTTGCTTCGAGCAAGCGGATGGCAGCCAAGATATTCCGGTTTTCGCGATGGTTATCGACAACTTCTTAACAGTGCTGGCGTATAGTTATCCGGCCAGCTTCGGCGTTAACAGAGGGTTCCCATATGAGTAACACTGTTGCGAAAGTGATCGAAATTTCCTCATCGTCCACCAAGAATATTGAGGACGCAGTACAGGGCGGCTTGAAGAAAGTCTCAAGAAGCGTGAAAAACATCAAGGGTGCCTGGGTTAACGACATCAAAGTGGTCACCGACAATGATGGACAGATCACCGAATGGCGTGTCGACATGAAAGTCACGTTTATTGTCGGCAAGGAATAATGACTGCGTAGGGGCGATTCATGAATCGCCCCTACGTTTTTGGAGTCCTGTTTTTATCCAGTCGCACGACCCGGTCAACGATCTTCGGTAATCGCGAAAAGACATTCCTGCTTGTTCGTTCGAACAACAACACGAATTTTTCGACTTCTTTTTTCGACATGGTCCGGCGATTCGGATTCGCCGCCTGCAGGCTTTGTTCCTGCTGCCAACGCCATTGGCTCACTTGCTCAAAGCCGGGGCCTTGAAGAAATACGCTTCGATCTATGCGTTGCCATATTTTCGCGTATTCACTTAACGCCGCATTGCAATATTGCCGCCAAATACGATCGGGATCTTGTTCGCGTTCAAGTTGATTGAGCGGCTTGCTTAAGGTTGCCTCGGCGGCCGGTGCCGCGAATAGAAACCAGCCTTCGAGAATCACCAGATCCACCCTATGATTAATGTGCGGCCAATGCGACGGCGGCCGGCGGGTGTCAGCGATCTTGTCGAATCGCGGGATGCGAACCGATTCGCCGCGTTTGAGTTTATCCAGTACTTCGCAAGCCAGGCCAACATCATGCGTGCCGGGCGGACCACGCGTGGCCAACAAGGGATGGACACGGCGGGCCAATGCATTGCGTTCCCGCCTGCCGAAATAAAAATCGTCGATCGATAAAACGACAATCTCCAATCCTATGCGCTTGCCGAGTTCGGCCATCTGCGCGGCCAGCGTGGATTTTCCCGAGCCCTGCAGTCCGACTATGCCGTAAACGCCAGGGTTGCCCGCACTGCCAAGCGCGTGCTGTAAAATGTCGGCAACGAACTCGGGCGCGAAGACATTTTGCCTGGAGCGATTGGTGTTTGGCATTGCGACCTTTATTCAGGGCGGGAATTAGTCATGCAGGATTTATATCAAGAGGCGATCGATACTTTTGCACAATTGTACGAGCGTGCCAAACACAGCGGCGACCCGGAACCGACCGCGATGACACTCGCAACGCTCGGCAAGAACGGTCGGCCATCGGCGCGTACCGTTTTACTGAAAGCATTCGATGCGCGCGGTTTTGTTTTCTACACCAATTTCGAAAGCCATAAAGGACGCCAGCTAGCCAGCAACCCGCAGGCCGGGCTGCTTTTCCATTGGAAGAATCTGGACAACGGTATCCAGGCAAGAATCGAAGGTACCGTCGAGCCGGTGACAGCCGAAGAGGCTGATGCCTATTTCGCGTCGCGTCCGCGCCCGAGCCAGATCGGCGCCTGGGCTTCGAAACAATCGGCAACGCTTTCATCGCGGGACGTTTTCGAGGCGCAGATCGAGTTCTATGAAAAAAAATTCGAAGGCATCGATGTGCCGCGTCCGTCGCATTGGTCCGGGTTTCGCGTGGTGCCGGAGATGATCGAGTTCTGGTACGGCGCCGAGTTTCGCCTGCACGAGCGCCAATGCTATGAACGCGTGAATGGCGACTGGACCAAGCGGATGCTGTTTCCGTGAGAACCATCGGTCCGCAGCGCATTGTCTGCCTGACCGAAGAACCTACCGAAGTGCTGTATGCACTTGGCGAGCAGATTCGTATCGTCGGGATTTCCGGTTTTACCGTTCGGCCGGCGAAAGCCCGCAAGGAAAAACCGAAAGTCAGCGCATTCACTTCGGCGAAAATCGACGAAATCCTGAAGTTGAAACCGGATTTCGTGGTCGGCTTTTCCGACATCCAGTCCGAAATTGCCGCCGCGTTGATCAAGCACGGCGTTGAAGTCTGGATCAGTAATCACCGCAGCGTGGCCGGTATCATCGATTACGTACGGAGACTTGGCGCTTTGGTCGGTGTTGCCGACAAGGCCAATGCCTATGCCGATGAACTCGAAAAAAACCTGAAGCAAATCGAGCAGCAGGCAAGCCAATTAAAACGACGCCCGAAAGTGTATTTCGAAGAATGGGACGAACCGCTGATCAGCGGCATTCAATGGGTTTGTGAACTGATCCGGTTGGCGGGTGGCGACGACATTCTTCCGGAACGTGCGGAGAAGGGCCTGGCCAAGGATCGCATCATGGCCAATGGCGACGAAGTGATCGCCCGCAATCCCGATATTATTTTCGGTTCCTGGTGCGGCAAGAAATTCCGTCCGGAGAAAGTGGTGCAGCGCGAAGGCTGGTCGTCGATCAATGCGGTAAAAAACAATCAACTGTTCGAAATCAAATCACCGATCATCCTGCAGCCCGGCCCGGCGGCTTTGACAGATGGTGTGAAGGAAATTGCCGCGCATATCCAGCGTTGGTCGCAGCAATACGGATAATTTATCCGCGCAGCCGCTGGCTAAACCACCACAAATGGCCTTCCGGATCGATAGCGCCATAACTGCGGTCGGCCCAATACTCGTCACCGTAATCATGTAGCGTGGGTTCGTCGACAATCTTGGCACCCGCAGCCCGTGCGTGCTCGCAATGCGCATCGACATCGTCGACGTAGATCATCAGGCCTTGCGTGTTGGTTCCGCCGACCGATAGCGGACTTTTCATGTCGACATTCCAGCGTGATGCGGCACCGACACGTTCTTCGCCGACCATGATCAGGCCGCCGCCGTAAGTCAGCTCGCTATGCTCGATGCGGCCGTTCTCGCCTTCCACTTTGATCTTGATTTCGAAACCGAATGCATCGCAAAGCCAGTCGATCATTTTTGCCGCATCCTGGTAATACAGTCCCGAGGAAATGCGTGGCCAGTCTTTTGGAGTGTCTTTCATATGAGCTCCTTCAACATCAGGTTGAGTTTATTTTGCTTTTACAGACAGTCGATTGGTCAATACCGGGCTCTTCAGTTCACGCAAAGCATCCTTGCCGATCCATCGCGCCGTAGCGTCGGTTGATTCCGCCAGTCTTTGCGCAACGACAATCGCCGCTTTGTTCAGGACAAGATTACGCTTTCCCGTCGCACGCAAGGCCATATTCACTGCTTTCTTGACGAAGTGGCGTTCGTCGGTGGCAGCTTTTTCAATCAACGCGAGTCCTTTGATAAATTTATCGTCGTCGGCTTGCTTGTCGTGCACCGTCAGACTCCACAACAAGGCGAAAGCGGTGCGTTTTTGAAACTCGCCCGGTTTCGTACTCCATTGCGTCACCTTGGTCCAGGCATGCGGCGTGTGATCAAACAGGTTGAAACACATGGTGTCGCATATCGCCCAGTTGTCGAATTTCCTGCACCACGAATCCATTTGCGCCGCCGTCACTTTTTCCGGCTCGTCGACCATTGAAGCCAGCATCTGAAC
>JBOHYG010000026.1:0-12163 GCA_050737875.1 Arenimonas sp. | reverse complement strand
ATACCGCCCAAGAGTTCATATCGACGGCGGTGTTTGGCACCTCGATGTCGGCTCATCACATCCTGGGGCTGAAGCCGGTCCCAAGGGTATGGCTGTTCGCCATTTAAAGTGGTACGCGAGCTGGGTTTAGAACGTCGTGAGACAGTTCGGTCCCTATCTGCCGTGGACGTTTGAGATTTGAGAGGGGCTGCTCCTAGTACGAGAGGACCGGAGTGGACGAACCTCTGGTGTTCCGGTTGTCCTGCCAAGGGCATTGCCGGGTAGCTATGTTCGGAAGCGATAACTGCTGAAAGCATCTAAGCGGGAAGCGCGCCTCAAGATGAGATCTCCCGGGAGCTTGACTCCCCTAAAGGAACGATCAAGACCAGGTCGTTGATAGGTCGGGTGTGTAAGACGAGCAATCGTTTGAGCTAACCGATACTAATGATCCGTGCGGCTTGACCATATAACCTCAAGTGTCTTCGAGCTTGGGTTATGTGCAAACGACACAAACACTGAGCACACTCTCGATACAACACTTGGCTTCATTGACGCATCTCGACGCGTCGACAAACCTCGCTACGTCCACAACTTATACGCAACACCGAACGCGAGAGCGTGCGCGTGTTACCGGCCAAAAACCGTTAACGCTGCGAACCCTCCAACCGTCTCCCTGGTGACCATAGCGTTGTGGAACCACCCGATCCCATCCCGAACTCGGAAGTGAAACGCAACCGCGCCGATGGTAGTGTGGCTCAAGCCATGCAAGAGTAGGTCATCGCCAGGGTCTTATTGAAGACAAACCCCAGCTCGAAAGAGCTGGGGTTTTGTTTTTGGAGACAAAAATTTGGCCTTGCTTGTTAATCGGCAGTCAGGAACCCGACGAGCAAAACAAGCCACATTCATGTTTGTCCGGAAATGAGCGGACAAGCCTGTTTCATGGCTTTGGGACTGACGGTCTCCGGCAAAAAATCACGCGAAATTATGTTATGTTTTCAGCACGCAAAAAAGCTTGGTAACGATAGATGAGCGCTTCCCCGGAGATGGTTTCAAATTTAGAAACGGCGCTCTCGCATGCATCAAGATTACTGCAGGTTAATCCTGCCCTGGCTGCTGAACAGGCGACGGAAATCCTGAAAGTTTTGCCTGACCAACCCAACGCATTAATGTTGCTGGCATTGTCCCAGAATGCGCTAGGCGAACCAAAAAAATCACTGGAAACTTTTTCCAGATTGATCAAAGTACAACCGCAATGGCCGGCGGCATATTTCGAGATGGCGCAGGCGTTTGCAAAATCGGGAAACCAGGTCGATGCAATCGCTTGCCTACTAACGGCACTGCGATTAAAACCTGATTTGCCGAAAGCCTGGTTATGCCTGGGTGATTATTATTCTGCCAGCGAAGATGAAGCGAAGGCGCAACTGGCTTATGCGAATCATGTACGTTATTCGGCAAGTGATCCAGAATTACTGAACGCGGCTGCGGCTTTGGCCGACAATAATATCCCGGAAGCCGAGCATTGTCTGAAATCCTATTTGAAACACTATCCGACCGACGTTGCCGCAATACGGATGTTGGCGGAAGTCGCTGCGCGTCTTGGCCGCGATATAGATACCGAAAACCTGCTGGCTCGGTGCATTGAACTTGCACCCAACTTTCATTTTGCCCGCCAGAATTACGGGTTGATATTGAATCGTCTGAACAAGGGCGAGCAGGCATTGGCGCAGGCAGAAATCTTGTTGCAGGCTGATCCGGAGAATTTGAGTTATCTAAACATCAAGGCCGTGGCCTTGAACAAGCTGGGTGATTGCGACACCGCAATTAAATTATACGATTCCATTATCTCGAAATATCCCGGATATTCGAAAATCTGGCATAGCTACGGCCATACTCTGAAGACAGCGGGCTTTCAGGACCGTGCAGTGCATGCCTATCGCAAGAGCATCGAATTGGAACCAACCTACGGCGAGGCTTATTGGAGTCTGGCCAATCTAAAAACGTTTCGCTTTTCACAAGACGATATCGTGCAAATGCAATCACGCCTGGAATCCGGGAGATTGAGTGATGGCGACCGTTTCCATTTTGATTTTGCCCTCGGCAAGGCGCTGGAAGATCTGCGGGATTACGCAAAATCTTTTATGCATTATGAAAAAGGAAATTCGCTTCGCAAAACGTTGATCCACTATTCCCCGGAACGAAACCGGATGAAAGTCGAGGAATGCGAAACACAGTTTACCAGCGAGTTTTTCCGGGAACGCGAAGATTTCGGGATTGCCAGCGCAGAACCAATCTTTATTCTGGGGATGCCGAGGGCGGGCTCGACGCTGCTCGAACAGATGCTATCGAGTCATTCGCAGGTCGAAGGCACGATGGAGCTGCCAGATATCATTTCGATTACCAAGACTTTGTATCGACAGCTAAAAGGGGCGAATGCAAAGACGTACTATCCCTTGTTGTCGGAAATGACCAAGGAAGAGTCAATCGGTTTTGGCGAGCGCTACATTCAGAATACCCGCATCCACCGCCAGCACGGATTGCCGTTCTTCATCGACAAGATGCCAAATAATTTCGCGCACATTGCGTTGATTCAGTTGATTTTGCCGAATGCGAAAATTATCGATGCACGCCGGCATCCCTTGGCCTGCTGTTTCTCGAACTATAAGCAGCATTTTGCCCGCGGGCAGAACTTCAGCTACAGCCTGGAAGACATGGGGCGCTACTATTCGGATTACATAAGACTGATGTCGCATTTCGATGCCGTTCTGCCTGGGCGCATTCATCGCGTGCATTACGAGAACATCGTTGATAATACCGAAACCGAAATTACCGGCGTGCTCGATTATTGCGGTTTGCCGTTTGAAGCCGAGTGTCTGCGTTTCTTTGAAAACAGCAGGCCGGTCCGTACTGCCAGTTCGGAACAGGTACGCCAGCCGATTTATAAAGAGGGCGTCGATCATTGGCGTCACTATGAAGCGTGGTTGGCTCCCATGAAAGAAGCGCTGGGTCCGGTTTTAGATTTTTATCCAAAAGTGCCGTTTTTTAACTAGTGTTCAAACAAGGGGAAGGTGATGACTCAAGTGTCACGGAATAGGAAAAATTTGCTGCGAATGGGGATGGCGCGAGTGCCATTAACTGCAGCGATTTACATAGCATTGTCGACGGTTTCATTTGCCAATGCGCAGCCACAAACTGCTGAAGAATCGGTAGAGGCGACCGACGACAAAACCGCAACGCTTGAAGCGGTGCAGGTAACGGCTCAAAAACGAAAAGAAAATTTGCAGAAAGTACCAATCAGCATTCAAGTGCTCGGCAACAAGACATTGACTGAAAGAAACGTTTCAGACTTTGACGATTACGCGAAACTGCTTCCGAGTCTTTCATACCAGTCCGGAGAAAGCGGCGCATCAACGCCTTATTTCCGCGGTGTCGTCAGCGGCAACGACGGCAACCATTCCGGCTCATCGCCAAGTGTTGGTGTGTATCTCGATGAGCAGCCGGTTACCACGATCGGTGGTGCGCTCGATGTCCATATTTATGATATCGAACGCATCGAGGCATTGGCAGGTCCGCAAGGCACGCTGTATGGCGCCAGCTCGCAATCGGGCACATTGAAAATCATTACCAACAAGCCTGACCCCGAAGCTTTTGCAGCCGGTTATGCCGTTGAAGTGAACTCGGTTAGCAACGGCGGCACCGGTTTTGTCACGGAAGGTTTCGTCAATTTACCGATTTCAGACAAGGCAGCGATTCGTCTGGTGGCATGGGATCAGTATGATGCCGGCTACATTGATAACGTGTATGGCGAACGCACGTTCCCGACTTCCGGGATCACGATGAACAATGCCAATCGTGTCGAGGACGACTACAACGATATTAAAACTGTTGGCGCTCGTGCTGCACTGAAGCTCGATTTGAACGACAACTGGTCGATCACGCCGACGCTGATGACGCAACGGAAGAAAAGCAATGGCAGTTTCGGTTACGACCCGGTCGTCGGCGAACTGGAAATCAGCCATTTCTATCCTGAGCGGAAAGATGACAAATTCACCCAGGCAGCATTAACGGTAACTGGCAAGATTGGTAATTTCGACCTGGTTTACGCATTCTCGAATCTTGATCGTGATATCGATGTCGAATCTGATTACAACGATTATGGTTTTTGGTATGACGTCGTTGCAGCCTACGGCGGTTCTGCCGTCGACAATAACGGCGACTACGTGAATCCGTCGCAATACATCATTGGCAAAGACGCTTACAAAAAACGAAGTCATGAAATCCGTATTTCGTCTCCGCAAGATCAGCGCTTCCGTTTCCTCGCGGGTTTCTTCATGCAGGATCAATCGCATGACATCGAGCAACGTTACAAGCTGGACAATTTCTCGGATGCTTATGATATTCCGGGCTGGCCGGATACCATTTGGCTGACCGAGCAAGATCGTTTTGACGATAGCAAGGCATTTTTTGGTGAAGCGTCCTTCGATATCACCGACAAGTTGACGGCAACCGGTGGCATTCGCCGTTTTGAACAAGAAAGTGCACTGAAAGGATTCTTTGGTTTCAGTAACGGTTTCTCTGGTTCTTCCGAATATGGAGAAGCTTCCTGTATTGCAGCAGGCAATACTGACCCATACGAAACTGCGCCTTGCAAAGTGTTCGATAAAGTCGTCAAGGAAACCGGCACTCTCGGTAAATTCAACATGACTTATAAAATCAACAATACCAAGTTGATTTACGGAACCTGGTCGGAAGGTTACAGACCAGGCGGCATCAATCGTCGCGGTACACTACCGCCGTATTTGTCGGACTATCTCACCAACTACGAGTTTGGTTGGAAAACCACCTGGCTGGACAATCGCCTGTTGTTCAATGGCGCGATATTCCGTCAGAAATGGGAAGACTTCCAGTTCTCGATTATTGGCGCGAACGGGTTGACCGAAATCAAGAACGCCAATCAGGCACAGATTGACGGTTTAGAAATGGATGTCAAATTTGCAGCGACCTACAATCTGCAGCTTACTGCTGGTGTGTCTTTTTACAATGCCAAGTTGACGGAAGATTATTGTGGCCAGACGCTTAATTCGCAGCCGATTTCTTTTTGTCCTGTCGGGTCCGTCGTGGATACGGACAATGGACCGGTCGCGTTCCCGGATGGACCGCAGGCAGCAAGTGGTACACGTCTGCCCATTACGCCTAAATTCAAAGGCAATCTCTCGGCACGATACACCTGGGATGTGGCAAGCTTTGAACCCTTCATCCAGGGTTCGGTTGTGCATGAAGGCAATCGCACTACCGATCTGCGTTCATTCGAGGGTGGCATTCTCGGCACCATGCCATCGCAAACCGTTTTCGATTTGTCAGCCGGCATTCGCAGGAACAATTGGACCTTGAATTTATACGTCAAGAATCTGTTCGATGAGCGAACCGAGTTTGGTCGCTATACCTTGTGCGCTACCGCTGTCTGCGGAAATGGCGATCCTGGCAGCAACGCCTATCCGGCACCACCGGAATATGCGAACGGTCAGGTGTATACCGTCGCAGGCCAGCCACGCACGATCGGTCTGCGTTTCACGCAGGAGTTTTAGGCTGCAAGATGAACTTAAAAAACCCCGGTATGCCGGGGTTTTTTATGGCAGCATGTGCTGTTGGTAAGGACTAGAGCCATCTGCGAGTCGAACCTGAAATTAGTTGTGTCTCGATACAGATGCGAACGAGCTTAAAGTGTCGGCCGATAATTATTTGACAACAAATTATGAGTGAATCCAAATTGAAAATATTAATAAATGTAATTATTTTTATGACATTAGGCTTGTTTGCAACGAAAGGTTATCCCGTTGACTCTAAAAAATACAGCGAGGAAAACATTTCAAGGATTAACTCCGCCAAATCATTGTTGCCATTAGAAGATAATTTGTTCGGAGATGCGACTAATGGAAGTACTGGAGTCACAGCTTTTTCAGTCACTGATATTGACCTTCCTGGAAATAATGGCCTCGAAGTTAAAGTAGGTCGCGTATATAAACCGCAAGATGATTGGAGCAAGCCATGGAGATATCGTCCCGACGGTTTATTCAGCGAGTGGGATTTAGATATTCCCCACTTGCATGGAGTGTTTGCAAAATCGACTGGATGGCAAGCGGGCCCTAATTCTGGGGTGAGGTGCAACCAGACAAACTTGTCACTCACTGCTCCTCCAGCTTATGGTGTAATTCCATCTGAAGAGTATTGGTCAGGCAACCATCTCTATTTGCCGGGAAAGGGCGATACAGAGATATTACATGCAAGTAACAACCCAAATAAGCCTGCAAATGGTTATACACATTTGTGGGCGACCAAAGAGCAATGGTATTTCTCATGCTTGCCAGTAACTGCAAACGGCGTGGCAGGCGATGCATTTCTTGCTCATTCGCCGGATGGGAAAAAATATTGGTTTAACCAAGTTGTAAAAAGAAACTTCGTCTATTACAGCAATGGGTCGAATCAACTTGTGCCGCGGGATGAAGTATGGATTCTACCTACACGAGTCGAAGATCGTTTTGGTAATTATGTCGTTTATACATATCATTCGACCAACCCATGGAAGATATTAAGTATTAGCTCTAGCGACGGAAGAAACATATATTTTAGTTATTTTGATTTTTATGCTGCTGGCAACCCCCATGTAAGCAGCATAAGTGATGGTACAAGAACATGGACATATAAATATCTCGCTGATTCTGGCAAAGGAAAATTGACAGACGTACTGTTGCCAGACGGCTCAAAATGGAATTATCAATTTAATATGCCTCCTGAAGATATTGCTATCGAGGCTGGAATTGGCTGCGGAACTGATGTAAATGCAGGCTTTCTTTATGCAGGAGATTTTAAAGCGATAATTAAACATCCTTCCGGGGCAGTCGGTAATTTTACTTGGCGTTATCGCAGATCTGCACGAAGCTATGCTCCTCAAAAATGTCGTATCGGAACTTACAGTAGCCATGATTTAATTCCACGTTTATTCACAGTAATGAGCTTGACCAGTAAAGAAATTACGGGTCCAGGCACTACCTTGAAGAAGTGGGAATGGACGTATCCTAAGGTAACTTATGGTTATGATTCGCAATGTTTGGCGCAATCGATGCCATGCCCAGAAAGTCAAGTAATAACAAGGAAAAATCCTGACGGTAGCTTTACATATGACTCGTATGGTGTTCATTATGGAGTGAATGAGGGGCTGCTGCTGAAGTCAAGCAGCACAGACTTAACATTAACCCAGTTGAGTCAAACTACCGATACGGATTATCAGACAGACCCCCAAGGGCAGCCTTATCCGATTAGGGTGGCCAATCCAATTCAAATAAATTCTGGTCCTGATGTTGGAGTGTTGAAGCCATTAAAGAGGCGCACTATTAACCAGGATGGCGTCAGTTTCGTATTTAACGTAGATTTATTTGATGAATTTGCACGCGCTGAGAAAGTCACAACATCAAGTTCGTTAGGCTATAGCAAGTCTGATGTTTCCATATATCACGATGATTTCAATAAATGGGTGCTTGGTCAGGTGGAAACAGTCACGAATGTGAATACTGGTGATCCAGTATCACAGACCATTTTTGACGCAAACACTGCTTCTCCTATTCGAGAATATAGTTTTGGACAGTTAATCCAAACCTATACTTACAACGCTGATGGGACTATAGCCACAGTCAAAGACGCTAATAACGCTATTACGACACTATCAAACTACAAAAGAGGCATACCACAAACAATTACTTTTCCCGACACCACGGCTATTAGTGGAATCGTGAATGACAGTGGTTGGTTGACCTCGATTACGGATCAGCTCGGCAATACAAGCAATTATGAATATGATGCGATGGGCCGCATATCGAAAGTAATTTATCCGACTGGAGATACCAATGCATGGTTGCCAACTAATTTTATGTTTCATGAAAATCTTGCAAGCGAGGCACAAACGCTTCCAGCTGGAGTAAGTGTAGGTCAATGGCGACAATCGATCTGGAACGATAGACTAGCAAAAGTTACGTATTTTGATGTTCTGCTGAGACCTATCTTGGACCAGGAGTGGGATTGGGCTGATGGTTTGAATACTGTACGTTATGTCTACTATCAATACGATGCATCTGGAAGAAAAGTATTTCAAAGCTATCCCTTTGGGCAAGGTGTAGCGAATCCTGGTGCTCAGCCAGGTACGAAATTTGAATACGACTCTCTTGGTCGTGTGATAAAAACCAAGCAAGACTCCGAGCTTGGTGTGTTAAATACTACGGTGGAATATCTCACCGGTTTCCAAGCCCGTGTCACTAATCCCCGTGGCTTTGCCTCCACGACCAGTTTCCAAGTCTTTGACAGTCCTGATACAAGCCGCCCTGAAATTATCGTTTCGCCTGAAGGGGTTACGACCAGTATTTTGAGGAATATTTATGGCCAAACTTTAGCAGTTACTCGTGGCGGTAGTTACAACGGCAATCCAATCAGTAGTACTCGCCAATTTGTGTATGATTCTCAACAGAGGCTATGCAAACGTATCGAACCGGAAACTGGCGCGATGCTACTCGATTACGATGTGGTTGGAAATGTTGCTTGGTCGACGACAGGCAGCGCCTTAACCAGTAATACCTGTGACCGTGCCAGTGTTGCTGCTGTCGACAAAACCATTCGAACATACAATTCGATGAATCGTGTCACGGTAGTGGACGTTCCTGGAACCACGGACGATTTAAGTTATACCTATTTCGCCGATGGCGTTCTGCAAACACTTACCAACGGCAGCAATAACTGGGCCTATACCTACAACAAACTGCGTTTGCCGGTGACCGAAACGCTAACGATTGATGGTCGTGTCAAAACTCTGACCCATGCTTATAACACTATGGCGCAGGAAAGCAGTCTGACCTATCCAAGTGGTTTGGTGGTTGCCACAGCTCCGAATGCCTAGGGTCAAGCCAGCCAAGCCGGAAGTTTTGCTAGCGATATTTCGTATTTCAGCAACGGCGGCATGAGCGGTTTCACATATGGAAATGGCATCATCCATTCGTTGACACAAAATGCCCGCTTCCTGCCATTGCGCAGCAAAGACATGAATGGCACTACTGCCGTTCTTGATGACACCTATGTCTACGACGCCAACGGCAATATCGCCAGCATTACCGATGGTACCGCCGGCAATGGCGGCAACCGCAGCATGACTTACGACAATGCCGATCGTTTGATCCAAACCAGTGCGCCGAACCAGTGGTGGATCAGCAATGTCCTCGCGTATGACGCTTTGGACAATATCCGCGTCAATACTTTGGGTAACCGTACCCACAATTATCAATACAACGCCACAACCCAGCGTCTGGATCTGCTCACGCTGCCCAATGCTTCGGTGGCAAGAAACATCGCCTATGACGCGGCCGGAAATGTCACCACTAACGGTGCACAAACCTATGTCTTCGACAAAGCGAACAGAATGCAAAGCGTTTCCGGTCTGGAAAGTTATGTCTATGACGGCCATGGTCGTCGGGTAAAGATCACCCGTCTCAGCGACAACAAGATCAGTTACCCGATTTACAGCCTCGACGGCAAGATCGTTGCCGACGAAGATCAGCGTAGCAACAAGACTAATGATTATATTTATCTGAACGGTAGTCTGGTGGCGAAACGCAGTGCGCCGATTGGCACTACAACTTACACCACGAGCTATCAGCACACAGATTCACTCGGAAGCCCAGTCGCGGAAACGGATGCAGTAAAAACCGTTAGCAAGATCGAACGTTACACACCTTATGGTGAGCCGAGTGATAACGGCTATGACCAGGGCCCAGGCTACACCAGTCATGTGACCGATGCCGCGACCGGTCTGACGTATGCGCAGCAGCGCTATTATGATCCTGTGATTGGAAAGTTTTTGAGTGCTGATCCTGTGGAAACAGATCCTAATACTGGAATAGGTTTTAATCGGTATGCATATGCCAATAATAACCCGTACAAATTCATCGATCCAGATGGAAGGAAAAATGCATTAGGGATAATAGCTGAGTTACCACAGAGTCTGACCAATCCTAGTTCAAAAGACCTAAAAGTCCAAGAAGCCGCACAGCGGAGTGTAGATCTTACTGTTGATGCTATTCAACGTGGAAATAATGTTGAAGATAAGCATGATGCGTCTGTTTGGGTCGTCACAGTAGATCCTAGAGTGCAAAAAACACAATCTGGCGCGGTTGCAGATACAATCGCATACAAAGATCCTGATACTGGAGTGACTGACGAAATTAACACTTTGTACTCAGCCTCTATTTATGAGGCTGCCAACTCGAACACTACTATTAATCTCACTTATTTGACGGCAGATGGTGGTGATGCAGCATTGGCGGCTATTGGAGCACATGAGATATCACATGGCACATCCGAGAATCAGGCGTTAACTGAGCTGCGTTCGTCAGAGCGAAATGCTAGTGATCGAGCACTTAAAATCCTGAAGAATTCGAATGAAACATCTGTTAGGAATGGAGTACGGAATTGTCCAACATGTCATCCGAAACCATAGTGAAAGGGTTGCTCGTGAAAAATTTGATTGTCATATGCATTTTGGTATTTTGCTCTGCTGCGGATGCAAAGGAGTACATATACACAAACTATTCTTTAACCAAAGAAGATAATGGCGGTAGATTTTCACATAAAATCAGTATTACTCGTGGGGTGGAATGGCGCGGACATAGTGGTCAAAAGCTTACATTTTGTAAGCCATCAGAAGAATTTTATTGCATTTACAGTGGCGGAACTCATTTTGCGGTTCCCAAGAAAAAGCTATCACTAGGTGATGTGTGGGAGCACAAGGGTAAAATTTTTCGAATTATTGGTAGCGAATACTTTAACTTTCTCGGAAAAAAAATAAGCGTTGATGTAATTTCTTCAGAATTTAATAGTAATCGAACAGACTATTTTTATTACTCGGCTGCAAAGGGTTTGGTGGCCATAAAGTATGAATGGAAGGGCGATGATGATGCTAAGTTTTATTTGCTCGAGGATTCACGAGGCTTCCCCTTTTAATGGGATATAGTTAGCAACGGCAGCCTCTCTTCAAAAAAATATTTGCTACAAATGAGGAGTTTATCGCAATCCACTTTCAGGGGGGCTCTCATGAATATCTCTGTCCTGTGTGTTTCCTAGGCATACATTTTCTTGAGTCGCCGGCATTCTTCTTCAAGTTCCTTGAACTCAAAGTGGATAGTTTCATTTAAGCGAGCTTTTTTCTTCATGCTGATCGCGATTAGCGCTTAAAACAGGAATGTCGTCGTTAATCGTGCCGGCGTTCGTATATGTGCTTTTTTCTTGACGCGGTAAGTTACGCTAAATAAAGCTCTTCACGCAGGAGTTTTAAATCTGTTGGTTGCAAGTTGTAGCAATAAAAAACCCCGGCTTGCCGGGGTTTTTTATTCTATGAGTTTCTATTCAATGAAAATGAATCGGATCAGGATTCCCACCACATCCAGAATTCATCCCACATGCGGCCAAAGAAGCCGGCTTCTTCAACACCGGTCAATGCCACCAACGGACGTTCGGCTATCACTTTGCCATCGAGACTTGCGCGAACCGTGCCGACTTTCTGGCCTTTGTTCAATGGCGCGATAACGAATTTCGGCAAGTCCATGCTCAGCTTCAAATCCTGATAGCGGCCGCGCGGAACAATAATTTGCAATGGTGCGGCAACGCCAAGCTGGACCAGCTCTTCCTGACCCTTCCAAACTTTCGGCTCGGTGATTTTCGCGCCGGCCGCATAAATCGTGTGGTTTTCAAAGAAGCGGAAACCCCAGTTGAGCAGATTCAAATTGCCCATCTCGCGAAGACGGAAACCTTCGGATTGCGATTTGCTTTCGATGCCCATCACGATCGAAATCAGGCGTTGATCGTCGCGCTGCGCAGAAGCAAGCAGGCAGTAGCCAGCATCGGAAGTGTGGCCGGTTTTAATACCGTCGACAGTAGGGTCTTTCCACAACAAGCCATTACGGTTGTGCTGGGTGATGCCGTTGACGGTGAATTCCTTCATCTTGTTGTAGGCATAGGCTTCAGGGAAATCGCGAATCATTGCGCGACCCATCAATGCCAAATCGTGTGCGGTCGAAACATGGCCGGCGACGCTCAAACCGTGCGGATTCATGAAATGCGTTTTCTTCATGCCGATACGCTGGGCATAGCTGTTCAT
>JBOHYG010000025.1:0-1173 GCA_050737875.1 Arenimonas sp. | reverse complement strand
TTCTTCCAAGTATTTGCGACTGTTCATTCCGTATCAACCCAATCGCTACAACGAGTTTCTGGAGAAACAATGTCCGGCAAGCTTGGTTCGCAAGGCAGCCAACGAGGGTGACGGACTCGAGTGCTTGTCGGATTATTTTGCGATCCAGGTTGATGGCCAATCCATCACCCAGGCTTTAATCGCGGCCACCGATGCCAATACCGGGCAGCGTGGTGTAGTCGCGATGATCGATGTTCGTGATCTTCCGGATGGCCAGCACGTTTTGAAAATTAAAACCGTGCCCAGAGACATCGAAAGCGCAAAAAAAGCAGAACAGAAATTCCACCTGATTCCGTTCTGGAAATAAGTTTTGGCATTGGCTGGAATTCTCACATTTTTGCGTTAGTGTGGGAATCTGCGTAAACAAGCCGAAACCATGAAGCAAGCCGCCAGCACGTACTATCTCGCCAGCCGTTGCCCAAGCTGTGGAGCGGCCAAATCACGGCCTTCGGCCACGGCTTACGTGTACTGCGATTTCTGCGGCAGCCTGGCCGATTACGATTTCAAGAAAGCCTGCGAACAGCCGAAAGCGATGCCGGGCCCGGTCTATGAAAAACTCTCGGCCAAATTGAAGCCGCAGTACGAAAAAGCCTTGCAGGCGAACGACCGCGAAAAATATCTTGAGCTGCAAACCGAACTTTTCGACGCGTACGTAAAAGCCTGCCCGAATGCGGTGCCAGTCCGGGTCGGCGATGCCGAATTCCGGAAAGCCTTCGTTGCCCATTCGGCCGAATGCTGCACGGTGATCGCATTCGACGACGAATACAAAAAAATATCGGATGCGATGACGCAGGCAACCGCCGTATTGCAGTGGACCCATAACGATGGCGTCACGCGCGTTACCCACAAAAGCTTCAAGGCAGTCATGGAGACCGTCATTGCCTCGCAGGAACGCGCCTACTCCGACGAACTGCACGGACAATACACGCCGCATCCGGACGGTGCACACGCCGATTTGCTGAAGCGGATCGGTTATTCGGGTTTCGTGCAAGGTTGGTTGCCCTACCTTCACGAGGCGACCGCGAAACTGCTGTTGGAAAAAACCGGCTTGCAGCAGGAGTTCCTGTCGGTCGAAACGCATCCGTCGGTGATCTTGAACTGTGGGCACTGCAAGAATTCGATTCCGGTATTTCC
>JBOHYG010000024.1:0-4699 GCA_050737875.1 Arenimonas sp. | reverse complement strand
GTGCACGAACGCTGAAAATGACTAACCATTCGGTGTTAGTGCGATTTCCAGCGTTTATTTATTTATCTCTGGATCTGCAGGGCTTCTGCTGTTACTGCCTGCATCGAATTGCCATGAACGTCCATATAGCGCAGCTCTCCCGCCAAATCCTTGCGGGGGACCGGGATTGTGCAGGCGCACAATTTTAGTCGGTAGTCTGGGGGAAATCCACGATTAATTCACGATTTGTGTACACAATATTGTTAGTATTACTGTCGTAGATTATTCCCCAGCTATCTAATACAGTCTGTAATCAGAATTGGTTAGCAATAACCTTCATTAGAGAGTCATTATTACTAACACAGTCAGTATTACTAACATTACAATTTATTCGCTGATTTGCCGCATGACTTCTTGATCTTCAGGGGTACACACATGAAAAAAACTCTAAGAGACAGAATCCGCAGTGCCCGATTGACCTCCGGGCTTTCGCAAGCGGCGTTGGCGGAAAAAGTCGGCATTCAACGCAGTGCCGTAGCGCAATGGGAAAGAATTAACGGCTGTAGTCCGACCGTCGAAAATCTCGGCAAAATCGCGACGATTACATCGGTGCGTTTCGAATGGCTGGCAACCGGGCGCGGCCATCGCACATTGACTGCACAAGAAGATCATTCCCTCGAACAGGAAGTACAGCTGATGTACGTCGCCGGTAACGATCAGGAAATCAGAACTCTGGTTGCGCTTAGAAAACTCTCGTTACACGAAAGCAATGCTGTCACCGAGCTCGCTGAAAGCCTGGCTATGAAAGCGAAGCAGAAAAAGTCAGGAACTTCGAGTCGTAGCTTGTAATGACTCAAGTCAGGCGCGTTTCCGCCTGAATAATTTACGCTGCAGCCACCACATTTTTCGCTTCAGAATATGGCGTTTTGACACACGCTGCCACGACACTACATCGTAATTTTCATTATCGATCGAACGAAATGCGTTCATCAGCCATTCGCTGGTCTGCTGGATCACATCGGCACGTGCCGGATGCAAGCCTTTCTTCATCGGCATGAATGTCGGATTGGTATTGATCTCCCAGACTCTGATTTCACCATCCTGCAAGCCGAAGTCTACCCGGCCAAAATCTATTTTCGCCACGGAGAAAATATTTTCCAGTGCGTCACGTTGTGGAAAATCATGAAGAAAGTGACTTTCAATTTGCACAGCTTGTTCATCGACGATATCGGGCACTTTCAGCATCCATTGCTTGCTCGACAATGCATGCCGCGGCACCAGCCGCTTACCGACTTGCATCGCGGAATATTTGACGAAACGGCCGCTGGAATCACGGGTATCGCAATATTCGACGATGACCAAATCCGCGGCGCTGGCGATTTTTTCATCGAGACTCGCCAACCGCGAATCCAGTTCCATTTGCGAATGGATCAATTCGCCGATGCTGCCTTGATGCGAATTGGCCAATCGCAGGAATACCGGAAAATTGGGGTTTGGATGATCCTTGACCGGAAACATCCGGAATGGATTGATGCCGGAATCGTTCAGAAGTTTTTGCAGAGCAAGACGCGTCGGCGCCCGGTCGGGATGATTGAGAACGCGATAGCCTTTCGACACCAGAAAATCGGCGTAACTGCTTGCATGCTGCAATTCGGTTTCATCCAGGCGCTCGATATCGGAAAAAATATAGGTCGCTTCCAGGTCCAGCCATTCCCAAGGGCTTTCTTCGTAGAAAATTGGCTGGATATCTTCGGCCAGTTCCGGGGCCCATTCCTGTAAATAGCGGTTCAAGGTATAGGCATGATCGGCCGTGACCAAATATACGATCACTCCCTTGGTTCCAGGGAAAAATGGCTGTGCACGGCAAGCCATTGTTCATTTCGCTTCTGGAAAACGAATGTACAACGGCCACGACGAAGCAGTGGATCACCGGAGGACGCTTTTCCGTAGGATTGCCATGAACTCGCCGCCCAGGCGACATTACCGTCGACATTGACGGCAGCCGATTCCAGATCGAATTCAAATTCCGTGGTAACGCCCCAGACTTTGCGCCATTGCTGGTTTTCGAGATTTTCCAGTCCGTCGCAACGTTCGGCTACCGATCCAAAACCCACGACATCGTCTGCAAAAAAACGGCGCCCAGATACAAAATCTTTCGAACGCACGGCATACGAAAAGCCCTTCAGCCAGTCATGTATAGGTTTGATGTCCATACTCGAATCCATAAATTACCTTAGAATCAATTTTTTGCCACGCGGGATTGTATACCAACAGCTTTAGAGCCCGCCAAGCCGGAAACCAGCTAATTCACAAGAATCGGAATAAATCCATGTTCACAAAAGCCATCGTACGTTTACCTGCATCCAACTTTGCCGAAGGCCTGACCACGGTCGATATGGGCACGCCGGATTTTGCAAAAACCGTCGAACAACACAATGCATATTGTGAAGCCCTGAAGCAATGCGGCCTGGATTTAACGCATCTGGATGCAGACCCCGGGCATCCCGATTCAACCTTCGTCGAAGATGTTGCGGTTCTTGTCGAACACGGCTGCATCCTCACTTTGCCGGGTGCGGAAAGTCGCGCAGGTGAAGTGAAAAACATGAAACCCGTTTTGTCGAAGTTCTATTCCGAGCTTGCGGAAATCCATGCACCCGGCACTCTGGATGGCGGCGATATCTGCGAAGCCGGCGATCATTTCGTGATCGGTATTTCACTACGAACCAACCAGTCGGGGGCCGAACAATTGGCGAATTGGCTTGCAACGAAAGGCTACACTGCCGACTTTGTCGATATCCGCGGCGTGTCGGGCATCCTGCACCTGAAAAGCGGCATCTCGTATATCGGGGACAACCGAATGGTCGTGATGGATGAGCTCGCCGACCATCCCGCTTTCAAACGATTCGAATTAGTACGCATCGCCCCCGAAGAAAACTACGCCGCGAACTGTGTGCGAGTGAATAATCATGTGTTGATGGCCAGTGGCTTCCCCGCCTTACAAAATACCCTGGAAAAACTCGGCTACTCCGTCATTCCGCTGGATATGTCCGAATATCAAAAAATGGATGGCGGCTTGAGTTGCCTTTCCCTGCGGTTCTAGATTTTGGTGGTTCGTCAATGCTTACTCGTATCCACTGCGTTCAATCAGACATCACCAAGCTCAGCGTGGACGCCATCGTCAATGCGGCGAACTCATCGTTGCTCGGCGGCGGTGGCGTAGACGGGGCAATTCATCGTGCGGCGGGCCCCGACTTGTTGCACGAATGCCGCTTACTCGGCGGCTGCAAGACTGGCGAAGCCAAACACACGGCAGCATACCGATTGAACGCGCGAGGGATTATCCATACTGTCGGCCCGGTATGGCGCGGTGGAGACAATGGCGAGCCGGAGTTGCTGGCGAGTTGCTATCGAAATTCGCTGCGAATCGCCAAACAACACGGCTACCGCAGTATCGCCTTTCCATCGATAAGCACTGGCATCTATGGCTATCCGATGGACCAGGCAGTGCCGATCGCCGTCGATACGGCCGTTCAATTCAGCAACAGCGAACCGGGCATCGACGAAATTATTTTTTGCTGCTTCTCGGCAGCGGATTTAATAATTTATCAGTCGGCTCTGGATGAGATTGCCCACTAATCGAACCTCTACTCGTCTTTTTTGAAGATGCGCGATCCGACAAATATCGCCAATAACCCCAGCCCGATATAAACCGCCCACATAAAGCGGTCATGGAATTGTTTTTGCTCGGCCAGTAATTCGGCAGCGCGACGCTCTTCGTCCGCAATGCGTGCAGCTTCGGCTGCACGCTGTTCTTCCTCGACTCTGATTTGCTCGGCTCGATGCTCTTGCTCGATACGTAGAGCTTCCAATTGTTCGGCGGTGGGTTGCTGGATCGGAATGGGATTGCCATTTTCGTCCAGCGGGACCGGTGGCGGTGGTAGTTGAGGAAGCGAGGGCGTCAAGTCAGCCTTTAGATCGGCGCCGCTTTGTGCGTTGACTGTAAAAGCACAAAGAAGCGTCAGCACGAAAATGTGAAGTGCAGTTTGCAGTCTGGATTTCATTCCGGCATCTCCGATTTATTTATCGGAATACTACGCTTTCCCGAAGAACGGTTCACTCTTTTTTCAACAGCGTCGCATGACCTGACCAGCACAGCCATTTGCCGTTTTTCTTTATCCAGGTATCGGTAAAGCGCACCCAATAATCGAACGGCTTGCCATCTCGCACGAACACTTGGTGCAAATCGGCAATGACCATCGCAGTGTCTTCGCGCACGCGTATATGCAGGTTGCTTGATTCATTCAACGTGAAGTTAGTGTCCGGGTTGGTAATATCGGTCACCACTTCCGCTTTGCCATACATTTTCGAACTCGATACGACGAGGACATAGTCGTCAGTAAGAAAGCTCCCGAAAGCTACCGGGTCCCGGTCGACTACCGCCCGTTGCATGGCTCGATCAAGTTCGGTGAGCTCTTGCTCGATGCTGCGAGCTTGAACCGTGTTACTGACTAGCATCGAGCCGACTAGTGCGGCGGCGATTAGGGTATTGGACATGGTGATTTCCTTGGCTACTTGTTGAGAGCCGTATGAAATCACGTCAGTGCAGGCGCCGCTTTCAGAATCTTTAGCAACTTGTGGACATCGGCACGACTGGTTTCCTGCAGGAATTTACCCGGCGTCAAACCGAATGCCTGGCCGAACAAGGTGGTGAATTGGCTAT
>JBOHYG010000023.1:0-1305 GCA_050737875.1 Arenimonas sp. | reverse complement strand
CGATATCGGTCTGAATGCCACGCATCTGGCTTATATCATCTACACCTCCGGTTCAACCGGAAAACCCAAAGGCGTTCTCGTTGAACACAGGAATGTCGGCTGCTTTATTGCAGGAATGAGTCGCCGATTCGATGTTGAAATAGGCGACCGTTTTTTACAGCTTTCATCTTTCAGTTTTGATATGTTCGTACACGAATTCACGATGAGCCTGTGTCGTGGCGCTACGTTATGTATCGCTCGCAAAGGGGCCATATTGGCTGGCGACTATCTGGCCGAGTTCATCAAACATCGACAAGTCACGCATGCCATTGTTACACCAGGCGCCCTCGGCACGCTACACGACGCCGAGGATTTAACGTCCCTCCGAATATTGGCTGTAGGGGGCGAAACAGTACCCAAGTCGCTGGTAGAGCACTGGAGTACTGGGCGAAGACTGTTGATTGTTTACGGCCCTACCGAAACAACGATAATCGCCACGCTTCATCATTATGATCAAAATGAGCATAACGAACCGTCTATCGGCAATGCTCTTTCAAATGTAATGCTTTACGTATTGGATGAGAATCAGCAACCGGTACCCGTGGGCGTGACGGGTGAATTGTTCATTGGCGGACAGGGTGTAACACGAGGCTATTTGAATCAATCCGAGCTGACTGCCGAACGTTTTTTACCTGATCCATTCAATGCCGCCCAAAACGCTCGCATGTACAAAACTGGTGATCTGGTTCGTTGGCATGCCGATGGCAATCTTGACTACATCGGTCGTAACGATTTTCAGGTCAAGCTACGCGGATTCCGCATCGAACTGGGCGAGATTGAAACCAGACTGCTGGAATACGAAGGCATTCGTGAAGCTATCGTCATCATGCGAGAGGACAGCCCTGGCCAGAAACAAATCGTGGCCTACTACGTTCCAGTTGCAACCAAATTGGAGCCGGCGGCATTAAGAAGTCATTTGCTGTCGGGCATGCCCGACTACATGGTGCCGACACATTTCATCGTGTTGGATGCGTTGCCTTTGACACCCAATGGCAAAGTAGATCGCAAGGCATTGCCACCGCCGGATACCGATCGCAGTTCCAGTCATTACGTCGCTCCGGATACCGATTCGGAAAAATCGGTGGCGGGTATCTGGTCGGATTTACTTCATCTGGAAAAAATCGGAAAACACGACAACTTCTTCGACATCGGTGGCCATTCCCTGCTGGCCGTGCAAGTGATCTCGCGTTTGCGTCAGCTGCTGTCGGTCGAGGTGCCGTTGAGCGAGCTGTTTGCCAAGCCGGTCTTGGCCGATTTTGCCCAAGC
>JBOHYG010000022.1:0-23361 GCA_050737875.1 Arenimonas sp. | reverse complement strand
TTTGCATTGGATGCCGCGCGTTATTTGAAAGAGTGGTAGGGCCGAGTAGCACCGACGTAGGACCGACGAAAGTCGGGACAGATTTTTTGCGAGACATCTCCCGACTTCCGTCGGTCCTACGTCGGTGCTACAAAAGCTTGTGAGGAAGACGAATACACCATGTTTGTATTTATTGGAGAATCACATGACACAGCACTTCGCAGTATTCGGTTATCCGATTGCCCACAGCCTCTCGCCGCGCATTCATTCCGCGTTTGCCAAACAGCAAGGCATTTCGCTCGACTACACCGCGATCGAAGCGACTCCTGAAAATTTTGCCTACGCGCTGGATAATTTCCATGCGCTAGGTGGCCGCGGTGCCAACATCACCTTGCCGCACAAGCAGGCCGCTTTTGCACAATGCGAAAAAACCAGTGAGCGCGCACAACTGGCGAACGCGGTAAACACCTTGATTCGCACCGATAGCGGTTGGGATGGCGATAACACCGACGGCGCCGGCTTGATCAACGATTTGACCGAAAGGCACCGCATTGATTTACGCAGCCGTCGCACCTTGCTGATCGGTGCCGGCGGTGCCGCACGCGGTATCGCGCCGGCTTTGCTGGCCTCGGGCATTGGCGAGATGTACGTTGTGAATCGCAGCCCGGGCAAAGCTGATGCACTAGCCGATGCGGTCGGCCAGCCAGGCCGTGTACATCCGCGCTACTGGGATGATTTGAAAAATCTCGGCAGTTTCGATTTCATCATCAACGCGACCTCGTCCGGCATTGGTGGCAGCGGCTTGAGCCTGCCATTTTCGCTGGTGACTTCGCGCACACTGGCGGTCGATTTAAGTTACAGCGAAGCCGCGCGAGCGTTTATATCTTGGGCGAGAGCAGCTAATGCAGGAACCGTACTGGATGGTCTGGGCATGCTTGTCGAACAAGCGGCGATCAGTTTTTCGATCTGGCATGGCGTGCGTCCGGAAACCGATTCGATTTACGAGCAGCTACGCAAGCAATCGGCCGGTTTGCATAACGGCGATTAATTTAATCTGCAAATAAAATGCTTACCGCACTGCCGCCAAATCGAAATGCGGGTTTTCGATAATGCCGAGCCGATTGCCGAATGGGTCCTGCACCGCCGCAACCTTGATGCCGCCACCGACGTCGGTTACCGCTTCCAATTCGCTTGCGCCCAATGCAATAAGCCTTTTGAATTCCGCTTCGACATCCTGCACGCCCCACATGGCTTGGCTGCCGGTAATTCCCGGTTGCGCATCGGGAATCAAACCCAACTCAAAACCACCGACCGAAAAGCCGACATAAAACGGCTCATCGAAATACGGCGGTATTCCCAAAACCTCGGAATACCAAAGTTTGGCTTTTGCCAAATCGGGAGCGGGATAAGTGATAGTGCGTAAGCCGAGAAGCATGGGAGTCTCCTTTCAATTGGAATGGTCAGGCGTGAAATTCGTGGATGACTTCAATCGTGCCGATAATATTTTCGTTGAGTTCTTCCAGATCTTCGGCCGGCACCCACCATTCGGTGTGATGCGATGCGCCGACGGTCTGAATGGCATTGCGTCGCATGAATATTTCACGAACCTCGAAACGGGTAACGCAGCCGTAACCGCTGTCTTTGACATTCCAGTTGCTCGCGATCTCGATTGCGTATCGCTCATTGGTAACCGGATAAAATATCGGTTGATCGACCAGCCGCGGCGGCCATTTCTTGAATCCGCTGTCTTTCACAAGTTCGAGTTCTTTCGGCCCTGCGGGGCGATACAAAATTGTCGTGGCTTCGTTCGTCATGATTTTCCTGGATCAATTGGTTTTGCTGGATTTCGCAGCTCTTCGTAAGCGGCCTTTGCATCCTCGTCGATCACAAGGACAAGATGTTGGCCGTGATGGCTATTCGAACCGCTCGTCTTGACGCCGGACACCCAATATTCCTCACCGGTTTCCTGGTCGAAATAATTTCCCGAGATACCGCCGCCCTTGAGGCGCGACAACAAACGGTTGCGGTAATGAACGGCCATTCCGCTTTTTGAAAAGGTCACCCAGCCAATCCGTGCAGCGGCACCATCGATGTCGCCGTGTTTGTTCTCGACGTACATCAAGCGCCGATTTTCGCCCTTGCTGAGTTGCGTTTTTTTCACAGTCGGTACGGTCCGCTTATTTCACGATAAAAGAGGTTTCCAGCGCCAACTCGACCTTGCGCAGATTATCCTTCAGCGTGATGCGAACGATCCACTCGCCGCGAAGGTCGGTTGGTTCCGACACGAATTTAAGCGAGGCCGCCGACAGGTAGAGGTTTTTCGGATCACCGGGCAGCTTCGTCTTGAAGCAGGGCATGTCGAGCTCATCGATCGACTTGCTGCCATCAGGACGCAGTACGATGAAGTCGCAGCTGACATCGGTCATGCCGTCTTCGCCGACTAAAGGGTTGGACAGGAAACTCAGAACGAAAAGCTCTCCGCCGGCATCGACCGAGTCCGCTGTCGTGAAACTCGGCACCGTTCCTACCGGCGTATTCCATTTTTCCTGCCAGTCTTTATCGGCAGTCACGACCAGAAAGGCGCCGAAGCCGTCTTTGGATTTGGTCGAAGCGGTTTCCGGAATGGCATTGCCGTCCTTGTCATGCCAAGTCCCTTGTTCTGCCGCAGCATGCGGGCTGCAAAGCATCAGCAGCAATATCGCGGGCAATAAGAATTTCATTCGTGCGAGCCTTTTAGGAAAAGTGTTCATGCTGGCGGATTGTATTGGTCCGAAATGCTGCGATCCGGTGTCCGTTTGCGCAGGTAGAAAGGTTTGCCGTACGCATTTTTCTCTTTATCACCCGGCACAAAGCCAAGCAGGATCAAAAGAATCACCGGACCAACACCGGGGATGAAGTTGATCAACACCCAGGTTCCGGATTTGTTCTGGTCATGCAGACGCTTTATCGAAATGATGAAATAGCCGCCGACGCAGGCCAGACCGAGCAAGAAACAAAAAATTCCGATTAGTGCGCTGTCGGATTGTTGCGTCAAAAGAGTGATGAGAAAAACGCCAAGCGCGTATGAAATCAGCGCGGCCCACCAATGTCTTATCGACGCGCGGCCATCGGCGGTCGCCAGCAAATCAACAAAGTTATAGATTTCAAAATTCATTATTGTCCCTTGTTGGCGGGAAGGCTGACTTGCAAAACCGCGGCGGCTTCCTGCAATCGCGATTTCATGTAGTTCCACTGGAGCTGGTTCAGAGCGTAGATTCTGGAGAACGCTTCAAGGGCGGCATCGGACGCCACGCACACGTCTTTCGGATTGCTCTTTACCGATGTAAAGGCTTTTTCAAGATTCGCAGTCATATCGGCAAGCTCGGCCTTTTTCGCTTGTTCGGGCTTGGTAAATTCCGGCGCCAAAGCGATCGAGGTAAACAGTTTTATCTTCTCGTCCTCGCTCCATTTTCCGCTTTTCAGCAGTGCGCTTTCATAAGACTCGAGCACGGCAATCTGGTCGTTTTCGATAGCCTTGTAGCTGGCCGTTGTGTCCGTCATTACGGTGTCGAAATACTGTTCATACCTCGCTTCGGCGACGGCTGTTTCGCATTCTTGAGAGGCTTTGGCGGGAGCTGCGGAAAGCAAGCAGCAGAAAATCGTAAAACAGAGGGCAAGGAGTTTCATGGGCTGTTATCCGGTAAGTTAATGCGAATCTTGGCTTGAGAACAAGGGTGGCATTCAACATTAAAATGCCTACAGCAATCCGTCCCGCTTCACGGCGAGATAGCGTTCCACCAGTGCGGCCGGCAATTCGGCGCAAGTCACGTCTAGCACGAATACACCCTGGCTTCTAAGCGCCGCATGGGCGCGAGCACGTTCGGCCACATAGCGTGCCATCGCCGAGGCAAGAATTGCATCGTTCAAGGTACCGACCGGTTTTTGTAGCGTCGTATCCAGCGCCTGTTCGCGCAAACTCGCGACGCAGACCAGATGGCGCTTCTGCAACAAACGCACCGCAACCATCAGATCTTCGATATCTTCATCGCGGACATTGGTAATCAGCATGATCAGCGAACGACGCGGTTGCCGCAGACTCAATTGCGTCGCTGCGGCCAGATAATCGGTGGCGACCGGCTGCGCCTGCAAGTCGTAAACGCAATCAAGCAAGGTATCGACCGTTGCCAGGCCGCGTCTAGGCGGCAGCCAACGACTCGCACCACCGCTGGCCATTAAGCCGACCGCATCGCCTTGCCGCAATGCCAGATAGGAAACCACCAGACTGGCATTGAGCACATGATCGAAATGCGAGAGTGCATCGTCTTTCGCCAGCATGCGGCGACCGGTGTCGATCAACAACAAAACCTGCTGGTTTTTTTCGTCCTGGTAATCGCGCGAGATTAATTTGCGCGCGCGCTGGGTTGCTTTCCAGTCGATCTGCCGCATGGTGTCGCCAAGACGGTATTCGCGTAGTTGGTGAAAATTGGTGCCTTCGCCGCGACGACGTTTCAGATGGGCGCCAACGACACGTGATGCTTGTTCGGAACTGAATAGCGCGAATTTTGCCAGCGGCGCGAAATTCGGAAACGCGCGGATACTTTGTTTCAACGGCAGGGTGCGAACCTGTCGCCATAAACCGAGCGGTGAATACACACGAAGCTGACAACCCGGGAATTCAAAGCTGCCGCGTTCGGCCGGCGTGATGCGGTAAGTCATCGCCAATTCGCGATGCGGCGTCAACGTCACCGCGCGCGGTAAGCCGAACGTCAGCCAATGGCCCGGGTGCAAGTCGTGCACGTCGCAACGCAATTTCCTGCGCGTGAAAGTTTGCAAACGAATGCCGACTTCACGCTCGACACCGACCGGAAGCACGGCCGGGATATCGCGGACCAACTCCGGCGACGCGGTGCTGCGCAATGCAAATGCATCCAGTGCCGACAGCAACACGCAAAACAATCCAGATGCCAGCCAGGCAGCCATCGGCAGCACATGAAAAGAAACCAGGCCACCAACCAATGCCCACAACAATAAAACCAATAGCAGCGGCTTGGCTGGCCTCATCGGCGCGGCGCCTCGACTTTTACCAGCAGTGCATTCAATACATCGTCGACGCGCTGGCCTTCGATTTGCAGTTCGGGTGCCAGTGCAATGCGATGACGCAATGCGGGTTTCGCGATACTGCGGATATCGTCCGGCGTGACGAAATCGCGTTCTTCCAGCACCGCTTGCGCGCGTGCGATACGCACCAGTGCCAGGCTGCCGCGTGGACCGGCGCCGAGACTGATGCCGGGCCATTCGCGCGTGGCGCGCACGATACGGACCGCGTAATCCATGACCACTTCGTCGACCTGGACCATTGCTGTGCCCAATTGCATCGCGACGATTTCTTCCGGGGTAATGATTTTTTGCAGACTCGACATGTCGAAGTCACTGACGCTGCGGCCCTTGCTGACTGCGGCAACCATCCGCAACTCGTCGGCATGAGCCGGATAGTCCAGCAGGATTTTCATCAGGAAGCGATCGAGTTGCGCTTCCGGCAATGGATAGGTGCCTTCCTGTTCGATCGGGTTTTGCGTGGCGATCGCCATGAATGGCGGCGACAACGAAAAGCTGCGGCCTTCGATGGTCACTTGTTGTTCCTGCATGACTTCGAGCAGTGCCGACTGGGTTTTTGCAGGGGCGCGATTGATTTCGTCGGCCAGCAAAAGATTGGTGAACACCGGGCCGCGGCGAATCTTGAAGCTTTCGGTTTTCGGATCGTAGAAAGCATGACCGCTGACATCGCTAGGCATCAGATCGGGCGTGAATTGCACACGGGCGAATTCGCAATTCATCACGGTCGCCAATGCACGCACCAGCAAGGTTTTACCGAGGCCGGGCACACCCTCGATCAGTACATGGCCACCGGCCAGCAAGGCGAGCAGGAGCTGGTCGAGCACTTCCTGTTGGCCAAGGAAAGCCTTGGATACTTCGTTGCGAATGGCGGCGACGCGCTGGGTTAATTCGGTGCCGGTAATGGCAGCGACTGAGGCAGCGGCAGGTTCGCTGGTGTTTTCGATAGTCATAGTTGGTTTCTCAACTGAATAAGGGTGGCGATGCTGTGAAAGAAATTTTCTTTTTGACGCAGTGAGCCTGGCTTCAATGCCTGGCGAATTTTTTGTGGATCGATCTTGGTTCGCTCGGCCAGCGCAATAACCTGCGCTTCGCCGGTCAGTGCCGCGGTAAACGGATCGCGGCGACGCAGACGTGCAGTGACCAATCCCAAAACCACCAGATGCAATTCATGGGCAAGATGGCGATGGAACATATATTCGCCGGTGGCGCTGATATGTTCGAGCAGTGCGCGACGGTCCGGATTCGGAGAAGCTTGCAGGGGACCGAAACGCTGGCTTCGATAAACCAGCCAGGCCAACAGCAGGATCAGCAAAGGTACCAGCAAGCTCCAACCGTGTTTGAGAAGCAGCAACCAGAACGGCGAAATATCGGCAGCGTAGACAAGATGGAAGTGACCCTTGCCCATCGTATTTGCCAGCAATTGATAGGTTAGTTCGCGCGCGCCGGCCGTATTCAATTGCTGATTGCTCATAAAACGCAAACTGCTGGTGACGGTGACGGTGCCGTCGCCCCATTCCATTCGTCCGAGGCTGTAGCCGTGCTTTTCGTCACCACGCAGCCAACTGAACCACTCGATGTCTTCGGTGAAGAAACGGTTGCCGCAAAGCTGTGCAAGATTATTCTTGCTGACCGGCAAGTAATTGAAGCAATCTTTTTCCGCTTCGGCCGGATAGATTCCGAGTTTGGTGTAAAGCGTGATCTCGTCGCTCAACAAAGCCTGGCTGGGTGCACTGACGATCAAGTGACCGCCATGTTCTACCCATTCCAATAAGTCATCGAGTTGTTTTTCCGGTACGCCGTTCGGCGGCGAATACAAAACCAGCGTGTCGTTTTCTGCCAGTTTCAGGTTTTCCAGATCGAGCCGTGCATGGCTTTCAACCGACTGGCCCAGCTCCTTCAAGCTTACCTTCAAGGCATACAGCGGGTTGTAACGGGCTTCGCCCTGCGCCGGCAACTCGCGTTCGTGCGTGACGCGCCGGTAGTTTTGCAGAAAATACCAGATGCCCAGCGCGCCAATGATCAAGGCAATCCCGACAATAATCAGTACGGTTTTTTTCATGCGCGTTTCTCCCAACGCATGCTCCACTCGCTCAGCAACGCCTCGAATTCATCGCTATCAGGCAAGCGGTGCGCGTAAGCCGCTGCCTGCCACGCGCGTACGACTTTCTGGAAGATCGCTTCGGATTCCGGTTGCGCAAGGCGTTTCGAACGACGCACGCATTCGGCTTCGGTAGCGCCGGGCGGAAACGGGACGCCGAGACGGTCGGCCAGTTTTTCCACGCTGCCTCGATATAGCAGTGCGAGTGCCGCGCGCGGTTGCTGTGCCCATAGTTGGCGGACCGCGTGGCTCAAGTTGCTTGGCAAGGTATCGATGTCGATGACTTCTTTTTCGGTCAGTGCATCGAGCTGGCGTTTTGCCGGTATCTTGTCCTGCAGCCAGGGCATCCAATCGGCGGCTTTCCAGATCAGCCAGCTCAGCAATAGTGCCAATAAAATCCACAAGCCATATTCCGCCAGGAAAGCTAGCAGCCCGCTGCCGAGGCGAAGCAGGTTTCCAAGCCACGACAAGTCGGGGCCGGAAAGCTGTCTGGATTTTTTGTTGATCGGCTCCCAATCGGTATATTTTTCCTTCGGCGACAAATTCTTGTCTTGATAGGCTTTGTTCACCGCGTCCGAAACTGCCTTGGGCTCGGCGCGATAATCCTCACCGAATAATTCCTTCACGGTTTGCGGTTTGTCATTGGCGGCCGGTGCCGCCAGCGAGTAGTCCGAGAAACCTGCACCGAGCAAAAGCGCAACGAACATCACGGCCATCGCGCTCGATTGACGCAGGCGGGTCGCTATGCGCTTGAACGCAATTTCAATATCCCAGGCTTCCAGCTGGGTACGGCGATTCAAATATGCCGCAAAACCCGCACCGACGTAAAACGGACTGACGACGACAATGCTGATGAAAAAAACGCAATTGAAAATCAGCGTCGCCCAGAAGTTCGGGTGTTCGACAAACGTTGCGATAAAAATATCGACGCTGGTTTGTAAATAGGCAATCGGCACGAACATGTAGAACAACGCGAACAGCGAGGCGATGAAAACCCATTCGAACAGGATGCAGATGAAACTCAGGCCCATCACTTGCGACGAGACTGCGCCGATCAGCACCGAGCGGCGGACTGACAAGCGATCACTGTCCAGCCCTTCGAGAATATCGATCGGCAATGACATGCCGCGCCAGAAACTGAAACGGCGATAGGTAAGCCAGGAGAGCAAAAGACCGGCGCGCCATTTGAAAGGCGCACGGATGGTGTCGCGAAAACTCTGGTGGCTGCCGAAGGTGACGTGCGACAAGACATGCAATGGAATGCGATCGAAAACCGGTTTCAACCACCAGACCAGGAACCAGCCGAGCCACATTTGATCCAGCAAATAGCCGAGCAGGTTGCAGACCACAAAGACACTGCCGGCGAACAGGAAGTATGGCCGCCAGATTGCGCCCGCGTTGGCCCTGACCATGCGTAAACCCAGATCCATCGCTTGCCAGGGCGAACGCACACGCAACGCAACGGTCATTTGATCAAGTCGCATACACGCTCCCGCGACCGCCGCGCCACAACCATAAATGATCGAAAGCCAGATCAATCCGCCGACACTGTATTTCACCGGATCGGGCACCCACACAATCGATGACCAATAGGCTTCGACGAACGCGGCGAACACCAGCATCGCGAACACGCCCATCGCCAATTTGACGCCATCGGTGCCCGCTTCGATCAGCGCATCAACGCGTTTTTTCCGCCCGGGTGCCACGATTGCCATGCCGATTCGCAAGCCGGCGGCTCCGGCAATCACGATGGCGGTCAGTTCGGGGCCGGAATGCCCGACCACGAAGCGCCAGAACGGTTCGCCGGAACCGATCACGGTGACATGGCCGGACGCACCGCCCAAATAGATTCCATTGAACAGCAGGTAAAAAATCGTGCCGATGCCGACGAAAAAACCGCTGGCAAATGTCTGGAAACCAATGCTGACGTTATTCCAGACGTACAGGCCGAACATGGCCAGATCGGTGCCACTGGTGCGGCCGAGACTGTCGTAGCGGGTGGCCGGATCGTACATTTCCTCCAGTTCGGCGATTTCCTGCGGAGACATCAGCGAATGGATCAGCTCGGGGTAGTAATGCATCAGGATAATCATGCCGAAAAACGGCACGTAGAATAAAAAAGCCGATGCCCAGAAGTAGCGATGCAGTTTTCGCAGCAAACACGGAAATTCCATCATGAAAAAATCCACCGTACGGCGCAGGCGCGGTGCGGGCGGACGATACAGAACGTGATGGCCACGCTGCATCAGGGTTTCCAGTTTGTCGGTAATCAACGGGCTGTAGCCACGTTGCTGAGCAATCGAAAGATGCTGGCACAGGCGACGATAACGAACCGGAAAATCGTAATCGCTGATGTCGTTGCTTGCCAAAGGCTTGCGGTTTTTTGCGTGGATGTCGGCGCGCGTATTCAACCAGCGTTCGAACAATATCCATTCCGGGCTATAGAGCGCGACGAAATCTTCCTGTTTCATTTGCGCCCCAGCAGGCCGTTGGCGACGCCGAGCAATTTCCTGACGTTTGCATCGCCGCGCAAATGCGTGATCGAACTGAGAATGTCGGCCAATTCGCGTTGGCGTTCTTGCGTCATGTGCAATGCGCGTTCGGAAAAATTCACGATTGCGCCCTGCTCTTCGCGTTTCAGCAACACGGCAAGATTATCGGCCGGCACCGGTGGCGAGGGCAGTCGTGCGGTGACTCGATCGACATGCACGACCAAGCTGCCGGCCACCAGATCGCCCAGGCGGCGCGAATGCGGATCGATCAGGCAACTGGCCAGGCCAAAGCCGTAAAAAAACGGAAACATGTCGGCGACCCGCAATAAATTCCTGGCAATCGAAGCGACCCAGGTAATTGGCGTGCCATTCTGGTTGACGACTTTCAAACCCATGGTGCGTTTGCCGATGGTTTGCCCATCGCGCAGGACCTCGAACAAAACCGGGTAGGCCCAGTAGAGCAGGAACAGCACGATCAGGTAGATACCGACACCGGTTTCACCCAGCAGGCTGAGCGGGATCAATAAAAACATCATGCAGAAAAACCGGATCATGAAATCCAGCAGCCAGGCGAGTGCACGCGGTACCGGTCCGGCTGGATGCAAGGTCAGCGCCAAGCCTTCCGGAGTTTGAATATCACGCGTGGTATCAAGCATCAGGCTTCGATCACTTTCGAGCGGCGATGATCTACTGACGGAGATTTGGTTCGAGCTTGCGGTGCCGTTACGGGAGCTTGCGACGGACAATTTTGCGGGTTTGGTACTTGCATGGAAGCTCTACCGAATCATTGCTGGAATGGTATCGGAAAAACGCGGTATTGCCCAATAAAACAGGCTCTGGGCATACAATGGCATCCGTCTCTCGATTCTAAGCAAAATGCACGAAATGCTGACTTGCCGTCCGGGTTGCGGTGCTTGTTGTATCGCGCCGTCCATTTCATCGCCGATTCCCGGTATGCCGAATGGCAAACCGGCCGGTGTGCGCTGTGTGCAGCTTGCCGAAGATAATTCCTGCCGCATTTTCGGAATGCCCGAACGCCCGCAGGTTTGCATTGGCCTGCGCCCGACGCAAAGCATGTGCGGTGATAATCGCGAGCAGGCCCTGAAATTTCTGAATGCGCTCGAATTGGCCACACGGCCGTCATAAATAATTACACTGCTTCACCACGAAAGGAAAAAACATGCTCGACGACAACTTTCTGATGATTTTCCTGAACCAGGCGATACGGGTGGTACCCACCTTGCTGGTATGCATTATCGGCATCATGGTGGTGCAAACACGTTTATTGCCCGGCAAGACGAAAAACTTTGCCACCGCCGGATTGGCCTTGTTGATTCTGGGTGCTTTGGCAAGCGTGGCTTTCACCGCTTATCTGAGCAGCGGCGTGGATTATGCGAGTTCCGGTTTCCGCTTCATGCAAATGATCTTCTTCGCGCTATCGCAAATTCTGCACGGCGTCGCCCTGATCCTGCTGATTCTGGCGATCTGCAGCAAACAGCAAGTCGGCGCGCCGGAAAACAACTTGCAAAACCCCTACCAATAATTTTATTCCGCCAAATATTTGTTTTTCAGGCGTACGTAATGCTGGGCCGAATAATAAAGCTGCTCGATTTCTTTCTCGCTGAGTCGACGTACGCATTTGGCCGGATTGCCTAGCCACAATTCACCCGATTCCACTATCTTGCCCGGTGGAATCACCGCGCCGGCGCCAACAAAACCGTTTTTCCGAATCACCGCGCCGTCCAGCACCGTGGCGCCCATGCCGATCAGGCTGGCATCCTCGATCACGCAGGCATGGATCACCGCCGCATGGCCGATGGTGACGTCTTCACCGATCACGGTGGCAAAACCGCCGGGCTTTCCGTACGGGCCATCGTGGGTGACGTGGATGATCGTGCCGTCCTGCACATTGGTGCGGGCACCGATCCGGATGTAATTGACGTCACCGCGAACGACAGTTCCAGGCCAGATCGAAACATCGTCGCCCAGCACGACATCACCGATCACGGTGGCGGCCTCGTCGACGTAACAACCTTCACCCAGGACCGGGCTGACGCCCCGGAAAGCTCGAATATTTCGCATTTGTTTATTCCATCGAATTTTTCACAGTTTACCCGTTCGAGATAGCGCTAAACTAGGCCATGGATACCAAAGACCCCCAAGACACGGCAACCGTCATGAACGACTTGCGAACCAGCTTTGACCGCCTGCGTGCCGCGCAACTCAAACATATCCCCGATCAGCGCGAACGCCTGTATTCGCTGAAGCGTCTGGGCGAAGCGGTGCATCACCACAAGGAAGCGGTGGTCAGCGCGATCAACGAAGATTTCGGCCGCCGCTCGCGCGTCGAAACGATGGTCGCGGACATCATGGTGACCCTGGAAGAAATCAAGCATGCCGAAAAAAACCTGCGGCGCTGGATGAAACCGAAATCGCGTCCGATCAGCCTGACGTTCAAGCCTGCCACTGGCGAAATTCGTTTTCTGCCGCTCGGTGTGGTCGGGATTGTCGCGCCCTGGAATTATCCGTTCCAGTTGGCGGTGATTCCGTTGATCAATGCGATTGCCGCCGGCAACCGCGTGATGATCAAACCCTCGGAATTCACGCCGCGTTTGTCGGCGCTGCTGGCAAAAATGCTGAGCGAAATTTTTTCCGCCGATGAAGTCGTGGTCGTGCAAGGCGATGCCGACGTCGGCGCCGCATTTACTTCGCTGCCGTTCGATCATTTGCTGTTTACCGGTTCGACCGCAGTCGGTCGTCACGTGATGGCCGCTGCCGCGCCGAACCTGACACCGGTGACCCTGGAACTCGGCGGAAAATCACCGGCACTGATCGCGCCGGATTATCCACTGGAGCATGCGGCCGATCGCATTGCCACCGGAAAATGTTTCAATGCCGGACAAACCTGTGTTGCGCCGGATTATGTTCTGGTGCCAAGAGACAAACGCGACGAGTTTGCGAAACTGTATCTGGCTGCCGTGAAAAAACGTTATCCGAGTATCGCCAACAATCCCGACGCCACGGCTGTCGTGAATAACCGGCAGGCAACAAGATTGCGTAGCTGGCTCGAAGACGCACGCCAGCGCGGCGTGGTGATTCAACAATACATCCCCGATGGCGAAACCAATCCGGAAGGCGTGGAAATTGTTCCGTCGTCAGTACTGCTCGATCCGCCGGATGATTCATTGGTCATGCAACAGGAAATTTTCGGTCCGTTATTGCCGCTGAAAAGTTACGACACGCACGATCAGGCGCTTGACTATATTTTGCAGCATGATCGCCCGCTGGCGTTCTATCCGTTCGATCGCGACAACGCGCGTCTGGATAAAACCCTCGACAAGATTATTGCCGGCAGTGTCTGCGTGAACGACACCATAATCCAATTCGGTCAAAGCGATTTACCGATTGGCGGCGTCGGACCAAGCGGGATGGGCCAATACCATGGCCATGCCGGTTTCCTAACCTTCAGCAAGACGATGCCGGTCATGTATCAATCGCGTTTCAGTGGTGTGTCGCTGTTCGATCCGCCGTACGGAAAACTGGCAAATTGGCTGGTGAAATTTTTGACGCGTTGAATCCCGAAAGCATGAACGAAAAAACTGCCGTCAAACCAACTTCTTATTGCGATGTCGTTCGCGACCGGGAAAAAACCGATCTGCATCGCGTGTATCACGACAATCATTACGGTTACACGATAGAAGACGACAACGAATTGTTCGGGCGATTGATTCTGGAAATAAACCAGGCCGGTCTAAGCTGGAATACGATCTTGATGAAGCAGGATAATTTCCGGAAGGCCTACCATCAGTTCAATATAAAAAAAGTCGCTTCCTACAAGGAAAAAGATCGGGAAAGATTGCTGAGCGATGCCGGCATCATCCGCAATCGCCTGAAAGTCGATGCGGCGATTCACAACGCGAGTATTATTCTGCAGCTTCAGCAAGAAGCCGGCTCATTCAAAGGCTGGCTCGACGGCCATCATCCAAAAACAAAAGCCGAGTGGATGAAACTGTTCAAGCAAACTTTCAAATTCACCGGCGGCGAAATTGTCAACGAATTCCTGATGAGCACCGGCTATTTGCCAGGCGCGCATATTGAAAGCTGCGCCATCTACAAGAAAGCCGCGAAATCAAAACCGGCTTGGCTAAACAATAAATAAGGCGCGGACAGGCTAGGCTAGCACCGCACAATCCCTTCCCTGATCCTTGGCGCGATAAAGCGCGGCATCTGCACGCTGCAGTACCTGGTCGAAGGTGGTTTCTTCAGGGTCTAAACAGGCGATACCAACGGATGCCGTTACCGGAATAGGTTCCGCATTCAATTTTATCGGAGTCGATGAAATGGCCAGTCGCATTCGCTCGGCCGCCATACGCGCTTTTTCGTGGTCGGCGCCTTCGATCAATACCGCAAATTCTTCGCCACCCAGTCGCCCGACCAAATCCGAGCCGCGACAAACGGACCGCAAGGCATTGGCAATCGATTTCAGCACCAGATCTCCGGCGGCATGGCCATGCTGATCATTAATCCGCTTGAAGTAATCGATGTCGACAACCGCTACTGCGTACTTCTGCTTGTTTAGAATCGCATTTTCTATGCCGCGTGCACCCGCTTCGGTAATCGAGCGTCGACTCAAGGTGCCGGTTAGAAAATCGGTCGAGACTGCCCGTTCAAGTTGTCGCCTGATTCGCTCGGTACACAGCAACAGGAATCCGGTCGTCGTCATGCCTTGAAACGCGAGTAATACCAGACTGGTAGCGGTTCGCAGGCCGCTCGGTACGAGTGCGGAATCCACTTCGGAAACTCCGTTAAACGAATAAATGCAACGCCATACCATGAATAATGCGGTCGCGGCGAATATGCCGATCAATAGCCGTGCACTACGGGGGGGAGGTATGCGCCGATACCTGGCAATGTCCCAGGCGCAAGCGCCGGTGATGATTGCCATGATCAGGGATCCGGACGCGACACGCAGTATTCGCGAGGGAAAAACGAAGGAAAACCAGAAAATCAAAACGGCCCCCAGCGCCATCGGCAAAATCAAGCGCCAGCGATCACGTTGATGATTGAATTGACGCAGTGCGCGCCAGTAACAGGTCATGCCGACATATAACAGGCTATTGGCCAGTGGCATCGCAAACACAATTGAAAAAAATTCCTGCGAGGCAAAACACAAATAGGCTACCGCTTGCAAGAACGTACCCTGTTGCCAACTACGAATGGACGTACGCAGATCGAGCGGTAAATCCGTGCGCATGTAGGCCAGTATCATGCCGTTAAGCAATACCAGCAGTGCAACAATGAGTAATGCCGTCTTCGGGTCGAGCAACATGTCGCCCCCATTTTTGATCTGCCAACCCAGAGGCAAAACACCCGGGTTCTAGCAAGGTATGCCCAATGTTCACCGTATGACAATGGGGGGTTGTTGCTGGCGGTGCGCTTTTACAGTGCCGAGTTTCAGCCTTCTAATCGGCTTTGTCCAGCAAATGGTATTTGGCGATGGTTTGAACCGCCTTTTGCGTCCAGATCGCTTTGGCGGAATTTCAACTTGATAAAAAAACGCCGGCAGTAGCCGGCGTTTTTATTGATACGGCATCTTTGCGGATCAAGGCTTGACCTCAAACTCGCCTACAAACACCGTTTCTTTCGACTCTTTCAAACGCAGGGTCACGCTCTGCTGTTTCGCTTTTGCGGTACCGAAGGCAGTCGTCAAATACACCTGCAGTGTGGTTGCCCCGGCAACCACTTGCTGCTGGTTGCCGTAGAAATTCACTTCGATTTTGTATTTGCCGGGCTTGGCACGCTTCAGCGAAAATTCTTCCGGTCCGTAACCGCCGGTGAAATCGTCCGACATCCGGCCACCCTGATAGCTGAGTTTGTTTCCGTAGAAACTTTTCTCGTCATTCGGATCGGTCACCCATAAATCCATATCGCTGTTGTCGGCATCCCAGGTCAGAATCACCCGTAAATCCAGCGGCATCGGTTTCAGCAGGCGCGCATCGATATTGCCGGTGTCGAGTTTTTGCGTGCTGGTGGCAACGATGCTGTTGAGCTCGGCCAGGGCAATCAATTCAATTTCAGCGAAGCGAGAATCCCAGGGGCGAAGTACGACTTCATACAGTTGTTCAATCGCTTTTTGGTCTTGGTGGGCGGCAGCATAAGCCAGGCCGAGATCGCGGAAGGATTGCGGTTCTTCTTCAGCCAGGCGCTGTACTTTTTCAAGCACTGGTATGGCGAGTTCGGGTGCGCCAGCTTGCATCAGGCGATAGCCAAGGATGCGCAACACCTGGCGATTTTCGAGATCCATTTCGGCCAGATTCGATAAAACCCGCAGTGCCAGGTCGCGCTGGTTTTTTTCCAAAAGCATATCGGCCGCATCCAGAAAGAACGCACTGCTATTGAGATAGCCGGGTTTTTCGTCCAGATAAATCGCATAGATGGCATCGCTGCCGGCTGCCTTCATGCGGGCAATATAAGGAGCATCGGAAGTCCATTTTTTTAGTGAAATAGACGCCATTAGGTAGCTTGGTACCAAGACACGGCGGTTCGGTGAAGGTAGTGTGTCATGTATGAAATCGACTACTCCTTCATTGGCCTGGGTGGCAAAAAATTACTCGCTATTAAAGGGGCGACTTGCTCGCTATGCAGAACGTAAGGCCAAATTAGAAATTCAACTAGAAGCACACCGGCATGGCGTTGAGTCATCGGTCAGAAGGATTGTGCTACTTGAAAATGCGATTACTCGGACTACTACATTGATTCGCGAGAGTGGCGTCGTAATTTCAATGCACGAAACTCCGCTTGAGACATCACATATCGCCACAGTGCGCCCTCACGAATTTGGTTCAATACTTCCGAAGGGCGGTTTCACTAGAGTTATTCATCAAACTATTCGCAAAGGAAAGGGCTCGGCAACAACGGACGAAATAGCGAAAGCAGTCATGGTTGCTGCAAAGAAACCTGATGCGGCATATAAGTACGTCAGAAAGCGGGTGTTGATCCGATTATGCATTCTGGCTCGTACCGGCCGAGTTATATCTGATCTATCTCCGGCAAGAACGAGAAAGAGGGCTTGGTCGCTTCCACGACGGTCGGATGAATCGTTGTCATCCAGACAATTCTAATTATCAAACCCAAAAGGGAGATCACTTGTAAAGGAACATTTTAATTGGTTCTTGTTGTCTGGATTAACCAACAAAACCTGCAGAAATCGATTGAAGATAATCGACTATATCCGCAGAGCGTCCTACTTTTACCAATTCGGCTGGTGTTTTTCCATTAAATATGACTAGTGGAGTATTAAACCATTGAATTGCATTAGCTCGACCTTCAAAAATCTTTTCTGCCTCAGCCAATATAAACTGTTCACTACTCGAGGCGTCAATTGAGTCTTTCATAAAGCACATGCCTCATTAGATTGGCCCCGCCGTCATTCTAGAGTTGAATACAGATAAGTGTTAATCAAACTTCTGCCCCTGATTGACAACTTTTGGTCAAGATTAGGATATACATCTATTTTGATAGGCCACAGGTAAGTAGACCACGGTCGCACGTCAACTCGTTTGGTTACTTCATGCGCTGGCAACAGCATCTTATGATTAGTAGGCCGAAGTGAGCCACCATTTCCTCAGGTTGCTTTGAGCAGTGGATAATGCCTAAAGGGCACGGTGGCCGACATCCAGCCAGCCCTAGTTCGATGATCTTTGGGGTGTTGCTGCCATACAGGTGCAAATTTGAGCGATAACTTCATTGAACTGGATCGGACTTTCCATAAGAGCGTCGCAACTGATGCGAAGAGCGACCACATCGACCTTATGCAACCATTCGGGCGACGCGGTCAGATAACCTGGAGTGATCTGCTTGTCCACCGACGCGTTGTCATTTTGTCTGGCGGGGGGGCAGGTAAAACTGCAGAGATTCGACATCGTGCAAAACTCCTGCATTCAGAAGGTCGGCCTGCCTTCTTTCTTAGAATCGAACATGTGCGTGATGACTTTGCCGGCGCATTCGACAGAGTCGCAGGGAACCATGGGCAGTTCCAAGAGTGGGTGAAATCGGGAGAAGAAGGATGGGTGTTTCTAGATTCGGTCGACGAAGCTCGGTTGAAAAGTCCAAAAGAGTTTGAACAGGCGATCAACTACGTCGGTCGCCAGCTTGAGCCTGTACTTCAACGGGCACATGTCGTCATTACGGGACGAGAAGCGGCGTGGCGAGCGCGCTCAGATCGCGAGTTGATTAGCACTTATTTGCCCTATGAATCCTCGATGCCAGTCGCCACACCACCACCTGACGAGGAAGAATCAGCGCCGCAGGGTGATGACAACGAACTCGTGTTTGACGAGCTTGACGGTGAATTTGATCTGGATTTAGAGAATAACGATGCACCTCGCGCTCAGGCATCCAGGAAAGAGATCGATTCAGATGCGGAGTCGAATCCCGTTCTGATCGTAGGTTTCGATACCCTGGGCGAGAGGCAAGTTGAAATCTTCGTCCGCACGAAGGGTGTCACAGACGTGGCAGGTTTCATGAAAGCGGTCAAACGCAAGGAGGCGGGCGCAGAAACCGCCCGGCCGCTGGACTTGGAAGGTCTGATCGACTTCTGGAACGCGAAGAGTAGGATCGGTAGCCAGTTTGAACTTACGGAGGCCAGCATCGTCAAGCGCCTGTCCGAGGTCGACCCAGACAGGGCGGAAGCAACCTCACTGACCCGCGATCAGTTACGCCAGGCCGCGTGCTCGCTGGCCGCAGCTAGTATGCTGATGCAGGCCCCTGAAATTCGCCTGCAGGACGCACCAGCCGAAGTGCAAGGCGTTGAACCGGCGGACATACTCGACTGGCCTGAGAAAGACATTCGTACGCTTTTGCTGAGGCCTCTGTTCGTGGCCGGTCAATTCGGTGCAGTCCGGTTTTACGTAAAAAAAGCGCGTGAATTTTTGGCCGCAGAGTGGTTGCACAAGCGCCTCGTCGACCATGCCTCGCGTACTCGGATCGAGGCGTTATTTTTCCGGATACAGTACGGCCGGGAAGTCGTTGTGCCTGCAATGCGTGGAGTCTTGCCATGGCTAGCCTTAATGGACACCGAAGTGCTTGCGCGAGTACGTCGCGTTGCGCCTGAGGTCATGTTCGAGGGTGGCGACCCCAGTCGCTTACCGCTCGATATGCGCCGCGACATACTCAGCAAGGCTTGCATGCAGTTGGCGACAAACTACGCGGGCACTTCTCTAACCGACTTTCAGGCCGTTCAACGATTCGCTGCACCTGATCTCGCTGACCACATTAAGGCGATGTTGCTCATGTATTGTGCCGATGAAGAGGTCGTCTATTTCCTGTTGCGGATGATCTGGCAGGGAGAGATAGACGCAGCACTTGATGAAACAAAGCAGATCGCTTGTAGCGCAAACAAATTCAGTGTGCGGCAAATTGCCTTGCGTGCGGTTGCCGATTTAGGAACTGATGCAGATCAAAGTTTGGTACGAACCGCTTTGTTAAGTGGCTCCACACCGCCGGAGCGGGAATGGGTCGCCGAAGTCATTAAGAAGCTGCCCCACGATTCAGACGGGGTCGCATGGCTGCACAAAGCCTGCGTTGGTGTAAAGCGCGAGAAGCGCTATAGCATCGATCCGCTGCCTGATGCCATTGAAGAGTATATCTCCCACCTACCGTTGGAGCTGCTTCCTTTCTTCGTCGCAGGAGTCCACACGTTACTGTTGCCGGCCGCGAGTTCCGACAATGACGATGTCGACCGTGGGCGACAGCCATATGATTGGATGATGGGTGTGGCCATTGCAGCGTTGACTCGGCTCGTGCGAGCTAAAGATCCTGCTACATTTCAAGCATCAGCTATGGACTTGCTGCTTCGGATTCCGGCCGCGGTGCAGTTGGGCGACGGCCACCATCGCGAAGAGAGTGCAAGTTTGGCGGAGCTGGTTGCCGCATGGACGCCGCTTAATCGTGCCTTGTTCTGGACAGATGTAGAAGGCACGCGTCAACGCCGACAGCGAAAATCAGGAGAATCATTAGTCAACATTTGGGGGGTGGGTATCTTTGGACATTACTGGCAGCTGAGCGCCAATGATTTCGACTTTATCGAAAACGAAATCGCCACTCGGTCGTTGCTTGACGATCGTCAAGTAGCATTGTCGGCGGCTCATATGTTGTACCGGGATCATGGTCGTCCACCTCGCTGGCGTCAGCGCTTGCATCGTCGCGTAAAAGGAGAACCACTGCTCGAGGCAACGTTGACAGCCATGTTGCATCCGCAATCAGAAGAACTGACGAGATGGAGAAAGCAACAGACGCAGTGGAAGCGAAGGTCCGCACGCGCAGCCATCAGGCGTGACGCCAATCGTGAGGAATGGAGAACGCGTCTGCAGGCAAACGTGGACACACTTCGCACACCATTCCCCGGCGGAGGTGTTCGCAGGACTCAACACTATCTGTCAACGCGAATGCGTGAGTTTGACAAGAGCTCATCACGATGGACCGAAGGTAAATGGCGATCGTTGATCCCCGAGTTTGGCGGAGAAGTGGCCCTGGCATTCCGCGACGGCGCCGTTGCCTTCTGGAGAACCAATACACCAAAGCTGCTTTCGGATGGTGCGACGGCAAATAGCACGCCAGCTACGACTTTGTTTGGCCTTACCGGACTTTTGTTCGAATCACGTGAGTCTCGCGAATGGGCGACGCGCTTGACACCGAAAGAAGCCGTTCTGGCCACGCGTTACGCGCTTCATGAGCTAAATGGATTTCCACCGTGGCTACCACGGCTTTTTGCCGCCCATCCCGAGCCGGTGATGCAGGTAGTTTTGGGCGAGATCGATTACGAGCTGCTCATGGCGACTACAATCGACAGCCCCAGTCATTATGTGCTTAGCGATGTTAGCAGCGTCGGTAGTTGGTTGTGCCATAGCTTAGCGCCCGAACTTCTCAAACGTATGCACTCTCCACCTTCGAGTGCTAAGCACGTTCGCGAGGTCCTTTCAATCTTGGCTGGATCGAATGTAAGTGATACGGATATCGTCGCAATCGCGAGTAAACACGCTGCAACTTGTGCCGATGAGCTAGCTGCTTTGTGGTTAGCAACCTGGATTGGTGTCGAGCCCGAACAGGGATTGCCTGCGTTGACGAAACACTTGGCCAGCCTCCACGACAAGGCAAGACAAGTCAACGTCGCGATGCATTGCCTGCTTGCGCTCACAGGCGGGCGACACAACCGACGAGTGACACGCGAGGCCTATCGTACGGTGCCGCACCTGACCACGCTGCTCCTATTGATGCACCAGTACATTGTTGAAGACGAGGACTTACAGAGAGCTAACAAGGGTGTCTATAGCCCGACCTTGCGTGACGATGCCCAAGATGCACGCGACGCGCTGCTGACGTCACTACGTGATACTCAGGGTCAGGAGGCATACTTCGCACTGCAACGGATTGCCTCCGAGCACCCGTCCAAACGACGACGCGACTGGGTTGCACGGTTAGCGCACGAACGGGCTGTTGCCGATGCAGACCGGCCTGGTTGGCTAGGCAGCCAAGCACGCGAGTTCCAGGAGAACTTGGAGCGTACTCCACGAGACCACCAGGAGCTGCATGATCTTGCGATCGATCGATTGCTCGATCTCAAACACTTACTCGAGCAAGGCGAAACCAGCATTGCCGAGGTGTTGCTCCCCGTGCAGGAAACAGCGGTTCGAAACGTCGTTGCCGACTGGCTCAAGACAAAGGGCTTGAATCGTTACAGCATTGCTCAGGAAGAAGAACGTGCAGACAAGAAACGCACGGACATCCGTTTCGTACACATCGCCTTCGATAATCCAGTGCCCGTCGAATTGAAGTTGGCCAACGAGTGGTCGGGAGCTGTCTTGGCAGAACGCCTAGAGAATCAGTTGTGTAACGATTACCTTCGAGATCAACGATCCAGCCGCGGCATTTATCTGCTGATGTACCAAGGCGGTCGCAAGTACTGGGATCTGTCTGACGGCACTCGCGTAACATCAATAGAAGCACTCACCGAAGCGCTGCAAGCACATTGGGCCAAAGTGGCGAAAGACTTCCCGCATGTCCATGCAGTACAAGTCATCGGCATTAATCTCACGACACGAGCCGTGCCATTAGGCCGATCCCAAACAAAGAAGCCCAGCAAGAAGGCAACAAAAAAGGCGGTTACGAAAGCATCTAAGAAGACGCAGACGGATTTGGCAAAGAAATCTGCAGCGAAGAAGGCTCCTATAAAAAACAAGAAGACAAAACACCCACCGAAAGCCCTTCGTAAAAGCACCAAGGCGACGACAAGCTAGGGTGTTTGTATGCAGGACAACCACATATTGCCGCTGTTATGTTTTCAGCGGCATCTCAGCCATCGCGTCAGAAACAAGACGACGATAGCTTTCGAAACACTGACGAGCTCGCAGATATTGTTCCAAGTTGACGATGCGTGCCTTCTCCATGTCGAGAGGTGGGGTACCTCCAAATCCATAGCAAGTGACCATCTTTCCTGGGACAGGAACTTGTGAGTAGAAACCGTTTTCCTGCCTTTTCAACTCGGTAGCCTGCTCTACCCATCTAGTGACAGTACCTACATGTCCAACGGCTAAGCGTGGGGCAATAGCGTGTGCGGAGCGGTTCCGGTAGTCGAACGTCGTTTCACGATACACGCTGTCGTCAATCTGGCGTAGTAAGTAGAACCACTGTGCTGCCGCTGGCCACGGAGTCATCAACCGCTCAAGTCGCTTTTCTTTTCGTCGACGAGAAAGATGCTTTGGTCGGTCGCCAGGTTTCGTAGGGTCGCCTTCAAGATAATCTTTATACCCGTTTTCCAAACTCAGACGTATCTGGTGGAAGGCATTTGTTGCTGTAAAGACCAGCATGTCACGGACTGAAGAGGGCTGCAGGAGACATTGGTGTGCGCTTGCTTCAACGAACTCCCTGCGCAGTTCCCAGGCGCTCTGCTCGTCAAACGACTCGAGCGTTCGATTCCACGCATGCCACTGCAGTAGCGAGCTCACCCATCCGTTGAGGATGTTCGTGACCTCGCGCAGTTCATCTCTAACCAAAACGTCTGCCAAAACCTGCCATTCGTAGCGATTTATTTCGTCTTCGAAGTCATACGGAAGGTACGACTTAATGGGCTCTAGGTCCCCGTCGTCGTAGTGGCTTAAGTAGGTTTCTATTCCCTTCCTAAGAAGGGCTAGATGATCTGCATTCATTGCATCATCTTAATCTCTAACGGAGTTCGAGCAAGCTGCTGGTTGGGCATAACAAATTCGAGCGATCTGCATTCCGTCGACATGGCATCTCCATTTTGAACAAACGCCATCGCAAGTTCCGCAATCTCCATGTGATCCGACTTGTCCTCCAACTGAGCAGCTTCTAATTCGAGAATTCGACCAATCCCTGCATGTCGGCTGGATCGTTTTGCAAATATCTGCCAGTCCCTGATTCATAATCTCGCAAATAGTTGTAATGCAGACCCGATTCTGAGTCATAGAAGTGACTAGGGATTTTCACCGGCAGAGCTTGAAAAACGGCACACAACAACGGACCGATAAGCTTCTACAAACTAGAGGGCACGTTACGTCTTTATCAGGACGAATTTGGTGGAAATGTCCAACGTGACTTCATGTGCCGTAAAACTCTCCTTTGTCTGCTAACGCCTGGTTTTTTGTAAAGTTGCAATTGCCTCTAGGTTACGATCAGCAGATG
>JBOHYG010000021.1:0-2806 GCA_050737875.1 Arenimonas sp. | reverse complement strand
CGCGAGGTGCATGAAGCCCTGGTTCGTAATAAAGACACCGCCTACACGACGGTGTTGAAGATGATGACGATCATGGCCGACAAGGGCCTGGTCAATCGCGATGAGTCCGAGCGCAGTCATCGTTACGCGGCAACCTCGCCGGAACCGGTGGTGCAATCGGCGATGTTGAACGATTTGATGCAGCGCGTATTTTCCGGCTCGGCATTGCAACTGGTGCAGCATGCACTCGATGGCAACACCGCAAGCTCGGCGGATCTTGATGCGATCACCCAGTTGATCGCGAAGGCCAAAGCCCGCAAGGACAAAGCCTGATATGAATATCGCACCGTCGTTCGAATCCATACTGGCGCAAACCCTGCTGCATAGTTTGTGGCAGATTGCCGTGCTGGGTTTGTCCGCAGCGATGGTGATGGGTTTGTTGCGTCGGCGCAGTGCTGCGGTAAAACATGTAATCGGCATGCTGTTTTTAGTATTGATGATTGCAGCGCCGGTAGAAACGTTCCTGTTGCTGGCATCGGAATATTCGAATGTCGGCACGGCGGCTCATACGACCGGCGTACTGCCTCTGCTGATGCCGGCGATGTTGAATCTGCCGCAGGTAACTTCATCGGCATCGGCTTTATTTTTACCCTGGTTATGGAGTACGGGCGTCGTGTTCATGCTGCTGCGATTGCTCGGCGGTTGGTGGATGCTGCGCAAGTTCGATCATCAATCCTCCATGCCGTTGCCATCGATCTGGTTGCAACGTGCCGAATCGATTCGCGTCGCTTTGGGTATCCGCCGCCAGATCACCATAAGACTGATCGAGAACATGGGCATTCCATGTACCGCACGCGTGTGGCGTCCGGTCATCTGGTTGCCGGTGTCGATGCTGACGAAACTTTCACCGGACCACATCGAAGTGTTGATCGCGCACGAACTCGCCCATGTGCGTCGTCTCGATTGGATCTGGAACGGACTGCAATGCGTGATCGAAGTGGTGTTGTTTTACCACCCGGCAGTCTGGTGGTTGAATCGTCGCATCCGGCTTGAACGCGAAAACGCCTGTGATGATCTTGCGGTGGCGGTGTGTGGCGACGCCATTGCTTTGGCCGAAGCGCTTGCGACATTGGAGCGCGACCGGTTTTCTGCCCACGCACTTGCTTTATCCGCCGATGGAGGTTCACTGATGCAACGTATTACGCGACTGCTTTCCCCGGACACGCCCGCGAAAATTCGCTGGGGCGTGCCGATAGGTCTTTTTGTCTTGTTGTGCTCCGGTGTCTTGCTGGCCGCTCAGCTGAACCATACCAACAACGATGGTTCGCTTGCCGATGACCTGTCCTGGTGGACCCATATCGGTGACTCGACCGAGATTCGCGAAACCAATGATCAGGGTGTCAGCCGCGTGTATCACAAGTGGATAGATCTTTCCGGCAACGCACATGAAACATTCAGAGTGAATGGCAAGCTGGCGACGATCGATAAAAATGTGCGTCAGTGGTTGAAGAATCAAAAACCACCGGCTCCGCCAGCACCACCCACGCCACCAGCTCCGCCGGCACCACCACCAACGCCTTCGATGACCGACGCAGAGGCAGTGAAAGCCGCAGTGCATGCCGCGCAGCAGGATGCACACATGGTTGCAGTATTGGGTTCTTCGATCGTCTCCGAATCAATCCATGGCCCTAGTTATACCGATGAAGACGAAGCACAACTGTCGCTCGTGCTGTCTGGTTCGAAAGGAAGAGCCGAAGTTCTGGCGGTCGGTGAAAAAACGAATGGTCAATGGATTTTCAGCACGCTTGCCATCGAGTCTTCGGAGTCATTTGCAAAATAAACGAGTCGTCTTTTTTTCATTCCAAACTACTAATCAATTAGTAGACAAACATACAAACACAAAGGATTTTTGTCATGCAAGCAAATACCAGAAAAAATCTGCGCCGAATCATTTGGCTAATGGTCGCCACCGTTATTGGCGGTGCCGCATTCATCCTGTTGCCAGCCTTCGGGATGGGACGCGACGGCCCGCCACAAAAAGACATGAAAATCGACCAGGCAACGCGCGTTGAAGTGATCGAAGCGGTGATCGCCAATCTCAATCAATACTATGTGTTCCCAGAAAAAGCCGCAGCGATGGAAAAACGCCTGCGGGCGGAACTGAAAAATGGCGACTACGAAGATGTAACGAGCGCGAACGAGCTGGCCGAAAAGATCGGCGAAAGTTTGCAGGCGCAAACACAGGATAAACATCTCGAGCTGCGATATTTCGAAGAACCAATCCCGGTGACGCAGCCCGGCGAAGAAGTGCAGATGGAAGCCCAGAGACGGCAATCGGAAAATGTCCGGCTGAATTACGGTTTCCACAATGTCGATCGCTTGTCGTTCAATATTGGTTATATCGATATCCACGGTTTCGCCGATGCACCGCAGGCCGCCGAACGCATGGCGGCGGCGATGAACCTGCTGAGCGATACCCGCGCGCTAATTATCGATTTGCGGAAAAATGGCGGCGGGTCCCCGGAAACAGTGGCATTGTATGCAAGCTATTTTCACGACAAGCGCACGCATTTGAACGATATCTACATGCGCCCGGAAAACAAAACCAGTGAGATGTGGACCACTGAAACCGTGGCCGGGAAAAAATACGGTGAAAAAAGAAAATTGTATCTACTGACCAGCAGTGACACCTTTTCGGCTGCCGAAGATTTTGCCTACGCGATGAAGAACAACAAGCGCGCGACCATTATCGGTGAAGTAACCGGTGGCGGCGCGCACCCTGGCGATGTCCATCGCTTGAGTGCGCACTTCATGATGAATGTACCAG
>JBOHYG010000020.1:0-32491 GCA_050737875.1 Arenimonas sp. | reverse complement strand
CTACAGCTTGATCGGAGCATTCAGCGCCGCAATTAGGACATCTCACCCAGTTTCCCCTTCATGTTTTTCACCCTGATACGGCTCATTATGCCGATAGTCCCGTTCGGATTAAACACGTCCGGTAATTTTTCAATCCAGCTTGTACAAGCCTAATCCGAACTGAAGAACCAGATTGAGTACGTACAATCCAACCGCGACGCCCATGCATATCCACGACCATAACTTTGCGTTGTCCGACGCGGATTTCGCACCTTCGAAATCTCCATTCGCCAGTTTCGTACCTACCTGGGTGGCAAAAACGACCGGGATAATGCCGAACGGAAAGCAGCAACACAGCAAAGTTAACACTGCCGACGTGATCGCCAATGCCAAATGGTTCGGCACATCGTAGTTGGGCACCTGCGGACGCCCGTACAAAGAACTATCCGAAGCAGCGTAGGGGTTATCCGATTCAAAACCCGACACCGGCGGCGGTGAATAATCCGGCATCGGCGGCGGGCTTGGCGGTGTTTGTGACTCGAAAGTAGGCGCTGATCTTTCTGCATCGCCATTGAATTTCTGCCCGCAGAATTCGCATTCGCTGGCTAGCTCAGGACACTCTGCATTGCAGTTTGGACATTTCATCGGTCACACCTGGAACAGATGGCAGCTAACACGATTAGTCGCCAACCCGTTCAGGCTATCGGCGCCAATAAATAAAACGGATACCAGGGCAGGTTGCGCAACACCGCGAACAGCGGCACCGCGACCACCCATGGCCATGGATTTGCCAATGGCTTGACGATCGCCTCGAGCACCTTCGGCAAGGGCCGGAACAATCGCCAGATCAACAAGGCAATGATCGGCGAGCTCAGCATGAAAAAAGCATTCATGCGAATCGCGCGCAACAAATCGAAATGCACCAGGGCGTGCATTGCGCGGGTCAGTCCACAACCCGGGCAATACAATCCGGTTAGCTTATGGAACATGCAGGCAAGAAAAGGATTGCCGGCGACGTTCGGGTCATAGGTGCGCAACAGGTAAATTCCGAGCAGCACCAGGACCGCAAATGGTAGAGCCAACCACCACGCATGCACGCGCATTTTTACCGACCGGCTTCAATCTGTTTGAGCAACTCTTGCAATCCGTTCTGATCGGTATAACCGAGCAGATTCATCGCCAGCGAGACCACAAACAAAATGCCGAAAACGATCGCCAATGCCGTCGTTACCCAGCACCACATCTTTGCAGTCTTGGAGGCTTGCAAGGCGCCGGTGGTATCGCCGGCCTCAAAATGCTTGTTCACCTTCAGGGCAAATACGATCGCAGCGATACCCGAAGGCAGACCCAGCGGTATGCAGCAGCAGGTAAGCATGGTCACGATCGTTGCAACAGCCGTCGATATGATCGCCCAGATCAAATGGTTCGACACACTATCCGGTACGCGCGTAGCCTGCGAGACATTTTGATAAGGGCTTACAGGCGGAGGTGATGTGGCAGGAGGCGGTTCGGCTATCGGCGGTGGCGTCGGCGGTGATATCACGGCAGCCGGCTCCTCTGTAGCGATAAAGGAATAACCACAGAATTCACAGGTCTGTGCCTGGTCGGAACATTCGGCGCTGCAACTTGGGCATTTCATGATGATGTATCTCCGCTTGATTACAGCTAATTATGCCCGATCGCCGCGCAATGACTTCACTTTGGCTTCAAGTATTTCTGCGTTGACTTCGGCAGCGGGCATCGCGGGTGCGGCTTCGACTTCGATATGCGCACGTATGCGTCGCGGCACTCGCAAACGGCCCAACCTGGAATCGCGTTTGCTGAACATGCTTGCCCACATGCCTTTCAACGCAACCGCAACGACCGGCACGGCACGGCGGGCGAGAATTTTTTCGACGCCGGATTTAAATTCGGCGATCTCGCCATCGGTGGTCAATTTACCTTCCGGAAAAATGCCGACGATTTCGCCTTCCGCCAATGCCCTGTCCACTTCATCGAAAGCCTTCTGCATGGTTTCCGGATCTTCCTTGGCACCGGCAATCGGAATTGCACGCGCGGTTTTGAAGAACCAGCTGGCGACCGGAATCTGGAAAATCTTGTAATACATCACGAAGCGGGCAGGCCGCGGAATTGCACCGCCGAGTATCAAGGCATCCATATAACTGACGTGGTTGCAGACGATCAGCACCGCGCCTTCGTCGGGAATGTTTTCCTCGATGCCCTTGGTCTCAACCTTGTACATCATCTTGGTCAGTACCCAGGCCACGAAACGCATCAGGAATTCCGGTACCAGGCTGAAAATGTAAAGCGCCGCAAACGCATTCAATACTGCAACCGCCAGCAATAATTCCGGAATGGTCCAATGCAGCACATTCAGCGCAACAATGGATAGGCCGGCAGCCACCACCATAAACAGCGCATTCAAAATATTATTGGCGGCGATAACGCGCGACACCTTGTCCTTGTCTGTGCGGCTTTGCACCAGCGCAAATAGCGGCACGATATATAGGCCACTAAAAATCGCCATCATGAATAAATCGAAAATGACTCGCTTCACGCCCGGCTGTGCAATGACTTGCGACAACAGCAATCCTTTCTCGCCGACAATTTGCGGATGCGCAAAAAACAAATCCGCGCCGAATACGGTCATGCCGATTGCGCCCAGCGGTACCAGGCCGATTTCAACGGTGCGATGCGATAGTTTTTCGCATAACAATGAACCAACCGCGATACCGATCGAAAACAGACTCAACAATAATGCGAACGTGCCTTCGCTGCTGCCAAGCACATATTTCGAATACTGCGGCAATTGGGAGAAGAACACCGAACCGTAAAACCAAAACCAGGAAATGCCAAGGCAGGAAAGGAACACACTGCGGTTTTTTGTAACAAAACTGAGCGTATTCAGGGTTTCCGAAATCGGGTTCCAGTTAATGCTATCCGTCGTGCCCGGAGCTGTCGGCATTTTGCGGGAAGTAAGCAAGCCAGTAACGGCGATCAAAATCGTGGCGCCGGCTACCCAATAAGCGCCTGTTTCCGGAATGGTGATCAGGAAAGAGCCTAATATCGTGCCGACCAGAATCGCGACGAACGTCCCCATCTCGACCAAGCCATTACCACCAGTTAATTCCTCAGGTCTCAACACCTGCGGCAACAAACTGTATTTCAATGGCCCGAACAGCGTGCTGTGCAAGCCCATGCCAAACACGCAGACCATCAGCAGTGGAATATTCTTGTAAATGAAACCAACCGAAGCGATCAGCATGATCGCGATTTCCATCCACTTGACCGCTTGCGCGAGTTTGGCCTTGTCGAAGCGTTCGCTTAGTTGTCCCGACGTAGCCGAAAACAGGAAAAACGGCAGGATAAACAACGCGGAGGATAGCTGGATAAAAGTTGACCCCTGTTCCTTACTCAGTGACACCAGAACAAAAGTCACCATCGCAATCAAGGCGTTCTTGAATACATTGTCATTGAATGCGCCGAGTGCCTGCGTCCAGAAAAATGGCGCGAATCGACGTTGTTTCAGTAAATCAAACTGGTTATGAGCCATGGCTACCTCGGATTGATGTCCAAGGTTAGGGGCTGGGCTGCCACACGGCAAGCTTTTGCGGCCGGGTAGCCGATATTTCTACTACGGGGTACGCCCAGGGCGCACCCGCAATTTTTATTTATTTTTCTCGCGCTCGATTGCACGCCAACCGATATCGCTGCGATGGAATTCGCCGTTCCAGGAGATATGCGAAGCCGCATCGTAAGCCCGGCTTTGTGCATCGGCAACGGAATCACCCAAGGCGCAGGCACAAAGTACGCGTCCGCCTGCAGTGATGACTTTGCCATCAAGCAACTTCGTGCCGGCATGAAATACCTTGCTGCCTCCATGCATCGTTGTATCGAGACCGGAAATTTCATCGCCGGTTTTCGGTGTTTCCGGATAATTTTCCGCCGCCATCACGATGCCCAACGAACATTGCGAACTCCACTCGGCCGATACCTTGTCGAGCCCCTGATCGAAACTCGCTTCGATCAAATCCACCAGATCGGACTTCAGGCGCATCATCACCGGCTGTGTTTCCGGGTCGCCGAAACGCACGTTGAATTCGATCACTTTTACGCCGCCGCTTTCGTCGATCATCAAACCGGCATACAGAAATCCGGTGAATGGAATACCGTCGGCAATCATGCCGTTCACGGTTGGCTCGATCACTTCACGCATCACGCGTGCATGTACTTCAGGCGTCACGACAGGGGCCGGTGAATATGCGCCCATGCCGCCGGTATTCGGGCCCGTATCGCCGTCGTGCACCCGCTTGTGATCCTGGCTGGTCGCCATCGGCAATGCGGTCTTGCCATCAACCATGCAGATAAAACTGGCCTCTTCGCCCTGCAGAAACTCTTCGATCACGACGCGCGAGCCGGCATCACCCAATTTATTGCCGCTCAACATATCGACGATCGCCGCTTCGGCTTCACCGAAGGTCATCGCAACGACCACGCCCTTGCCCGCCGCCAAACCATCGGCCTTGATCACGATCGGCGCACCGACGTCGTGCAGGTGATCCAACGCCAGTTCAGCGTCTTCATAGACTGCGTAATACGCGGTTGGAATTTCATGACGGGCGAGAAAATCTTTCGCGTAGGCTTTGCTGCCTTCCAGTTGTGCGGCTTGCTTGGTCGGTCCAAAAATCTTCAGCCCGTGTTCGCGGAACAAATCGACCACGCCGATCACCAATGGTGCTTCCGGACCTACCACGGTAAAAGCAACTTTTTCCTTTTTCGCCAATTCGAGCAAGGCTTCGATATTGGTCGCGGAGATCTCGATATTGCGGCACTTCGCTTCGGTCGCCGTGCCTGCATTACCGGGTGCTACCAGCACTTCGCCAACACGGCTTGATTGTGCCAATTTCCAGGCCAACGCATGTTCGCGGCCACCAGAACCAATCAATAAAATTTTCATTTGATATTTCTTACTCTTAAGTGAAATCAACGCACCACCGCGTAATCGCGTGCATCTTCACGCCATTTCGGTGTTGCAAGAATTTTTGGCAATGCCTCGTCGACGGAATCCACCAGCGACCACATTGCATGGTGTTCGGGATTCATGAATTTCTCGTCAATCACTTGCTGCATGAAAGTTTGCAGCGGTGCATAGAAGTTTTTGGTATTGAGCAAAATAATCGGATTGAAATAAATGCCGAGTCGCTTCAGCGTAATCGCTTCGAATAATTCTTCCAGCGTGCCGCAACCGCCCGGCAGTGCAATCACCGCATCGGAGCCAGTCAATAATTTGTGTTTGCGTTCACGCATGTCTTCGACCAGGTCCAGATGCGTCAAACCGGTATGGCCCCATTCGAGGTCGGCCATGAATTTCGGCAAGATGCCGATTACCTGGCCCTGATTTTTCAGCGCGCCATTCGCCAATGCGCCCATCAGACCCTGCGAGCCGCCGCCATAAACAATGCTATGGCCGGCTTTAGCCAGGGTTTCGCCGAGTTGAAACGCGGCGTCGTGGAATTCCGGCGCCACTTGATTGGATGATGCGGCGTAGACGCAGATGCGGAGAGATTGGGTCATGTTATTTCCATTTGTTCGGTCGCCAGAAACCGGCAACGACTATCGCGACTTCCGTCGCTCCTACCGTTGATTATTCCACCGTCACAGACTTCGCCAGGTTACGCGGCTTATCAACATCGGTACCGCGCGACAAGGCCGTGTGGTACGCCAGCAACTGCACCGGAATCGCATGCACGACCGGGCTCAGGATTCCGACATGGCGCGGCGTGCGTATCACGTGCACGTTTTCCGACTCGCTGAAATGGCTGTCGGCATCGGCGAACACATACATCTCGCCGCCACGCGCGCGCACTTCCTGGATATTCGATTTCACTTTTTCCAGCAGCGAATCATTCGGCGCGATCACCACGACCGGCATCTCTTTATCGACCAGTGCGAGCGGACCGTGTTTCAACTCGCCGGCCGGATAGGCCTCGGCATGGATATAGGAAATTTCTTTCAGCTTCAACGCGCCTTCCAGCGCAATCGGATAATGCAGGCCGCGCCCTAAAAACAATGCGTGCTGTTTCGGCGAGAATCTTTCCGCCCACACGGTAATCTGCGGTTCGAGATTCAGCGCGTGTTGCACACTACCCGGCAAATGCCGCAGTTCTTCCATCAATTTCTGTTCGGCTTCATGATCCAGGCGGCCATTCAATTTCGCCAGCGTGCCTACCAGCGCGAACAACGCGATCAATTGCGTAGTGAATGCCTTTGTTGAAGCAACGCCGATTTCGGCACCGGCACGGGTATAAAACACCATCGCGCTTGAACGCGGAATTGCGCTTTCCTGCACATTGCAGATCGACAAGGTTTTCGATTGGCCAAGACTTTTCGCATATTTCAGCGCTTCCATCGTGTCGAGCGTTTCGCCGGACTGCGAAATGGTCACGATCAATTGGTTTGGATTCGCGACTGCAGCGCGATAGCGGTATTCGCTGGCGACTTCCACGCTGCAGGGAATATTGGCCATCGCTTCCATCCAGTAACGCGCGGTCAAGCCGGCGTAGTAACTGGTACCGCAGGCAAGAATCTGCACCGAGGTAACGTTCGCCAATAATTCGGCGGCATTCTCGCCGAACAATCTCGGCGAAAAACCTTCGGCGATGATTGGTTCGATCGTGTCGGCAATCGCACGCGGTTGTTCGTGGATTTCCTTCTGCATGAAATGGCTGTAAGGACCGAGTTCCATCGATGCCAGCGACACGTCCGACATATGGATTTTGCGTTCGATCACGTTGCCGTCGGTATCGAATACCGTTACGCCATCCAGACGCACCTCGGCAACGTCGCCTTCTTCCAGGAAGATAATTTTCCGGGTCGCGGAAATAACCGCCGAAGCATCCGAAGCAATAAAGTTTTCACCATCACCCAGGCCGACCAAAAGTGGACAACCCATGCGCGCGGCAATCAGGCGTTCCGGATCCAGCTTGCTGACAACCGCAATCGCGTAAGCGCCTTGCAGATCTTTTACCGCGCGCTGGGTAGCATGCAATAAATCGCCTTCGGTTTTCAGATAGTGGTGGATCAGGTGACCGATCACTTCGGTATCGGTTTGCGATTCGAAAACATAACCAAGCGCACGCAAACGATCGCGCTGCTGTTCATGGTTTTCGATAATGCCGTTATGCACCAGCGCCAATTCACCGGAGCTGATATGTGGATGCGCATTGCCTTCGGTCACGCCGCCATGGGTGGCCCAACGCGTATGGCCGATGCCGACCAGTCCGTGCAGGTTTTCTTCCTTCGCGGCGTTTTCCATTTCGGCCACGCGACCGGTGCGACGTACGCGGCGTAGTTCGTCGGAAAGTACCGCGATACCGGCGGAGTCGTAACCGCGATATTCCAATCGCTTCAGGCCATCGACCAAAAATGGGACCACATCGCGTTTAGCTACCGCACCGACAATTCCGCACATAGATTGGCCTCTGGTTTGAACCGATATTTTAGCGTGATTGGATGCAGGGCAGAGTTTTTAGTTCAAATCGCGCCTGACCGTGAAAGGCGAGCATCTGCGCGGCAGCATTGTTCGGCTTGTACCGGATTTCAAGTGCCGGGCGGACACCGCGGACACTGCGGACACCGCCTTTCCGATTATTTAAGCCAACAAATTCAGCGACTTACAAGTGGCACGGAGCTTGCTGTATGCCGGTATCTCAATTGTGAAAAGTCCGCCCATGATTCGCGACACCTCCGCCCAAGACCAGGTCATGTCCAGCCCCGCCAGCTCGAATCACAAGCGCACCATACTGATTGCGCTCGGTGTTGCCGCCTTGCTCGCAATGTTGTGGTGGCTGTCGGCATTCTTCTCCAGCGAGCGCTCGGTCAGTGCCGATCGCATTCGCATTGCCGAAGTGACCCGCGGCACCTTGGTACGCGATGCCGCGGTCAATGGTCGAATCGTCGCGGCCGTCAGCCCGACCTTGTACGCACCTGCAATGAGCACAGTCACCCTGAAGATCCGTGCCGGAGACAAAGTGAAAAAAGGCGATGTGCTGGCCGTGCTGGATTCGCCAGAACTGAGCAATCAGTTGGCCCGCGAACAATCGAGCCTGGATCAACTAGAAGCCGAAGTCGCACGCCAACGTATCCTCGCGCAAAAACAAAACCTGATTGCACGTCGCGATTCCGACGAAGCCGACGTGAACCGCCTGAGTGCCGAACGCGTTTTGCAGCGTACCGAAAAAGGCTATAAAGCCGGCGCGATTGCCGAAGTCGATTACCTGCGTGCTAAAGATGCGCTGAAGACCGCAGAAATCCGCAGCAAGCAGGCCACGCAGGCATCGCATCTGGATATACAGGATGCCGGCCTGGAATTGCAGACCAAACAAAGTCAGCTGACCCGCCAACGTTTGCAGGTCGCCGATATCCAGCGTCGCGTCAATGAACTCAATGTGCGTGCGCCGGTCGACGGCGTGATCGGCACATTGTCGGTCACCGATCGCGCAGTCGTCGCCGCAAATACTGCCTTGATGACGGTGGTGGATCTATCGCAACTCGAAGTAGAACTGGAAGTACCGGAAACCTATGCCGATGATTTGGGCCTGGGCATGAGCACTGAAATCACGCTCGGCACCGTAAAGGCGAAAGGCAAACTGTCGGCGATTTCGCCGGAGGTCGTACGCAACCAGGTTCTGGTGCGCGTACGCTTCGAAGGCGAGCAACCGTCAGGCCTGCGTCAGAACCAACGCTTGAATGCCCGCATCCTGATCGAAGAAAAACCGAATGTCGTACTCGTTGCGCGCGGTCCTTTCGTCGAACAAGGCGGCGGCCGTTTCGTCTACATCGACCAGGGCGGCATCGCGATCAAGACACCGGTCGAAATCGGTGCGACCAGCATCAATGCGGTTGAAATTCTTTCCGGCCTGAAAGTCGGCGACAAAGTCGTCGTCTCGGGCAGCGACACTTTCCAAAATGCCGAACGCGTACAAATTAATTAATCGAATATTTGATCTATCAGAAAAGGAACCGTCATGATCAAGATGCAGCAACTCAGTAAAGTCTATCGCACCCATTTGATTGAAACCCATGCGCTGCGTGGCTTCGATATTTCCGTGAAGGAAGGCGAATTCGTCGCCGTGACCGGACCTTCGGGTTCCGGCAAAACGACGTTCCTGAATATCGCCGGCTTGCTGGAAGAATTCACCGGTGGCGAATTCTGGCTCGATGGCGTTTCAGTCAAAGGTCTCGATGACAATGCGCGTTCAAAACTGCGCAACGAAAAACTCGGTTTTATTTTCCAGGGTTTCAACCTGATTCCGGATTTGAATCTGTTCGACAACGTCGACGTGCCCTTGCGTTATCGCGGCTTCAATGCGGCCGAACGTAAACGTCGCATCGAAGAAGCATTGGGTCGCGTTGGTTTGTCGTCACGCCTGAAACACTATCCGGCTGAATTGTCCGGCGGTCAGCAACAACGCGTCGCGATTGCCCGCGCACTTGCCGGTTCGCCGAAAGTGCTGCTGGCCGACGAACCGACCGGCAACCTGGATTCGCAAATGGCACGCGGCGTGATGGAGTTGCTGGAAGACATCAATTCGCAAGGCACAACCATCCTGATGGTGACGCATGATCCGGAACTCGCCGCACGTGCGCAACGCAATGTCCACATCATGGACGGCACCGTGACCGATCTCACGCAAGAAACCCAGCATGCCCTGAAGCATGCGGTCGAGATTGCATAAGGAGCGCCGACATGTGGAATTATTATTTTGTACTCGGCATGCGCAGTTTGCGGCGCAATCCGATTTTGACCACACTGATGATTTTGATCCTGGCGCTCGGTATCGGCACCAGCATGACCAGCTTGACGATGTTGCTGGTGTTGTCCGGTGACCCGATGCCGCATAAAAGCGATCGCCTGTTTGTTCCGAAATTTCATGTGTCCGACATGCAGGGCTACAAAGCCGGCGATGACCCGGATTTCCAATTCACCTATACCGATGCCAGAAATTTATTGCGCGACAAACGCGGCAAGGCACAGACGGTCTTGTACAGCGCGAATCCAGCCATAGACAGCGGCCGCAAGGATTTACCGGCATTTTCCGAACGCGCGATGGCGACGACCGCCGATGCTTTTTCGATGTTCGATATGCCGTTCCGTTTTGGTAATGGCTGGACCCCCGATGCCGATGAAAAAGCCGCGAATGTGGCCGTGATTGGCCCGGAGCTTTCTGAAAAATTGTTCAAGAAGGAAAACCCGGTTGGAAAAAGCATTCGCGTCGATGATCGCGATTACACGATTACCGGCGTGCTCGAAGTCTGGGAACCAACACCGAAGTTTTACCGCTTGTATGGCACGCGTGCTACCAGCCGTCCCGAACAATTGTGGATCCCGTTTTCGAATGCGGTCAGTCGCGAATACAGCAATAACGGTTGGAATAATTGCTCCGGCGATCCGGGCCCGGGTTATGAAGGCTGGTTGAAATCCGAATGCACCTGGATCCAGTACTGGGTTGAACTTGCCAGTGCCGGCGATGCTGCCGCGTACAAGGATTATTTAAACGCGTATGTCGCCGAACAAAAGAAACTCGGCCGCATGCCGCGTCCGGAACCTTTGCAATTATTGAATCTGCGCGAATGGCTGGAAGATGTCGGTGTGGTTGGCCGCGATACCAAATTGTCGAGCTGGATGGCTTTCGGCTTCCTGCTGGTTTGCATCGTGAACCTGGTGGCGTTGATGTTGGCAAAATTTACCGCGCGTGCCGGCGATATCGGTGTGCGCCGTGCATTGGGCGCATCACGCAATGAAATCTTTCGCCAGTATTTGATCGAAGCCGGCGTAGTGGGAATTGTCGGTGCAATGCTGGGCCTGGCGCTGAGCTGGTATGGCGTACATATCTTGAGCAGCCAATTGGCAGAAGCCAGTGATTTCTACCAGATGGATTGGAAGATGCTGGTAATCACGTTGTCCGTATCGATTGTAGCTGCCCTGCTAGCCGGCTTGTTGCCGACCTGGCGCGCCTGCCAGGTACGCCCGGCCATCCAGCTGAAAAGCCAATAAAACATTTCCCGAGGAAACGACCATGGAAATCAGACCCATTTTTTCCGCGATGATGCGAAGCAAGACCGGCGTGATTTTGATCGCCGTTCAAATTGCCTTGACGCTCGCGATTCTGTCCAATGCTTTATATGTGGTACGTGATCGCACCAATGAAGCCAATCGCGTCAGCGGTGTCGACGATGCCAATCTGTTCATGATTTCGGTATCGGATAAAAAATCCGACGGTGGGATTGCCCGTCTGAAGCGCGATGAAGATGCCTTGCGTGCGATTCCCGGTGTTGCCAGCGTTGCCTGGACCACGCAAATGCCGCTATCGCAATCGGGCTCCAATACCGGCATCCAGACCGATCCGAAACAAACCGAATCGGTCGCCAGTCCAGCGGTATATGCCGGCAATGAAACATTGATAAATACCTTCGGTTCAAAAATCATCGAAGGCCGGGATTTCAATTCAGGTGACATGCTTGAAATCAACGACAATCTGCCCGATCAACCCAAACATAAAGTAGCTCTTGTCACCAAGGCGCTCGCGAAAAAACTGTATCCGAATGATGCTTCGGCGCTTGGAAAGATTTTCTACAATGGCCGCGGCGAACCACCGATCGAAATTATCGGCGTGGTCGACATGCTGGTCACGCCCTGGGGCCGTGCCAGCTGGAATACCGAAAATAATGGTGACGAGTCTTTTATTTTGCCGGCCCGTTATGTGCAGTCTTACAACATCTATGCCGTCCGCGCCGAACCCGGCCAACGCGAGCGTGTGATGAAAGATGCGGAAAAAGTATTGCTGGGCTTGGAACAAGGCCGTCTGATCGCAGAAAACCAAAGCATGGACCAACTTCGTGAAACCCGTTACCGCAGTGAGCACACGATGGCGAACGGACTGCTGATCGTGATTGGCCTGTTGCTGCTGATGACGGCCAGTGGCATCGTCGGCCTTGCATCATTGTGGGTAAACCAGCGTCGCAAACAAATCGGTGTGCGACGCGCACTCGGTGCACGTCGCTCCGACATCCTTCGCTACTTCGTGACCGAGAACGTGATGATTTGCATGTTCGGCATCGTGCTGGGCAGCGGTCTGGCAATCGCGTTGAATCGCGCAATGATGAGCGAGCTGGAATTGCAACGCCTGCCGTTGGTGTATTTATTGATGGGTGCGATTGCTCTGCTATTCCTCGGCGTGACGGCCGTACTGGGCCCGGCATGGCGTGCGGCACAGATTGCTCCGGCTATCGCAACCCGCAGTGCATGAGTAAACTTGGCTCATGCCTACCGTTCTGATTATTGACGACAATACTTCGGTCATCACTGCACTCGAAGTATTGTTCTCGTTGCATGATATCGACACCCTGCGCGCGACCAGTCCGCAGCAGGGTTTAGCTTTATTGCAGGACAACGCGATTGATCTCGTCTTGCAGGACATGAATTTCACGGAGGACACCACGTCGGGCGAAGAAGGTGTCGCGCTTTTCAAGCAAATTCGCCTACGCCATCCCGATTTGCCGGTCATTTTACTGACTGCCTGGACCCATCTGGATGCGGCCGTCAGCCTGATCAAACATGGCGCGGCCGATTATCTGGCCAAGCCCTGGGATGATAAAAAACTGCTTGCCACATCGTTGAACCTGCTTGAGCTCGGACAAACGCAGCGGGAACTCGGTCGCCGCTTGCAACGCGAACGCAAACAGAAACATGCACTGGAAACCAATTACGATTTGTGCGGTTTTATCTGGAACGACGGTAGCACCGAACGCGTGCTATCGCTGGCTTGCCAGATCGCCAAAGCCGATGTTCCGGTATTGATCACCGGCCCGAACGGTGCAGGCAAGGAACGCATCGCCGAAATCATCCAGAAGAATTCTTCGGTAAGAAACGGTCCATTCGTGACACTCAATTGCGGCGCGTTGCCGAGCGAACTGATCGAAGCCGAATTGTTCGGTGCCGATGCCGGTGCCTATACCGGGGCGACGAAAGCACGTGAAGGAAAATTCGAAGCCGCCGATGGTGGCACATTGTTTCTCGATGAAATCGGCAACCTGCCTCCGGCCGGGCAGATGAAATTGCTGCGTGTGCTGGAAACCGGAAAATTCGAACGACTCGGCTCCAACAAGGAGCGTAGCGTCAAGGTGCGCGTGGTCAGTGCGACCAACAGTGATATTCCGGCGATGATCCGCAATGGGCAGTTCCGCGAAGACTTGTTGTACCGCTTGAACCTGATCGAATTGAGATTACCGCCTTTGTCGGAACGCATCGACGACATAATTCCGTTGGCGCAGCATTTTCTAAACAAGACGAAGCGTTTGTCATCCAGCGCTGAACTGGCATTGTCGCAATACCATTGGCCGGGCAATGTGCGCGAATTGAAGAACGTGATGCAGCGCGTGCAATTGCTTGTCAACAACGACGAAATATCGGCGGCGGATTTGGGCTTGCCGATTAAAGTTACGCCAGTTCCGAATAATGGCGATGTGGAACTGGATCGCGCCACTATCGAGCAGGCGATCGAAAAAAACGCCGGCGTAATCGCGCAGGCCGCTGCTGAATTAGGCTTGAGTCGCCAAGCGCTGTATCGCCGCATGGAACGGCTTGGCATCGCCCGTAATCCATGAAGTGGAATGTCTTCAAATACTCCATTTCGCTGCGCCTGAGTGCCTGCGTTGCCGTCCTGCTGGCGATCGCGACTGCATTAAGTCTGCTGTTGCGCCACGAATTCGAATCCGACTGGGTCGTCGGGTTGGTCGTGATTGCAGTGATGATTCCCGTTTCATTGCTTCTACTGCATCGCCAACTGCGCAATTATTTTTCGCTGTTCCGTGCACTCGCCGGCACGGTCGGCAGTTATCGCGATAGTGATTACAGTTTTTCGGTCAACTGGAAAAGCGATGACGAGATCGGTGAGTTGGTCAAAGCGCATAACGATCTCGGCGATGCGCTGCGCGACCAGCGCTTGAATCTGGTGCAACGCGAATTGCTGCTCGACACCATGGTGCAAAACACGCCGGTCTCGATGTTCCTGCGGATTGATTCCGGTCCGATTGTCTATTCGAATATTGCGGCAAGGCGCCTGTTGAACGAGGGCCGGAAACTCGAAGGTCATTCGCTTGAAAATTTGTTCGCCGAGCTACCAATGCCTTTGCAGGAAGCTTTCCAGCGCGGCGGTGACGGCTTGTTTTCGGTCGGGGAAGGCGACAACGAAGAGGTTTACCACCTGGCACGGCGTACCTTCCGCCTGAATGGCCGTGCGCATGAATTGATTTTGTTGCGGCAACTCACCACCGAACTGCGCCGCCAGGAAGTACAGACCTGGAAAAAGGTCATCCGCATCCTGAGTCACGAACTCAATAACTCATTGGCACCGATTGCATCGCTGGCGCATTCCGGAGCCGAGCTGGTTCGGCGCGAACAATATCAACGCCTGGAAGAAATTTTCAAGACCGTTGAAGAACGTGCCCGTCACCTGGAAGGTTTCATTCGCGACTATGCGCATTTTGCAAAACTGCCAGCACCGCGCCTGGAAACCGTGCAGTGGCCTTCGTTTATTTCGCGACTGAATTCGCAGATGACATTTGTGCTCGAAGGCGGACTGCCGGAAAGACCGGCGCAATTCGATATCGCGCAAATCGAGCAGGCGCTAATCAATCTCCTGAAAAATGCCGCCGAGTCCGACTCCGATCCGAAAGAAGTAAAACTTTCGATTCGCCATATCGCCGAATTCATCCGCATCGACGTGCTCGATCGCGGCAAGGGCATGACCGATGCCGTGCTGACCAATGCGCTGGTGCCTTTTTATTCGACCAAACGCAGTGGTACCGGACTTGGATTGGCGCTTACCCGTGAAATTATCGAAGCGCACGGCGGTCGCATTGCACTAAGCAACCGAGAAGGCGGCGGACTGATCGTCTCGATTACTCTGCCGGCCTGACACTGGCTCGATTTCCGGAATTTACCGTTTATTTCTAACCACAGCCTTCCACATAAAAAACTTGTGGCGGCACACCGAGTCGCCAACTGCTTACCCTGCCGTTTGCGTCTATTTCAAAAACCAGGTGTACGGCGGTTTTGTCTTGCGGCGTTACCGTCAGCGTAAAGCCTTTCTCGATGTATTTATGCGGCGCTTCTTCGAGACGACCGGCAAATTTGGTTTTAACGGTGTCAGCGCTATCACCTACTCTTATATTTCCCGGCGCCGCCTGGCTGTCGTCATAGACGTCGAAACGAACGAATTTATTATCTTCAAACATATAGCCAACGCTGTGTTTGGCATGCTTATCGGTTTCCGGATAAAGATATAAGCAACTGGAACCTTCGGCGGGTGTAGTTGCTAGCATCGGCTTCGAATACGCCTTTCTGACTTTTTCTACGCTATCGCCGAATCCAGCTGAACCGCCGCGTGAGCCCTGGGATTGGTGGTCATTGCTTTCTGGCGTCGCCGTCATCGCCGCAGTCTGCGATGGTTTGGCTTCCTGATTCGATGCGGCTTTCTCTGTGGTCGCGTCCGCTCCCGGTTTGCATGCAACAAGCCATATCAGGGTTGCGCATACTGCGAGCATTTTCCTGTTCGCGTTCGTAATCATCTGTGTTCCTCGGTAAAGTTCTTCACCCGCAAAGCTTGAACCTAAGCGTCCGGCCCTAAATGCAACACTACGGCATTCAATCTCGTCCCGCCATCCAGTATGCTGCTTGCTATGTTTTACCACCGAGACGATGCTTAACCGATGGGAATTTTCAATACGCTGTATAAAAAACAGGTCCACAACGGCATTTTCATTGCCTTATTGTTGGTATTTGCGATCGGCATTTTTGCATGGTGGTATTTGCAAGCCAACGGCAAACAGGCTTCGGCCTACACCGCCGTGCATCCCTTGAGCAATACCGACAGGCTGGCTCTCTGCCGTTTACTTCCGCCGGTGACTGGCGGCACGACGTGCCTGGACGCAGAGCCTCAAGTCACCGTGGCCGGCCACAGCATGTGGAAAGACGTTAACGGCAAGCCGGTATTGCGTGCCGATCTGATCACGACGCGCAATCTGTTGGACACTGAAAAAGTCAGCACCACTAGCTGGTTCCAGCGTTACTTGCCGGAAATTCAGGCTTCTGGCCGGCAAGATTGGGAAGAGCCGAAAGGCGCCTGGACGCAGGCCGTGATCACGCGCCGCGATGCTGAGCAGGAAATCCTGCTGGAAGATTCCGGCGTGATCTTGATTTTGCAAAGCAACGTGATGGCCAGGGCAGACTTGCTCGCCTACGCGAATGCCACAGTCAGGGCTTTACGCAATGCCAGTCCGGCTATTTCTTCTGTGGACGCCGCCACTCCGCAATAGTGACTTGTCGCGCCCGCGAAACCGTCAACTGTTCCGCCGGTGCATTTTTGGTAATCACGCTGCCTGCACCTATCGTGGCGTCTTTCGAAATCGTGACCGGTGCCACCAGCGATGAATTGGAGCCGACAAACACGCCGTCTTCAATCGTGGTCTGGAATTTATTCATGCCATCGTAATTGCAGGTAATTGTGCCGGCGCCAATATTCACTTTTTCACCGATCACCGCATCACCCAAATAGGTCAGATGGTTTGCCTTGCTGCCCTTGCCGAGTTTCGCTTTTTTGGTTTCGACGAAATTACCGATATGCACGCCTTCGCTTAATTCGGTGCCTGGACGCAAACGGGCAAACGGGCCAATCGTGCAGTTGCTGCCTGCAACCACGCCTTCCAGATCCGAATGTGCATGTACTTGCACGCCATCGGCCAGCGAAACATTTTTTAAACGGCAGAACGGTCCGATTTTCACGCCAGTGCCGAACGATACCTTGCCTTCGATGATCACATCGATATCGATTTCGACATCGGTTCCGACGTCAATCTCGCCACGCAGATCAAAACGCGATGCATCGTTGAAGCGCACGCCACGTTCGGCCAGTTTTTTCGCCGAACGCATTTGAAAGGCGCGTTCGAGTTGCATCAATTGCCAGGGGTCGTTGGCGCCTTCGGTTTCGATCACGTCACCGCAGCGCACGACAGTCGCTGCCTGATATTCGTGTGCGGCGGCCGCGAAAACATCGGTTAAATAATATTCGCCCTGCGCGTTATTGTTCTTCAAACCGGCCAGCCATTTTTTTAGCATATTGGCGTGCACGGCAATCATGCCGGTATTGATCAGGCGAATCGTGCGTTGTTCCGGCGTCGCATCTTTTTGCTCGACGATCGCGGCGACATTGCCAACCGCATCCAGCACCACGCGGCCATAACCGGTCGGATTTTCCAGCTCGGCCGCCAGTACCACCAGGCTTGCATCGAACGCCAACATCGCCTGCAGGGTTTCAGTGCGGATCAATGGAACGTCGCCATACAACACCATTACGCGTGCATTATCGGGAATGCCCGGCATCGCCTGCTGTACGGCATGACCAGTGCCTTTTTGTTCTGCCTGTTCCGCCCAACGCAAATCCGCTTGATCGGAAAACGCTTCACGCACCTGCGCGCCGCCGTGACCGTAAACGATATGCAGGCCTGCCGGCTCAAGTGCGCGCGCGGCATCGACCACATGCGCAAGCATCGGTTTGCCGGCAATTTTCTGCAGTACTTTCGGCAAGGCGGACTTCATCCGTTTGCCTTCACCGGCAGCGAGAATCACGATATGCAGGGCCTGGGTCATAAACTTGCTCGAAGAATTAATTTCTGAAAAGTGATGCTATCAGAAGCATCACATCGGGGGCGCCTACCTTGGTGTTTTTGGCAATAAAAAACGCCGCGAATGGCGGCGTTTTTCGGGAAGCATGCGAGACTTTTGCTTAGTGCTTCATGTTTTTGCGCAAACGTTCCAGCGCCTGCAGCTGGGCGGTAGCTTGCATCAATTGTTGCTGTGCCTCGGCCAGGTCTTGCGCTTCGCCACGGCCGGCAAGAATGCGTTCAGCATCTTCCTTGGCAGATTTGGCTTTGGCTTCATCCAGATCGGCGGCACGAATTGCAGTGTCGCTCAAAATGGAAACGACTTGCGGCTGCACCTCGAGAATGCCACCGGAAACATAAAACTCCTGCTGCTCGCCGTTCGCCAACGTGACGCGGACATAGCCCGGCTTCAAACGGGTGATCAACGGTGCATGGCGAGGCGCGATACCGAGCTCACCCATTTCACCGGTTACCACGACCATTTGTACGTCACCGTGAAAAATTTCGCTCTCGGCACTGACGATGTCGCAACGGATTGTAGAAGTCATGTTTGTTTCTCGTGATTCGTGAACGCTAAGGTGCGTTGGAAACGCACCCTATGTTTTTACGCTTTTTCTGCCATTTTCTTGGCTTTTTCGATCGCTTCGTCGATACCGCCAACCATGTAGAAAGCCTGTTCCGGCAGGCTGTCGCATTCGCCGTCGCAAATCATCTTGAAGCCACGGATGGTGTCTTTCAGGGTGACGTACTTGCCAGGCGAGCCGGTGAACACTTCGGCGACGTGGAAAGGCTGCGAGAAGAAGCGTTCGATTTTACGGGCGCGCGATACGGCTTGTTTGTCTTCTTCCGACAATTCGTCCATACCGAGAATCGCGATGATGTCTTTCAATTCCTTGTACTTTTGCAGCGTGGCTTGAACGCGACGAGCGGTGTCGTAGTGTTCGTGGCCGATCACGTTCGGATCGAGCTGGCGCGAGGTGGAATCGAGTGGATCGACCGCTGGATAAATACCGAGCGAGGCGATGTTACGCGACAACACGACGGTGGCGTCCAAGTGGGCGAAGGTGGTTGCAGGCGATGGATCGGTCAAGTCGTCGGCTGGCACGTAAACGGCCTGGATCGAGGTGATCGAACCGGTCTTGGTCGAGGTAATGCGTTCTTGCAGAACCCCCATTTCTTCGGCGAGTGTTGGCTGGTAACCCACGGCCGATGGCATACGGCCCAACAGCGCGGACACTTCGGTACCGGCCAGGGTGTAGCGGTAAATATTATCAACGAACAACAGAACGTCTTTACCTTTGCCGGACGCGTCTTTTTCGTCACGGAAATACTCGGCCATGGTCAGGCCGGTCAGCGCAACGCGCAGACGGTTGCCTGGTGGCTCGTTCATTTGACCGTACACCATCGCCACTTTATCAAGCACGTTGGAGTCTTTCATTTCGTGATAGAAGTCGTTGCCTTCACGGGTACGTTCACCCACACCGGCGAACACCGACAAGCCGGCGTGCGCTTTTGCGATGTTGTTGATCAATTCCATCATGTTCACGGTCTTGCCGACGCCGGCGCCGCCGAACAGGCCGACCTTGCCGCCCTTGGCGAACGGGCACATCAGGTCGATAACCTTGATGCCGGTTTCGAGCAATTCATTGGCCGAAGACTGGTCTTCGTACGAAGGGGCCACGCGGTGAATTTCCCAATGGTCTTTGGTCGACACCGGGCCGGCTTCGTCGATTGGATTGCCGAGCACGTCCATGATGCGGCCGAGGGTTTCGGCGCCTACTGGAACGGAAATGGCTTTACCGGTATTGGTCGCAACCAGGTTGCGTTTCAAACCGTCGGTCGAGCCAAGCGCAATCGTACGGACAACGCCGTCGCCGAGTTGCTGCTGCACTTCAAGCGTGATCTCGGTGCCGCCAACTTTCAGCGCATCGTAGATTTTCGGCACTTCATCACGATGGAACTCAACGTCCACCACCGCGCCGATGATTTGTACAATCTTGCCCTGGCTCATTTTTGTATCCTCAAATAAATCGATTTGTTTTTGCACGCTAAGCATTTCTTTTTAAAGTAGGAGCGACGGAAGTCGCGACCCATAAAACTTTTTGTCGCGACTTCCGTCGCTCCTACACCGCAGCCGCGCCGCCAACGATCTCGGAAATTTCCTGAGTAATCGCAGCCTGACGTGCCTTGTTGTAGATCAATTGCAATGTTTCAATCAGCTTGCTGGCGTTGTCGGAAGCCGACTTCATTGCGACCATGCGTGCTGCATGTTCGGAAGCCAGGTTTTCCAGTACTGCTTGATACACCAGCGATTCGACGTAACGGGTCATCACGTGATTCAGCACCACTTCGGCGCTTGGCTCATAGATGTAATCCCAGTCGTGTTTGTTTTGCAGACTTTCCGACGGCGGCAATGGCAGCAACTGATCCAGTGTCGCTTTTTGCGTCATCGTGTTGACGAAGTCGTTGTAGCAAAGGAAAACGCGATCGAGTTTTGCGTTTGAATAACCGTCCAGCATCACCTTGATCAACCCGACCAATTGGTCGACATGCGGTTTTTCACCGAGATGGGTGACCGAACCGCTCATCGTGACTTTCAAACGGCGGAAAAACGTTGCCGCTTTCTGGCCGATGCAGACCACGTCGATTTCAACGCCTTTAGCTTGCCACTCGCGCATGTCGGCGAGGATGCGACGGAACATTTGCGAGTTCAGACCACCGCACAAACCGCGATCGGTCGACACCACGATGTAGCCGATGCGTTTGATCTCGGAACGTTCCACCATGAACGGATGGGTGTATTCCGAATTGGCTTTCGCGATATGGCCGATCATCTGCGTCATCAAACGCGCATAAGGACGCGATGCCTTCATGCGTTCCTGGGCTTTACGAATTTTTGAAGCCGAGACCATTTCGAGCGCACGCGTCACCTTGCGGGTGTTCTGCACGCTCTTGATCTTGGTTTTAATTTCTCTGCCGCCTGCCATAAATTTTCTCTTATAGGGTGCGCTCTAGCGCACCTTGTGAAAACTCAATTTCCCGCAAGGTGCGCCGGGGCGCACCCTATGTTTTTACCAAGTACCGGTCGTTTTGAATTCGGAAATGATTTTCTTGAATTCAGCTTCGATTTCCTTGTCCCAGGCACCGGTTTCGACGATTTTCTTTTCCAGCGCGCCGTAGCTATTGGTCATGTGCGAATGCAAGCCGGCTTCGAAAGCCTGGATTTTGTTCAACGGCACATCGTCCATGTCGCCTTCGTTGACGGCATAAATGGACAGACCCATTTGTGCAATCGACATCGGTGCGTATTGTTTTTGTTTCATCAATTCGGTCACGCGTTGGCCGCGTTCCAATTGTTTACGGGTAGCTTCGTCGAGATCGGAAGCGAACTGGGCGAACGCAGCCAATTCACGGTACTGCGCGAGCGAGATACGAATACCGCCCGACAGTTTCTTCATGATGTTGGTCTGGGCTGCACCGCCGACGCGGGACACCGAGATACCGGCGTTGACCGCAGGACGGATACCGGCGTTGAACAGATCGGTTTCCAGGAAGATCTGACCGTCGGTAATCGAAATCACGTTGGTCGGAACGAATGCGGAAACGTCACCGGCTTGGGTTTCGATGATCGGCAATGCGGTCAGCGAACCGGTTTTGCCTTTGACGGCACCGTTGGTGAATTTTTCTACGTATTCTTCGTTGACGCGGGCTGCGCGTTCGAGAAGACGTGAGTGCAAATAGAACACGTCGCCCGGGTATGCTTCGCGACCTGGTGGACGGCGCAGCAACAGCGAAATTTGACGGTAGGCAACGGCTTGCTTCGACAGATCGTCATAAACGATCAATGCGTCTTCGCCTATGTCGCGGAAGTATTCGCCCATCGTGCAACCAGCGTAGGCGCTGATGTACTGCATCGCTGGGGATTCGGAAGCGGTAGCGGCAACAACAATCGTGTGAGCCAGCGCGCCGTTGTCTTCAAGACGACGAACCACGTTGGCAACCGTCGATGCTTTTTGACCAATCGCAACGTACACGCACTTAACGCCGGTACCTTTCTGATTGATGATGGCGTCGATCGCCATCGCGGTTTTACCGGTTTGACGATCGCCGATGATCAGTTCGCGTTGACCGCGACCGACTGGAATCATGGCATCGACCGATTTGTAACCGGTTTGAACTGGCTGCGAAACCGACTTACGCCAGATCACGCCCGGTGCCACTTTTTCTACCGGAGCAGAAGAAGTTGCGTTCAGAGGACCCTTGCCGTCGATTGGCTCGCCGAGTGCGTTCAATACGCGACCAAGCAATTCAGGACCGGTAGGAACTTCCAGGATGCGGCCGGTGGTTTTCGCCACGTCGCCTTCGCGGATGTTTTTGTAATCACCCAGGACAACCGAACCGACCGAATCACGCTCGAGGTTCAGAGCCAGTGCGTAGGTGTTGTTCGGCAATTCAATCATTTCGCCTTGCATCACATCGGCCAGGCCGTGGATACGCACGATACCGTCGGAGACGGAGGTAACAGTGCCTTCATTACGCGCTTCGGCGGCCAGTTTGACCTTTTCGATGCGGGTCTTGATCAGTTCGCTGATTTCGGACGGATTGAGCGTTTGCATGGGTGAGTCCTCAGCCGGTGTGACCCGGTTGTTTCAAAAGTTAGTTCGTTAAGCTCGCGTGCAAGCGAGCCAGTTTGGTTTTAATCGAGCCATCGATCACGACGTCGCCGGTATTGATTACCACGCCGCCAATCAAGCTTTCATCGACAAGCGCGGTGATTTCCACTTCGCGGTCGAAACGCTTTTTCAACGCATTACGCAGCTGGGTCAGCTCGGCGGCATCCAGCGTTTTCGCCGAAGTCACGCTGGCTTTCACCACGCGTTCGGCATCCGCTTTCAATTCGTCGAACAAGGCGGCAATTTCCGGCAGCAGTGTCAGGCGACGATTGTCGGCCAGCACAGTCAGAAATTGCTGATAGCTCGTATCGGCATCGCCGGGCGGGCTCAGCAATTCATTGATGACGGTGGCAGCAACGCGCGGATCGCTCAACGCATTTTTGACCTTGGGAAGTTCAGCGGCAATCGCCGTAAATCCCAATGCCTGCGACCAGGGCGCGAGACGGCCTTGTTCGCGAGCAATTGCAAACGCAGCGCGAGCATAAGGGCGGGCAAGAGTAAGGGCTTCGCTCATGATTCGGCTCAGATTTCAGCAGCGAGTTCGTCCAGCAATGCCTTGTGGGCATTGATGTCGATTTCACGCTTGATCAGTTTTTCAGCGCCTTTCACAGCCAGCGCCGACACTTGCTTGCGCAGGTCTTCGCGAGCTTTCGTGGTCGCTGCCAGAATATCGGCTTGAGCAGCCGCTTTCTGGCGATTGCCTTCAACAATGGCTTCCTGCTTGGCGGCATCGATGATCTGATTTCCGCGGGCTTCGGCCTGAGCGATGATTTCCGCGGCTTTGCCACGTGCTTCACGCAATTGTTCGTTGACGCGTTCTTCGGCTTGCGCGAGTTCCGACTTGCTGCGATCTGCAGCAGCCAGGCCTTCGGCAATTTTGGCTTGACGCTCTTCAATAGCCGCCATGATGTGCGGCCAACCGAATTTCATCACCAACCAAGCGACCGAGAAAAACGCGGCGCATTGGATAATCAGTGTGATATTGGGATCCATAACCTACTCCTGTTGGCCGACGGCACAATGCCATCGGCTTTACGCTACATCGTCTAAATGAATTAAACGCCAGCAGCTTTGAGTGCGTTGATGAACGGGTTGGCGAAGATCAGCAACAGGGCGATAGCGACGCCGATCATCGGGATTGCGTCGAGCAAGCCGGCGACGATGAACAGCTTGGTTTGCAGCATTGGGGTCAGTTCTGGTTGACGGGCTGCGCCTTCCAGGAATTTACCACCGAGGATGGCGAAGCCGATCGCGGTGCCGAGTGCGCCCAAGCCAATCAACAGGGCGGCTGCGATAACGGTCATGCCCATTACGTCAGCGATAAGATTGATGTTTTCCATGTTGCTCTCCGTTGTGTTGCAAAGTTAAGTTGATAAGGTGAAACGAAAGGTAAAACTAAAAAAAATTAGTGCTTTTCAGACGCCATGCTCAGGTACACCACCGTCAGCATCATGAAGATGAAGGCTTGCAGCGTGATAACCAGGATGTGGAAGCCAGTCCAGATGAAGCTGGCAAAAAACTGCATCGGCGCCATTGCGTAGGTCATGCCTTCCGACATGGTCGAGCCCAACGTCATGACGGCGATCAGGATGAAGATCAATTCGCCGGCATACATGTTGCCGAACAGTCGCAGGCTTAACGAAACCGGACGCACCAGCTCTTCGATCATGCGCAGCAGGAAGTTCGCAGGCGCCAGCAAGATGATGCCAACCGTGCTGTGCGCATGGAAAGGCGCGGTAAAAATTTCTTTGGTGAACAGGCCGATGCCCTTGTGTGCAATGCCGAAGTAATGGATCAGCATGAACACGCCGATCGACATGCCGAGCGTGGTGTTCATGTCGGCGGTTGGCACGACGCGCAGATAGGCGTGGTGCGGATCATGGCCGGCTGCTTCATTGCCCGCGGCCCAGAGCCACGGCAGTAAATCGACCGGCACCATGTCCATGAAGTTCATCAGGAATACGAGGCCGAAAATCGTTACGGCGAGCGGCGCAATATATTTGCTTTGGCCGTGGAAGGTTTCGCGAACCAATCCGTCAATGCCGGTTACCACCATCTCGATGGCGCATTGCAGCTTGCCCGGCACACCAGCAGTGGCGCGACGCGAAACATACAGGAAGAAACCCAGGAAAATGGCGCACATCAACAGCAGGAAAATCACGCTGTCGACATTGATCGTCATGAACTTGCTATCGCCAATCTGCCATTGCCAATGATGCAAATGGTGTTGGATATATTCAGTTGTACCGCCGCCGCTTTTAGCTTCAGTGCTCACGTTTCACCTTACCGCCAGACATTACTACCAGTGGAAACACTATCAAGGCCAGCATCACTCCCATCGCGATCGCCAGCGGCGCAAGCGCCTTCAAGCGAAACGACAAAACCAACACCAGCCCCACGATTAACCATTTGAAACACAAACCCAGCCAAAGCCGGGTATACACACGGCTGGCAGGAAGAATTCCGCCGCCCAACGAAAACTGCGCCATTGCCAAATTACCCAGCAATATCGACAGCACCCCTGCCATCATCCCAAGACCCGCCGCTTGACCAAACAAGACCCAAGCAGCCAGCATTGCCAAAACACCTAACGATATCTGCCACTTCGCAACCAGCAAGGCCAGTTTTCGGCCTTCGGTAAGATGTTTGTGCACGGCAGACACCCCGGCAGCCCAAGGCCACGGCAATTCCCAACTTAGTCCAAAATTATAGCAGTCGGCAGCGCCCAGCGACAACCCGTTTATGACTTTGTTTTAAGAGCCGCGGCTCTAGAAATTCGGCATACTGCGGGCTTCATCACAAGGAAAACCCAAGCATGACGACCGCCCTTTACTGCATTCTGGCCGCCGGCCTGATGCCGTACCTCTGGACTGCAGTGGCCAAGTTCAGCGGGCCTAGATACAACAACTGGAATGTCCGTATTTGGCAAAGCAAGCTCGAAGGTGCCGCGCAGCGTGCCCATGCCGCCCACCTGAACAGCTTCGAAGCCTTCCCGTTGTTCGCCGTGGCGGTAATCGTGGCGCAACTAAATGGCGCCGACCAGGCACGCATCGACCTGCTGGCCTTGAGTTTCATCGGCCTGCGGATCTTGTACGGTATTTTGTACATGGCCAACAAGGCGCCACTGCGTAGTCTGGTCTGGCTGGCCGCAATGGTCTGCGTTGTGATGATTTTCGTGGCCGGGAAATAATTCCATGCATGAAGTTTGCGTTTCCCACGATTTCAATTTTCCGATCGAAAAGGTTTTTACCGGCATCAGCAACCATGTCGAATTTTTAAGTACTTCGAATATTCAGTGCCGCATGATTCGTGCCGGCGACGGCAACCCGAATGGACTGAATGCCATGCGCGAAGTACGCAAGGGCAATATTCTTTTCCAGGAAACCATCAATGCATTCGAGCCGCCAAACGCGTACGAATATCGAATACTCGCATTGCGCGGCCCGTTGAACATCAAGCTGCCGTTTCATCATCAGCACGGGCGACTTCAATTGCAGAGCGTCGATGGGAAAACCCGGATTGAATGGACAACCAGATTCCGGTTTGCTGTACCACTTATCGGCGAATGGATCGAACGAAGACTCGGAAAATCGATCAGTGCTTCATTCGTGTTTTTTATAAAGCGTCTTGATGCACGCCTGCAGGAATCATCGGGCCGCGCTTGAACCAACGCGCTTTAGAATAGGCGCTTCCAGCCAGTGCCAGGATAGAAATGCCAGCGTGATCGAAATCAGAAACCCGGAAACAAGGAAGCTGGTGAATTCGGCCCTTGCTGCTTCCATGCCTCCCATGCTCTCGCGTAAAGCTACCAACACCGGGTAATGCCACAGATACAGGCCGAAGCTGATACGCCCCAGCCATTGCAACGGCATGGACTGCAGAAACCTATCGAAAAAATTCCGACCGGAAGCAATCGCAATCAAGATCAAGGCGATGAAAATCGCCGCATATACATGCCAGAACGCCAGAATCGGATCTCGTGTCGGTGAGCCCAGGTAGGTTTCACTGCTATGCAGCCACCCGAGCGCAGGCAGCGACAATAAAGCAGTGAACGAAAAAAAGATAAAAAGATTTCTGGATTTCTCGTTGGGCAACCTTTTATTCCCGCGCAAACGCACGAAAAAATATGCTGCGAGCATGCCGATCAGAAATTCGAATAGACGCCCCGGGAGATGGTCGCCCCAATAGACCTCTTCAGCACGCGTCAAGCCTAGACCAAGAAGCCAATATCGGTAAAGCAAACTGAGGCCGATACCCAGCAAAAGCCAATGCCAGCGCTTATCCGTCAGGCACTTCGCAAGCAGTGGAAGGATCAAATAAAATCCGAACTCGACCGGCAGCGTCCACCAGCTGGGGACATAGGCGGGCACCAACGGCCAGGCATTTATCCAGAGCGCGGCATGCGCCAATAGGTCTGACGTCGTCATTAAGTTCCAATGCGTTCCGAACCTAATGCCCGAAGCTATCAAGACCATCATCACGGCCATTTGAAAATAATATGCCGGAAAAATCCGGAAAACCCTTCTCAGGAAATATCGCCGCAAATTCGGCCCGGGCTGCGTGTGCCGCAATCGCTCGGCAAATGGCATGCTTAACAGGAATGCCGACAAGGTGAAAAAAATATCGACCCCCATGCCGCCCATGTTCATCATCCAGGCAAGGGCAGGCCATAATTCCGGCGGCTTAGCAGCGATCAAATAAACGTGAAGCAACAATACCCACAGCGCCGCAAAACCACGCAACCCAGTCAAGCTTGGCCATTGCGTTTGCATTCGTTCGGGAACGGCTTCTCCCGGAGTGAAATTTGTTGGTTTTTTGTTTGGCGGCATCTTCATTTGCCGTAGTATGCGGATTAGGGTCAGGACCCGCTAGCTGAACGGCAATGGCGGTCCGCCGATGGCCACATCGGGTATACAGTTACGTTCAATCTGTTTATAACGAAATGAAATCGGCATAGGGGAATATTTATGGATTCATCGAATTCGCGCGACCGGAACACTTTTTTTCGTTCTCGCTCAGCGCTAGTGAAACGATTTGTCCTGACGGCATTTTTATTGATGACGGCCTGGGTTCCACAGGCATTTGCCACTACCGGCTGTGAAATATTTATCACCGGCCCCAACTCTGCCACCGTGAACCCGTCAACCCCGCAAAGTTTCGCGGTGATCCTGCAAGACACCGGCGGCGGTCCTTGTACCCCGACCGACCTGAATTTTTCCGTGTCGGGCCCCGACACAACCGGCGGCGTCTTATTGCCATCGACTATTACCGGCGCCACCTTCACGCCCACAGGTAGTGTTTACGGTTTCAGTGTTACTGCAGGTCCCAACGGCGGCGGCTCGGCTATCATTCAAGTAGATTGCACAACCTGCTTTCCTGCCGGCGGCTCCCTGTCCGTTCAGTTCACCCTGAACACAAACAATGTTTTTGTACTATCGCCGACGACACTCACGAGCATTACTACTAACCAATCGACTCCGTTTACGCTCGGCACCAATTTGACCGTAAACAGCAGCCCGGGATCTGGCTATCAAACTGATTTTTTCAAAACTCCGAGCGGGCCGTCTTTTGGTACGCCGACCAATGATGGCGGCGGCAACGCCAGTGTCACCAATACCGTAAACGTTGCAAGCAGCTTTACCGTGCAGGCCACTACGGTGTGTCCGGTATCGGTAGTCGTGCCGGGCTGTCCAGGAAATTCCGTCAATTTTAATGTCGTTGTCGAACCCGTCGAAATGACGCCGGTATCTGCCATCGCAGTTAGCATTCCTGCAGGCAGCACTACAACAACTGTTGCCCGTTACGGCAGTACGAATACCGTAGTGAACTCTGGTTATCCAGTTACCTGGGCGGTTACAACCAATCCCGGCGATGGCTCGCTTAGTGGTGCGACCAACACAGATGGCGTCGGTCATACCCAAGCAACCTTCACCGCTACCGTGCCCGGTGTTTATGTCGTGACAGCGTCGACCGGCGACACCTGGTCCAGCGATTCAACTGAATCATTTACGATTACTGTCACCGCGATTGTTCGAACTCTCACGGTGTCTTCCGGCAACGGCCAAAGCGCACCGACCAGCGCTCCGCTGCCAGCGCCTTTAGTAGTGTTGGCGCAGGACAATGGCGTTAACGCAGGCGGCATCACGATTAATTGGTTGGTGGTCTCCGGCGACGCCACAGTTACACCAACTAGTGTTACTGCGGCCGGCACTGGCCTGGCGAGTATGACGGTCAATCTCGGGCCAACGCCCGGACCAATCGTTATCACCGCCACGCGAGCAGATGACGGCACGGCCGTTGCGACTTTCAATATTACTTCTACCCTTACCCGAACTCTGGTAATTGTTTCCGGTAATGGCCAGAACGCAACGCCGGGCTCGCCGCTTGCCAATCCATTGGTCGTCGATGCGAAAAATAACGGTATCGGCACCAATGGCGTAACGATTAACTGGACGATTACGCCGGGTTCTACATTGGGTACGCCGAGCAATGTCACTGCCGGCGGCGGACTGGCATCCAATACGGTGACCGTGAGCCCGACCCCTGGCGTCGTGACAATTACCGCGACTCGACAAGATGATCCGACCGTGTTCGTAACCTTCACCGCGAATGGCGTCGCGTTGGCGGGCATTCCCGGTCTGAAACCAAACCAGCAAAGGATGGCTGGTGCACTTGATATGATCTGCACCGGTTTGAATGCGCTCGTCAGCCCGACACCGGAGCAGCAAGACTTCAAAGACCGTTGCCAGGAGCTTGCCGATAATGCCGCAACCAATCCCGACGATGTCATCAAGGCATTGGATGAGTTGATGCCCGATACTCAAGCTGCACAGGCCAGAGCTTCGATGCTGACTGCTCAGCACCAATTTGAAAATATCAATGCGCGTATTGCCGCATTGCGTAGCGGCACACAGGGTTCAAGCTTCGATGGTCTGGCACTCCGGGGTCCGAACGGCACTATTTCGCTCGGCAGCCTGATCAACGGACTTTCTGCCGATAATGCCAATGCCGAAGTCGGCGGTGAATTCCAGCGCTGGGGCTTTTTCGCCAGCGGCACAATCGGCAACGGTGACTCTCAAGACGCCGGCCTAACACCGAACTTCGATTTCAGCATTCATGGTTTAACCCTCGGCGTCGATTACCGGAAAAGCGATAAATTCATTTTCGGTGCCGCGATCGGCTACACCAATCAAAATACCGATCTCGCACCCGGCCAGGGTGGGGTCGATGCCAGCGGCTACACTTTGTCGGCTTACGGCACATTCTTCCAGAGCAATAGCTGGTACACCGATGCCGTTATTACCTTCGGTAAAAATAACTACGATTTGACACGGCAAATCACCTACACCATTCCCGACGGCCTGGGCGGCTTCACTGAAGTCGATCAAACAGCACGTTCGGATTCCGGCGGTGACCTGCTGAGTTTCGGTGCCACCTTCGGCCGCGATTTCCAGAAAGGTGGTTGGAGCATCGGCCCGTACGGCCGTCTGCTGTATACCCGGATGAACTTCGACCGTATCGAAGAAACCCTGATCGACACTGGCCCAGGTGCGGGAATGGCCTTGATTGTCGAGGAACGCAGCCTGGATTCGCTGGCCAGTATTCTGGGTGGCAAATTCACCCGCGCCATCAGTACCAACTGGGGTGTACTGACACCGCACTTCCAGCTTGAATGGGAACACGAGTTCAACAGTGATCCGGGGGCCGTAACCGCACGTTTCGTCAATGACCCGACCGGCACCGAAATTGAACTCGTCGACGCACCTTATGATGCCGATTACTTCCGAATCGGCGTGGGCTTGTCAGCCATCATGAGCAAAGGTCGCTCGGGCTTTGTGTATTACGAAAAAACCGTGGGTCGTGAGGGCGTAAGTCAGGATAATCTGGCGCTCGGCTTCCGATTCGAATTCTAAAATTCGATGCTGCAATCATGAAAAAAGCCCGCTATGCGGGCTTTTTTTTACTGCATCTATTGCTGTTTATTTGCGTCGGCGCTCTGCGTTAATCGCGGCAAATATCTCCTTGGCCGCCGGCGTCCAGACCACCCAGGCATGACCGCCTTCACGAAGCAGCACTTGTCTGGAATCCAGTAGCTGCTCTAACGGCGGCATCGTGGCGCTCAATCGATCCTTGCTTCCGTAAGCAAGCCAAACATTTCTGCTACGGGAATAATTTTCTTTTTGCCAGCTTTTCAAATAGCGCCACAACTCGCGGTCGTAATTGTTTCCATCGATCGCCGGCGAAGCAGGGCCTGCATCCCAACTTTTCAAACCGCCGGCAGCGTCGATTTCATTCAACACTTTTCTGCTTCCGAGATACGGTGCCAGCAACACCAGGCCATGCGCGTCCCCCGGATACTCGCGGTCATACATCAATGCGCCCATGCCGCCCATCGATGCTCCGACCAGCCAGATTTCCTGATAGCCCCGCATGCGTGCCGGTAAAATAATTTCTTCGCGCAGGCGCTGCGGCATGCGCCCTTCCATGTAATAAGCAAAACCGATACCGGTTAGCATCACGTCGGCTTCTGGCATCGCACCCTGGATTGCCTGTGCAATACCGCCAGATTTCAGTCGTGCAACGTCATCGCCGCGGCCTGGCAATACTACAACCAGAACTTTGTGAGTGTCCTGACGTGTTGCTTGCATTGTCTCGAACGGAATTTTTGTTTGTGTACGCCCGCCTGGCAGACATGCCGTTAATAATAATGATGCAGTTATGCATATGATCTGCAGAAATGTTTTGGCACGAGACACATAGAAAAAATTTTGCATGGCTCAGCCTCCTTCGAGATAGTCGTGGTGTGTCGTCAATGCCATTAAATGATCAGCGGCGACGGCAATGAAAGTCTGTCATGTCGCGAATTGGTTTGCGTGAAGCTGACGTGTATTGCGGATCTAAATGTGGCGCGGTATATCAATTCGCTACAGGACCATCGATAAACTCCATCCCCAGATTATGCGTATCGACCGGCTTGCCTTGCGTACAGACAGCAGTTGCGTCGATAAGTGCGATGTAACTATTCGGGTTTTGATAGGCGAGCCACCAGCCATCTGAAACTTGCCAAAATCGGAAAGCTTCGACAATGGGTGTTTTTGGTACGCCGCCTTCGCTAAAGACGAGCACCAAGTTATTTCCGGTGCCGCCGCCGTATGGATTGCCCAGCCAGAGCCACGGTTGATCGCCGCAAGGATGGCGCTGCGTGTCGATCAGAAACCAACCGGCGCGCATGCGCTGATCGGCGAATATCGGTCGTTGCAACTCCGCCAATGCCTGCAAACTCATTCGCACTCTCAAGCGTTGGCCGGTTCCGGTCTGCATAAGGTAGAAATAGGCCGAGACAGACAAGACCGCCATGCCAATTAGTACGACGTTTACGAAAGCCTGTTTTCGCTTGCCTGGTTCATTCCTGATTTGTTGCCAAGCAAGCAATAGTTCAATCGCACCCCAAAATAGAAGTACGAAGCGGGTATAAAAAAGCAGATCGTAAAGCCAAAGGCGCGGGTTTGAACTCGTTGCCCAGGGAGCAAATATTGAATTGGCCCAAAACCAAGTCGCGAATATCACGAATAAAAAATAAAGGCGCAACGAAATCATTTTTCGATACTAGGCGAGTAGTTGCGGCAATTCCAGCCTGGATTACGCTTGACGCGCCAAAAACAAAACCCCAGCTCTTTCGAGCTGGGGTTTGTCTTCAATAAGACCCTGGCGATGACCTACTCTTGCATGGCTTGAGCCACACTACCCTCGGCGCGGTTGCGTTTCACTTCCGTGTTCGGGATGGGAACGGGTGGTACCACAACGCTATGTTCACCAGGGAGAGGGTGGAGGGTCGCTTTGATCTTTGGGGACCAAGCGCACACGCTCTCATGGGGTTGCATAGACAGATTATACCGCAATCTGTGTCTGCTAATAAGGTCTTGGGATGTAATTAATGTTTGAGTTTCGTCTCGATGTTTCGCGAGGTTAAGTGCTATTACAGGCTTGAACTGTAAAAGCAACTTGAGGTTATATGATCAAGCCGCACGGATCATTAGTATCAGTTAGCTCAATGCATTACTGCACTTACACACCTGACCTATCAACGTCGTAGTCTTCAACGTTCCTTTAAGAGACTT
>JBOHYG010000019.1:0-36475 GCA_050737875.1 Arenimonas sp. | reverse complement strand
TCACTGTCGGCAACCCTTAGCTCCACCGTGGGCGTACCGAACTCGCTCGGCCCGGGTGAATTGCTTGTGCATTACGGCACCAAGGAACAAAAAGAGTATTACCTGCCACGCCTGGCCGATGGCCGCGAAATCCCCTGCTTTGGTTTGACCGGCCCGACTGCCGGCTCCGATGCGACCTCGATTCCCGATTACGGCATCGTTTGCGAAGGTGAATGGAATGGCGCGCGAGTTTTGGGCGTCAAACTGAATTTTGAAAAACGCTACATCACGCTGGCACCGGTGGCCTCGATTATCGGCCTGGCTTTCCGTTTATATGATCCAAACGGTTTATTGAGTGATGAAAAAGATCGCGGCATCACGCTGGCATTGGTGCCACGCAACACCCCCGGCATGGATATTGGTCGTCGCCATTTCCCACTGAACTGCGCGTTCCAGAACGGGCCGATTCACGGGAAAGACGTGTTCCTGCCCTTGTCGCAATTAATTGGTGGCGAAGATTACGTCGGCCACGGCTGGCGCATGCTGGTCGAATGCTTGTCGGTTGGCCGCGCCATAACCTTGCCATCGACTTCCAGTGGCGCCTCCAAACTCGGCGCTGTCGTCACTGGTGCCTACTCGCGCATCCGTAAACAATTCGGTTTGTCGATTGGTCGTTTCGAAGGCGTCGAAGAAGCACTCGCCCGCGTTGCCGGCAATGCCTATGCCATCAGTGCCCTGGCGCAATCAACGGCGGCGGCGGTGGATCGCGGCGAAAAACCGGCAGTACCTTCGGCGATTGCGAAATACCATTGCACAGAAATGGCACGCGAACTCGCACGTGATGTCATGGACGTGAGCGCCGGTAAAGGCGTGATTCTCGGACCGAGAAATTACCTTGGCCGTGGTTGGCAAGCCGCACCAATTGGCATCACGGTAGAGGGTGCCAACATCATGACGCGCAGCCTGATGATCTTCGGCCAGGGCGCGATTCGTTGTCATCCATGGGTACTGAAAGAAATGCAGGCCGCGCAAAATCCTGATGAAAGCAAACGCGTGCCCGAATTCGATAAAAATCTGTTTGGCCATATTGGTTTCGCGATTTCCAACGCCGTGCGTAGTTTCTGGTTTGGTTTAACCTCGGCGAAATTCGGTTCGGCACCCGGTGACGCTTACACCAAACGCTATTACCGTAGGCTCAATCGTTATTCGGCCAATCTGGCATTGATCGCCGACACTTCGATGCTTTTGCTCGGCGGCAAGCTCAAGTTCAAGGAAAAATTGTCGGGCCGTTTGGGTGACGTTCTCAGTCAGTTATATATTGCGAGCGCCATGCTGAAGCGTTATGAAGACGACGGTCATCCTGCTACCGAACAGCCATTGCTGGCGTATGCCTTCCACGATTCGGCATTCAAGATCGAACGTGCGCTTTCGGGTGCCTTGCGTAACTTCCCGATTCGCCCGGCCGCCTGGCTGATGTGGCTGCTAGTATTCCCCTGGGGCCGTCGTGCGCAGGAACCATCTGATCGCCTCGGTCGTCGTGCCGCTGCCTTGCTGATGTCGCCTTGCGATGCACGTGACCGCTTGGCTGACGGCGTGTTTTTGACACCATGCGAAAACAATCCGGCTGGCCGCATCAATGCGGCATTGGCAACAGTCATTCTTGCCGAACCGGTCGAACGCAAATTCCTGAAGGCCTTGAAAAACAGCGATATCGAAGCGCTCGAATTCAAGGATCAATTGGATGAAGGCGTGAGCGAAGGTTGGATTACCGCCGAAGAAAGAATCCAGCTGGAAGAATTGCGCGAACTCACCTGGGATGCGATTTCGGTCGACGATTTCGATCCGTCCGAGTTAGTCTCGGCCGGCATGCGGGATCTGGACAAGCCGCAGGAAAATTATCGAGCGGCTTGATGGCTTCGCTTTTCTTTCTCCTACGGGAGAGGGTGGCGCGTAGCCCCAGGTGAGGGTACGAACACGCCGGACATTTTTTACCCTCTCCCCTGCCCCCTCCCGAAAGGAGAGGGAACAGCCTGCAGTTTTTAGATCATTAAAAAAATGAACGAACAAACCTACACCACCTCCCTGCTTCGCACATACAAGAAATTCACGAAGTACCCACTCGGCCATTGGATGTTCACAAAAGCCGTGTGTTGGAAGGCCCCCTACTTCGGCACGATCTCGCCAACATTCGTGTTGCTAGAAAACGGTCGTTGCGAAGCCATCATCAAGGACCGCCGTGCCGTGCATAACCACATCGGTACCGTGCATGCGATTGCGCTTTGCAATCTCGCCGAACTGTGTGCCGGCGTGATGACCGACGCCAGCTTGCCGAAAGGCATGCGCTGGATTCCAAAAGGAATGACCGTGTCCTACCTGAAAAAAGCCAGTGGCACATTGCGTGGCATCGCCACGCCGATGATTCCGATGGAGACCCGCGACAGCGGCTATGATTTGCCGGTCAACGTCGATGTGCTCGATCAAGCCGGCGACAAGGTATTCCATGCCGAAATACGCATGTGGATGAGCCCGAAACCACCGAAATAAACGCTTAAATTATGCGCTGCGAATGCGTGTAAACATTCATCTGTTCGCCACGGGCAAAACATACCAGTGTCATGCCGCAGCTATCGGCAAGCTGAATCGCAATGGATGTTGGTGCCGAGATCGCAACAACGACGGCAATATTCGCCATCGCGGCTTTGTGCACTAATTCATACGAGGCGCGCGAGCTCAGCACCAGAAAACCTTCGCCGGGATTTTCTTTCGCCATTGCGCCGATCAGTTTATCGAGAGCGTTATGGCGACCGACATCTTCGCGCACCAGAATACCGTCGCCATGCACGAATCCGGCCGCGTGCACACCGCCGCTTTCGGCATTCAAGGGTTGCCGTTCACTTAATATTCGGACGCCTGCACTGATCTCATCCACGCTGAACTTTTGATTTGAATTTACCTTCGGCGCCGGCCGCAAAGCTGCCTGCAAGGACTCTACTCCGCAAATGCCACAGCCACTTGCACCGGTCAGATTCCGTTGCCGCTTTCTTAGCAAATCGAATCTGGCCTGCGGAATCGCGATCTCCAGACTAATGCCCAAGTCCGTTTGCAGTGTTTCTATGAAAGAAAACTGCGCAGCGTTTTCCACAATACCTTCGCTCAACGAAAAACCCAGCGCAAAATCTTCAAGATCCGCGGGAGTCGCCATCATCACCGCATGCGAGACGCCGTTATAAAGCATCGCAATCGGAATTTCCCGGATCACCCGGTCATCGAATTCGTTACGTTGCCCACGATCGATACGAATCGCTTTGCGCGTAAGCAGTACATTCTGAAGATCGGCACTACTCATGATGCGATGGTTTCTGACGAACTCAAGGACAATCGCACCGGAATGGATTTTGAAGTCGGCGTGCCGGCGCGTTCAGAAACGCTATCGAGCGGTACCAGCGGATTGGTTTCCGGAAAATAACTGGCCAGACAACCATCGGGAATCGTGTATTCGACCAACGTAAAACCTTTCACACAACGCTCGCCGTCGTGCCAGACCGAAGTTATGTCGACCAACATGCCGGCTTGCCAGCCATGTTTTTCCAAATCCGCCTTGCTGATAAAACACACACGACGATAACCGTGCAGGCCGCGATAACGATCGTCCAGGCCGTAGATCGTCGTATTGTATTGATCATGCGAACGTACGGTCATCAGATCGAATAATCCGTTTTCCGTTGTCGCGGCGACTTCCGTCAATTCATGCGGATAGAAGTTTGCGCGTCCCGATCCAGTAGGAAATTCGCGATTGCGGCCCGGATGATAAAGATGAAAGCCGCCGGGCACACGCACGCGTTGATTGAAGTTTTCGAAACCGGGAATCACCGCAGCGATGCGATCGCGGATGCGGTCGTAATGTTCGATCATTTGCAGCCAAGGAGTTTTGCTGTTCGGCAAAGCCACTGCAGCAAGCCGAGCAACGATCGCAGGCTCGGAAAGCAGATCCGCCGACGCCGGTTTTTTAAGACCGGACGACAAATGCACCATGCTCATCGAATCTTCGACACTGACGGCTTGATTGCCGCCGGCCTGAACATCCATTTCGCTGCGGCCCAGGCAAGGCAGGATCAACGCATCCTTGCCATGCACAAGATGCGAGCGATTTAATTTAGTCGAAACATGTACGGTCAGATCGCACTGACGCAAGGCTTCCGCAGTACGGTGCGTGTCAGGTGTTGCGGCGGCGAAATTACCGCCCATCGCAAAGAACACTTTCGCCTTGCCGGCCAGCATGGCTTCGATACTGGCGACAACATCGAAACCGTGCGCGCGTGGCGGTTTGAAATTGAATTCGGCAGCAAGTCGATCCAGAAAATCTTCGCCGGGCTTTTCGTAGATGCCCATCGTGCGGTCGCCCTGCACATTCGAGTGCCCACGCACCGGGCAAGGACCGGCGCCGGGCTTGCCAATATTGCCTTTCAGCAGTAGGCAGTTCATCAACATTTGAATGCTCGCAACGCTGCGCCGGTGCTGGGTGATGCCCATGCCCCAGCAAAAAATCGTTGCTCCACTTTCGTCGTAAATTTTTGCCGCTTCTTCGATTTGCTCTTTGCTTAATCCGGATTGCTCGACAATCCGCTCCCAGCTTTCCGCTTCGATATCGGCCAGCAGCAACTCGAAACCCTGCGTATGTTGTTCGATGAATTCCCTGTCAAGATCGCCGGATTCGATGATGGCTTTTGCGATGCCCTTGACTGCCGCCAAATCACCGCCAATTTTCAACTGGAAATAACTCGATGCGATCGGCGTACTGGATCCGGTCAACATGTCCTTCGGGCTTTGTGGATTTGCAAAACGCTCCAGGCCACGTTCCCGCAAGGGATTGAACACCACGATGCGGCAACCGCGTTTCGAGGCATTGCGCAACTCACCCAGCATGCGCGGATGATTGGTGCCGGGATTCTGGCCGAAGATGAAAATCGCTTCGGCCTGTTCGAAGTCTTCCAGCAAGACCGAGCCTTTGCCGCTGCCGATTTGTTCGGTCAAGGCAACACCGGAAGCTTCGTGGCAAAGATTCGAGCAATCGGGCAGATTATTGGTGCCGAATTCGCGCACGAAAAGCTGGTAAAGAAACGCAGCTTCATTCGATGTGCGACCCGAGGTGTAGAACATCGCCTGATCGGGATGCTCAAGTGCATGCAGATGCTTTGCAATCAATCCGAATGCCTCATCCCAGGACACCGGCACATAATGGTCGCTCGTCGAGTCATAACGCATGGGCTCGGTCAGCCGACCCTGCGCTTCCAGCCAGATATCTTCTTGTGCCGCCAATTCAGTCACCGCATGTTCGGCGAAAAACTCGCGAACGACCCGCTTGGAAGTTGCCTCTGCGGCAACGGCTTTCACACCGTTTTCGCAAAACTCGAAAGTCGAATTTGGATTACGATCCGGCCAGGCACAACCGGGACAATCGAAGCCTTCGTTTTTGTTGGTGCGCAGCAAGGCTTTCGCACCTCGCGTCACGATACCTTCATCGCGCAAAGCCTGCCAGGATCGTTTCAGTGAATCCCAACCACCTGCTGGCTTGGCGTACGGCTTGATATGTTCATCAGACATTTTTTATTTCAGGTATTCCGAATGGAATCTTGCCAATAAGCGATTATCGGCATTATACAACTCCAGCGTTTCGCCTTTTATTTCGTAACGAGCCGCATCGTTGATGACCTTGAAGAATGCCGCTTCCTGCTTCATCGGTTCGGGCTCGCACATCATTTTTGTCGACATCGCGATATCGAATTTGATCGCTTTTCCATCTACTTTGAATCCGGCCGAACCTTGATTACATGCAGTGACGATGCGGGCCTGCGATTCTTCCGACCTCAACGTCAATGAAGCCATGCGCTTGCCTTCTGCAGTCTGCACCGCTTTACCATCGAGTTCGGTCAGTTTCCACAAGGTATTGCGAAGCTCGGCCGTCGATTTAGATTCTTCGGCATTGGCTTCCGGTGCACTTTGACAGGCCGACATCGAAAACATCAAGATGATAAAACCAAGCTGGGCGTATTTTTTCATGTCACACCTCGAAACAATTGTTTGTTTACGCTAACACAGCAAATCTTAATGAATGCCGCGTCCACGTCATTTTTCCACGTCGATATCGGGTGACCCACTGTCGTCGCCACCTCTGGCAATCAGGCTTCTTCCCTTCGCGGCAAGCGCTTCATATTTTTCGCGAAACGCGTCCAGGGTTTCTTCATCCAGTTCTTCCAGGTCCAGCAAAGCCGTATGCGCGCCTTCAGTTGCCCGGATTAATTCATCGAGCTTGATCTGGATTGCTTCGGTGTCGCGGTTTTGCGTGTTTTGAATCAGGAACACCATCAGGAATGTGATGATCGTGGTGGTGGTATTGATCACCAGTTGCCAGGTATCGCTGTAACCGAATACCGGACCGGTGACCAGCCATAGAATAATCACCAGAATCGCCAGATTGAAACTGACGGCACGGCCGGTGAATCGCGAAGCGGCTTTGGCTAAACGGGTAAATAAACTGACCTGACTCATGGCACATTTCCTTGATCAGATTGCAAACGCAAATAGGATATTTCTGGCGGCACACCGAAGCGCACCGGCAAGATACTGGTGCCGATACCGGGCGTGACAAATAAATGCTGGTTTTTCTCCCGGATATGACCGATTGCATAACGCTGGCCATATATGGATGGAACTATCGGCCTGCCCAGAAATGGCAAAACGACTTGCCCCCCATGGGTATGGCCGGCAATCATCAATGAAAATTCGGAGTCGGCCATTTCCGGAAAGGCATCCGGGCTATGGGTGAATACGAGAGTCGACGAATTTTTCGGGACCATTGCAAAAGCTTGCTGGTATTCATGCATGCCTTCGATGTAATCACTCAAGCCGACCAGCCAGAACCGGCACTGGTTTTTGGTGATCGGCAGCGCGCGATCTTCCAGTACCTGAATGCCGCCATTTTCAAGCGCCGACTGCACGCGCTTGCCATCGAGCCAGGCATCGTGATTGCCGAGCACCGCATACACTTTTGTATCTTCCAATAATGGCTTTAGATGCATTGCCAATTCTTCCGGTGCAATAAAAGTTCCGCCCAGCACTTCCTGGATCACGAAATCGCCCGGCAACAAAATCAGGTCAGGCTTTTACTTGCGGATCATCGCGACCATGCGATCGATTTTTTCCAGACCGACATAGGGTGCGCCGGCATGGATATCGGAAATCACCGCTACCCGATAACCGGAACAGGCAGCCGGCCAATTCGGCAGTGCGAGCGTGTAGTTTTTTTCAGTGAGTCGCGAGGGCTCCCAGGCAAAAGCCCAGCAAGCCAGGATAAATCCGATCAATAAACCCGTGCGGAAAAGACGTGTAAACCATTTTTTGATGTTGGTGGCCATGGCTCAATGATTATTGTCGTGCAGTTTTTCTTGCTGTTGTCCGACCTTCCATGCACCGAAACTCAAGCCCAGGGCAACCAGGATGCCGACACCGAATACCGTGACCGAACCGAAAGCGGAAATAAATTTATGCAGCCAGACGAAGGCCAGATCACCGCCACGATAAACCGCTGTGTCGATAAACGCTTTTGCCTTGTAGCGGGTCTCTCGATCTACGCGGGTGTAGATGGTTTCACGTGCCGGTTTATTCAACGAGAACTCGCCGGCACGCGTAACGATTTGCACCACCGCCACCAATATCGGCAACGGTGCTGCCGCAAGCAGGCAATAACCCAACGTGATCGCAGCAGCCGGTAGCAACAACAATGGTTTGACGCCAAAACGAAACAGCACGACCGGCGCGATGAATAACTGGATGAATAGTGTGACCGCGTTAATCCAGAAATCGATATTGGCGTAATAGGCCGTACGCGCTTCGTCGCTGACGATTTGCTTCGCAATGATCGCCTGCTCGTTGTACAGCAAGGTGCCGACACCGACGCCAAAAAACATCAGGATCGCCATATACCTGAGCAGCGGCGTACTCATCACGATGCGAAAGCCGGCCCAGAAACTACCGCCAATCGCGACATCGTCATTGTTCTGTTGCCGCAACTGTTCGGCGCGCTTGGCGTAACGACGCAAGAACAGGATGCAGATCAGGCAAATGCTCAGGAAGAAAATCGAGACCAGCAGTAATTGCGATACTTGCAGATGTTTCGACAATAGTTTGGTGATCATCGGGCCGGCAATAGCACCCAGCGTACCGCCCACACCGATATAGCTATAGAACAGCCGTGCCGCCTGCTCGGTGTAGATATCGGACATGAAGCTCCAGAACACCGATACCGCGAATAGATTGAACACCGCGACCCAGATGAAGAACACCGCACCGCGACCGGCGATCTCGCGATCGAAAACCGCATAAAAACCGATCAAACATAAAATAAATAGGCCGTAAATAATCGGCAGGAATACCCGGCGTGGGTAACGGCTCACCAATGCGCCGTAGAGCGGCTGCAATACCAACATCGAGATGAAGGTGCCGGTAAATAATATCTGCAGAGTCAGTTCACTGAGTGCGATTCCGTGCGCGCCTGTCCATTCGATCAGCCATTGCGGAAAAACCGCGGCGACTTCAGGGCTGGCCCCGAACGCATCGCGAACCGGGCGCAACAGGTAATAGCCGCATAGCAGGCAGAAAAAATAAATCGCGGAAATTGGCAGAGCCGGTACTTCGGTCATCGCCTTGCTGAGATCTTGCCAGCCTAAACGCTTGGGTTGGTCCTGCATCCTGCGCTCGCCATCACACTATGAGGGCTAAGCTTAGCCGATAGCGCAATTTTTCACCTAATGGAGCAATTACTCTAGCCCAAGCGCCTAGCCTCGCTGCGTCAAGGAATGAAGATAGATGCCTGTGTACGATTACATCATTGTTGGTGCCGGTTCCGCCGGCTGTGTCCTGGCTAATCGTTTGAGCGAAGACCCCAGTATCAGCGTGTGCTTGCTCGAAGCCGGACCAAGTGATTGGCATCCGTTTATCCATATGCCCGCAGGCCTGGCAAAACTGGTCGGCAAGAAAGGCGTGAACTGGGATTACAACACGGCGCCCGATCCGCATATGAATAATCGTTCGCTCTGGTGGCCGCGCGGCAAAGTGCTCGGTGGCTCCAGCTCGATCAACGCCATGTGTTACATCCGCGGCCATGCCAGGGATTACGACGAATGGGCCGAACTCGGTGCCGATGGTTGGCATTGGGATAATGTGCTGCCGTATTTCAAACGCAGCGAAGGCAATAGTCGCGGTGAATCGGAACTGCACGGCGGCGATGGCCCGCTCGGTGTTTCTGACCCCGTCCACAAAAATGTCTTGTCGGAAGTTTTCATCAAGGCCAGCCAGCAAGCCGGCTTTCCGCAAACCGCCGACTTCAACGGTCGCGAGCAGGCCGGGTTCGGTTTCTACCAAACCACTACCCGCAACGGTTCACGCAGTTCGTCGGCCGAAGCCTTTTTGAAACCGGTGCGCGACCGCGACAATCTGACCGTCATCACGCACGCCAAAGCGAGCCGCATTGTTTTTGAAAATGGCAAAGCGACCGGAGTGATTTATGCGATCAATGAAAAGGGCGCGCATGAAATCAAGGCATCGCGTGAAGTGATTTTATCCGGCGGCGCGATTAATTCGCCGCAATTACTGATGCTTTCCGGCATCGGCCCGACTGATCATTTGCAGGCGCATGGTATCGATGTACTTGTCGATGCACCTGGCGTCGGCGCCAATCTGCAGGACCATCTGGATGTCTGCACGTTGCAACGCTGCACGAAAAACGTCACGTACGACCGAACCAACGACATCGCGATCGGCCTGAATTTCTATCTGTTCAAGCAAGGCGCCGGCACCAGCAATATTGCCGAAACCGGTGGTTTTATCCGTAGTCCGTTGGCCGAAGACGAACGCCCGGATATCCAATTCCATTTCGTGCCGGCACAGCTAGACGACCACGGCCGGAACCGTCTGCCTGGACGTGGTTACACCCTGCATGCCTGTTTCCTGCGTCCGAAAAGCCGCGGCCGCATTACACTGAACAGCGCCGATCCGAACGAGAAAGTAAAAATCGAATCCGGTTATCTCAGCGATGCCGGTGGTTTCGATATCAAGGTCATGCGTGAGGCACTGCGCCTGTCACGCAAAATTCTTGCGCAAGATGCGTTCGCGGAATATCGCGGCGAAGAAATCTTGCCCGGCTCGCAAGTTCAGGACGATGCCGCGATCGACGATTTCATCCGTCGCAAGGGCGAGTCGATTTACCATCCGATCGGCACCTGCAAAATGGGCCGTGATGACGATGCAATGGCAGTGGTGGATTCACAATGCCGCGTACGCGGCGTGAAGGGATTGCGCGTGGTCGATGCATCGGTCATGCCGACATTGATCGGCGGTAATACAAACGCCCCCACCATGATGATCGCCGAACGCGCTGCCGACCTGATCCTGGGCAAGCCTGTGCTGTGATTCGCGAAGTGTGCGAAATTCGCCGCTTTGGGATAGGCTATCGTTTCCCCGAGGATGCCTAAAATGATGATGAATACCGTACATAAAAGCGCAGCGCTGTTTTTTGCCACGACATTGGCGCTATTGGCCACTCATTCTGCCAGCGCACAGCAAGCTGCTCCAATCGTCAAACTGCCGGGCCAGGGTCAACTGCTCGATTTGATGGTCGGCGAAGTCATCATCAAATCCAGCAGCAAGGAAACCAAGGGCAGCATCGCGCAAGTCGTATTGATTGAAAAACCCGGCTACGCTACCACCCTGCAAATCAATAACCGCACCGATATCTCGTTCTTCGTGCTGGAAGGCGTATTGACGATGCGTATCCGCGACCAGGTTGTGACCTATCCCGCCAATTCCTTCGTGCACATCCCCAAGGGCACACCGCATGCGCATGCAAACCTGACCAATAAACCGGTCCGTTTGTTCATGACGTTTTTGCCAGGTGGCTACGAGCAATTTTTCTTCGAACGCGCCAACGCGACAAAAACCAGCAAGCCCGGCACGCCCGCTTACGCAAAAGCCATGCAGGCGCTTACCGATAAATACGGCATCACCAATATCGATCTGGCGCCGTTCAAGAATTTGCAACGAACCCGCTGAAACCTTAGCGTAGCTTTTCGAACTCCGGCGTCATTGTCCGGGTAAAACCTTCGCTGTTTCTTATCAGGAAAAGTGCGGCAATTCGATTGCGTTTTGCGTATTCGAAACCTGCTTCCGGTCCCAGTATGCTCAAGGCCGCTGCCAACGCGTCGGCCTGCATGCATTGATCGGCAATGACAGTCACCGAAGCCAGTTCGTGCGTTACCGGTGCTCCGGTACGCGGATCGATATGATGCGAGTAACGCTTGCCTTCGTGCTCGTAATACTTCCGATAATCACCCGATGATCCGGATGCCATGTCGTTTAACACAACCACATCGGCAATCGCGGAATCACTGTCGGGTTGTTCGATCCCGACGCGCCATCCTTTTCCGCCCGGACGATGTCCGCGCGCGCGCAGTTCACCGCCGTGTTCAATCAGGAAATGCTGCAGGCCTTTGCTTTCCAGATAACGGCTGATTTGATCTACCGCAAAACCGGGCGCGATCGAGGATAAATCGACATAGACATTGCCAGGCTGACGGGCGCGATGTTTTGCGGGATCCAGTTCTATGCGTTGCCAGCCAACGCGGGCACGCGCTTCGGCGAGATTTTTTGCATCCGGTGTTGCCAATGTTTTTGGACCGGGGCCGAAACCCCATAAATTCACCAAGGGTCCGACGGTAGGGTCGTACGCACCGCCGGTATCTTTGGCCAGTTTCAATGAATGCTCGAGTACACCGAATAACTCTGGCGGCAATGTTCGCCAAGTACCTGCGGAAGCATTATTGAACCGGCTTAAATCCGAATCCGGTGTCCAGGTGCTCATTTGTCCATCGACGGTATCCAGTTCCGCCTGAATACCGGCTCGCAGTTCTGATAATTCCGCAGAGTTTTGCGTAGGGACAAATTTAACCATCCACGTCGTGCCCATCGCTTCGCCAGACAGGGTTTCGACGCGCGATGATTGCAGGCTTGCACAACTGGCCAGCAAGCACAGGAGGAACGCGGGCAGCAGATTTCTCATCGCCGACAATTTCAAAATTTATTGCGGCAACACTTCGAATGTCGCCACATAACTCAAGCGGCGTTGCTTGGCTTGCGCAAACGTCGTGTTGGTATCGGTGGTCGCGACTTCGAGTCGGTAACGCCCGGCTGTTGGCCAAGTAACGCTGAACACTCCGTTGGCGTCACTGGTGACTTCAATTTCGCCTTGCTTGGTGCGATAACGACTGCCGTCCTGCAAGATTTCGATTTTCAATCCTGCCGCGGGTTTGCCATCGATGGTAAATTTGAAATTTGCGGTTTCGCCCTCGAACAAATCGTTCGGATGGGTAACCGGCACCAGCTCCAAACCACTGCCACTGCTTTTCAATGCACTCGGCTTGCCAGCGGTGACGAATGTTTCCACACGCGATTGCGATTGCGTCACCTGCAATTCCTTTGCATCGACCGGCACTTCTTTTGCGAAGGCTTCTGGCGTGCCGCGCCAACGTTTGATTTCTTCGCCGACTTTGTAACTGGCGTTCAAACTGCTGCCGCCAGTGCTGAGGCGATAGGTTCCGTTTTGCACGAGTTGCAAATCAAATGTCGTGCGCAATTTTCCGTTCGAAATATTCTGCGGAGTTAATGCGCTGCCATCGGGCGCGGTAACAATCAGCGTATCGATGCGCATTGGATTGTGGTCGAACTGGAATATGTCGGTCGTTACCGCAGCATCGACGGTAATCCATTGATTCGGAGTGGTGACCGTGGCAGATGGCAGCAACCAGGGTCGGTGCGCCAGCGCGGAAAAAGGAATTGCCAATGCCAGCATTGATGCCAATATTATGGCGGTGAATTTCAAGTTGGTCTTCATTTGAACTCCGTGGAATTTTTCGTGAGCGTCGACGATATTTTCAAGGCTTGATATCGAGTGCGATCGCACCGAGTTCATGCTGTCCTTGCGCCTTCAGTTTTTGTGCGGCCTTGCTTGGCCAGACAAACGGGATTTTCAATAATTCACGACCGCCTTCTTCACGAACGGCCTCTACCACCAGTGTGTATTTACCGGCCGGCAATTTGGCGAGCACGCCTTTTTTATTGTCGAAACGAAGTATCTGCACACCTGCCGAGCGCGTCGCGCCACTAATGCCGTCCACCGGCATTTCCAGATCACGTCCGCTGCGGCGCCACCACTGACGCAGATCCGGCAACCATTTGGTGCCTGGCTCTTTGCCTTCTTTGGTCTGGTACCAGACCGCGAGATTTGTCGCGACGGTTTGGTCTTCCTTCTCGATCCAGATCGCCACATAGGGTTTGTGATACTCGGCCACGTTCAAAGCCGGCACTTCCACACGGACTGTGAGCTCGGCGGAAAATGCCGATGAACTGAACAAGGCAAATAACAGAAAAATGGATGGCAACTTCATGACGACCTCATCAATGTACAAAAATAATGACCAGCACCACCGGTATCACAAAACCCAGCGCAACGATCGGCCAGGTACCGGGACGATTACGCGAATGCAATTGCAGTAAAAACAATCCGGTGCCGGCGAAGATCACGCAAGCCGCCGCGAATACATCGATAAACCAGGTCCACATGGAGCCGGTATTGCGACCTTTATGCAGATCGTTGAAATACGAAACCCAACCGCGATCGGTGACTTCATATTCAACCGCACCGCTGGCGCGTTCGATACTGAGCCAGGCATCGCCACCGGCGCGCGGCAATGCAAAATAGATTTCCTCGTCGGACCATTCGCCCGGAATGGCTTCGATATCGACGGAAACTTCCTTGTCCAGCCAATTGGCAACATCCGATGGCAACGGCGCTTTATCGGATACCGGTGAGGCGAGCAATACCAGCAAGTTGGACGGCAAGTTTTTCTTGATCGTAGTTACTTTTGGTTCGGCGGAAATTTGCGAAGCATGATTCAAGGTCACGCCGGTAATGGCGAACCCCAACATCGCGACCAGGCATACCGCCGAGCTAATCCAATGCCATTGATGCATTTGTTTCAGCCAATAGCTACGCCGTTTTTTGGCGAGATTTTCCTTAGCCGTCACTAATCAAACCTCGGCCCAGCGGCGCAGCAAGTTGTGATACACGCCAGTCAACTGCACCAAAGATGGATGGTCAGGCATGGTTTGCGTCAAACGCCTGATCGAAATATCCAGTTCGAATAACAGTCTGCGGTCTCCGTCGTCACGCACCATGCTTTGTATCCAGAAAAAAGATGCGAGTCGTTCGCCGCGCGTCACTGGAGTAACGCGATGCAGACTGGTGCCGGGATACAGCACCATATCGCCAGCCGACAGTTTTACTTTTTGAATGCCGTAGGTGTCCTCGATGATCAAATCACCACCGTCATATTCTTCCGGGGCACTAAGAAACAAGGTTGCCGATAAATCCGTACGTACCGGCTGCACAAGCTGACCGGTACGGTCGTAGCGAATTGCGTTATCGACATGGAAACCGAAAGCCTGACCACCACGGTAGCGGTTGAATAGCGGAGGAAACACCACGCGCGGCAGTGCGGCGGAAAAATAATTGTCGTTGCTTTTCAGTGCGCCGCGTATCAAGGCACCGAGTTCGAGAGCGACCGGATCGTCTTCGGCGAGCTGCTCGTTATCCTTGGCTTTACCGGACTGATAGCCTGCGGTAACGCGGCCGTCGGCCCAGGAAGCGCATGCCAGCCGATTGCGGAAATGCGTTACCTGTTCTGCCGTCAATACATTGGGAATATGTAACAACATGGTGAACCCTCTTTACGCAAGAATCCCCGGTCGCAAGAGACCGGGAATTTATTTAGCCATTATCCGGCAAGACGCCGATCAGAAACTGTAACTCGCATTCAACACGATCGATCGTGCATCGCCCGGCGTTGCCCAGCCATTATTGCGGATACGGGTGTAGTACAAACGATCGGTCAGGTTGTTCACGTTTAATTGCAGGGTGAAATCCTTTGTCACCCGATACGCCGCCATCAAACGGTGCGTGGTGTAGCCGCCGTACGTATCGAGCTCACCGCTCGGCTTGGTCGCAGAATGCTGCTGCACCGTGATTTCGCCTTGATAAGTGGCGCCATAACCTACTTGCCACTTGCGTGTGATGTCGTAGGTAGTCCAGATGCTCATCGCATTTTTCGGCGTGGCCAGCAGAGGATCGCCGGCTACGAAATCAGGATCGCTTGCATTGCCACCGGTGCACAAACCTACACCAGGATTTGCCAGGCAATATTCCGACACGTTGCGCAGCACTTCGCTATCGAGATAGGTGTAGTTGGCATACAAAGACCAGTTGTCGGCGATCAAGCCCGACAAACCAATTGTGAAGCCATCGACGCGCGCATGGCCGTCGAGTGCCTGTTCGCCGCTCAGATTGGTCGGATCAGGATCGGCGACGCGATAATTTTCACGGTCATTGCGGAAGATCGAAGCGGTAAGACTCAGATTGCCGTCGCGGAAATCCCATTTGGTACCGAGTTCGTAATTGAGTGCACTTTCCGGATCGACGTTGCAGTTGGCGGTGCCGGTTGCGCTGGTCGCGGTGCAAGTGCCATTAACCGAGGCTTTGGAAGGTGTTTTCGAATTGCCGTAGGCCAGATACACGCTGCCATTCGATTGCGGCTTGTAAACCAGACCGGCACGATAGGAAAACAGGTTGTCGCTGTTTTCCGCAGGCGCGGCGGCACCGGTAATCGCGCCGATGTTTGGCAGCGTGGTCGAAACCGTATATGCCGTGGTGCTGCCGGAGTTATGTTCGTATCTCAAGCCACCGGTGAGTTGCCATTGCTCGTTGAACTTCAATGTGTCGAATACATAGACCGACGCATTGTCTTGTTCGCCGTCGCTCTTTGCGACCAGCGTGGAATTAATCGGGCCGGTGTAGAAAGAATCCGGATTGTAGAGATCCATCGGCACCAACAGCAGGCCGGTGGTGGAACCGTCGGCATTGCGGAATAGACGCGAATTATCGAGCTCGAACGTTTCATGCATGAACGAAATACCGACCACCAGATTATGTTCGATCCCGCCGGTTTTGAATTGCACATTCAAATCGGTTTGGTTAACCAGCGCCGTGTTGCCGGTATCGCGAACAAAGCCACGCGGATTGGTGATACCCGGACGGAAAAAACCCGGCGGTGTTACCACGCCGCTTACCGTGCACGAAGTACCGAGCGGTGTCAGGTTGTTCGGCATGCAGATCACGCCTTGCGGCGCATCGACGATCGACAATTGGTCCACTTTCGAAACGCGGGTCAGATTGCGAATCGACACCGTGTCGCTGAATTGGTGTTTCAGAATCGCAGTCAACGAATCGCTATCGATAACTTGCTTGTCGATGTTGTGATAGCCGTAATAATTGCTGGAATCGACACCTGGCAACGGAGCGCCGTTATAGAACGGAACGCCATATTGCGGAAGATTGTCGTCATGCTGGTGGTGCAGGTTCAAGGTAAATGTCGTGTCGGTACCGAGACCAATCGCAAAAGAAGGTGCAAAACCCCAGCGCTTGTAATTCTCGAAGTCACGGCCGGCCGCGTCGTTTTCATGCACCATCAAATTCAGTCGCAATGCACCGGTTTCGCCAATTTCCTGATTGCTGTCCAAGGTAAGACGGCGATAGTTATCAGTACCCAGGCTGGCGGTGGCAATATTGCTTTCGCGCTTGTGCGCCATTTTGCTGACGAGGTTGATGGTGCCGCCGACCGAACCTGCGCCGGAATACACCGAGTTGGCACCATTCACCAATTCCAGCTGTTGCAGATTGAACGGATCGGTACGCGAGTATTGGGCACTGTCGCGGACGCCATCGACGGTAATGTCGGTGTTGGCGCTGAAACCGCGCAAGTTGATGCTGTCGCCATAACCGCCACCGCCTTCACCGGCACCAAAGGTGATACCCGGCAGAGTGCTCAGGATATCGCGCAGCGACAACAGGTTTTGTTTTTCGATGGTTTCATTCGACACCACATTGATGGTCTGTGGTGTATCGAGTAGGGGTGCCGTGTATTTCGGGGATCTTGCTTCGGACTTGCTGCTTCCTTTGACCTCAACCTTGTCAAGTTCACCGGCCGTTGTACCTGCATCCGGGGTCGTTACAGCATCGGCGCTTTCGGCGGCAAACAGGGATGCCGATGCGGTGCCAAGTACCAGACTGATAGCGACGGAAACTAGGCGACGGGACGGCTTGGTGTAACGGCGGGTCATGGCAATCCTTGCGATGATTAGTTGTTAATGAGAATCAATCTTATTCTCTTTTGCAACTGAACGCAAATAATTTTTTGCTGACGCGCTGTCATATGGCCCTCTAGAAGGCCATCTTCCCGAATTTGTAATTATCCCGGCGGTGCCGGCGACTCTTGAAGTCGCCGGGAGCAAGCACTAAGCCGCGGCTTTTTTGCTGCGCTTTGGTTGGAGCATGGTGCCGGTGCAGTTATTCGAACCGCACAGACAGGCCCAGAGTTTTTTCAAGCGCGCGGTATGCGCCTCTTCGAGCACGATGCCATAGTTGTAAGTGAGTTCTTCGCCCGGCTTGATCGCGCGCTTTGCTTCGATAAACACCTTGTCCAGGGTCGGATTGCCATCGTCATCTTCTTCGATGACGGCTTCACAATTCGGGTCGCAGCTATGATTAATCCAGCGCGCATCGTTGCCACCGGTGTTGGCGTCGATCACGAAATGTTCGTTCAAGGTAAATAGAAACGTATGTCCGGTTTCCAGATCATCGGCATAGATACGATCGACTTGCTTGTGGGTAAGCAAAGCGCCTTGATACTGAATCAGGCGGGTACCTTTTTTGATAGGCGCAATGGCGAACACACCATTACCGTGAATCGGCGATAGCCGGGTGATATATAGGCTGGACATGAGGGACTTCAAAACGACAAGGCCGCTATTGTCGCTGATCGGCGCTTATATGGGCAGTGCCTGCGGACACCAGCCCATACTTTGTCGCCCTATTGTGATGTGAACGAATCTTTCGATCAAAAGAAATGCCAACCGCCGGTCCAGTAAACCACCCAGCCTATCCCGAATGCTGTCCAGAGCATTTTGCGGCCTGTCTGCCAGAGCTTATAGACGGCCAATACGCTCAAACCCAGCACTACCCAGCGCAAAATGCTTTGTTCTTTGGTGTTTTCCATGACGTTCTCATCGAATGAATACGGTCTCGTGACCGCAGGATCAGGCTCTCATTTGCGTTATCAGCCTTGTAGTCCAAGTTGTCAGGAATTCGAGATGACAGTCGTCACCCCTGGTTTAGGCATTCTGGATTGAAGCCAAGGGCTTAAATCAGTACAATTTCGGTACTGATTGAGGGTTTGCCCATGCTCCGCGTCACCAAACTAACCGATTACGCCACCGTCGTGCTCAGCGCCCTGGCGGATGCACCGGATCGGGTGCATAACGCCACCGAATTGGCTGAACGCGCGCACCTGGAACAACCGACCGTCAGCAAGTTGCTGAAAACCCTGGCGCAAGCCGGTTTGGTGCAAAGTTTCCGCGGCAGTGCCGGCGGCTACCGCCTTGCAAAGCCGGCGACGGAAATTTCGCTGATCCAGATCGTCGAAGCCATCGAGGGCCCGCTCGGCATGACCGAGTGCAGCGGTGAACATTCCCTGTGCGAACACGAACCCCATTGCGGCGTACGCAGCAAATGGCTCCGCATCAATGACGTGGTCGCCAATGCATTACGTGGCGTGAGTTTGGCGGAAATGATGCCTAGCACTGCCAAGCGTGCCGCATCCAATAAAGAAATACCTTTGCATTTGGCAAAGGCGTGAGGTGACCTATGGCCGGTGAAAATCTAGAAATTGAAAAAGTCCTCGAGCGCAAATACAGCGCCGGCTTTATTACCGACATCGAAATGGATTCGCTGCCACCGGGTCTGGACGAAGACGTGGTGCGCTTCATCTCGAAAAAGAAAAACGAACCCGAGTGGATGACCGAATGGCGACTTTCCGCCTATCGTCATTGGCTGACGATGACGCCACCGGAATGGGCAAAACTTGAAATCGCCGAAATCGATTTCCAGGCCAGCAGTTATTACGCCGCGCCGAAAAACGCACCGAAGTCGCTGGCCGACGTCGATCCGAAATTACTCGAAGCCTACGACAAACTCGGCGTGCCACTGCATGAACGCGCACGCCTGGCCGGGGTCGCGGTCGATGCGGTTTTCGATTCGGTCTCGGTAGGCACGACCTACAAGGCCGAGCTCGCAAAAGTCGGCGTGATTTTCTGTTCGATGAGTGAAGCGATTCGCGAACATCCCGAACTGGTCAAAAAATATCTCGGCAGTGTCGTGCCTGTACACGACAATTATTTCGCCGCGCTGAACTGCGCGGTATTTTCCGATGGCAGCTTTGTCTATATTCCCAAAGGCACCCGCTGCCCAATGGAATTGAGCACCTACTTCCGCATCAATGCCGGCCACACCGGGCAATTCGAACGCACGCTGATCATCTGCGAAGAAAAAGCCTATGTCAGTTACCTGGAAGGCTGCACCGCACCGCAGCGCGATGAAAATCAATTACACGCTGCTGTCGTTGAACTGGTAGCGATGGACGATGCCGAAATCAAATACTCGACCGTGCAGAACTGGTACCCCGGTGACGAAAACGGCGTCGGCGGCATTTACAATTTCGTGACCAAACGCGGTGAATGCCGTGGCCATCGCAGCAAGATTTCCTGGACCCAGGTCGAAACCGGCTCGGCGATTACCTGGAAATACCCAAGCTGTGTATTGCGTGGCGATGATTCCACCGGCGAGTTCTATTCGGTTGCGTTAACCCATCACAAGCAGCAGGCCGATACCGGCACCAAGATGATCCATATCGGTGCACGCACGAAATCGAAAATCATTTCCAAGGGCATTTCCGCCGGCCGCGGACAAAACACTTATCGCGGCCTGGTCAAGGTTGAAAAAACCGCTAAGTCTTCCCGCAATTACACGCAATGCGATTCGCTGTTGATCGGCAAGAAATGCGGTGCCCACACGTTCCCTTACATCGAAGTGAAGAATTCGACTTCGACGGTGGAACACGAAGCCACCGCATCGAAAATTTCCGACGATCAACTTTTTTATTGCCGCTCGCGCGGCATCAGCGAAGAAGATGCGGTCTCGCTGATCGTTGACGGCTTTTGCAAGCAAGTCTTCAAGGAGCTGCCGATGGAGTTCGCGGTGGAAGCCAAGAAATTGCTGGAAGTCAGCCTGGAAGGTGCGGTTGGGTAGGAGCGACGGAAGTCGCGATCTGCCATCGACCACTATCGCGACTTCCGTCGCTCCTACAAACATCAAAAAGAAAATTGCAGAACTGAAAATGTTAAAAATCGAAAATCTCCACGTCCGTGTCGCCGGCAAAGAAATCCTGAAAGGGCTTTCACTCGAAGTGAAGGCTGGCGAAGTGCATGCCATCATGGGTCCGAATGGCGCCGGTAAATCCACACTAGGCAATGTGCTGTCAGGACGTGATGGTTACGAAGTCGTCGAAGGCACCGTGACTTACCAGGGCAAGAATCTGCTGGAACTGGAACCCGAAGAACGCGCCGCCGAAGGTGTATTTCTGGCCTTCCAATATCCGGTCGAAATTCCCGGCGTCAACAACACCTATTTTCTGCGTTCGGCACTGAATGCCCAGAAAAAATACCGCGGCGAAGCCGAAATCGATTCGATGCAATTCCTGAAACTGGTGCGCGAGAAACTATCGGTGCTGCACCTGAAAGACGAATTGCTGCACCGTGCGGTCAACGAAGGTTTTTCCGGCGGCGAAAAGAAACGCAACGAAATTTTCCAGCTGGCCTTGCTCGAACCGAAACTCGCGATTCTTGATGAAACCGATTCCGGCCTCGATATCGATGCATTGAAAGCGGTCGCGGACGGCGTCAACCTGATGCGTGCGCCCGAGCGTGCATTCCTCGTGATCACCCACTATCAACGCCTGCTCGATTACATCAAACCCGATGTGGTGCACGTATTGGCCGACGGCAAGATTGTCGAAAGCGGCGGCCCGGAACTGGCGCTGGAACTGGAAGCACACGGTTACTCCTGGGTGAAGGATCGCGTCGCGCCGCACATGGATGTGCAAGTGTCGCGAGCGCAGGACGCGCAAGAGCGACCGACATGACCGCCTTGCTTGAATCCCTGCATGCTGCATTCGTCGATCTCGCGCCATCGAAACCCGCGCTTGATCAGGCAATCGCCATCGGCCTGCCCGGACCGCGCAGCGAGCAATGGAAATACACATCGCTACGCGCATTATCGGCGCGTCGTTTTGCGGCGCCTTCCAAAACACTAGCGACCCTCAATGCCGAAAGCCAGACAAGCATTGCCGCTATTCCGGCACCGCGCATCGTATTCGTGAATGGCGTATTCGATCCGGGAAATTCCGTGTTGTCGGATTTGCCGGATGGCTTGAGTGTTCGCTCTGATGCAATCGCCAATGCCGACGATGATTTACGTTTCGCCGGTGCGCACGAAATTTTTGCCAAATTGAACGCCGCTATTGCGCGACAAGGCATGCAGGTCCATTTGGCCAATCGTGTTGCCGCTCCAGTTCGCCTGCATGTCGTTTTTGTTTCGTTGAGTGTCGGACAGGATTTGGCGATTCCCTATCGTCACAAAATCGTGTTGGCTGAAAACGCAAAACTGGATTTGATCGAACATCATATTTCCCAGGATGCGCAGCAACATCTGTCGAATCACCTCTGCGATATTTCACTGCAGCAAGGTGCCGAACTGACGCATGCCCGGATCCAGCAGGACGACAACGGCAGCAGCCAGTTTTTACGGACCGAAGCGGCATTGCAAGACAATGCGGTCTATCGCCGCCTGGATCTGGAGTTGGGTGCGCATTTGTCACGCCATGACCTGCAGGTGCAATTGCTTGGTGACGGTGCAAGCGTGCATGCAAATGGCAGCCTGATTGCGAACGGTCGTCGCCATATTGATACCCGCCTGGATATTCGACATATCGCGCAAAACACCGCCTGCAATTTGCTCTGGCGCGGCCTGGCGACCGAACGCGGGCGCGCGGTGTTTCATGGCGGCATCCTGATTGACAAAGGCGCCGATGGTGCAGCAGCCCACCTTTCGAATAAAAATTTATTGCTGTCCGACAATGCGGAAATTGATACCCAACCGGTCTTGGTGATTCACGCCGACGAAGTGACGGCCAGCCACGGCGCAACCGTTGGCCGTTTGGAAGCTGGCCACCTGTTTTATCTGCGTGCCCGCGGCATTCCGGAAGCGCAGGCCAAGGCCATGCTGACCAATGCATTCTGCAAAGAGACTTTGCAGGTGCTGGCGAATAATGAGCTTATCGACCTGGTCGCGCCGAGTCTTGAAAAAGCGTTGCAAGCCATCGAGGTGCAAGCGTGAGTAACGATTGGGCAAAAATTCGCGAAGATTTCCCGGTGCTGACGCGCCATGTAAACGGCAAGCCGCTGATCTATTTTGATTCGGCCAATACCGCTCAAAAACCTGCCATCGTGATTGACACCGTCGATAATTTTTATCGCGAACACAATGCGAACATTTCCCGCGCCGTGCATACGCTCGGCATGGAAGCCACCGAAGCTTTTGAAGGCGCACGGCAAAAGCTGGCGCGTTTCATCAATGTGCGCGCCGATGAACTGGTGTTGACCTCAGGAACGACTCAAGCGATCAATCTGGTGGCCTATAGCTATGCCCTGCCCCACTTGAAAGCCGGCGACGTCATTCTGTTATCGCGCATGGAACACCACGCCAATATCGTGCCCTGGCAGATAATTGCGGAACGCACCGGCGCACAAATCCGCGTTGCCGAAATTACCGCCGCCGGCGAAATCGATTTGCCCGCTCTGTATCAGGCAATGACCGACGATGTGAAAATCCTCGGTATCACGCATGTCTCGAACGTACTCGGCACCGTGAATCCGGTCGAAGCAATATGTCGCGAAGCCCGCAAGCGCGGAATCGCGACCGTGATCGACGGCTCGCAAGCCCTGCCGCATCGCAAAGTCGACGTGAGCGCGATCGGCTGCGATTTCTATGTCTTTACTGGCCACAAGATGTGCGGTCCGACCGGCACCGGTGGGCTCTGGGCAAAACGCGAACATCTCGAAGCGATGCCGCCGTTTTTTGGCGGCGGTGAAATGATCAAGGAAGTGCGTTTCGAAAAAACCGTGTTCAACGATCCGCCACATAAATTCGAAGCCGGTACTCCGAATATCGCCGGCGTGATCGGCCTTGGCTGCGCAGTGGACTATCTCGAAGCGATCGGCATGGAGAATATCCACCAACGCGAACAAGCGCTGATCGCCTACGCAACAAATGCATTGAAGCAAATTCCCGGTCTGCGCATTTTTGGCGAGGCTTCGGAAAAAGCCGCAGTAATTTCCTTCCTGGTGGAAGGCGCGCATGCGCATGATCTGGCAACCCTGCTGGATCTGGAAGGTATCGCCGTTCGTTCCGGCCACCATTGCGCACATCCGTTGATGCATTATTTCGGCGTGGCTGCGACTTGCCGCGCCTCGTTCGCTTTCTATAATACCGAACAGGAAATCGATGCCCTGGTTGCAGCGATTCACAAAGTACGCAAACTTCTGGGTTGAATATGATTTCATTTCGAATTGCCACGATTGACGATATCCCCGCACTAATCCCTTTGGTCGAATCGGCCTATCGCGGCGATGCCAGTCGCGTCGGCTGGACTACCGAAGCGGACATGCTGGATGGCCAGCGTATCGATGCCGACAGCCTGCAAAAATCGATAGATGCGTCCGATAGCCGAATCATCCTCGCGGAAAAAGACGGTGAGTTGCTTGCCTGTTGCCATGTTGAAAAACTGGGCGATTCGGCCGGCTACTTCGGCATGTTCTCGGTGCGCCCCGGCCAGCAAGGCAGCGGCATCGGAAAATTGTTGTTGGCCGAAGCCGAACGTCAGGCGCGCGATGACTTTCATTGCCCACGCATGGACATGACCGTGATCGACATCCGTGACAGCCTGATTGCTTTCTACGAACGGCGCGGTTATTCGCGTACCGGCATTCACAAACCATTTCCATACGGCGACGAGCGTTTCGGAATTCCGAAACGGGATGACTTGCGCTTCGAAATTCTGACCAAAGTGCTGTGAGCATGATCTGGATTCGCGTCTGCGCTACCGTTGATTGTCTGCCGGGCGAATACAAGGTCGTTTTTGACGGCGATACCGCGATTGCGGTCTACAACATCGATGGCCAGTTTTACGCAATCGAAGATATCTGCACGCATGACGGTGGCGAACTGGCCGGCGGCCCGGTGGAAGGCTTCAGTGTCGAATGCATTCGCCACGGTGCGAAATTCGATTTGCGTACCGGCGAAGCCCTGTGCGCGCCCGCTTACACGCCGACCGTGGTGTTTCCGGTAAAAGTCGAAGATGGCGCAGTGTTTACCTGCGACAATCGACCGTAGTGGCAAATCACTTTTGTAGCAACTCCTGGCAACATCAGTTTTTCGAAACCAGCTTCACCAGTAATACTTCACCGCCGCCGTCGAGAATCAGGCGGCCGCCGATTTCATCAGGCAACAACAAGGCGCTGTCGCCTTGCTGCATCCGCGACAATTGCAGCCGATCCTTGAACTGCGCGATGCCGCTCAGCATATAGATCGCCCAGGTCACGCCCTTTTCGCTGAAAAAAACCATCGGGCCTACCAGGGGTCGATGCAATACCTGCGCATCGTAACGATCACGCTGCCACATCAGGTTGAAATCCTGCGTCGGCCCGTTGATCAATTCGGCACTAAGCTCGCGTTCTCCGGCGAAGCGGTGCTTGTCGTGCGGCGGATTCAAGGTAACCGACTCGCCATCGGCAAAATTCAGGCGCATGCCTTCGCCACTCAGCAACACCAATTCGCGATCGATATTTTCGAATGCGGAAAACGGGCCATCCTTGTCAACTTCGGCAATCGACAAACGCCACTCCCAGTTATCGGCATCTACCGGATGGCGGGCAATTTCCCGCGTCCAACCCAAACCGTTTTTCCAGCGTATGCGTTGGTATTCGTTTGCCGGGATAAGTTGGATATGCATGCAGGAAGTTTACTTTAGGAAACCTCCTTTGCGCGACCCCGGCCACGCATGGCCATCGCTTGCAGCACGCAACCAAACTGCATCCCAGTACGGATAATTTCCGATTTCATCGACAAGGCCGGTTCGTATCGGCTGGGTTATCAAATGTCTTCCGACATCGCGCAGGACTGCGTCATTTTCCAAGGCCTGCTCGCTAAAACCCCTGCCCCAAACCCAGCCACAGGTTTGGTATCGACTATCCATTGCTTTTGCGGTGGCGGTTTTGAATCGTCCCATCAATTTTTGCAAATCGTCATTCGGTCCGAGCACGATCAAGCCCTGCCAATGCGATGGCATCAATACCCAGGCAAGCACCCTGCTGTCGCGCCACACCCAACGCAGATTGTGTACGGATGCCGCCGCTCTGGCTGCATCAACGTCCCGGAACAACTGCCGCCTGAAAATTGTCGTCGTAGTAAGCAGATAGGCTTGGCCGGGAATCGAAACATGAGCTTTTCTTACCGCGTCGCCATCGATCGGCTGAGCATTTTCAATCATGTTGGGCGTCGTATTTTCGAGCCGTGCCGTCTTGTCGTCGATCAGCTTGTCCATAAGTACCTCTTATGAATTTCCAATAAAAAACCGCGCTCGTTTAAAGCGCGGTTTGTACGTCCAGACCCATGTGTGATTAACGCGCTTTAGCTTTGGCTGGAGCCGGTTTTGCAGTAGCGGGTTTACCCGGAGCGGCTTTTGCCGGAGCCACCGCTCCACCGACAACGATGCGATCACGATTTTTTTCGATGGTCGCCAGGCCGATACCTTTCACGCCGGTTAATTGATCGGCAGTGCGGAAAGCGCCATTTTGTTTGCGGTACAAAACAATCGCTTCGGCCTTGCTCGGGCCGACACCGACCAGCACGCGATCAAGCGTTGCCGCATCGGCGGTATTGATATTCACTTTTTCGGCGGCGAAAGCCGAAGTGGCCAGCAAGGCAGTTAATGCAAAGGTTTTTACGAGGGTGAAAATCTTGTTCATGTCTATCTCCTGAGTGGGTTAGTCCTTGCGGCCAGGCCGTTTCGGTGGAGACAGTTTGGAGATGTGCCGAAGCCGTTCGTATCGCCGAACCCCCCGTTGAGAGGTCAAGGATTGACCGCGCTGAATGTCGGAATTTCCCTACGGCTCTCATAAATGCAGGTGCGATTGGAGTTGATGAGGTCTAGAATGGCGGCTTGTAGATAGGAAGCCTTATGGACACGACAAAAACGGATAAGTTGGTAAGTGACGCTTGGGACAGCGATATCGTCCCGCAATTGATTGAATACATCCGCATTCCCAATAAGTCCCCGATGTTCGATGCCGACTGGCAGAAACATGGCTATATGGATGCCGCGGTGGATCTGATGGCCGACTGGGCCAAGAAACAGGAAATTGCCGGCATGGTGGTCGAGGTGGTGCGCCTTGAAGGCCGCACGCCACTGATTTTTATCGAAATCCCTGGCTCGGGTGACGATTGCGTATTGCTATATGGCCATCTGGACAAGCAACCGGAAATGACTGGCTGGGCCGATGACCTCGGTCCCTGGAAACCGGTACTCAAGAAAGACAAATTGTTTGGCCGCGGTGGCGCCGACGATGGCTACGCCATTTTCGGTTCATTGACTGCAATCCGCGCGCTGCAAGCGCAGGGCAAACCGCATAGCCGCTGCGTGGTAATGATCGAGGCCTGCGAGGAATCCGGCAGTTACGATTTGCCGTATTACGTCGACCATCTGGCCGAACGTATCGGTAAACCTTCACTGGTCGTCTGCCTGGACTCGGGTTGCGGCAATTACGATCAGCTTTGGTGCACGACTTCGCTGCGCGGTTTGGCAGGCGGCAATCTCAGAGTAAACGTACTGGAAGAAGGCGTGCATTCCGGCGACGCATCCGGCATCGTGCCGTCCAGTTTCCGCATTCTTCGCCACTTGCTGTCGCGACTGGAAGACCAGGTCACCGGAAAAATCCTGATCGAAGATTTATTCGTCGATATTCCCGATCAACGCCTGCAACAAGCGAAGTCCTGTTCACAAGTTCTGGATACCGCGGTCTACGATAAATTCCCGTTGATTCCCGGCATGCAAGTCATGAATTCCGACTTGACCGAATTGGTGTTGAATCGCACCTGGCGTCCTGCATTGTCGATCACGGGCGTTGAAGGCATGCCGAGCCTGGCCAATGCCGGCAACGTGTTGCGCCCCTACACCTCGGTGAAATTATCGCTGCGTTTGCCGCCGACACTGGATCCGAAAAAAGCCTCGGAAATTTTGCAACGCGTGCTGACCGAAAATCCGCCCTACAACGCCAAAGTCACTTTCGAAGTGGAAAAATCTTCGACTGGCTGGAATGCGCCCTTGTTGGCGCCATGGCTGGAAAGCAGTATCGACCAGGCCAGCCAGGCGTTTTACGGCGCACCGGCGATGTATATGGGTGAAGGCGGCACGATTCCGTTCATGGGCATGCTGGGTGAAAAATTCCCGGGCGCGCAATTCATGATTACCGGCGTGCTGGGCCCGCATTCAAATGCCCACGGCCCGAACGAATTCCTGCATATTCCGACCGGCAAGCGTGTAACTTCGGTGGTGGCGAAAGTGATCGGCGACCATTACGAAGCCAGCGAAAAAGGCCTTACCCGCGGCGTCGGCGTGCATGCCGGCCATACCGCATTTGGCGACCACGGCTGCTGCTAGGAAAAACATATGGCATTGCTAGGCAGTACTTGGTGGATGGTCATCATCATCGGTTTTCTGGCGGGCTTTATCGCCCGCTCGATGATGTCAAAAAGCAAGCGTCTGGGGTTCATCCTCACCACGCTGGTAGGAATCGGTGGCGCTTTGCTGGCCTCCACACTGATGAATTATTTCGGCATCGGTGTTAGTGGAAACGTCATGCGCTTCCTGGCCGCCGTTGGTGGTAGCGTCTTGTTGCTCTGGAGCGTAAGCAGCTTCAGCAAAAAATAAAAAGTGTAGGAGGGACTTCAGTCCCGACATCGCCAAAAAGCGGTCGGGGTTAAAACCCCTCCTACCAAATCAAATGCCCCGCATACCTGTAAGAGGGACTTCAGTCCCGAAGCCCACTGCAAGTTAAGGCGGTATTTTTCCTACAGGAATACAGGCAACTCGCCGATTGAATTGATCCGTACCGAAAGTAGTATTTTCGGCATGGACATTCCAAACAAAAAACCCGGGAATAAGGCCTTGAGAAAGGGGAGATTTTCTGTCCCTCAACAAATTTATTTCATAACCTTCGTCACCAAGGATAGAGACCCGGCATTCAAAGAATTTGAACCGGCTTGTACAGCTGCAAGAATTTTATCCGACAAGGGGCTATGGGAAGACGCAACATTGCTCAGCTGGGTTTTGATGCCTGACCATTTTCACGGCCTTGTGGAAATAGGCGCATGCAAGACACTTGCCAGCATTGTCAAAACTGTAAAAGGTCGATCCGCACACGAAATTAATAGATCGCAATTACGATCTGGGAGTCTCTAGGCGCATGATTTTCATGATCGAGCGATTAGAAAAGATGAAGATTTGCTTGCCGTTGCTCGATATATTGTTTTAAATCCAGTCCGAGCAGGACTAGTAAGCCGCTGTGGCGACTATGCTTTTTGGGACGCCATCTGGCTGTAAGAGGGACTTCAGTCCCGACATCGCCAAAAGCGGTCGGGGTTGAAACCCCTCTTACAAAACTCAATGCTGGCGAATTTTTTCCACCACTCTTTCCGCCAACACTTCGGCGCTCTGCTCTGCCGTCAGCAAATGAAACTCCGGATTTTCGGGCGCTTCATAGGGTGAATCGATACCGGTGAAGTGCGGGATTTTTCCTGCCCGTGCTTTTTCATACAGGCCTTTGACATCACGCTGTTCGCAAATTTCCAGCGGTGTATCGACGAAGACTTCGGAAAATTCACCCGGAGCGAATAATGCACGCGCCATATCACGCTCGCTTCTGAACGGCGAAATAAACGATACCAATACGATCATGCCGGCATCGGTCATCAACTTTGCGACATGCGCGACGCGACGGATATTCTCGACGCGATCTTCATCGGTAAAACCGAGATCCTTGTTCAAGCCATGGCGGACATTGTCGCCATCGAGCAAGTAGGTATGATGGCCGAGCGCGTGCAAGCGTTTTTCTACCAGGTTGGCGATCGTCGATTTACCCGAGCCCGATAAACCGGTGAACCACAGGCAACGCGCGGTCTGCCCCTTGATCAGCGAGCGCGCCACCTTGTCGACAGTCACCGCCTGCCAATGCAGATTGGCCGCACGGCGCAGCGCGAAATCAATCGTGCCACAGGCAACGGTGGCATTGGTCTGGCGATCGATCAGGATGAAACTGCCGAGCGCCGGATTATCCTGGTAACTTTCAAACGTAATGGCATGATCGAAACTCAGATTGCAGTACGCCACTTCGTTGAGTTCCAATCTTTTTGCCGCCAGATGTTCCTGCGTGTTCACGTCGATCTTGTGCTTGATCTCGCTGATTTGCGCACTGACGGTGCGTGTCGCCAATTTCAGCCAATAGCCGCGGCCCGGCATCAGCGGGGCATCGCTCAACCACAAGATATGCGCGGCGACCTGATCCGAAATCGGTGGCGCATCATTCGCTGCACTGATCACGTCACCACGGCTAATATCGATTTCATCCTTCAAGCTGATGATCACCGACTGTCCGCGGAATGCTTCGTTGACCTCTTGATCGCCACGAATTATCGAGGCTACTTTCGATCGAACTCCCGATGGCGTCACCACAATGTCATCGCCGACCTTGATTTCACCGGCGGCAATATTGCCTGCAAAGCCGCGGAAATTCTGATTCGGCCGGCAGACCCATTGCACCGGCAAGCGAAATCCTTTTTGCGTTTCGGCTGCCTGCACTTCCACGGTTTCCAGATGTTCGAGCAAACTCGGGCCGTTGTACCAGGGCATCGCATCGCTATTGACGATCACGTTGTCGCCTTTCAATGCCGACAGCGGAATTGCCGTTACCGAAGCGATATTCAGTTGCTGGGCCAGCGCCAAATACTGCACGAGTATGTCGGAGAAAACATCATGGTCATAATCGACCAAATCCATTTTATTGACCGCCAACACGACATGCTTGATGCCGAGCAGATTCACGATGTAACTGTGGCGTCGCGTTTGCGTCAGCAAGCCTTTGCGGGCATCCACCAGGACTATCGCGACATCGGCGGTTGAAGCACCGGTCGCCATATTGCGGGTGTACTGCTCGTGCCCCGGGCAATCGGCAACGATGAATTTCCGGCGCTCGGTATTGAAATAACGATACGCAACGTCAATGGTAATGCCTTGCTCGCGCTCGGCTTCCAGACCATCGAGCAACAAGGCGTAATCGAACTGGTCGCCCTGCGTACCATGACGCTGGCTGTCCTTGCTCAATGCCGCGAGTTGATCGTCGAACAATAGTTTGGTGTCGTGCAGCAAGCGGCCAATCAAGGTGCTCTTGCCGTCATCGACGCTGCCGCAGGTGATGAAGCGCAATAGCGACTTGCTTTCATGCTGTTTCAAATACGCAGCGATCTCTGCTTTGATATTCATCAGAAATAGCCTTCCTGTTTTTTCTTTTCCATAGACGCGCCAACATCCGAATCGATCAGGCGGCCCTGGCGTTCGGAAGTCCGAGCCAGCAGCATCTCCTGGATAATCGCTTCAAGCGTATCGGCTTCGGATTCAAAACCGCCCGACAAGGGATAGCAGCCCAGGGTGCGAAAACGCACTTTTTTCATCGCCGGCGTTTCGCCCGGCAACAATGGCAGCCGCTCGTCATCGACCATGATCAAGGCACCGTCGCGTTCCACCACCGGACGCTCCTTGGCGAAATACAAAGGCACCACCGGGATATTTTCACGATAGATATATAACCAGACATCGAGTTCGGTCCAATTTGAAATCGGAAACACGCGGACGCTTTCGCCTTTCTGGATACGGGTGTTGTACAGACTCCACAATTCCGGACGCTGGTTTTTCGGATCCCAGCGGTGCTGCGCATTGCGGAACGAAAAGATGCGCTCCTTCGCGCGGGATTTTTCTTCATCGCGGCGTGCGCCACCGATCGCGGCATCGTAGCCACCCAAATCCAGCGCCTGCTTCAGGCCCTGGGTTTTCATGATGTCGGTATGCACCGCCGACCCATGGGAAACCGGGCCGATGCCGTCGCGGATACCGTCGGGATTGATATGCACTTTCAGATCGACGCCGTAAAGCTCGGCGACGCGATCGCGAAACGCGTACATCTCGCGAAACTTCCAGGTGGTATCGACATGCAGCAGGGAAATCGGCGGCTTGGCCGGATAAAACGCCTTGCGCAACAAATGCAGCAGCACCGACGAATCCTTGCCGATCGAATACAGCATGACCGGTTTTTGGAACTCGGCCGCGACTTCGCGAAAGATATGGATACTCTCGGCTTCCAGTTTGTCCAAATGCGAGAGTGAAAAACTTGCGGTCATATTGAAATCTGGTCTCTGATAATTAATGGATACTAACAGCGCTGGATTGAACCTCGGACCATTGCCCGTTTTCCAATCGGATAATACGGTCGGCCAGCGCAAGGCTTGCCGGACGATGGGTAATCAGGATTACCGTTCGGTGGTGCAGCAAATCATGGCACTCCGCAATGAAGCCGCGCTCGCCTTCCGGATCGAACATTGCGGTCGCCTCATCCAGAACCAGGATTGCCGGGTCTTTCAACAAGGCACGCGCAAGCGCGATTCTTTGCTTCTGACCACCCGAAAGACGGATACCCTCGTCGCCAATAATTGTGTCATAGCCGTTCGGCAATGCCTGAATAAATTCATGTGCATGCGCCGCGCGGGCAGCAGCTTCGATTTGCGCCTGGCTCGGCACAACTTTTCCGTAGCCGATATTGAAACCGACGCTGGCATTGAATAACAAGACTTGCTGGCTGACCAAACCGATTTGCGAACGCAATGATTTCAGCGAAATGTCGCGCGTATTGATGCCGTCGATCAAAATGTTTCCTTCATTGGCATCAATGAAGCGCAACAACAAATGCGCCAATGTACTCTTGCCCGCGCCATTGACCCCGGTGATTGCCAGCGTCTGTCCGGCAGGGATATGTAATGTAAACTTTTTCAGCAACGGTGGGCGATTTGGATAGGTGAAATCGATATTTTCAAATCGAATGTCGCCATGCAGTTTGCTTATTTCCTGCAAGCCTTCGTCGATCTCGGTGTTTTCATTCAACACCTCCATCAACCGTGCCGCACTGCCTCTGGCCATTTGCAGCTGGCCGTAGACGTCGGCCAACTGGCTTAGTGGCGACGTCAACAAAAGCCCGTAGAGCAGCAAGGTGATTAATTCCGCCGGCGTCAAATTGCCCTGCGCCACCTGCGAAGTTCCCAGCCACAACAGACCGATTACGCAAGCAGACATCACCCAGCGAATGGCCGGGGTCAGCACGGCGTTGATCCGCAATTGGCGAATCTCCAGATCAAATACTTTTTCGGTTTGCGTTCCGTAGCGTATGCTCTCTTCCTGCTCGCGCGTGAAAGCCTTGATCACCGGCAGACTGCTCAGATTCTGTTCCGAGATACCCGACAATTTCGCCATTTGTTCGTTGGTACGATGGGCCAACGGTCGCAACGACCGTGTGGCCAGCTTCACGGCGATAAGAAATATCGGCATCACCACGGCAATCAAAACACCGAGCATCGGTTCGATGCGGCACAACATGATTAGCGCACCGGCACAGCTTAGAAGCATCGGCAACAACGGAATCAAGAAATTCGAAATGAACTGGCTGACATACCAGACATCGTTATGCATGAACGCCAGCACTTCGCCACGCTTGCGCTGCTGGTGCCAGGGCAGCGGCAAAGCCTGCAAATGATCGTACAGGCGAGTACCCAAATCGGCCGTGATTCTCTGATTGATGCTGCCCATCACGAACCGTTGCGACATGCTCACCACTGCTTGCAAGGCAATCACTGCCAGCCACCACAGCAACAAGCTGCCGGGCACTTGCTGGGTCAGCAAGGCGGCAGCCACCTGTCCGGCAAACCAGGGCATGGTCAGGACGACCGCACTTTCCATTACAAGCAAAAACACCGCGAACCAGACCTTTGCACGGTAGGGCCGGGTTTGCTTCAGTAAAAATTGCAGGTCATGGGGGAAACGCATCGTTTACTCACTCAAAATTCACAACTTTCAACTTACTTAAGAGCCATAAACATTCAATCGCGCAGAATTGACAAGCGTTAACCCTGTCACGATTTACAAATGCACGAGTAGCGTGAATACTACAACCCGCAGATCGGAGCTATATAAGCCTATGCCGGATCTTACCTTAGCGAACCAAGTCCAACCCAATGACGACGTGCTTTTTCAGGAAGTCGGCGGCGAGGCGGTTCTGCTTAATCTGGGTAGCGAAAGTTATTTCGGCCTCAATGATGTCGGCACCCGGATCTGGGAATTGCTGAGAGAAGATGGTCACCTACAACGCGCCTTTGACCTACTCTGCGAAGAATACGATGTCAGACCCGAGCAATTGCAGTCGGATATGCTGGCCTTGGTGGACGAGATGGCCAAAGCCGGACTGGTGCAAGTGCGCTGATGCGCAGGACCTGGGCTCGCTGGCAGGGGCTGAGCTTTCAAGAAAAAAAATGGCTGTTGTCGATGCTGATACAACTGCCAATTATCTCGGCGGCACTCCGGATTTTCGGCTTTAATCGAAGTCATGCCTGGTTGCTTGGGCATTCACGTAAAGTCGACTTCATCCTGGCCGATGCCGCCGCCCTACAAACGTCTGAACGCCTTGCCGAGCTGGCCAATATTGCCGGCCGCCGTGGCGCCGTAACGGCTACCTGCCTCCGGCAAGCCATGCTGCTGCAGTGGTGGCTACGCCGACGTGGCCTAGATGCCAAATTGAAACTCGGCGCCCGTATGGATGACGGTCAATTTGATGCCCATGCCTGGGTTGAGCTGGAAGATCAGGCGCTTGGACAGGGGGCATTGAATCATCGGGCGTTTGACCTGAAAAGCCGATGAAATATTCGTTTGGCATACGCCAACGGCAATTGCAGCGAACTCGTCAGCCCATCCCGCTCCATCATGTATTCGGCCGGAGGAAAGAACGTCTGCAAGAACCAATGCCAGCGCTGGCCATTGGTCATCCAATACAGGCCATGCAAATCAATATAAATCGCACTGCCTGCCTTGCTTACTTTAAAGCGCTCTTTTTTTGCCAAATTCACCAGCATCGGCAACAGGTGTTCCGGCAAAATCGTATTGAATGCAGCGACTGTTTCCTGCAAGCCGCTGGTAAACGCACCGGCCAGTTGGCGTTGCTCGGCCAGCCCCACAAAATCCTTCCAATCCTGATCGGAAAACCGGGCGCACATCAGATGCATGTCGTATAGCCAGATCAACTTGTCACCTTGGCCTTCGGGCAGATGGGCTACTCGATGTACGCAGGCGTGCGCCATCGCGTGTATCCAACCAAGCCCTTTTGCGTTGGGTGCCAATGCCTTTATGTCGCGCGCATGTTCGATCAGTTCCGCACTCGAAAACCGTGAGCCATACAGTGCGTTGTTGGCCAGCGCCCAATGAACATCCATGGTCTGGGTCGTCCCGTGCCTGCTGGTCTTCCGATAGGCCACTTCATATGAAATCGCGTTTTTATCGGGCTTGGGCATCAACGAAAGACATTGGTACCCGATCGCTTCCAGCGCCATCCCTGCCGCTTGTGCTATCTCGGCATCCGCAAACAACAGGTCGGCATCAATCCTGGGCCGCAGGTAGGGTTTGGCATACAGACCGTAGGCCAACGCAGTTCCTTTCAATACAAGCACCTGAATTCCCGCGTCGCGTAAACAAATCAACGCTGTGCGTGTTTCTGCCAATCGAAATAATTCGGCCGCGATTTCATTGCGTTCGATTTCTACCAATCGATCGAGCAAGCTTGACGGATAATCTACCGCATCCTGATTGAGCTTGATTTGTTCATGAAGCAACAAGGTAACGCCATGTTCGGATGCTGCCGCGATCAAGTCGTCAACGCTGCCCGACTTCGAGTTATCGAAATCCGGCATCTCGCCTCGCAACGTGGCTGCTAGCCAGGATCGAATCATTGCATTCCATGTATTCTCGGTTACCCCGTATGATAAAGATATCAAGAAAACCGGCACTGGGGACGAGATGAGCGGGATAGCAGGCATTATCCGTTTTGACGGTGCACCGATTGAACCCGGTCTCGTTGAAAAAATGATCGCTTCTATGTCGCATCGCGGCCCTGACGGCAGTGGTTTCTGGCAACAATCGTCAATCGCATTCGGTCATTGCAATTTGCGGACCACTACGGAATCGCTCAAAGAAGTCCAGCCTTGGCCTAGCGAAGATGGCAGATACGTTCTGGTCATGGATGGCCGTCTAGACAATTGGGAAGCATTGCCTGCACTTCTGAAATCGCAAGCTTGCCGTCTTAGAAATAACTCGGATGCCGAACTGGTCATGCAGGCATTTCTATTATGGGGAATTGACTGTCTGAAACATCTCGAAGGTGATTTCGCTTTCGTGATCTGGGATTGCCACGAACGTAAAGTGCATTGTGTGCGTGACCGCATGGGCGCCAAACCCTTTCATTACCACTGGAGTGGCAACACGTTTTCATTTGCTTCCGAATTGCATGCACTTTTTCAATTGCCCTGGGTGACGAAAAGCTGCAATGAAAACATGCTGGTTGACCACTTCATGGCGCAATGGTGTTCAAAAGATGAAACTGCCTGGAAAGAGATATACCGATTGCCGCAAGCGCATCGATTGGAGATAAATTCGGAACGCTTTCAAATCGATCAATATTGGCAGCCAGATCTTGATACCTTGCTGAACTTCAAAAGCGACGAAGAATACTTCGAATGTTATCGAACATTATTCATCGAAGCGGTTCGACGATCTTCCCGCGCCAGCCAGAAAGTCGCCTTCGAAGTCAGCGGCGGACTCGACTCTTCCGCTTTGTTTGCATCTGCCGACTATCTGGAAAAACAGGCCAGACTGCCGGCGCCGGGAATCGAGGCCTACACACTGGATTTCCATGATGACCCGGCCGCCAATGAATTGGATTATGTTGCTGCGGTCAGTACACATCTGGGCAGAGACATTCATGCGATAACCCCATCAGTGCCTTCGTTGGACTGGCACCGGGAATGGGCCAGGCAGTATGGCCAAATGCCTCCCTACCCCAACTCGGTAATGGCGGCTGGCATCCGTGAACAAAGTCGAAGCAATGGATCTAAAGCACTCATCGTCGGAGTCGGCGGAGATGAATGGCTGGTTGCCGGGCGCAGTTATTATGCCGAGGAAATGCGGGCGCG
>JBOHYG010000018.1:0-51416 GCA_050737875.1 Arenimonas sp. | reverse complement strand
CGGCAGTAGCGAGAATTGCTTCGAGGCGCTGCTGCTTGGCAGCCAGTTTGTCGAAATCGGCATCCGGCTCGGCATACGCAGCATAGACTTCATCGAGCGCGGCTTGGGCGTGCAGCAATTCGCCGACGCCTTCTTCAACGGCTTGGCGCACGGTATGTTCAGGATTCAAACGCGGTTCCTGTTCCAGATAGCCGACTTTGATGCCCGGCTGCGGGCGTGATTCGCCCTGAAAATCGGTATCCACGCCGGCCATGATGCGTAGCACGGTCGACTTACCCGAGCCATTCAGTCCGAGCAGGCCGATTTTGGCGCCCGGGAAAAAGCTGAGCGAAATATCCTTGATGATTTCGCGTTTTGGCGGCACGGTTTTGCTGACGCCGATCATGGTGTAGATGTATTGCATGTGGACTCCGGTTCGATCTGCTGACGCGCAGGCGGACGCGTTGCCCGAAGCAACGTTCACCTTGACGGTCGTTTAATCCCCGATTATCCCGCAAACACGGGCCGGACGCTATATTTTGTGGCTCTGAACAGGCTGGGGCGCTACAATTTGCGCTTGCCCACAGCTCAGAGGTGTTCATGTTTGCCCGTGAAATGCGTATTGAAGGCTACGATCCCGAATTGGCGCGCTCAATTGCGCAGGAACGCCAGCGTCAGGAAGACCATGTCGAGCTGATTGCCTCGGAAAATTACGCCAGCCCGCGCGTACTGGAAGCACAGGGCTCCGTGCTGACCAATAAATACGCCGAAGGTTATCCGGGCAAGCGTTATTACGGCGGCTGTGAATATGTCGACGTGGCCGAAACTCTGGCCATCGAGCGCGTCAAGAAACTGTTCGGCGCCGATTACGCCAACGTGCAGCCGCATTCGGGTTCATCGGCGAATATCGCGGTGTATCTGGCTTTGCTGACACCGGGCGACACCGTGCTCGGCATGAGCCTGGCGCATGGTGGTCACCTGACCCATGGCGCGAAAGTGAATTTCAGCGGCAAGATTTTCAACGCGGTGCAATACGGTATCAATCCCGACACTGGCTTGATCGATTACGACGAAATCCAGGCTTTGGCGAACGAGCACAAACCGAAAATGATCGTCGGTGGTTTCTCCGCCTATTCGCAAATCATCGATTGGGAACGCATGGCCGCGATTGCAAAATCGGTCGGCGCGTATTTCTTCGTCGATATGGCACACGTCGCCGGCTTGGTCGCTGCGGGCCTGTATCCGAATCCAGTGCCGCATGCTGATGTGGTGACGTCGACCACGCACAAAACTTTACGCGGTCCACGCGGCGGAATCATTTTGGCGAAAGCCAATGAAGCGATTGAAAAGAAATTGCAGTCGCTGGTTTTCCCGGGTACGCAAGGCGGCCCATTGATGCATGTGATCGCCGCGAAAGCGGTGGCATTCAAGGAAGCATTGGAACCGGAATTCACCGAATACCAAAAACAAGTCGTGAAAAACGCACAGGCGATGGCGAAAACCATGATCTCGCGCGGTTACAAAATCGTTTCCGGCGGTACCGAAAACCATTTGATGCTGATCGATCTGATCGGCCGCGAAACCACCGGCAAGGATGCCGAAGCCGCGCTCGGCGCAGCGCATATCACCGTGAATAAAAATGCGGTACCAAATGATCCGCGTTCGCCGTTCGTGACTTCCGGTTTGCGCATCGGCACGCCGGCGGTAACGACTCGCGGTTATAAAGAACCCGATTGCGTTGCGCTGGCGAACTGGATTTGCGATGTGCTCGATAATCCAAAAGATGAAAACGTGATTGCCGGCGTGCGAGGCAACGTGACGCTGCAGTGCAAGCAGTTCCCGGTGTATCAAGCCTGAGCTGAATTCCGATGCATTGTCCTTTCTGCCAGCATGACGATACCCGCGTGATTGATTCACGCGTTTCCGAAGATGGAACCACAATCCGTCGTCGTCGCGAATGTCCGTCTTGCACAGAGCGATTCAACACCTTCGAAACGCCGGAACTGAAATTGCCGAGCATCGTTAAAAGCGATGGTCGTCGCGAAGCATTCGACGAAAAGAAATTGCGCACCAGTTTCGACCGTCCCTTGCAGAAACGTCCGGTATCGGCCGAGCAGGTGGATCAGGCGGTGCGTAACGTGATGCATGCCCTGCGTCTATCCGGCGAGCGCGAGTTGCCGTCGATGCGGGTCGGCGAGTTCGTGATGCACGAATTGAAATCGCTCGATCATGTTGCCTATGTACGATTTGCATCGGTGTACCGCAGCTTTGAAGACGTGCAGGAATTCCGCGAAGAAATCGAAAAGCTCGAACGCGACTTGCCGGGCCTCGACAAGGCGCAGCTCAGCTTGCTGGAAGTCACTGTCGGCAAGGAAAAAGGTAAGCGCTGAGTGGCTCGAATCCAGTTTCTTGCCGATGCGCCATCACATGTCGATCAACTTGCCGATTGGCATCATGCGCAATGGCAGTATCTCTATCCGGATTGGACGCATGACACAGCTCGTGCGGAATTGCTCGAGCACGCGCACTGCAAAACACTGCCAACCACGCTGGTGTTGATCGAAAACGATGAGCTGCTGGGCTCGGTGAGTTTGCTGGAAGTCGATGCCGAAGCCTTGACGCATATCGGCAGCCCTTGGTTGGCCAGTTTGTATGTCAAGCCTGGTGCACGTGGCAAAGGTTTCGGCGCGCAGCTTGTCAAAGCACTAATGCAACATGCGGAAAATATTTCGGTAGAAAAAATTTTCCTGTTCACACCCGAGCATAAAGCGTTTTATCAGCAGCTCGGTTGGCAGGCAGTACGGAATGAAAACCTGAATGGCCAACAAGTCGACGTGATGAGTTATCGAGTGTCGGAGAAAATCGCATGAGTTTTTCCGAACGCGATCGGCAAATGATGGCGCGTGCGCTGCTGTTGGCAGAATGCGGTGCCTACACCACCAAGCCGAATCCGATGGTCGGCTGCGTGATTGCACGTGGCGAGAAGATCGTCGGCGAGGGCTTTCACCAGCGTGCCGGCGAACCCCATGCAGAAGTTTTTGCGTTGCGCGATGCCGGCGAGTTGGCGCAGGGTGCGACCGCGTATGTGACACTCGAGCCATGCTCGCATTTTGGCAAAACACCGCCCTGTGCAGACGCTCTCGTCCAGGCTGGGATAACGCGTGTCGTTGCCGCGACTGCCGACCCGTTTCATGCAGTATCCGGCCGCGGTTTCGAAAAACTCGAAGCGGTCGGCGTCCATGTTGAGGTCGGATTGCTCGAGCAGCAGGCAAGGGAATTGAACCGCGGTTTTTTATCGCGTGTGCAACGCGGCCGGCCCTGGGTGAGAATCAAGATGGCGATGAGTCTGGATGGCCGCACCGCGTTGGCCAGCGGCGAATCCAAATGGATCAGCTCGGAAGACTCACGCTTCGATGTCGCGCAATGGCGCGCCCGCAGCGGCGCGATCCTGACCAGCGACGTCACCGTGAAATACGACAACCCGCAATTGACCGTGCGCATGCGCGAACCGGAAAACTTCAAGGCGCCGATCCGGATTGTGCTCGATAGCCAGGGTTATCTTGGCGACAACTACAAAATATTCGACGACAACGCCGAGAGCATTACCGTGCATGCGATGGACGTAGTGCCCGACTACGGTGCTCATCGCGATGCGATTGCGGTGCCGAGCAGCCAGGGTCATGTCGATTTGCCGGCGGTGTTGACCCAGCTGGCGCAGCGCGGCGTGAATGAAGTACAGGTGGAAGCCGGTCCGCGTCTAAGCGGCGCATTCCTGAAGCAGGGTCTGGCGGATGAAATCCTGCTTTACATCGCACCGATTGTTCTGGGTGATACCGCAAAGCCATTGTTTGCCGGAATCAATATCACCGAGATGAGCAAGCGTTTCAATTTCCATGTCATGCAAAGCACGAATATCGGTTCTGATGTTCGCTTGTTGTTGCGTCAGAAAATCAGCGAGTAGGGAATATGTTCACGGGCATTATTCAAACGGTTGGACAGATCCAATCATTGCAAAAAGTCGGTGGCGACCTGCGCGTGTCGATCTCGGTCAATGGTTTGCCAATGCTAGACGCCGAGTTGGGCGAAAGCATTGCCGTCTCCGGGGTCTGCCTGACGGTGGTTGCGTTCGATGCCAATTATTTCGCCGCCGATGTATCGAATGAAACTTTATCGCGCACCACGCTGGGAAGTCTGGTTGTCGGCGACAAGGTGAATCTTGAACGTGCGTTGCAGGCAAGCTCGCGAATTGGTGGCCATTGGGTCGCAGGCCATGTCGATGGTGTAGCGTCGGTGCAAAATATTGTCGAAGACGCACGTTCGCAGCGCTGGCGTTTCAAGGCAGATAAATCCTTGCTTCGCTATATCGCCGAGAAAGGGTCGGTCGCGGTCAATGGCGTCAGCCTGACCGTGAACCAGGCTGACTTCGAAGGCTTCGAGGTCAACTTGGTGCCGCATACCGTCGAGCACACCAATTTCTCGGCGCTGGCAAAAGACAGTCCGGTGAATATCGAAGTCGATCTGATGGCGCGTTATGTCGAGCGCTTAATGCAATTCAACGTGGAAGAAAACAAATGAGTTTCGCCAGCATCCCCGAAGTACTCGAGGCTATTCGCCAAGGCAAGATGGTCGTGGTCGTCGACGATGAAGACCGCGAAAACGAAGGCGATCTGATCATGGCGGCCGAACTGGTAAAGCCGTCCGACATCAATTTCATGGTGACGCATGCTCGCGGGCTGGTCTGCCTGTCATTAACCAAGCAGCGTTGCGAACAATTGCAGTTGCCATTGATGGTGACCGACAACCGTTCGCCGTATCAAACCAATTTCACGGTCAGTATCGAAGCCTCCGAAGGCGTCACTACCGGTATTTCGGCTTATGACCGTGCGCATACGATTCGTACTGCGGTGAAACCGGATGCCAAACCACAACATGTCACTCAGCCGGGTCATATTTTTCCGCTGATGGCGCAAGCCGGTGGCGTGCTGACTCGCAGCGGCCATACCGAAGCGGCTGCGGATTTATCCTTGCTGGCAGGTCTTGAACCCGCCGGCGTGCTGGTCGAAATTTTGAATAGCGACGGCAGTATGGCGCGACGTCCCGAACTGGAAGTGTTCGCGAAAGAACACGGCTTGCTGATTTGCAGCATCGAAGAATTGATTCGCTATCGCCTGAATACCGAGCACACGGTCGAGCGTGTGGACGAACGAAAAATAACTACCGAGCACGGCGAATTCAATCTGGTGACTTATCGCGACAAGATCAGTCGCGATATCCATTTCGCGCTGGTACGCGGCGAAGTAAATGCCGACACGCCGACCTTGGTGCGCGTGCATGTCAAAAATCCATTGACCGATGTTCTGCATTGGCAGCGCCATGATTTGTCCTTGAGTGCGCATCAGGCGATGGCGGCCATTGCGATGGAAGATAACGGTGTACTGGTCGTGTTGTCCGAGCCGCAATCATCCGAACAATTATTGGCGCAAATTACCGAGCAAGACGGCCACGCCGCGACCAGGATCAAGCAATGGCGCCAGAACGGCGCAGGCGCGCAAATCCTGGCCGATTTGGGCCTTTCCAAGCTGCGAGTACTCGGCACGCCTAGGCGGCAAGTGGCTTTGGCGGGCTTCGGGCTCGAAGTTATCGAGTATGTGAGCCCGTCACGTTAAACTACGCGTCTGCCTGAAATATACCGAACCCCATGTCCCTGATTGAAGCCGACCTGCGCGCCGACAGTCGCTGCAAAATCGCGATTCTGGCGAGCCGCTGGAATCCCAGCATTACCGATACGCTGGTAATGGGCGCACGCGCCTGCCTGAAGCAAAATGGTCTTGGCGACGAGCAAGTCGATGTAGTGCGGGTGCCGGGCGCCTGGGAACTTCCGATCGCGGCAAACGCTTTGGCGGCGACGAAAAAATATCACGCGATTATCGCGCTCGGTTGCGTTGTTCGCGGCGACACCCGTCACTACGAACATGTGGCCGATGAATGCGCACGCGGTCTGATGGACGTTGCCCTGAACTGCAATATCCCGGTCTGTAACGGCGTATTGGCGGTCGAAGATTACGCCCATGCACAGGCGCGCGCCGGTGGCTCGGCTGGAAATAAAGGCGAAGAAGTCGCACTTGCGGCGCTGGAAATGGCAAACTTGTTCACGAAGATAAGTGAGATTCAATAATGAAACACGCCCGTCCCGATGGTGTTGATCCCGCTGCACGTTCGCGCTCGCGTCGTCGCGCCCTGCAAGCGGTGTACGCCTGGCAGATGTCGAATTCGCCGATCACCAAAGTGATCGAACAATTCCAGCATGAGCAGGACATGGAAATCGCCGATCTTCAATATTTCGAAGACCTCGTGCGCGGCGTTGCCAAGCACCATGACGAACTCGATGTGGATCTTGAAAAATATCTTGACCGCACACTCGCGCAAGTCGATCCGATTGAACGCGCGGTGTTGTTGATCGCGGCTTTTGAACTTCGTCATCGCCCCGACGTGCCGTATCGTGTGGTGATCAACGAGGCGATCGAAACTTCCAAACGTTTCGGTTCCGATCAGGGGCACACTTACGTCAATGGCGTGCTCGACAAGGCCGCTGCCGATTGGCGCACTGCGGAAATCCAGCAGAAGCGTTAACTGTAAAAATGCCCGGCGAATTCGCCCTGATCGACCTCATCAAGCAACGTGTGAAAGCACGTAGCGATGTGGTTCTCGGTATTGGCGACGACGCGGCGTTGTTAACGGTGCCACACGATCAGTATCTAGTGGTCAGTACCGATACATTGAATAGTGGCGTACATTTTCCGGAAGATACTGCACCGGAGGACATTGGCTATAAGGCTCTCGCCGTAAATCTGAGTGATCTCGCCGCAATGGGGGCGACACCGGCCTGGGCCAGTCTGGCGATCAGTTTGCCGAATACCGATGTCGATTGGCTGGAAAAATTTCTCGACGGTTTTTTCGAATTGGCCGATGAACATTCGCTGCAACTGATCGGTGGCGATACCACGCAAGGCCCACTATCGATCACTGTCACCGTGCATGGCTTGGTTCCGAAGGATCAGGCCCTGCGTCGCGATGCCGCCAAGCTCGGCGACGAGATATGGGTAACCGGTTCGATCGGCGATGCTGCTGCCGGCCTGGCGCAATGGCGGGCGAAAGGATTGCAGTCCGCCAAGTTGCGTTACCGACTCGATAGGCCGACTCCACGAGTCAATGTTGGGATAGCATTGCGCGGCATCGCGAATGCCGCGATCGATATCAGCGATGGCTTGCTTGCCGATCTTTCACATATCCTGCGCGCCAGTAAATTGGGTGCGGAAATAGAAGTTTGTCGCGTGCCGATGTCGAAACCATTGCTCGATCATTTTCCGGATGATCAGGAACGCTACCGACTGCAATTAAGCGGTGGCGACGATTACGAATTATGTTTTACCGCGCCGGCATATCAAAGCCTCGCGATCGAACAGGTGCTGGCCGAATGCGATGTGATCGCTACCGTAATCGGCCATGTGGTGGCAGGTACGGAGTTGAAGTGTTTCGACGAGAATGGCGCAACGTTCGACGTGAAGAAAAAAGGTTTCGAGCATTTCAGCCGCTCGATAAATTAAGATGACGCCTAAATCAATCAAAGTGATTTTTCCCGCATGAGCGTTCTTCCCGAAGGTACCCGTCGCCGTTTGATGAAGCATCCGCTCGGCTGGATTGCGGCCGGTTTCGGCAGCGGGTTTTCGCCGAAAGCACCCGGTACGGTCGGCAGCCTGTTTGCGTTGCTGCCCTGGTATTTCCTGATGCGTGGTTTACCCGTCTGGATTTATCTCACGGTGCTGCTGGTCAGTTTTTTGATCGGCGTGTGGGCATCGTCCTGGGCGATCAACCAAACCAAGATCGAAGACCCTTCGCTGGTGGTCTGGGACGAATACGTAGGCATGTGGATGACCTTGTTTTTGGCGCCCGCTGGCTGGGTCTGGATGGTCGCCGGTTTTGCGTTGTTTCGGTTTTTCGATATTTTGAAACCCTGGCCGGTCAGTTGGGCCGATCAAAAATTACACGGCGGGTTCGGCGCTATGCTCGACGATGCACTCGCCGGTGTTTACGCATTCTTGTGTTTGCAGCTCGCGGCGTATTTTATTCCGTAGGAGCGACGGAAGTCGCGACACGCCTGAATTATTCTTGTCCCGACTTCCGTCGGTCCTACAGGTAAAATCACGCCAAATGATTGTGCTAGGCACAAAAAAGCCAAACGGATGTTTGGCTTTTTTATTGTCAACTGAATGCGAAGCTTATCTGGCTTGTCTGAGCTCTGTAGGTCCAGCCAAAACTTGTCTCGGATCCCTGTAATCACGCGCCGTGCTGATTGACGGCAAATCCAGGTCGCGTTCAATGCTCTTGATCGTGCAAGCGCTGGTTCCCACTTTCAGTTCGGTGCCGGCGCCTAGATATTCGGCCGCTTGATTGTCCTCGGACACTCCTGAATGCCTTAAGGCCGAGCAAGGTTTTTCGAAAGTCACTACATAAAGATTTGCATTGGCATTGACCCTTATTTGACGAAGGTTTTTGTCGGTGGATATCGATGAAATTCGCTTTACGGAAATGACTTCGGACGTCTTTGCGGGATCTGCAGCTTGCAGGCCTGATGCGGCAAGCATCGTGATGCTGGCGATTGCGATAGTTTTCATTGACATGACACTCTCCAGTAGTTTTTCTTGTTTGAATTAAGTCCAGATGTGGCTTGGCGACAGGGCGTTCGCGAGTGCGAAACCATGTCGCCGAGGTCAAGACTAAATCATTGCCTTGCTGAGAATCTGTCGGGATATGTCTGCGATTTAAAGAAGGTTAATTCAACCGGCATTGATGAATGGATTGATTAATACTTCGTACATATATTATTCAAGCCAATACTTCAGCCACGCGTTTTTTCAATTCCGGAACGACTTCCGATTCGAACCATGGGTTCTGGCTGAACCAAATCGTGTTGCTGGGATTGGGATGCGGTATCGGAAAATACCGCGGTGCGTAATCGGCATACGATTGCACGGTTTCGGTCAATGATTTCTTGCGTTGTTCGCCGAGAAAATAAGCGTGCGCGTAGTGACCAACCAATACGATCAGTTTCACTTCGGTCAACAAGGGAAATAATTGCGGGTGCCAGGTCTTTGCACATTCCGGACGTGGCGGCAGTTCGCCCGTGCTACCGCGGCCGGGATAGCAAAATCCCATCGGCACGGTCGCAATATCGGCTTGCTGGCTAAATCGGTTTTTATCCACACCCAACCAGTGACGCAAGCGCATGCCGCTGGCATCACTCCAGAGTTCGCCACTGCTTTGCACCATCGCGGAAGGGGCCTGGCCAACGATCAGCAGTTTTGCCGTGCTGCTGACGCGGAACACCGGTTTTGGCGTGAGTGGCAGGTGTTCTTCGCAAATTCGACATTCGCGAATTTGCTGCGAAAGCCTGTCGAGTTCAGATAAAACGCGGTTCATTGCGGCAAAACTTTGCCCGGATTCAGGATGCCTAGAGGATCCATACTGCGTTTGATGTCGTGCATCAGGGCAAGGGTGGGGGTGTCGATTGCCTGTGTCATAAAGTTCCGCTTGGCGATGCCAATTCCATGTTCACCCGATAATTGCCCGCCCAAACCGACAGTGCAAGTAAACACTTGTGACATTGCGAGCCTGGCACGTTCAGCTTCTGATTCGGCTTGTTTGTCATACAAAATATTGACGTGCACATTGCCATTGCCGATATGGCCAAAGCAGACGATTTTCAACGCAAGTTGATCGGCAATCACTGCAATTTGCCGGCATAAAACCGGCACTTGCGACACCGGTACCACGACGTCTTCATTTATCTTGCCGGAACTTATCGTGCGCAATAAAGGCGACAGCGCTTTTCGAGCCGCCAGCAATTCATCGATTTCATTTTGGTGACGGGCGCTGCGAATTTCGACGCAGCCATCGTTGCGGGCCACGCGTTCCAATGCCGACAAGGCAAAGGGCAGGGTGTCGGCATCGCCATCGGCTTCGATAATCAACATTGCACCGCTTGGCAGCAATTCGACGCCGGCTTGTTCGCGTACAAGGCGTACACATTCACCATCGAGGAATTCCAGCATCGAAGGAATTGTCGGCTGCGCCATGATGCTGGCAACGGCCTGGGCGGCACTTTCGACATCGCGATACAGGGCTCGCAAGATTTGTCGCTGCGCTGGCAAGGCGCTTAGTTTCAGGCTGGCTTCAACGATCAAGCCGAGCGTGCCTTCCGAACCAATCAGCAAACGCGATAAATCATAACCACTGGAAGATTTCGTTACCGCCGCGCCACAATGAATCATGTCACCTGTGCCGGTAACCGCGGTGACCGCCAATACATTGTCGCGACTCGCGCCATATTTCACCGCGCGGGGGCCACCGGCATTGCAGGCGAGATTGCCGCCGACGCTGGAATACGCTGCACTGGTGGGATCGGGTGGCCAGAATAATCCGAGCGGTTTCAGTGCCGCTTGCAGATCGCCATTCAATAAGCCGGGTTCGACGATCGCGACGCGATCACCGGAACGAATTTCCAGAATCCGGTTCATGCGTTCGAAGCTGACGACGATGCCACCTTCAATCGGCACCGATGCCCCGGTGGTATTGGTGCCGCGACCTCGAGCCACGATCGGTGTTTTGAATTCGCGACACAGTCGCACGAGTTTTTTTACTTGTTCTTTTGTGGTCGGCAATACCACTGCTTGCGGCATTGCCTGCAAGCGTGAATTGTCGTAACCGTAGGTAAGACATTCGGCCGGATCGAGCAAACAGGCATCGGCAGGGAAGAGTTCCCGTAAGGCTTGCTGCAGTTTTTGATCCAACGAATTCATCTAGTGGTCGTCCAGCGTGAAAGCCGATTTAATCCAGTCGCAGCGCAATTGATCTTGATGCCAATCAACTGCGATCACATCAAAACGACAGCCGGCATTGGCCCATTTTTTGTTGCCTGCAAGCCAGGCTTGTGCCGCATTCGCCATTTTTTTCTGTTTCGATGTCGTGACCGATTCAATGCCGCCACCGAAATTCTGATTGCGGCGAAAACGTACTTCGACAAAAACCAGTTCCTTGCCATCCTGCATCAGTAAATCAATTTCGCCGAACGGATAACGCACATTGCGTTCGATCAGCTTGAATTGTTTCGCCAATAAAAAATCACAAGCAGCCTGCTCTGCGTTTTCACCCGCAACGAGATGGGCCGCCTTGTTCATGAGTTAGCGTGCTGGAACGCGAGGACGACCGCTAGCGAAGACTGCCCAGGATGGGTCACGTTGTACATTGCCCATGCTGTCGACGCGCAAATTGCCGGTCGCTCCATTCAAGGTGAAACCGACATCTTTCTGCAGGCGATCAAGATATGCGCTCAGTTGCCAGGCGTCGGCACCGAAAGCAAACAGGCGCTGCGCAGGCCCGCGAATATTCGGCATGGTTTTCGCGACGCTATCGGCACCTGCCAATCCGCCGTATTGATTCAGCAACCAAGGCAGTTCCGGAATTTCGATACCATCGAGAACGACATCTTGCGATGCACTCGCGCCGCTGAGAATCAGGGAGCTGGCCAATTTTGGCGTAGCCGCCAAAGCGGAGATTCTTGCTTGCGTCATCAATGCGCGTGCTAGCGGCGCCTTCAGCGCAATGTAAATTGCTGCAGCGTTTGCGTTATTGCCGCCCAGCATTGCGGCGATTTTTGCCGGCAGATCGGCCGCTTCGCCTTCGACGATATATTCGGCGATTACCTGGCCGCCGCGAACCTTGTACTGATCCTTGAACGCAGCGACCGTGCGCTGTGCGGTATCGTCACGCTGAGTAAAAATAATCACCGACATCTGATTACGATTTGCAAAACGGTCTGCAGAGATCCAGCCTTCTTCATCCGGAGAAAGTGCAAAGCTCAAGTTACCGGGTGCGGGTGCATTTTGTCCGCGATTCAAAAACAATACCGGAACGTTGACGTCGGCCATATTCGAAACGGCGTTGACTTCGTCGCGTGTCAACGGGCCAACAATCATCTGTGCGCCATCGGCCATCGCTTTGCCAGCGGCGTTGCGCGCACCATCGGCAGTGCCGGCAGTATCGTAGAAACTAATGCGCGGACGGCGACGATCTTCAGCATAGTACTGGCTTAAAAAACCGTCACGAACCGCAATTCCGGCACCGGCGGAGCTGCCGGACAAAGGCAGCAATACCGCAAGTAGGTTCGGTGGCCGATAACCATCGCTTTCTGCGGGAGGGAATGCATCGCTGCGAGTATTGCCCTGCGAGCTGGCGACTGCCATTGGCAAGGGCAGTCCGCGCTTTTTCAGTTCGCGGGCGGCATACGCATACAACAATTCGTTCGCCGATAAACCGGCGCTTTTTTGCGACAGTTCTGCGGCTGGCACCAGTGCGAGCAAGCGTTCGATATTTCTTCCTGCCGCTGCGCGTTCCTTGGGCTTCAAACCATCCATCAGCCACACTTGTTCGCCGGCGGCATCAAATTTCATGCCGGCCGAATCAAACGCGCGATAACGTGCGTTTTGCCAGCGCATGCGCTCGCTATCGGGCACCGATTCGCGACGCTGGTTTAGAAATGGAATGGCTTCGGCACCACGCTTGTCGGCCAGAAAAAACTCCGCGTTCAACAAGTCATGAAACAGCGCGGCATCGCCAGTGAGTTTTCGTCTCTGGCTTTGCGCCAGCAATTGTCTTGCCTTGTTTTCATCGCCGGCTTTTTTCCAGGCATCGGCGGCACGTGCCAAGGCAGCATCGTGTGGCGTGCCTTTGGATTGCGCGGCTTCTGCTTCGTACACCAGCGCAGCATCGCGGAATTTCCCATCGCGCAAAAATGCTTCAGCGACGGAATTGCCTGGCGTATTCGTTGGTGCAGTTGTAACCGTGCTGCACGCGGCGATCAGGAGAATGGCAAAAGCGGGGGCTAATAATCGAAAACGCATAAGGCAAATCCAGAGGTTGACGGTAAGATGATACCCGTAGACGAGGGAGAAGGCGGCATGGCGGCAGTAAAACCCGGCACTTTGTATGTAGTGGCGACCCCGATTGGCAACCTTTCCGACCTTTCCGCGCGTGCCCGCGAGGTCTTGTCTGAAGTGACGGCAATTTGCGCCGAAGACACCCGGCATACCAAGTCCTTGCTGCAGGCTTTCAGTATCGATAAGCCACTAATCGCTTTGCATGAACACAACGAAGGCGATATCGCCTGGAAACTGGTCGAGCGCCTGAAAACCGGCGATAGCCTGGCCCTGGTTTCCGATGCGGGAACGCCATTGGTGTCCGATCCCGGTTATCGACTGGTGCGCGAAGTGCGCGCGGCAGGTTTTGCGGTCAGCCCGATTCCCGGTGCCTGTGCGGCGATTGCTGCGCTATCGGTCGCTGGAATCCCGAGTGACCGTTTTTGTTTCGAAGGATTCTTGCCGGCGAAAACTTCTGGCCGCCGCGAACGCTTGCAAAATCTGGCGCGCGAACCGCGTACCTTGGTGTTTTACGAAAGCTCGCATCGTATTGAGGAATCCTTGGCCGATCTGGTACTGATTTTTGGCGCCGAACGCGAGGCCGTGATTGCCCGCGAGCTGACCAAGTTATTTGAAACCGTGCTCGGCGATACACTCGGCAGCCTGCTGGAAAAAGTGCAGCAGGACGAAAACCAGCGCAAAGGCGAATTCGTGATCGTCGTGCGCGGTTGCGAAGACGATACCGGCGTGGCATTGGCCGAAGGGCAGCGGCTGTACGCCAAGCTGGTCGAGCATATGAAGCCCTCGCAGGCCGCCAAACTGGCTGCCGAACTCAGCGGCGCCCCCAGGAAGTCCCTGTACGGCGGCGAAACGTAAGTATTGTTTCGGGTCCGGTCGCTGTGCCGCGGCACGTTAGCCCAATCAAGAAGGTAAACCCGTCGGAACCTTTCATCCGTTTAACGCTCACACTTCCGACCGAACCCGAGGCTGATTGTCATGTATACGAAATCGATTCTCCTGACCGCAATCCTTTCCTGCTCGATGGCCGTTGTTTATGCCCAGGAAGCACAGAAAATTGTCAATCCGGCCATCGATATGCCGGCCTATTTGCAGGTTGCGCAAGAAGCTGCACGGCATCGCGAAACGCATCGTCTGACCGAAGCGGAATTTATCGCGATGAGTCGCGAACCGAACACGATTATTCTGGATGCGCGCAGCGCGGAAAAATATGCCGAGCTGCATATCAAGAAGGCCGTCAATCTTAGCTTTCCGGACATCACCGTCGACAGTCTCGCAGAGTTATTTCCGGACAAAAACGTCCGCATACTTATCTATTGCAATAACAATTTCAGCAATGCGCCAAAGCCTTTTCCGACCAAGCGTGCCGATGCTTCACTGAATATTTCGACTTACATCAGTCTCTATAGTTACGGCTATAAAAACGTATACGAGCTTGGCCCGCTGATCGATATCGAAAAATCGAAACTGAAATTTGTCTCGGATAAAAAATAAACCCGATCCGAATTACAGATATTTGAAGCCGGAAAAGTCACGCTGATAGCTGCTCGAACGGGCGTAACCACTGCTGCGACCGTAACCGGTGCCGGCATTGCGGGTTTGCGGTTGCGGAGCCGGGGCAGGTTTGCTGGAACCGGTGTTCTTGGTAGGGGAAGTCAATTGGTTGTTCATGGTGAAGGCCTGCGTGAATTGGTGTATTAGTAATCTACCACACCAAAGCAATTATAAAATAGGCCGTAAGTCATGCTGGTAGAAAATTCAGCATAACTTATTGATTTTTAATGAAAGTGGCGGAGTCGATCAGTAAGCCGGGTTCTGTTTAAGACAACCATTCCTCTAGGCCTTGCATCACTGCAAGGCTCAAGCAGCGCACCCGCGTGCGAATCGAGCAAATTCATAGCACGCCTATTTGGCCTTGCTCCAAGTGGGGTTTACCGTGCCCTGCGGCGTTAGCCCCGCAGGCGGTGGGCTCTTACTCCACCGGTTCGCCCTTACCACGCACCCTTGCGGGCCGTTCGGCGGTATATTTTCTGTTGCACTAGCCGTCGACTCACGTCGCCCAGGCGTTACCTGGCACTTTGCTCTATGGAGCCCGGACTTTCCTCGGCACGGTCGAGCCGTGACGCGGTTGTCTTGACCGACTCCGCCGTGCGTATTGTCGCACAAGAGCTCTTGATCGCAGATTTTTGCCGGAATTCATCGCGAAGCTCGATTGCTGATCAGGAAATAAGCATTTTTTTGCGCAGCTTGTGCAAAGCGCGGCTAGATTTATCAGCAAAATCGTCAATTTCCAGTCTGTCTAGCGGCTCACATTTTCGACTCTCTGCCAAACACTTTTTGTGTAAAAACAACACTTACCAAACGGTAGTTAAACCATTGTCTGAACAGTGGCGCAACGTGTTGATTCTCCTAGATAAATTCATTGGATTTTTTGCTTGACACGCTATGTGCTCAGGCATAACGTGGGTGAACGTGGAAAAACAATGAATTTCGTGGGGAAAGGTGGAGATGTTTCAGGGTGAAACCGCTGTCACGCTTGATGACAAGGGGAGATTGGCGATTCCAACCGCCTTTCGTGACCTGGTCGCGCGTGCCGGAAACCGCCTCGTTATTACCTACAACCCGTATGAAAGTGGTTGTTTGTGGCTGTACCCGGAAAAAGCCTGGGAAACCGTGCGCGACCAAGTCAATGCATTGCCAAACGCCAAGCGCGTGCATCGCAATCTGCAATTGAAACTGGTCGGCGCCGCGACATTTGTCGAGCCCGATGGCAATGGAAGAATTTTGATGCCCGGCAGTCATCGCAATGCGGTCGGTATCGAGAAAAAAGCCGTGTTGCTCGGCATGGGAAATAAATTTGAATTGTGGAGCGAGTCGGCTCATATCGCACAAATCCGTCAATCCATCTCGGATGACGACTTGAGTGACGACATGCTCGATTTGAGGTTGTAGTAGGGATGGCTAGGGTGTCAGGGATGACGCAGAACCCAAGCCATCTTCCGGTGATGTTCACGCAGGTGATGGAAGGTCTGCGGGTGCTCAAGGATGGCAAGTATCTGGATGGCACGTTTGGTCGTGGTGGCCATGCGCGTGGTGTGTTGGACCGGCTTGGGCCGGAAGGAAAATTGTTGGTAATGGACAAAGACCCTGTTGCGATTGCGTGCGCCGCCGAGCTGCAAGCGGAAGACGCCCGCGTCGCTGTGTATCGGGGTTCATTTGCGGACTTGTCACATTGGAGCGAAACCGCCGAGGGCCTGGATGGCGTGCTGTTTGACCTCGGCGTCTCTTCCCCGCAGTTGGACGTAGCGGAACGCGGGTTTAGTTTTCGTAATGATGGGCCTCTGGACATGCGCATGGACAATCAATCAGGCCAGAGTGCCGCCGATTGGCTTGCGCATGCTCCGGAAAAAGAAATTACCGATGTGTTGTGGCAATACGGCGAAGAAAAACTCAGTCGTAAAATTGCCAGGACAATCGTTGAACGCCGCACCGAAACGCCTTTGCTGCGTACCGCGCAATTGGCAGATTTAATCGCATCGGTGGTGGGTCGTGGCGATGGAAAAATCCATCCGGCCACCCGCAGTTTTCAGGCCATTCGCATTTTTATCAATCGCGAACTGGAAGATCTCGAGCTTGGTCTCGAAGCGGCTTACGCAAAACTGAAAGTCGGCGGCCGTCTTGCCGTGATCAGCTTCCATTCGCTTGAAGACCGCATCGTCAAACAATTTATTGCCAAGTACGCTAAAGCGCCGGCTGGCAATCGCCGGATGCCGATTGAAGTGGAGTTCACGGCAAGCTTGAAAGACATCGGCGGTGCGATGCGCGCGACCGACGAAGAAACCAAAGTCAATCCACGTTCTCGAAGCGCAGTGTTGCGCGTTGCCGAGAAACTGGCGGCGACGCACATGGATGTGCGAGTGTCGCGGGCGCAGGATGCGCGGGAGCGACCATGAGTCCCCGCCATTTCATTATCCTGTTATTGATTCTCGCCACGATGATTTCCGGCGTCGGCGTTGTCTATGCACGCCACAAACATCGCCAGGCCTATATCGAATTGTCGCGCCTGGAAAAGCAGCGCGATGAAATTAATATCGAATTTTCGCGTTTGCAATTGGAGCAGGCGACCTGGTCCGAAACCAATCGCATTGAACAAATTGCCACCGAACGTCTTGGCATGAGCTTTCCACAGGACGTGGATGTCGTGTTGGTGCGCCCATGAAACTGAAAGCGCGCGCCTACAGCCCAAGAGTCCGGCTGCAGATTTTGGCAGCCTGTTTCGCAGTGTTCGCCTTGTTGCTGGTAGCTCGTGTTGCATGGATGCAACTGGTTGATCCCGATTTCTACCTGCAACAAGGCAATGAAAGATTTTTGCGCGAGCTGCCGATAGCTACTTCGCGCGGCATGATTGTCGATAGAAACGGCGAGCCGCTCGCGGTGTCGACGCCGGTGGAATCGGTCTGGGCAAATCCGCAGGAGTTATTGCAGGCTCCCGAAAGAATGGCCGAATTGGCGCAGGCGCTCGGCATTCCGCGTGATGTGCTGACGCAGCGAATTGCGACAAAATCGAAAAAAGAATTCGTCTATTTGCGACGACATATCAATCCTGACGATGCGCAGGCAGTCGTGGCGTTGAAAATTCCCGGTGTTTATTCAACCCGGGAATTTCGTCGTTTTTACCCGCATGGCGAAGTGATGGCGCATGTGGTCGGCTTTACCAATGTCGATGATCTCGGACAGGAAGGCCTGGAGTTGGCATTCAACGATTGGCTGACCGGCAAGGAAGGCGCGCAGACAATCATTCGCGACGGCAGCGGCCACATCGTCGAAAAGGTCGACCTGGTACGCGAGGCGCAACCAGGCAAGGATTTGACGCTTTCGATCGATCGCCGCATTCAATACCTGGCCTATCGTGAATTGAAATCAGCCCTGATCAATGCGCAGGCGCGCAGTGGCTCGGCGGTGGTGATCGATATCAAGACCGGTGAAATTCTCGCGATGGTGAATCAGCCGTCGTACAACCCGAATTCGCGTCAATCGTCGTCGCCGTATCTGCATCGTAATCGTGCGGTTACCGACGTGATTGAACCGGGTTCGGTTATCAAATCGATTACCGTGGCTGCGGCACTGGAAAACGGCGTCGATCCGAATATCCGGATTGATACCAATCCAGGCATCATGACGCTCGATAAGTATTCGATCCGCGATACCAGCAATCACGGCGTAGTTTCGCTTGAAGGCTTGTTGCAGATGTCTTCGAATATCGGCGCCGCAAAACTGGCGTCGAATATGAGCAATGCGCATTTGTATGACGTGTTGCATCGCTTCGGTTACGGGCAAAGCACCAATAGCGGCTTTCCGGGTGAATCGGCTGGCGTGTTGTCACCTGCCAACAAGTGGGGGCCGGTAGAGAAGGCTACGATTTCCTACGGCTATGGCCTTTCGGTTACGCCGCTGCAAATTGCGCAAGCTTATGCAACCCTGGCAAATCACGGTCGCATGATGACGCCGACTTTCGTGAAAACCGACGAGCCAAAAACCGGCACGCAAGTGATGGATCCATTGATTGCCAATGAAGTGCTGGCGATGCTGGAATCGGTGACCAATCCCGGCGGCACGGCGCAAAAAGCGGCGATTACCGGTTATCGCGTTGGCGGTAAAACCGGGACGTCCCGCAAATTCAATGCCGGTGGCTATAGCAAGCGGCATATTTCCCTGTTTGCCGGCGTGGTGCCGCTGACCGATCCCAGGTTCGCGATGGTCGTGGTGATCAATGAGCCTGCTGGTCATGATTATTACGGCGGCTTGGTGTCTGCGCCGGTCTTCCACAATGTGATGGAAGGCGCGCTGCGTTTGATGGACGTACCACCCGACAATGTTGCGGCCTGGTACGAGATCAAGAAACCTGCGGTTCCGGTTGTCGTCGGCAATGCACCGGTGACTGCTGCCGTGCCGGCAATCACTGATGAAGTACCTGCCGCCGAAACTGCGGCGGTGCCGGGGGTGCAGCCATGAGCATGTCACTGCATGAGTTGCTGGCAGATCAAGTTAGCATGATGCCCGCGATCAATCCGGTCGTGAACGGCATGAGCTCGGACAGCCGTGCATTGAAAAAAGGCGATGTGTTTATCGCGTTGGCAGGTGCGACCACGCATGGTTTGAAATTTGCGAAACACGCACAGGATGTCGGTGTTGCCGCGACCTTGTTCGAGACGCCGGCGCCGGAAGGTTTCGTCGAAACCGAGAGCACGATTGCAGTGCCGGATTTGCGAAAAAAATGCGGCGTGATCGCCAATCGTTTTTTTGCAAAACCATCCGAGCACTTGAAGATGTTCGGTGTTACCGGCACCAACGGCAAAACTTCGACCGTGCAATTGATCGCGCAGGCCTTGAGTTTGAATGGCATTGTCACCGGCACGATCGGCACGCTGGGTTCCGGCCTGTACGGCAAATTGGTCGAAGGCGAACGCACCACGCCGGACGTGATCGCAGTGCATGGTTTTCTGGCCGACATGCGCGATGCCGGTGCGAGCCATGTGGCGATGGAAGTGTCGTCGCATGCGCTTGAGCAAGGCCGTGTCGATACAGTGGCATTCGATGTTGCGGTATTTACCAATTTGACGCGTGACCATCTCGATTACCACGGCACCATGGAAGCGTACGGCGAAGCGAAAGCGAAATTATTCAGCTGGCCGACTTTGTCCGCGGTCGTGATCAACTATGACGATCCTTTTTTCGAAACATTGATCAGAACGCTTTCGCCGCACGTCAGATTAATCGCGCTCAGTTCGCGCGGGCACGGTGCCGCCAATCTGCAAGCCAAAAACGTGTACTTGAATGCGGGCGGTATTTCGTTTGATTTGTGCCAGGCGGAAACAAGCCTGCCAGTCCGATCGCCTTTGCTCGGTCGTTTCAACGTCGATAATTTATTGGCGGTCGCCGGCAGCCTGATGGCGCTTGACTGGCCTCTGGAAAAAATCGCCGAAGTATTGCCAAAGCTTTCGCCGGTTGGCGGACGCATGAGTCGCGTGGGTGGAATGAATGGCAAGCCGCTGGTGGTGGTGGATTACGCCCATACGCCGGATGCGCTTGAACAGGCGTTGGAGAATCTGCGTTCGCATACCGAAGGCAAATTGATTTGCGTGTTCGGCTGCGGTGGTGATCGCGATAAAGGCAAACGCCCGGTGATGGCGGCGATTGCCGAACGTGGTGCCGACGTCGTGATCGTGACCGATGACAATCCACGCACTGAAAATGGCGACAATATTATTGATGACATTCTCGCCGGGTTTGTCGATGCGTCACGTGCACATGTGCAAAGTGATCGCGCGAAAGCCATCGCAATGGCGTTGGCACAGGCATCGGGTTCGGATGTCGTCCTGATCGCCGGCAAGGGCCACGAAACCTATCAGGAAGTGAATGGCATCAAGACCCCGTTTGATGACCTGGTGCAAGCGCGCCAGCATCTGGGAGCAAGTGCATGAGACCGGTTTTGCTCTCGCAAATTGCCGAGTGGTGCGAAGCACGGTTGATCGGTGATGACATGAGTATTTCGCATGTCAGTACCGACACACGCGCCCTGGTGAAAGGCAGTTTGTTCGTAGCCTTGCGCGGCGAAAACTTCGATGCTCACGATTTTATCGAGAATGCCGAACAGGCCGGAGCCGCTGCGGTATTGGTGTCGCGTCCGGTGGAAACATCCCTGCCGCAAATTCTTTGCGCCGATACCCAGGAAGCCTTGGCGGAGTTTGCCGCCGGTATGCAGCAGGGCCGCAAGACAGTAGTGGTCGCATTGACCGGCAGCAATGGAAAAACCTCGGTCAAGAATTTGATTACCGAAATTCTAGGCCGCACCGGTCGTACCTATTCGACACCCGGCAACCGAAATAATGAAATCGGCTTGCCGATGGCCGTATTGGAAGCACCGGAAGATGCCGAGTTTGCGATCTACGAAATGGGCGCCGGCAAACCGGGCGACATCGCTTATCTATGCAGCATCGTTGCGCCGCAGGTATCGGTCGTGAACAACATCGGTTCCGCCCATCTTGAGCGAATGGGCAGCTTGTTGGGTATCGCCGAAACCAAGGGTGCGATTTATGAAGCACTTTCGGACGACGGTGTTGCCGTTATCAATGCCGATGATGCGTTCGCGCCGTATTTTGCCCAGCGTGTCGGCAACCGCCGTATTTTCCGTTTCGGCATCGAGAACGATGCCGATATTCGTGCGACCGGTATCCAGCTGCATGCCGAACATTCGGTATTCGATTTGCATACGCCGGCCGGAAAACAAACGATTACGCTTTCTCTGCCCGGCAGGCACAATGTGATGAATGCATTGGCCGCTACCGGATTGGCGCTTGGCGCCGGTGCGCATCTGGATGCGATCGTGCAGGGCTTGCAGGGTGCAGCGCCGGTCAAAGGCCGGCAAATATCCTACGTGCTTGAAAATGAAGCCGTCCTGATTGATGACAGCTATAACGCCAATCCGGGTTCGGTGGCGGCCGCGATTCAAACCCTAGCGCAAAACAAAACCGGTAGCTGGCTGGTGCTCGGCAATATGGCCGAGTTGGGCGAAGGTGCTGCCCAATTGCATGCCGAGATCGGTGCGTTGGCCAAGAAATCCGGCATCGAAAAATTCTGGACGGTTGGCAATCTGGCAAAAAACGCGAGCACCGCCTATGGGCCGGATGCAAGACATTTCGAAAACAAAGTCGCGCTCAGCGAAGCCTTGATTCACGAACTGCAAATCGGTTCGCGTTGCCTGGTGAAGGGGTCGCGCTCAAGTGCAATGGATGAAGTCGTGAAAGCGGTATTAAAAGAACTCAAACAAAAAGATTTAGATAAAAAAATTCCGGGGGGATCACCACATGCTGCTTGAATTAGCGCGTTGGCTACAAGGATTTGCACGCTTCTTCGCGTTGTTCGATTACCTGACCATGAGGGCGATTTTGGGTGCGTTGACCGCTTTGGCGTTCTCGCTCTGGTGGGGTCCGTCCGTGATCGCGCGTCTGGCGAAACTGAAAGGTGGCCAACCAATTCGCAGCGATGGTCCGCAAACGCATTTCGTAAAAGCCGGTACGCCCACCATGGGTGGCATGCTGATTTTGCTGAGTCTCGGTGCATCCACTTTATTGTGGGCCGACCTGCGTAATCGCTATGTCTGGGTGGTTTTGGGCGTGTTGGTGACGTTCGGCTTGATCGGTTGGATGGACGACTGGATCAAGATCGTGAAGCGCGATCCAAACGGTTTGAAATCACGGCACAAATACGCATTGCAATCATTGTTTGGATTGATCGCAGCGTTTGTTTTGTTCTACACAGCGAATGCGGCATCTAACACCACTTTGTATCTGCCCTTGTTGAAAAATGTCGCAATTCCGATGGGCATGTCGTTCGTCGTGCTGGCGTATTTCTGGATTGTCGGTTTTTCGAATGCGGTAAACCTGACCGATGGGCTCGATGGCTTGGCCATTATGCCGACCGTCATGGTGGCAGCGGGTCTTGGCATATTTGCGTATGCCTCCGGCAACTCGGTGTATTCGCAATACCTGCAAATTCCCGCCGTACCAGGCGCGGGTGAGCTCGCGATTGTCTGCGCCGCGATTGCCGGTGCCGGTCTCGGTTTTCTGTGGTTCAACACCTATCCCGCGATGGTATTCATGGGAGATATCGGCGCGTTGGCACTGGGTGCCGCGCTCGGTACGATTGCCGTGATCGTCCGCCAGGAAGCCATTCTGGTGGTGATGGGGGGCATTTTCGTTATCGAAACCTTGTCAGTGATGATTCAAGTCGCCAGTTTTAAACTGACCGGCAAACGGGTATTCCGCATGGCGCCGATCCACCATCATTTCGAATTGAAAGGCTGGCCCGAGCCGCGCGTGATCGTGCGTTTCTGGATCATTTCTTTCATTCTCGTGCTGATCAGTCTTGCCACGTTGAAGGTACGCTGAAATGGCATTCTTTCCCGATCGCGCCAAGCAAGCACTGAAGTTCGACGAACTCAACGGACAGTTCGATCCGTGGTTGGTCGCGATTTCGATTGCCTTGACGTGCATCGGTATCGTGATGGTCGCATCGAGTTCCATGCCATACGCGGTCGACAATAATATGGGCGAATTTCACTATCTGGTCCGCCATATTATTTTTCTGGTTGTTGGCTCGGCAATGGCTTTTGCCATCATGAAGTCCGATTTGAAAACCATCGAAACCCATAGCCATACGCTGTTACTGCTTTGTGTCTTTTTGCTTGCGCTGGTAATGCTGCCGGTGTTGGGAAAAACAGTGAATGGTGCAAGACGCTGGATCAATCTCGGCTTCTTCAGCTTTCAGCCGGTGGAAGCGGTGAAGGTGCTGTTTATCGTCTGGCTGGCCAGTTATCTGGTGCGCTTCCGCGACGTGATTGGTCATCAATGGAAAGCCTTGTTGAAGCCACTGGGCGTTTCGATTTTTCTCGTTTGCCTGTTGCTGGTCGGCAAGGATTTCGGGTCGTCCATTTTACTGTTGAGTATCGCACTGGGTATGGCATATCTGGGCGGTGCGAGACTGCAGCACTTGAGTGCACTTGTGCTGGGCGGGTTGCCGTTTATTGCGGCGGCAATCGTATTCGAACCCTATCGGTTGAAGCGTTTGTATACGTTCACCAATCCTTGGGAAGACCCGTTCGACAGCGGGTTCCAGTTGACCCAGGCCTTAATAGCGATAGGTCGCGGAGAATTCTCGGGTGTTGGTTTGGGCGGTAGCGTGTTGAAACTTGACTATCTGCCCGAAGCTCATACCGATTTCATATTTTCCGTATTGGCCGAAGAAACCGGCTTTATCGGTGTCTGCGTCGTGATTCTTTTATTCGCGGCATTCACCTGGCGTGCCTTCAACATCGGCATGCGTTGCCTGGATCGCAGTCGTCCATTCAGTGCGTATTGCGCTTTCGGAATCGGTATCTGGATTGCCTTGCAAAGCATGATTTCGATGGGCGTCAACATGGGCGTGCTACCGACCAAGGGATTGACGCTCCCGCTGATTTCATCCGGTGGTTCAAGCGTATTGATGACTTGCGTCGCAATCGGCTTGTTGCTGCGAATCAGCTACGAATTGTCCTGTGCCGAGCGCACGGTCAATTTGCGCCGCAATGAAGGTCTGATGACCTCGCCACGCGCCGAATACGATGAGGATGTGACATCGCCGAAAGCGGTCACGCTGCCGGTCACCTCGAATATGACGCGCACTGCACGCGAGCGATTGGAACCGAAGTGGGGTTCGCGCGCATGAGCACGACGAATAATTCACCGGTCATGATTCTTGCAGGCGGAACCGGCGGCCATATTTTTCCTGGCCTGGCGGTTGCGAACGAATTGCGCGCGCGTGGTGTCCCGGTCATTTGGCTGGGCTCCGATGGCGGCATGGAAACCAGACTGGTTCCGCAGCATCAAATTGCAATTGAAACCATCGCCGTTCGCGGTTTGCGTGGCAAAGGCGTGATGGGAATATTGAGCGCACCTTTTGTGATCCTGCGTTCGGTATTCCAGGCGATCGGCAAAGTTCGCAAACACAAGCCGCGTGCCGTGTTGAGTTTCGGCGGTTTTGCAGCTGGTCCCGCCGGCATTGCCGCCTGGTTCACGCGCACGCCATTGATCGTGCATGAAGCCAATCGTGCGCCAGGTTTCACCAATCGCGTATTGGCGAAAGTCGCCGATCGCGTGCTGTGCGGGTTTCCGGATAGTTTCAACAACATTCCAAACGATGTCGTCGGCAACCCGGTACGTCCGGAAATTGCTGCTGTGCCAGCACCGGAACAACGCCTGGCAAATCGTCGTGGCGCGATCCGCTTGTTGGTGTTGGGTGGCAGTCAGGGTGCACGTGCAATCAACAGTGCAGTACCAAACGTGACAGCTTCACTGAAAGGCGTTGTCGAATTTGAAATCCGTCACCAATGCGGTGAAAAATTATTGGCCGATGCCAAACAGGCTTATGAAGCTGCTGGCGTCACGGCAACAATCGAGGCATTTATCCAGGACATGGCATCCGCCTATGCCTGGGCCGATATCGTGATTGGTCGTGCCGGCGCACTGACGATTGCCGAATTATGTGCGGCCGGAGTAGGCAGCATTTTGATTCCGTTTCCGGGCGCGGTCGATGATCACCAGGCGCGCAACGCCCAATATTTGAAAGAATGCGGCGCCGGCGATTGGCTGCGCCAAACCGAAACACTCGAGCACGACTTGAAGCAATTACTCGGTGAGTTTTGCGAAGACAGAAATTTCCTGATGCAGCTTGCGGTCGCCGCACGCAAAGCCGCATTGCCAGATGCCACGATCGACGTGGCAGATATCGTGTTATCGGAGGCCCAAGCATGATGCGCCATCGTTTCCAGCAAACCGGTGATCTCGCCAAGGCGTTTCCGCGTATTCACTTTATCGGCATTGGTGGCGTCGGCATGAGCGGCATCGCCGAAGTGATGTTGACACTCGGCTATAAAGTTTCCGGCTCGGATCAAAATGAATCCGCCGCGACCCGTCGCCTGGTCGGGATGGGCGCCAAAGTCATGCGTGGTCATTCGGCAGGCAATATCGAAGATGTCGATTGCGTGGTCATATCGAGTGCGATCAAGGCCGATAACGAAGAGTTGCAGCAGGCACATGCGCAACAGATTCCGGTGGTGCCGCGTGCCGAAATGTTGGCCGAATTGATGCGCTTCAAGCGCGGCATTGCGATTGCCGGCACCCACGGCAAAACCACGACGACTTCACTGACGGCCAGCGTCTTGTTCGAAGGTAATCTCGATCCAACATTTGTTATCGGCGGTCAGCTTCTGAGCGCCGGTGCGAATGCGAAATTGGGCACCAGCCAATGGCTGGTTGCCGAAGCCGACGAAAGTGACGGCAGTTTCTTGCGCTTGAATCCGTTGATTGCGGTGGTAACCAATATCGATGCCGATCACCTGGAAAACTATGGCGGCGATTTCAATCGCGTGAAAGCGGCGTTCGCCGAATTCCTGCACCGCTTGCCGTTTTACGGATTGGCTATTCTTTGTGTTGACGATCCGTTAGTCGCTGAACTGGCGCTGCAAACACCACGCCACACGATTCGCTATGGCATGTCGGAACGGGCAAATGTCCGTGCCACCGATGTAGTGCAAGCAGAAGGTGCCATGCAATTCACTCTGCATCTTCCGGATGACAGCAAGCAATCGGTGACCCTGAATTTGCCGGGCCAGCACAATGTGCTCAATGCACTGGCAGCTGCTGCCGTGGGTTGGCAGCTCGGTGTTTCATCCGAAGCGATTGCCAGCGCGTTGAAAAAATTCCAGGGCATTGGCCGCCGTTTCAATATCAAGGGCGAACTCGATTTCGGCAACGGAAAAGCCTTGCTGGTCGACGACTACGGCCACCATCCGCGCGAGTTGGAAGCGGTCTTCGCAGCAGCTCGCGGTGGTTGGCCAGACAAGCGCCTGGTTGCTGCATTCCAGCCGCATCGTTACAGCCGCACCCGCGATTTATTCGACGATTTCGTCAGCGTGCTTTCGACCTGCGATGCCGTCGTGCTTACCGAAGTTTATGCCGCCGGTGAAGCACCAATTAATGGCGCCGATGCCAAGTCACTCGCGCGCGCGATTCGTGCACGCGGTCGTATCGATCCGGTTGTGGTGAGCAGTGCACGCGAGTTGGCAACCGTGTTGCCGGATGTTTTACATGATGGCGATTTGCTTTTGATGATGGGTGCCGGCGATATCGGCGCGATCGCAAGCGAGATCGCCAACAAAGGATTTGAAGGAGCCAGACAGGCATGAAACGTATCAGCAACCCAGCAGACTTTGGCCGTGTTGCCGTCTTGATGGGCGGCACCAGTTCCGAGCGCGAAGTTTCCCTGGACTCGGGCGCGAATGTGCTTGCAGCTTTGCTTGCACGCGGCGTCGATGCGAAAGCCGTTGATGGCATTCCCGCATTGGTTGAAGCCTTGCATCAGAAAAAATTCGATCGTGTTTTCAATATTCTGCACGGCACCAAGGGCGGCGGCGAAGACGGCATCCTGCAAGGTTTCTGCGAAGCCATGCAGATTCCGTACACCGGTTCCGATGTGCTTGGTTCCGCATTGAGCATGGATAAAATCCGTACCAAGCAAGTCTGGTTGAGTTTGGGTTTGCCAACGCCTCGCTATGTGCGCCTGGCGGTTGGCGATAATGTGCACGCCGCTGCGGAATCGCTCGGTTTGCCGGTGATCATCAAACCTTCCTGCGAAGGATCGAGCGTTGGTGTCAGCCGCGTATTCAACGATGCCGATCTCGATGCGGCGGTGGAATTGGCCGCACGGTATCCGGGCGAAATGCTGATGGAGCAGTTGATCGAAGGTGGCGAATACACGATTGGCGTGCTGGAAGGAAAGGCACTCGCGAGTATCCATATCGTGCCGGCTGGCGCGTACTACGATTACCACTCGAAATACATTTCCGACGAGACCCAATACATTTGCCCTGGCTTGCCGGAAGCCGAAGAAAAGAAAGTCCAAAAGCTGGCCGAAAAAGCCTTTGCCGGTGTCGGTTGCCGTGGCTGGGCACGCATCGATTTCATGCGCGATAAAAATGGCGGCATTTATTTGCTCGAAGCCAATACAGCGCCAGGCATGACCAGTCATTCGCTGATGCCAAAGTCCGCCGCTGCCTTTGGTATCGATTTTGAAACTTTGTGCTGGTGCATTCTGGAGTCGAGCTTCGTATGATGAAAGCCATATTCCGCGTCACTGCATGGACACTGGCGATCGCCTTGGTGGTCTTGCCCGTGGCTGCGGTTTTGAATGGCTGGATTGGTGGCGAACGTTGGCCGATGCGTCACCTGCGCGTGTCGGGCGAATTTAATCTGGTCACCGACCAGCAAGTGCGTGAAACCGTGTTGCCGTACGTCAACAAGGGATATTTCGCGGTGGATCTCGAACAGGTTCGACAAAATATCGCTGCCTTGCCTTGGGTGAAACAAGCCGATGTACGCAAGCGTTGGCCGGACCGCCTCGAAGTAATAGTGGCGGAATACAAGCCGTTGGCGCGCTGGGGCGAGAAAAAACTGCTTGCCGAGAACGGCGAGATTTTTGCGATTCCGAAAAACGCAAAATTCAAGCTGCCGTTGTTTGAAGGTCCGGATGCCAGTGCCAGTGACATCATGTCTTTTTACAGTTATGCAAAGCCGTTATTCCTTACGATGGGTTTGCAAGTGCAAAGTATTCGCATGAGTGCTCGCGGCAGCTGGAGCCTGACACTCAGCGATGGTCTGGAAATTGAAGTGGGACGTGGCGAACCGCAGCAACGCCTGGCACGTTTTGCACGCCTGATGCCGCAAATTAAAAATGATGAACTCAATCGTCAGCTCGAACGTGCCGACCTTCGCTATACCAATGGTTTCGCCTTGAGCTGGAAAAAAATCAGCAAAGTCAAAACCGAAAATAATTTACAACAGGGCAACACATGAATCGCAAGGGTGATAAATCATTAATTGTCGGGCTGGATATCGGCACTTCGAAAATCACGGCCATGGTCGGTGAATACGCCCACGGTCAGGAATTGGAAGTCATCGGTATCGGATCGCATGAATCGCGCGGGATGAAACGCGGCGTCGTGGTGGATATCGAATCCACCGTGCAATCGATCAAGCACGCAATCGAGGAAGCCGAGCTGATGGCCGGTTGCGAGATCCGCTCGGTGTACGCCTCGATTTCAGGCAGTCATACGCAATGCCGCAATTCGCCGGGTATCGTGCCGGTCGCCAGCGGTGAAGTGACGTATCAGGACCTGGATAACGTCTTGCAAGCCGCCAAAGCGGTCGCGATTCCATCCGACCAAAAAATCCTGCACGCGATTCCGCAGGAATACATCGTCGACAATTCGCAGGAAGGCATTCGCAATCCGGTCGGCATGTCGGGTGTTCGTCTGGAAGTGCGTGCACACATCATTACCGGTGCCTTGTCGGCGGCCGCGAACATCACCAAATGCATTAACCGTTGCGGCTTGCAGGTCGACGAATTGATTCTATCTTCGATTGCATCCAGTACAGCGGTTCTGACATCGGATGAAAAAGAATTGGGCGTCGTCTTGGTCGATATCGGTGCCGGCACGACCGATATCGCCGTGTTCGTGCAAGGTTCGATTCGTCATACGGCATCTTTGCCGATTGCCGGTGATCAAGTCAGTAACGACATCGCACATTTGCTACGTACCCCGACGCCGGAAGCCGAACAAATCAAGGTTCGTTACGCCTGTGCATTGGCGCAATTGGCGACTGCCGAAGAAAGCATCCAGGTGCCGAGCGTCGGTGATCGTCCGCCGCGCCGCCTGGCACGCCAAGCCTTGGCCGAAGCCGTGCAAAACCGTTACGAGGAAATTTTCGAGATGGTGCAGGCCGAATTGCGCCGTTCCGGTTTCGAGGAATTGGTCCGCGCCGGTTTGGTGCTGACCGGCGGCTCATCCCGGATGGAAGGCGTGGTCGAGCTTGCCGAAGAAATGCTGCATATGCCGGTACGCGTCGGCATTCCGCAAAACATCAAGGGTCTCGGCGAAGTGGTCGGTAATCCCGTGCATGCCACCGGAGCTGGGTTATTGCTCTGGGGCAGTGCCAGCGAAAACCCGCGCAGGCCGTCATTGTCGAGCAGCAAGGCTGGCACATTGTTTTCAAAACTTCGCACGTGGTATCGCGGAGAGTTTTAGTCGTTGCAACACATATAAAAAGAATATTCATTTAAATCACGGAGGATCTGAACATGGCACATTTTGAATTAGTGGAAAAATTGGCACCGAACGCAGTCATTAAAGTTATTGGTGTTGGCGGTGGTGGCGGTAATGCGGTTGCGCACATGGTGAATGCCGGTGTCGATGGCGTGGAATTCATCACGGCGAATACCGACTCGCAGGCGATCAAAAACGTCGGCGCAAAAATGCAATTGCAACTTGGCGGTAACGTCACCAAAGGACTTGGCGCCGGCGCGAATCCAGAAGTCGGTCGTCAAGCCGCACTCGAAGATCGCGAACGCATCGTCGAAGCGCTGACCGGTGCCGACATGGTGTTCATCACGGCCGGCATGGGCGGCGGTACCGGTACCGGTGCTGCACCTGTCGTCGCGCAATTGGCGAAAGAAATGGGGATTTTGACGGTTGCCGTCATCACCAAGCCTTTCCCATTCGAAGGCCGCCGTCGTATGCAAGTTGCACTGAAAGGTATCGAGGAATTGGCGCAGCATTGCGATTCCCTGATCACCATTCCAAATGAAAAATTGATCACGGTACTTGGTCGCGACGCCACGATGATGCAAGCCTTCCGCGCAGCCAACGATGTATTGTTGGGTGCCGTGCAAGGTATTGCCGATCTGATCGTGCGTCCGGGTTTGATCAACGTCGATTTTGCCGACGTACGTACCGTGATGAGCGAAATGGGGCTGGCGATGATGGGTAGCGGTACGGCCCGTGGCGACGACCGTGCACAAGCGGCTGCCGAAGCGGCGATCAGCAATCCATTGCTGGACGAAGTCAATCTGGCAGGTGCCAACGGCGTGCTGGTGAACATTACTGCAGGCCCGGATTTCACCATGCGCGAGTTCGACGAAGTCGGTCGCATCGTCGACGAGTTCGCTGCCGAAGACGCCACTGTCGTGGTCGGTACCGTTCTTGATCCGAACATGCAGGATGAAGTGCGCGTCACCGTGGTCGCTACCGGTTTGAATCGCGGCGTTGCCCGCGGAAGCCTGCGTACCAGTGAACGTTCCGAATTTGCCGCCAAGGAGCCAATGCGCGCCCCGGTGAAATTGGTCCGTAACGCAACCACCGGTTTGCCGGATTACGACAGCATGCTGAATGCCGAAGCCGGAATGGCGGGTAATAATCTTGGCCTGCGTGCTTCCACGCGTGGAACCGAGTCACAGCCGCAAACAGCGTTGAGCGATTTGCCGACCGATCACAGCTATCTGGATATTCCAGCTTTCTTGCGTCGCCAGGCAGATTGATCTGAAAAAGTAATGACGAAGGCTTGGTTGAGTCTTCGTAGCGTTGAAAACAGCATCAAGGATGATGCTGCATGTCATGTTCTCTTGGATTCACTTCAAGCCCGCCGATTGGCGGGCTTTTTTTTTGCCGAATTTCGAACTTCGCAGCTTTTTTGCGGTCTCTACAGTCCGTGAGACTGCCAAGCGTTGCACATTTGGAACACATAATTGTTGCAAGTCCGTGATAAACAGAGGCTTTTTACTTTTGCCGGGAGGGAGCTGTGGTATCCTCGCGGGAGTTTTGTGCTGTTCCCCCAGTAGTGTTTGGCCGGGATGGATGGAATACCTCATATGATGAAACAACGCACCTTAAAAAATGTCATTCGCGCCACCGGCGTGGGGCTTCACAGTGGCCAAAAGGTTTATATGACCTTGCGTCCGGCTGCGCCCAATACCGGCATCGTGTTTCGCCGTACAGATTTCGCCAAGCCGGTGGAAATCAAGGCGCATGCATTATTGGTAGGTGAAACCAGCATGTGTACGGCTCTGGTCCAGGACGATGTCCGTGTCATGACCATCGAGCATCTGATGTCGGCTTTCGCGGGTCTGGGCATCGACAATGCCTACGTTGATTTATCGCATTTCGAAGTGCCAATCATGGACGGCTCGGCCGGTCCGTTCGTTTTCCTGCTGCAATCGGCCGGTATCGAAGAACAAAATGCCGCCAAGCGTTTTATCAAGATCGTTAAGCCAATCCAGGTCGAAGATGGCGATAAATGGGCGCGTTTTGAGCCGTTCGACGGTTTCAAGGTCGGTTTTACGATCGATTTCAAACACCCGGTATTCACCAAATCGACTTCGAGTGTCGAAATCGATTTCTCGACGACCTCGTTCGTCAAAGAAGTCAGCCGCGCCCGTACTTTCGGTTTCATGAAGGACATCGAGTTCCTGAGAGACCGCAATCTGGCGCTCGGCGGCAGCATGGACAACGCGATCGTGCTGGACGATTACCGCATTCTCAATGAAGACGGTCTGCGTTACGAAGACGAGTTCGTCAAACACAAGATTCTCGATGCAATCGGCGACTTGTACCTGCTCGGCCATAGTCTGGTCGGTGCTTTTTACGCGTATAAATCCGGTCATGCCCTGAATAACCAGTTGCTCCGCGCCATGCTGGCCGACCCGAGCACCTGGGAAGAAGTCACCTATGCCGATGATCCGGCTACGGCTCCGATTTCCTACACCCAGCCTGCACATGCCCAATAAATCGGGCGAAATAGCCTGCTGATCATGCGGTTTGCGGCTTGTATCACATTGAAATGTCTGGATATAACGGGTTTTTAACGGCTCGGGTAACGGATTGCGGCACAATGACCGGCCATTTGGTTGTGTTGCATCAAGGCAAGGACGCTAGTTTTAGGAGTTGTTCCCGCAGTTGCGGGTCTTCCACGGAGTGGGCGGTGGTCCGCAGTGAATCGCGAACTGCCTGAGTAAGGGGCTTACCAGTTGTTGGATTCAGGGGGACCGAATCCGGGGGAGTCACTTTTATCGTCAAAGCCTGGACTTGAAACCCGGCTGCACCGGCTGCGCTGATTAAAGCGTCGCCATAAAGGCGCAGTTTGGACTTCCAGACCGGATTTGATACCGAATACACCAGTTTTTCCTTACTGATATTGGCGAGCCGACACTCTTTCGCCAGTGCAGGGGGCAAAATTTGGCGCAGTGTTTGGTCGAGTTGGTCCAGTTGTTGGGCACGCTTGATCAGTTTCATCAAGTTTGATTCATTCGCTGCCTGCAGTGCCTGAACTGGACCGGCTGAAGCCACCGTGCCATGGACCTGATTGTGAGAACGTTTAAGCATGATGAACATTATCATCGTTTCAAAATTCTTTCGCACGCCAAAAAAACTGGCGTTCGATGATCCAAGGACCGCCGCAATTGCCGGTGGTTCAATATTCCTGTTACTGGCACTCGCGTTCAGCATCGGCTTCTTTGGCCGTGGCGCCAATGGCGCTGCCAAAACGGAAATTAGCCGCCTGCAAGCCCAGCTGACCAAGCAAGACAAAGAACTCAAAACAGCCAAAGCCGACGCCCAACGCGAAATCAATGCCGTTGCCGCTCGCGTTGGCGAATTGCAAATTCAGGCCAACCGTTTGAATGCATTGGGCGAACGCCTGGCGAAAGACGGTAAATTCACCGACGGCGAATTCAACTTCAATAAGCTGCCGGGCGCCGGCGGTAACGAAACCGTTGAAGACGTAAAGTCGAAAGACCTGCTGAGCGACCTGAGCGCTCTGCAGGTCCAGTTCGATAACTCGGGACGTCAGCTTTCGGTTCTCGAAGCGATCCTGTTCGACCAACATCTGGAAATGAGCCGTACCCCGTCGACTTTGCCGGGCCGTGGCTATATCACTTCAACTTTCGGCACCCGTTCCGACCCGTTCTCCGGCGGTCGCGCGCATCATAAAGGCATCGATTTCGAAGCCAACACCGGTGACCCGGTATTTGCGGCTGCCGACGGTGTTGTCAGCTTTACCGGCGTAAAAAGCGGTTACGGTAATGTTGTCGAAGTCGATCATGGCAATGGCTACACCACGCTCTATGCCCACAATTCGGGTTTCAGCGTCCGTGTTGGCGACTTGATCCGTGCCGGGCAGCAAGTTGCACGCGCTGGCTCGACCGGCCGTTCGACCGGTCCACATATTCATTTTGAAGTGCATGTTAACGGCGTTGCGGTCAATCCGCTGCCATTTCTGGACAGTGTTAAACGATAAAACGTCCGGGTTGATATCGCTTAAACCGCCCACAGGTTAAACTATGCGGCCGCCATGAACAGCATGCGCGGCCGTTTTTATTATTAGCTTCTACAGTGCGGACTTTGTCTGCCTCACATGGTGGTTTGATTTTCTCATGCTCAATAGTCTTCTTACCCGCATCTTTGGCAGCCGTAACGAACGTCTGCTGCGTCAATTCCAGAAAAATATCGACCGCATCAATTCACTCGAGCCAGAAATGGAAAAACTCAGCGATGATGCCTTGCGTGCCAAGACCGACGAATTTAAAGCTCGGGTAGAAAAGGGCGAAACCCTTGATCAATTACTGCCGGAAGCATTTGCGGTTTGCCGCGAAGCTTCGAAGCGCGTAATCGGGTTGCGTCATTATGACGTGCAGCTGGTCGGCGGCATGGTTCTGCATTCTGGGCGCATTGCAGAAATGCGCACCGGTGAAGGCAAGACCCTGGTTGCCACATTGCCAACCTATTTGAATGCATTGTCCGGCAAAGGCGTGCATGTCGTGACAGTGAATGATTACCTTGCTCGCCGCGACTCGGCCTGGATGGGACGTATCTACAACTTCCTCGGCATGAGCGTCGGCGTTGTCTATCCGGGTATGCCGCATGGTGACAAGCAAGGCGCGTACGCCGCCGATATCACCTACGGAACCAACAACGAATACGGCTTCGATTATCTGCGCGACAATATGGCACTTTCGAAGGAAGATCGTTTCCAGCGTGGCCAGAATTTCGCGATCGTCGACGAAGTCGATTCGATCCTGATCGACGAAGCACGCACACCGCTGATTATTTCCGGCCCTGCCGATGAATCACCCGAACTGTACATGAAGGTCAATCGTCTGCTTCCGAAATTGACCCGCCAGGAAAAAGAAGATGGCGATGGCGATTTCTGGGTAGATGAAAAACAAAAGCAGGTGCATCTTTCGGAATCCGGCATGGAACACGCGGAAGAATTATTGCGTGAAGCCGGCATCATCAGTGCAGAAGACAGTTTGTATTCCGGTCAAAACCTGACCGTAGTGCATCATTTGAACGCCGGCTTGCGCGCGCATGCGCTGTACCAGCGCGACGTCGATTACATCGTTCGCGACGGCGAAGTCATTATCGTCGACGAATTCACCGGCCGTACCTTGGCGGGTCGTCGTTGGTCCGATGGCTTGCACCAAGCCGTTGAAGCGAAGGAAGGCGTGCCGATCCAGCGCGAAAACCAGACCCTGGCTTCGATTACCTTCCAGAATTATTTCCGGATGTACAACAAGCTCTCCGGCATGACCGGTACTGCGGATACCGAAGCTTACGAATTCCAGACCATCTACAATCTTGAAGTCGTCGTGATTCCAACCCATCGTCCGATGGTCCGTAAGGATCACCCCGATTTGGTGTATTTGACGCGCGATGCCAAGTTCAATGCGGTCAGCCGCGATATCGCGGATTGTTTTGAACGCGGACAGCCGGTGCTGGTCGGTACCACTTCGATTGAAACCTCCGAATTGCTTTCCAATCACCTCAAGAAAGCCGGCATTCCACATGAAGTATTGAATGCGAAACAGCATGAGCGCGAAGCGCAGATTGTTGCCCAGGCAGGCAGCAAGAAAGCCGTCACCATCGCGACCAATATGGCCGGTCGCGGTACCGATATCGTGTTGGGTGGCAGCCTGGAAGCGCAATTGCATGCACTGGGTGAAGATGCCAGCGAGCTGGACAAATCACGCGTGAAATCGGAATGGCAAAAACACCACGATGAAGTGCTGGCCCTCGGCGGCCTGCATATCGTCGGTACCGAGCGTCATGAATCGCGTCGTATCGACAACCAGTTGCGTGGTCGTTCCGGCCGCCAGGGCGACAACGGTTCTTCGCGTTTCTATTTGTCGCTCGAAGATAATTTGATGCGCATCTTCGCGGCCGACTGGGTACAGAATGCGATGCGTCGTATCGGCATGAAAGAAGACGAAGTCATCGAAAGCGGCATGGTCACCAAGCAAATCCAGAATGCCCAGAAGAAAGTCGAAGCGCATAACTTCGACATTCGTAAAAACCTGCTTGATTACGATGACGTTGCCAACGACCAGCGCAAGGTGATTTACCAGCAACGCAACGAATTGCTTGAATCGGAATCCGTTCAGGACGCCATCGATGCCATTCGTGACGACGTCATATCGATGACCGTGCGCCGCTACGTGCCGGTGAATTCGATCGACCAGCAATGGGATATCGAAGGTCTCGATCGCAATCTTGCCGATGAATTCGGTATGTCGGTTGACCTGAAAGGACTGGTGGAGAAGGCGGACGAGTTGGACGACAACGCTTTGCTCGACCATGTTCTGCAGGCAGCAGCGAAATTGTTTGCCGACAAGGAAGAACAGATTTCAAGCGACATGATGCGTCAACTTGAAAAACATTTGATGTTGAATGTGCTCGATCAGAGCTGGAAGGAACATCTGGCCCGTATGGACTATATGCGCCAGGGTATCCATCTGCGTGGCTATGCCCAGAAGCAACCCAAGCAGGAATACAAACGCGAATCCTTCGAGTTGTTCTCGGAAATGCTCGACAAGGTGAAGCAGGACGTCATCACCTTGCTTGCCCGCGTGCGCATTCGCGACGAAGAAGAAGTTGCTGCGATGGAAAATGCCGAACGTCAGCGTCTGGAAGCGTCTGCGAAAAACATGCAATTCCAGCATCCGGAAACCGGTGATTTCGGTGTCGACGATGAAATGGAGCAAGCCATGGCTTTCGCCTCGCAAGACGGCGACCTGCAACCTAAAACGATGACGCGTGAGGCCGACAAGATTGGCCGCAACGATCCATGTCCATGCGGTAGTGGCAAAAAATACAAACAATGCCACGGACAACTGACCTGATTTCCGTCTATGCCGGGGCCTAAAGTATCGGCCCCGATACATGTCGTTGCGGGTGTCTTGCGCGACACCCGCGGCAGGATTTTGCTGGCTCGGCGTACCGAAGGCCGTGATCTAGCCGGTGCCTGGGAATTCCCTGGCGGCAAGGTCGAAAGTGGTGAATCGCCAGACACAGCCTTGAAGCGCGAACTGCACGAGGAACTCGGAATCGAGATCGATGCAATTGAACCTCTGATTTCGGTGCCACAGCGGTATGCGAATAAAAGCATCGTGCTCGATGTGTATACCGTCCTTGCCTACACGGGCAAACCGAAAGGTCGCGAGAAGCAGGCGCTCGCCTGGTCCCCACTCGAAAAATTGATCTCCTATCCGATGCCGCCGGCCGACAAGCCTGTGGTCGCTGCGTTGACGCAGCCGGACACGCTGGCCATCACGCCGGAATATTACGGCGAAAAACAGAATTTCCTGTGGTGTGTCGAACGGCAATTGGCCGCGGGTTTCGGCCTGATTCAATTGCGTTGCAAAACGATATCCGGCCAGGCCCTGAAAGAATTGGCGATCGATATTCGCACTTTATGCCACGAAAGTTCGGCGACATTATTTATTAATGAAGACATCGCGTTGGCGAAAGCGCTCGACTGTCCTGTGCATTTGAAATCCAGCCAGCTCAATCAACCGGATATCGTCGCGCAACTTTCCGGCCATCCGTTCTCGGCTGCTTGTCACAACATCGAAGATCTCAAAATGGCCGAAAGCCTATCTGCGATGTATGCAGTGTTGGGACCGGTATTGAAAACCAATTCGCATCCCGAGGCCAAAGGCATGGGGTGGTCGGGATTTGGCAAACTTCGAAACGAAGTATCCTTGCCGATTTTTGCGATCGGTGGATTGGGGCCGAAAGATATTCCGAATGCGCGTAAACATGGCGCGCAAGGCGTAGCCGGTATCAGCCAATTTTGGCCTGCGAAGCCATAGCCAGTTTTCGATAGCGGGCATCAACGCGCTGAACGCTTTCCCGCAAGGATCTTAAATCATGAACATTGCAGATGACGTCGTCTGCAATCGCCAGCCTCTGTGCTCGTGTGACCTGTGCATCGAGCATTCGGTCGGCAAGCACCTCGGAAATCTTGTCGCGCACCAGCAGGCGTGATTTTTGTATCGCACGCGGCACGTCGACTACCAGAATTCGATTTAACCAGGCGTAGTGAGTTTTGTTGCCCTCGGCCAACAGCGGAATGGCGACGATGGCGTACGGCGATGTTGCGTTTTCGCATTCTTTTTCGAGCAGTTCGCGAATGCGTGGATGCGTTATCGATTCGAGTTTTTTCTTGGCGTCCGGATTCTCGAAAATTAATTCACGCAAGGCCTGGCGGTTTAATTGGCCATCGACGACGAGCTGCGAGCCAAAGCACGCGGCGATCTCGGCAAGCGCGGGTTGTCCGGCTTCGACAATCTTTCGCGCTGCGATGTCGGCGTCGGCAACGGCAATGCCGCACTCGGAAAAAATCTCGCTAACGGCCGATTTGCCCGATGCTATTCCGCCGGTGACTGCAACAATGTACTTGGCCATGATTCGGCAGTCTCCTGGATACGGCGATCAACTAATATAAACAGGAATGTCTTGAAAGCAGGGGCATGATAATTATTCGGGCGCCGAAATAACGATCAAAAGCAATTCGCATCACGTTGGCATTGCCCAGTTCGTGTAGGCAGCGATCATGTCTACGCCGAGAATAAATTGCACCCAGCCTGCTGCCGCCAGGTAGGGGCCGAACGGAATTTCAGTATCGCTATCGCGGCTTTTAACGGCAAGGTAGATCGAGCCGATGATCGCGCCGATCAATGATGAAAGCAGCACAATCGTCAGAATGGATTTCGGTCCACACCAGGCACCCAAGGCAGCGAGCAGCTTGAAGTCGCCGAATCCCATGCCATGCCTGCCTCTAACAAGTTTGTAGAGATGAGATACGCTCCATAAACTCAGATAACCGATGGTCGCACCCAAAATGGCATGCCAGGGATCTTGAAAAAGCGGAATCAGGCTCAGTGCCAAACCGAACCATAAAAGCGGGTAAGTAAGATCATCCGGCAAATATTGGGTCCGGATATCGATACACGACAAGGAAATCAAGGTGGCCGTGAATCCAAGAGCTGCCAGGCCTTCCCATGTTGCACCGAACTTCCAGATGCAGACGGCAAACAACACGCCGGTCAAGAACTCCACGGCAGGATATTGCCAGGAAATTCCGGTTTTGCAGTGACGGCAACGCCCTCGCAAAACAAGATAGCTGATGAGCGGAATATTCTCCAATGCAGACAACGGGTGCTGGCAGTGCGGACAATGCGAGCCCTTGACTACGATGTCGGGTGGTGCAGGTTCGTAGACTTCAGGAAGCTCGAGCATTTCGCGGCAATCCTGGCGTGCCTGCCATAACAATCGTTTTGGTAGCCGCAGGATCACAACATTCAAAAAGCTGCCGATCAATAACCCGAAAAAGAACGCCACTGTGATTAACAGTGGCGTATTACGCATCAATAATTCCATTTTGTTTACATGGCCGCAGCGAGTTTGAAGATTGGCAAGTACATGCCGATAACCATGCTGCCGACGATAACGCCGATCACCATCATCACCATAGGCTCGATCAAGGTGGACAGGGTATCAACGGCGTTGTTGACTTCCTGCTCGAAGAATTCAGCCACTTTGTAAAGCATGGTATCGAGCGCACCGGCTTCTTCACCGATCGCCGTCATCTGTACGACCATGTGCGGGAATAAGCCTACTTGCTTCATCGCCATGTTGATTTGATAGCCGACTGAAACGTCATCGCGAATGCGCAAGACCGCTTTTTCATAGACTACGTTGCCGCAGGCGCCGGAGACAGTCTCCAATGCTTCGACCAAAGGCACACCGGCCTTGAAGGTTACGGCCAGGGTTCTCGCGAAGCGGGCAATGGCCGAGTTGTGCATGATTTCGCCGAGGACTGGAATTTTCAGAATCAAGCGGTCAAGAAATTCGGCAAATGCTTTCGATCGTTTCTTCGCCGCGATAAAAGCAAACACCGCACCTGCGACAGCACCAATGATCAGATACCAATACCCGATCACGAAGTCCGAGCACGCAAGAATGAACAAGGTGAAGGCGGGCAAGTCGGCGCCGAAGCTCTGGAACACGTTGCGGAATGACGGCACCACGAAAATCAGCAATACAGCGCTGACCAGCACAGCTACCGCGATCACCATCGCGGGATAGAAAAGCGCTTTCTTGATTTTGCCTTTCAGGGTTTCGATGTTTTCCTTGTAGTTGGCAATCGTGTTGAGCACGACTTCCAGCACACCGGCGCCTTCACCGGCTTTCACCAGGTTTCTATACAAGCTATCGAAATAAAGCGGGTACTTGCCCAATGCCTCCGACAGCGAAGAACCGCCTTCGATTTCGGCTTTTACGCCAAGAATCATGTCTTTCAACTTTGGGTTCTTCTGGCCGGTACCAATGATTTCAAACGCCTGCACCATGGGTACGCCCGATTGCATCATGGTGGCAATCTGGCGGCTGAAAATAGCGATGTCTTTTGGTGTAATGGCTTTGCCGGCGGAGCCGAACAGAGGCTTCGTCTTGGGCTTGACGATTATCGGGTTGATACCCTGCTTGCGTAGTTCCGCACGCAATAGATTGGCATTCTTCGCAAGGGTTTCGCCCTTCATTTTGATGCCGCGTTTGTCGGTACCCTCCCAAACGAATTCAGCCATCGCGGAAGTGGCTGCGCGAGTTTTAGTTACTGCTGCTTTGGAAGCTGCCATGGTTTAGTCCTTTGTTACGCGGTTGATTTCGGCAAGGCTGGTTACACCGGCACATGCTTTGATGATTGCAGAGCGCCTTAAATCATTAATGCCGGACCGCTCTGCGGCCTCGCCAATTTGCAATACATTGCCGCCTTGCAAAATGATTTTTTGTATTTCTTCGGTCATTGGCATCACTTGATAAATTCCGACCCGGCCTTTATAGCCTTCATTGCAATCCGAGCAGCCGACGGCTTCATACAAGCGGACGCCTGCCTTGATATCTTCGGGAGTGAAGCCCTCGGCAAGCAGGGCGGGTTCGGGCAGCGTCATCTCTCGCTTGCAATCGTGCAGTCGGCGGGCGAGCCGCTGGGCAATCACCAGTGTTACCGATGAGGTGATGTTGTAGGGCGCAATGCCCATGTTCATCAAACGGGAAATGGTTTGCGGGGCATCGTTGGTATGCAGGGTAGAAAGCACCAAGTGACCCGTCTGTGCAGCTTTGATCGCGATTTCTGCGGTTTCCAGGTCGCGAATTTCACCGACCATGATCACGTCGGGATCTTGTCGCAGGAAGGAGCGCAAAGCGACCGAGAAAGTCATGCCGCGTTTGACGTTCATTTGTACCTGATTGATACCCGCAACCCGAATTTCGACCGGATCTTCGGCCGTCGAGATATTTCTTTCTTCGGTATTGAGGATATTCAGGCCGGTATACAGAGATACCGTTTTACCCGAGCCGGTTGGGCCGGTCACCAAAATCATGCCGTAAGGTCTGGATAAGGCACCTAAATAGAGATTGCGTTGCGAATCTTCGTAACCCAGTTTATCAATACCAAGCTTTGCGGCACTGCCGTCAAGCAAACGCAGAACCACCTTTTCGCCAAACAGGGTCGGGCAGGTGCTCATCCGGAAATCCATCTGCTTTGTTTTGGAAATATTGAGTTTGATACGACCATCTTGCGGAACGCGCTTTTCGGCAATATCCAGTTGTGCCATCACTTTCAGGCGTGCGGCAATGCGCGGCTGAAGTTTAATTGGTGCCTTGGCGACATTTTTCAGCACGCCATCGAGTCTCAAGCGGACGCGAAACTCAGTTTCATAAGGTTCGAAATGGATATCGGAAGCGCCTTTCTTGATCGCATCCAGCAATACCTTGTTGACGAATTTGACGACCGGAGTGTCATCGCCCTTGGCTTCTACACCGGAGTCGGCAAGACCGTCATCGTCTCCGCCGGTTGCCTCCAGGTTTTCCAGGCCTTCGTCATCATCGTCATTCTGGTTTAGCGTGTCGCCTGCGGTCAGTGCCTGATCCAGTGAACGCCTGAGTACTTCGTCGCTGACCAGAATCGGTTCTACCGTCATGTTGGCGGCGAATTTTATTTCGTCCAGTGCACGCGTATTGGTTGGGTCCGAAATACCGACATAGAGACGGTTGCCGCGTTTGAACAAAGGAAACACATTGTGTTTTTGCAGCAGGTCTTCGCCAATCAGTTTTACCGCAGATTGTGCGAGATCCAATGAGGTGGTATCGAACAAGGGCATGCCGAATTCAACGGCATTGGCTGCGGCAATTTGCGTCTGCGAAACAAGACGCTGTTCAAGCAGGTAGAGTTGAACCTGTTTTTTTTGCTTGGCAGATTCATCGAGTGCACGACGTGCATCGGTTTCATTCAACACGCCATCCAAGACCAGACGTCGAGTGATGCCCGTGATGCCCACTAAGTTGGCTACGGCCGTGTTCATTGCAGCCCCTTTTCTTACTAATATCCGGACTTTACCGCAAATTCTTCATCTAGCGTAGCATTGTAGAATAAATGCCCCAAACATGGTCTAAATCGGTCAATCCGGGTACTCTTCGACTTCTCTATCTGGGGGCTACATGCGAATTTCGGTGGTATTACCCGCTAAGAACGAAGCGGAGGGCTTGCGCAGGACATTGCCGAGTCTGAAGGCCCAATTGCCTGATGCCGAAATTATCGTAGTCAACGATGGTTCCACCGACGATACCGCAGCGGTAGCGGCCGGGTTTGGAGCCACAGTATTAAGCTCTCCGTATTCCATGGGCAACGGCGCATCGATCAAGCGTGGCACCCGTGCCGCAAGTGGTGAAATTCTGGTTTTTATGGATGCCGACGGGCAGCATGGTGCCGAGCACTGCCTGGCTTTGCTGAACAAGTTGGAGCAGGGCTTCGACATGGTGGTCGGGGCACGTGGTTGGAATGGCCAGGCAAACGTCAGTCGGGGCCTGGCGAACGGACTTTATAACCGAGTTGCCACCTGGATGACCGGCCAGAAGGTCGCCGACCTGACCTCGGGGTTTCGGGCCGTACGGGCCGATAAATTCAGGGAGTTTTTACATTTGCTGCCGAACGGCTTTTCGTATCCGACCACGATCACGATGGCTTTTTTCCGAAGCGCCTATTCTGTCGCTTACGTACCGGTCCCGGTAGCCGCACGTATCGGGAAAAGTCATATCCGGCCCGTGAGGGATGGCTTTCGATTTCTGTTGATCATCTTCAAGATCGCGACCCTGTATTCACCGGTAAAATTATTTGCCCCGGCCGGGCTTTTTTTCTTTCTGCTGGGTCTGGGTTATTACGCCTACACCTATGCCTATGAAGGCCGTTTTACCAATATGAGCATGCTATTGCTCAGTGCCTCGGTGATTATTTTTTTGATAGGCCTGATCTCCGAGCAAATTACGGCTCTGACATATAAAAGACACGACTGATTCGGTATGCAAAGCAGGCTTGCAGCGATGCTGGTGACGCGCAATTTCCCTCCCTTGCAGGGAGGCATGGAACGGCTGAATCAACAACTCTTGATCTCGATGTCTGCGAAGTGGCGGATGGTACTGTGCGGCCCGAGCGGCGCATCGAAACACGTTCCAGACAATGTGAAAGTTCATGAAAGCAGCGTAAAGCCGCTTTGGTGGTTCATGCTGAGAACCCTTTGCCTGAGTGTGTTCAAGGCAAGGAAAACAAACCCCGCCTTGATTATTGCCGGTAGCGGCCTGACCGCTCCGCTGGTTTATCTCGCCGCAAAACTTTCAGGTTCAAGATCGGTCGTTTACCTGCACGGCCTGGATCTGGTTGTCGCGAATAAAATCTATCAACTTTTCTGGTTGCCGATGATCCGACGTTGCAACCATGTGTTGGTCAACAGCAAAAACACTGCGGCATTGGCGATCGAGCGCGGCGTACAAGAAAACAGGATTCATCTATTGTCGCCCGGTACGGATATTCCCATGCTTGATGCCTCGCTGATAGATGATTTTCGTGCCAACAATGGCTTGGGAAAAGCCAGGATATTGCTTGCGGTTGGAAGGTTGACGGCTCGCAAAGGCCTTGCAGAATTTGTCGCCAATTGCTTGCCGGAACTGGTGTCTGCCTATCCGGATCTGATGCTGGTGATTATCGGTGGCGAAGCGACCGATGCCCTGAATGCAGGGAAACGCAGTGAGAAAAACCGGATCCAGCAGGCTGCCGACAATGCCGGCGTCGGCCACAATATTGTTTTCCTGGGCAGATGCGATGATCTTGCACTAGCCGCAGCCTACCAGGCGGCCGAGATGCATGTTTTTCCGGTGCAGGATTTGCCGGGCGATGTTGAAGGTTTTGGCATGGTCGCCATCGAGGCGGCAGCGCATGGTTTATCCACGATCGCTTTTGCGACCGGTGGTGTATCGGAAGCTGTGGCGAACGGACTTTCCGGCGAATTGATTGCGCCTGGCGATTACCGCCAATTCAGCAAAGCCGTTTTAGCCCGACTGAAGGCCGGGCGCAGCGATTCGGAATTGACATCTTGTCGGACATTCGCCGAGGCAAACAGCTGGGATAATTTCGCACGGAAGCTCGATACGCTGTGTGCAGGTTTTATCGGGGCAGATAAATAGCCTGCAATTAAATGCAGGCTCACAAAAATCACGATTTGCCGTTCGACCTGCAAAGAAAATAGATTTGATATTGCCAACGCAATGGCCAGATCGCGAGTGCCAATGCCTGTGCCGCACGCAGCGGAATCAAATGCCATTTGCCGGCGGAAATCCAGCGCCAGGAAAGCACGTGCAGATCGCGCCAGCTATTTTCAACGATCAATCCCGCGCTCTCGAACAATCCGTGCCATTCCTCGATCGTCCGCACTTCCTCCTTCGCATCAATCTGGTAGGTTCCCTTGAACAAGCCGATCTTGCGCGTCAGGAAATCCGAATTGGGTACCAGAAACAGGAAAACGGCATCGGCCTTTGCAACCCTGCGCATTTCGGCCAATGCTTTTTGTGGTTCGATGAAATGCTCCAGCGAACCAAGGCAGGTCACTGCGTCGAATCGATTATCGACAAACGGAAGCGATTCGGCTGGCATGCAGTGAAACTCGCCTTCGGGGAAGGTTTTTTTGCAGGCGAGAATTGCGTTCTCGGATAAATCGATTCCCGACGGTACTGCACCACGTTCTCTACATGCCAATAGCCATTCCCCGACTCCGCAGGCGACATCCAGAACCTGCTGGCCCGCGTCGATTTTTACCTTCCGGGCCAGCCTGCGAAGGTGGTTTGAAACCGCGCTGATCGGCTTGGCGGATTTATGATAAACCGAGTCGTAGAACGAACGCATTGCCGCCAGTTGCCGTTGCTCATCATCTTTATTGTCGTTTTCCACGCAATGGCTCCGGCTTGCAGTTTGCATCGCAAACAAAAATAGTGGTGTATGTCGGCTTGCAACGCAAGCTTGGGATCACCATGCTGCCCGCATCACAGGCAATGCATTATAGTTGCGGTGCCGAAAGCAGCGACGAGTCTATCTTTTGCGAGTCAGCCATAAATGAAAATCTGGTTTCCAATGTCGAAGGCCGGCACCGGCTCGGAAATTCTGACTCGGCAATTGGCAAAAAACCTGCTGCAAGCCGGTGTCGAAACAGTGGTGACTCCGTATTCGCCGCTGTTCGAGATTTCAACGAAAGCATTGACAGCCTTTGGCTTGAAGCCACCCGCTGGCACAACCCTGATACATGCCAATGCAGCGACTGCAGAAGGATTTTCGAGATTCGGCATACCGATGGTGCTGACCGCGCACGGTGCATTCGAACGCGCTGTCTATGATCAGCACAAGCGATATCGCCAGCGACAATTTCATTCGAAGGTAGTGCGACCGGGTATTGAGGCATCGCTGCAAAACGCTTCGGCGCTGACTGCGGTCAGTCGTTGGGTCGCAGATATTTACCGGCAGGAATATGCGGCGAAAAAAGTCGAGGTAATCAGTAACTGGATTGATACGAACCTGTTCTCGCCATCGACCAGGACGCGCTCGAGAAAACTGTTGTTTGTCGGCCGGCCCGCCTGGCAGAAGGGCAGTCATCTGCTGCCCGCATTATCGGCGTTGCTCGGCCCGGATTTCGAGTTGACCTGCACACTGCGCGAAAACGAATGGGCCGGCGCCGTGCCTGAGCATGTTCGCCTGATCGGACCTGTCGCGCAGCACGATATGCCGGAACTTTATCGCTCACACGATGCGCTTCTGGTCCCGAGTATTGCAGAAGGTTTTTGTCTCGCCGCAGCTGAAGCGATGGCTTGTGGTTTGCCGGTATTCGGTTTTCAGGGGCATGGGCTGGATGATGTGTTGGAGCCGGTTGCCGGGTTCTGTTCGGCAGGCATGCTGGATGTGAACGGATTAAGCGAGTGTGTCAGGAACGTATTTGCGGATGAAAAACTATATCGCGAGGTTTCCGCGATGGGACGCGAGCATGTCATCACACATTTCACCCCGCAAATCGCGCTGGAGAAATATCTAGCGCTGTATGCAAAAGTTCGGGCATGAATTTTTCCCGCTAAATCGATGCCTGGATTTTCTTGTAACTGAAATACAGCGGCCAATAAATTCCGTAGAAAAGCCGCAGCAAGCCGCTTGAGTGCTTGAGTTGCGTCCGACGCTCTTCATTGAGCCGCCTGGATGTCGTCTTCCAGTCGCGACGGCTGCTTACGCCGGTATCCCGCATCCATGAAACAACCGGCTCCGAGCATGTTGTCATCGGGATTTTCCGTTTCCAGGCACGCAGGAAAAACTCGTAATCCATCGCGATGGTCAGGCGGGTGTCATAGAGGCCGATCATGTCGAAGACCGACCGGTGGATGAAGGTACTTTGATGCAGGAAACCGGTTTTCAGCAGCAGCCAGGCATTGGCGCCACGCGGGTGCAATGTTCTCGTTGTGCCACCGGTGCCAAACAGCAACGGAAAACCGACGATGCTAGCATCGCTACTTTCTAAAATCGCCAATGCTTCCGATAGCGAATTCTCGTTCCTTAATTCGTCATCGGAATGCAGGAACAATAGCCATTCGCCGGAGGTTTTCGAAATTCCCTTGTTCATCGCATCGGCAATGCCCTGGTCAGGTTCCGAACACCAGTAGGCCAGCGAAGCGGATGACTGTTTCAGGATGTCGGCGGATGCGTCCTTCGAGCCGCCATCGATCACGATGTGTTCGACATCCACGCCAGTCTGGCGTGCGACGCTGGCGATGCAGGATGCAAGGTGTTCGGCGCCGTTATAGTTAGCGCTGATCACCGATATTTTCGCCTGTCTGGACATTGTGGATGCGTCTCGTGGCCTGTTTTCTATCGGGAGGAAATGATGGTCTGTGCGATGGCAAGATACTGCGATCCGAAACGGTTCATCGCATCTTGATAGTTTGCGCGTGCATGCATTTGCCTTGCGGCTTCGGTTTCCGGATCAAATTGGGAGGCAACGGTTTTCATCGAATCGGCAAGCGCGGAAGCATCCTTGGCGTCGAAAAAAATCGCATCCTGTGGCGCCTGCTCGCAATGTACCTCGATGTCGGACAGGATCAGCCGCTTGCCCATGTATTTCGCTTCTTCCACCGTCGTGCTCCAGCCTTCGAAAAGGGAGGGATTGATCACGCTGATCGATTCCCGCATTAGGGTAATCATTTCGTCCCGCGGTACGACGCCCAATATCCTGAAACGTTCTTGCAGTGAATATTTTTCGAGTAATGCGTGAATGGTAGCCATGTGTTCGGCGAAACGGTAATCATCCAGCGCGCCGGTGCAGACGACCTGGTATTCGTCCGGGAGCAGGTGCAGAGCTTCGATTACCGTCAGGTGGTTTTTATGCTGCCAGAACTGATTGGGCAGAAAGAAATATTTTTCCGGCAGGCGATATTTTGTTCGCAAGTTGCCTGAGTCAACAGTATTCGCGGCGTTTTCGCCAATAAGCGGCGTGAACTGCAGCACATGTGTCTGCACCCGGAAAAGCTCCGGAAAAAACCGTCGAAAATCCTTGGCGGCACTATGGCTGCTCAGCAGGATATGCCCTGCCCGGGATGTTGACGATACCGCCGTATTCCGCTGATTTCGTTCGCCGGCGGAAAAATATTGCGGATAACTGCAATGCTGGAAGTCGGGCATCCAGAACACGGTTTTGCAGGGCGAGAAAATACGGGGTATCGAATGCGTAATCAGATCCGCGCGCACCGATTTTGCAAAGTGATGCATGCGTGGATTGAAATGCGCGAAAGCATCCAGTGCACCATTAATTGCACTCACAGCGCCGGATTTAGGTTCAAGCCAGGGAGAAGAAATGATTTCGACATTGTTCCTGCCGGATTCGCCCAGCAATTCCGGACGGTTGCTCAGCAGGTAAATCGTATGCCCAGCCAAAGTAGTATGGTTGCGCAGCACATTGACCAGACTCAGGAAATAGTTTGAACCTCCCAGCCAGGCGTCATTTCTAAACCGGATGGGAATGATGATTTTCATGCCCGATGCTCGTCCGCAAACCAATCGGCAAATCGACCGAGTCCGTCAGCAAGTGGTGTGCCGAGATAGTGCAGCAGGAAATTTTGTTCATCGGCACATGCAACGAGCCGATCGGGATCGCCGGTTCGCGATTGTCCGGCAAATTCCGGTGCTTGCGATATGGCCATCACCTCGAACAGGGTTTTGATCGCATGCTCGACCGTAATTCCATGGCCGCAACCGGCATTGAGTATGCTCGGGAAAACGCTCGGTTGAATGGCGATGTCGGCCAGTAGTTTTGCGAGATCCGCAACATACACCCAGTCGCGCAGTTCCTGCCCGCCACCGAAAAAGATGAAATCCCCGCGATGGGCTTTTGTCGCCGCATCCCAAAATAGTTGACGCCTCAAGCCTGGGCCATAAACGGAAAATGGCCGAACGATATGGCAGCGTCCTTGTTGACCGGCCGCGCTCGATTGCACGAGTTGTTCGGAAAGCAATTTGTGTTTTCCGTAAGGCGAGATCGGTTGCAGTGCAGCGGCCGTGATGGTGGCGTTGGAACCGGAAAGTCCATAAACGGCGGCACTGGATAGAAATACCAGTCGGGTATTGCGCCAGTCCGATTCAAGATGTGCAAGCAACGCCTGCAGTGGAGGAATGCTTAGCTCATAATCATGTTGCGGATCTTGCACCGACGCGCCTACCGACGCGCCACCGGCGGTCCAGAAAACGGTGTCTGGCTCCTTGCATTGTTGCAACAAGTCGGCATCGATCCGGCCTTCGATTGTATTGCTGAATTCGAACGCGATTCGATCCTGTCTGGTATTGCCAGCAGCCTGTATGTCGGAAAATGCTTCATTCGCAATCAATTGTTCGAGCAGATGTCGACCGATAAAGCCGGCGCCTCCGAGTACGAGAGCCGAGAGTTTCCGGTCCGTCGTCATGCGGGTTTTACATTCTTGACGAACACCGCCGGATTGCCGCATACCACGGTCCAGGCCGGCACATCCGAGCGCACCACGCTGCCTGCACCGACGATCGCGCCTTCACCGATTCGTACGCCATTCAAGACGATCACGCCGAAGCCAAGCCAGACTTTATCTTCGATGATTATTCCGCGTGATGTGACGGTGCTCCAATCCTTGCGGTGGATGAAGTTACGACCCGCGCGTACATCCGCGAATTGCTGCTGTAGATCCGCCATGCGGTTTCGCCAATCCAGCGAATGTGAATTGTGGTCGGAAAGGGCGCAGCCCCAGGCGATGGTGACATTGGAGCCGATGCTGATTGAATCACGGCAGATAAGTTGGGTGCCGCCATTGATGAAAGTGTCGTTGCCGATTTGCAAATTACCGGCATTCGATTCAAACACCAGATTACAGGCCAGCATGGTCCGTTTGCCGATGTTTATATTTCCGGCAAAGGATTTTTCACCGAGGCGAAAATCCAGACACGCATTCGGCAGCAACAAGCTGTCTTCGCCGACGGTCATGAACTTCAGCTTCTGCGCATGACGGGCCGGATTGTAGAAAAGTTTACGCAGTAATTTGGCGATCATCGTTTCAATTCCGGCTTTCCGCGAAGATCCAGTTCTTCAATCCTGACAGATGCCTGGATAAATCGTAGGTATGGTTGAATGCCTGCCTCGAATTTCCGGAATAGACCCCGTAGTTTTCGTGGATGGTCCGGACGGCAGCAGGCAATTCGTCGATAGTGCTTATGCTAATGCCGAATTTTTCCGTTTCAAGCGTCTGTCGCATATTGTTGTCGCCAAGAATGACCAGGGGCTTGCAGCAGCGTGTAAATTCGGCAATCTGTCCGGACGCTCGGGCAATGTAGTAAAAGTTCTTGTTGGTCGCGCCATACGCGATAAAACCGATATCGCATTTTTCAACGATCTTGTGGATATCGCCGGAAGCCACGACAACATCCGATACCGATGGCGGTACTTTCGCATTTGCGATCAGTTCGGCCATCTCCTGGTCGATGAAACCATGGAATGCCAGCGCGTAGACGCGATGCTCGGTCTGGTAATTTTGCAGCAGCAGATCGCTATGCGAGCGCCATTTGTTGATGCCGCCAATCTGCATCAGCACGGGCGGTTCGCTGGGTTTATCGGAGACGGTTTTCGATTCTCCCATCACCGATACCGGCAATAAAAACGCATCCAGGGTTTCCTGGTCCGGTCCGCCGAGATAGGTTTCCATGAAAAGCCGGAGACGTTCCCGGTCCTGGATAATGATGCGGCGCTGTTGCAACAGGCATTTGCGGACCTGCCTGAAGATAAATCGCTGGATCGCACTTTTACTTCGTGGCTCGTCATCGGTCAGGAAATCGTGGCTCCAGAGTATGACGTTCGGGAAAATCCTGCTCGCGACGAAATAGGAAAAATTGTCCACCGCAATCGTGACATCGTATCTGTGCTTGATCCGCTTGATCAGCAGGCGAAATGTATCGACAAAAATATTCGCGTAGTTGAGCAGGGTTCTTGCCGATGCCCTCGGAAAGTCGCCGGGTTTTGTTTTTTCGCCGAGGAAATAACCGCGTTCGCGGAACAAGCAATAATCCGCGCCCTGACTACGCAAATACCGCACCGTCTGTTCCAGATGCGGATAGTTGATTTCCGATAATGGCTGGAACCCGATCAACAGCAACTTCATCAGAGGCGTCTCGCCACGAGCACGGCGCTCCAGCTTTTTTCCGACAGGGGATTGCGAGTCAGCCATTCCTCGTATAGCAGGCTCTCGAATCCGGCATGCGCGAGATATTGCTCGAGTTCGGGCTTGAAAAAGTAGCGCATCCGGTGGGTTTCGGTAAATTTTTCCGAATGCCCGCTTTTTTTATCTTCGACAAGAATCTGGTAGTTCACGTCGACGATATTGTCATTTGGATAACTGGTCGGTTCGGCAAAGCGGGTGAGCTTGATCAGATCATCCTCAAGCTGTTTGCTGCGTTTCTCGGGGCGCGAATCCAATACCGCCGGTCCGTACCAGAAATCGAATATCAGCAAGCCGCCGCGTTCCAGATGGGTGGCGGCAGTTTCGAACGCCGCGGCAACGTCCTGGTTCGTGCTTTGGTAGCTGAGCACATGGAACAGCGAAATCACCACATCGAACTTCCGGTTTACTCGGTAATTCCTGACGTCGCCCTCCGCAAATTCCAAAGCCCCTGCACGAGATTGATCGAGTCTTGCAAGTTGCGCGTTTGCACCCGTCAGCATTTTTTCGCTTTGGTCGATGCCATGTACCCGGTAACCTCGGTTGGCGAGATGCAATGCGTGGATTCCAGTGCCGCAACCGAGTTCCAGCACCGTGACTGCATT
>JBOHYG010000017.1:0-3073 GCA_050737875.1 Arenimonas sp. | reverse complement strand
GTACTACTTATCCGAGCGGGATGATTGTCAGTTACGTTCGAAACAAGGCAAATCAAATAATACAAGTAAATGTGAACCAAGGCGTTTCAACAAAAATATATGCCAACAACATTACCTATTATCCTTTTGGCCCCCTGAGCAGAATAGAGTTTTTGCCACCGGGCAGTAGTGGTGGAAATCCTGGTGTCACGGCGCCAGGCGGAGCCGAAGCTGGAGGCGGTTGCATTCCCCAACCTGGTGGCGGCTGTAGCCCACCACCGCCAAGCAATCCGGTTATTCAGACTCGTGTCTACGACCTCGACTATGCCGTTGATAGTATTGGCGGCCTCGATTACACCGTAGACGTGATCGGTCGAATTTCCAGCATTGTCGATGCTGCCGGAGGAAACACTTATGAATACGACAACATGGATCGCCTCACCAAGGTCAAAGACAGTGACACGCTGGCAGATGCAATGGCATTTACGTACGATGCAACCGGCAATCGAATGAGCAAAAAAAATGGTGCTTTGGCACTGGAGGCCTACACCTATGATGCAGGTAACCACAGGCTCAAGACAGTGGCGGGCCAGACACGCTCATACGATGCGAATGGCAACACGATTCAAACGGCGACGAATAAACGTTTCACCTTTGATGATCGAAATCGATACGTAGATTATCGGACGGGTAACCCAACCAATAGCATCCAAAATCAGTATCAATACAATGCGAAGGGAGACCGAGTCCGCAAGTACAAAGACGCAGTCGATCATGCTCGATATACGTATGGTGAAAATGGACAGATTTTAGTCATCGAGAAGATCGCTGGTGGAGTTACTACAACGCAGGAAATTCTTTGGTTAGATGATATGCCGATTGGTGTCAGTCAAAATGGAACACTGCATGGCATTCTTACTGATCACCTGATGTCACCACGCAGCGTGTTCGAAATTTCCACCCAGAAAACCGTTTGGCGATGGGATATGGCCGATGATGCATTTGGCGAAAACGCGTTAAATATCGCTGAGGATCCAGATGCGAATGGCATCCTGTTCAAGTTCGACATGCGTTTTCCAGGGCAGATTGCAGACGCCGAGACGGGTTTCAATTACAACTATTTTCGAGATTTCGAGCCTACTACGGGAAGGTATATCCAATCTGACCCTATTGGGTTAAAAGGCGGATTAAGTACATATGCTTATGTCACTTCAAAACCATTACAGTACGTAGACAGGCATGGGTTATCGCCAACTATTCCTTGTGACGGCGGTAATGGGGTAACGCTTTGCGATGGTAAAGGGGGTTTCGAGACATTCAATTGCAACCGCGACAAGTGCACACGGGCATGTACACAAATGCATGAAAATCAGCATAAGCTTGATTTTCAGCTACTAATGCCAAATGCTTGCCAAGGAATACCGCGGGGAAGAGATCCAGAAACGGCTCTCCTTCCCAAAAAACCAGGAACTAATGAAGACTTCTACGATTATTCTAACTGGATGGAGTGTAGGGGGGCTGCAGCTGCATTGAACTGCGCTCAGAATAAATGCGATTGTGATACTAGTCGTTATAAGCAAAAACAAATAAATGTGCTCATTGGAAAAAATTGTGCACAGTATGGAATCAGTCCAGAATCGGCGGAGAAATACCAATGGTAAAGAGTGGATTATTCAGCGCATTGATACTAGCGATTTCCGGCTGTTCGCAGCCGGCTCCGGAATCAGGCGTGGCAAAGAAAGAAGCCCCCGTGCCTACTCAGGAATCTATCGCGCCAGAAAAAAGAATGGTTGTGACGCAAGGTGTTGCAACACAAGACCTGTGTGATCGCGTTGCAGTAAAAGATGAAGTTTTTTACCGTCAGATGGCGGCTACCAATATCAGAAAACAATTTGAAGATGGCGAAATTTATTTCCAAGGAGTTGAACGTTGCAAAGAAACAATATTTATTTACTATCAACTCGGACGTCAATCACAGTTCGCACCAACAAACCAGGTATTGATTGATGCAAAGACGCTGGCGGTTTCTGTCGAGCCAGGAGAATAGTGCTGAATCTCGCCCAGTCCCAAAAGCTGAGACGTTTCTTATCGTATTAGATTTTTCTTCTAATGCTGCTTCACAATCCCGATTAATTCATTGGGAATCGGGATGCTCCATGTTTTGCATATCAGCATCATAAGATGCTGGAGCCTTTCATTCGTGGGGTCATGCATTAGTTCGGAGCATGCCGTATCAAGCCAGTCACGAACTGTGGACCGTTCAATTAAGATATTACTAAGGATGTTTTCATATGTATCCCAATATCGTTAGTCGCATTGTCTATTGTTGAGTCGCATTCACTTAGAGAAATGACAACCGACCAATGCCACTGCAGATGCGGTGTGGTGCGGAGCACGGAAATTTCGCAGGCGCCAACGGGCGATATCGACACCACGACCACTGACCGAAGCAATCGCGGCACTTTCAAGCGCTTCTTCTTCGGAAGCATCCGGCAATAAGCCCGGCAGGCGCGATGCCAATAAAGTTTTGCCGCAACCGGGTGGACCGATCAATAACAAGTGGTGCGCGCCGGCCGCCGAAATTTCCAAAGCACGGCGTGCCTGCAATTGTCCGCGCACGTCGGCGAGGTCGAGATAAAAAACCGGTTCGTTGATCGATGTTTTCGGCAGTGCCAACGGCAGTGACTGCACGCCGTTGATATGCGCGACCACGTCGAGCAGGCTGCGTGCGACATAGGCTTCGACATCGCTGGCCAGCGCGACTTCATCGCCGTTACCAACCGGTACGATCAGTGCGCGTCCGGCTTTTGCCGCAGCAAGAGCGGCCGGCAATACGCCATCGACTTCCCGCAGTTCGCCGGTCAGTGCCAGTTCGCCGAGGCATTCGTATTTCGACAAGGCTTCGACACTCACTTCACCATTGGCAGCCAGGATGCCGAGCGCAATCGCAAGATCAAAGCGACCGCCGCCTTTCGGCAAATCGGCAGGAGCCAAATTCGCGGTAATTTTTCTGTTCGGAAATTCGAAGTTCGAACACTGGATGGCGGCACGCACGCGGTCGCGGCTTTCGCGCACGGCCGCTTCGGGCAGGCCG
>JBOHYG010000016.1:0-116062 GCA_050737875.1 Arenimonas sp. | reverse complement strand
GTCACGGATATGCCTCGGACTGAAATGTATCCGCTCGTTCATGCTGGCCTTTTGCGAATAGGTGCAAATGAAGCTGCAGCGATCTTTGACGAATCACTCGCTCTCTATTCGCACTTCTATCCCGAGGTAGATGCGGTACGTTCTAATTTAGGAATTCCTCCTACCCAAATGCAGGAACAATCCGACATCATGCAGCGGTACTACCAGTTTCAGCCGCAACTAGATGAACTTAGGGCAAAGTATTTGCGTAATTTTGGTCCTGGCACACCCTAGGCATTAGCCTAACTACTCAGTCAAGGTGACCTCCGTGTGTATACTGGTTACAAGTTTCACATCCGGTGCGTCGGCACCTTACTTCAGGCGTTAGACCTTCATGGAAAAATCTATGCATTTCCGCGTAATCGCAATTGCACTTCTCGTCGCCTCGGTTCTCGTCTTCTCTCCGACCGCAAACGCAAAAAAAGGGAAACTTGGCTTTAGCGTTGACACAACAACGTCTGGGGTAATCAGCCCTACCCTGCAAATGGTAAAGATCAAAAATGTACGACCAGGCTCCCCAGCTGAAGCCTCTGGTCTAAAGCCGGGTGATCGAATCATTGAGCTGGATGGACACGCAGTTGATGGTGCGCCAGCTAAGACCTTGTACGACAAGCTCAGCAACTTGCAGGTGGGCGATCACGTTCGAATCAAACTGCTGCGCGGCAGTGAGCCCGTGGTCATTGAGATCGTTGCGGGCGGGTAAAGGCCTAACTACGCAATCAAGGTGACCTCCGTGTGTAAATTAGTTTCAAGTTTCACATCCGGTGCGTCGGCACCTTACTTCAGGCGTTAGGCGCCATCAGCCCAGGCAAAGCAAGGACGCAGTTTCGATGATTCCACATGCCACACGATTCCCTATCCTCATTGTGGTCTCGCTCGTTGTGTTTGCCGCACTCCTCAAATTCGTCTTGCGAAAGCGTGTGGTTTTACCTTCGTATCTTTCCATCGCAGTCGTATCCGCAATTGTCGTCGTAGGGGGAATGATCTTCGCTAAGTTCGGCCAAAATGCCGGTTGGCCTTGGTGGGTTTATTACACTGTACCTGCTGGGGCAACGCTCTTGTTGCCCCCGATTGCTTTCCGGTTTTCGGCCTCAGAGTTGTGGCAGTATTTGTTCCTAGCATTCATGTCCTCACCTGCCATTCATGTCGCTTTTTCATTCTTTCTTGGCTGGCACGACTACATGCCTTTTCTCTGGATTCCATCCATTCAAGAGCTACTTCGCTAGGCGGTAAACTGGCGCCTAACTAATCAGTCAAGGTGACCTCCGTGCGTAAATTGGTTTCAAGTTTTACATCCGGTGCGTCGGCACCTTATTTTGGTTGTTAGATTTTCATGAGCTATTTACCCCGTCGCATATTTGGCCTTATCGCACTCTGCGGTTTTATATTGTCACTTGGAGTGCACGTTTCAGCTCTCATGGGCATCGATGTGGCTGCTAGTTTCAAGGGAGTCTGGGCTCTCCACCTAGGCATCTTTGTCGTTTTCATTCCATTTATGCTTTACAGCTGGAACGATTTCGGCACTCGACCATCACTCATAGAGATCGGAGCCACGCTTCCTCGCTGGGCGTTTATCTTGGGCGCAATAATTTTTGTTTATGCCGTGATTAATTTTATGCTTTTCATTGCTGGCACTCAGGGCGGCAATCCTGCAATAGAGGATGGACAGTACGTACTACTCAACCATGGCACGTTAATCCGTCACCTCAGCGCCGAGGAGTACGCTGCTTTCCAGGCGAATTCGGTGCGTGGTTTTTCTGGCCACTGGCTAGTGTTCTACTTTTCTTCCTTTGCTTATTTGCTCTTAAGCAATAAATCTAACTACGCAATCAAGGGGACCTCCGCATGAAAGTGGCATTCAAATCATCAACATCCGGCGATGCGTCGGTTCCTTATCTTGGTTGCTAGGCACTCGCTATTTGGAAAGGAACATGGGCCAATGAATCAACGACTCGATAAACTAGTTTGGAGTTACGACGACCACGGTGATCGACACGTGGCTCCGGCCAAGCTTCTCGCTTGGTGTGACTATTCGTATGATATGGGCGATCCTCGCTATCAGGGATCTCTCGTTGAGGTGAGGCTTTCTGACAGTGAACTCAGACCGCCCGCGAATCTGCCGAGGCCGTTTATTGATGCGTTCGACTGGCTCGTCAAGAATGATATCCATGTGCATGAGGCGGTCATCTCCGCCATAGATAATTACCTGCCAACGCTGCAAAAACAGTGGGAACGGTTGAGAGACAAGGAGTTAAACGCAATCACCTACGTATCGGATATGAAGAACAAGCTAAACCTTGCGTACGTGAAAATTTTCCCACACCAGAAGGATGGTTTGCCGTATATCGGATTTGACTTCGACTGCATTTGGGATGCTGAGAGCGGGTTCAAGGTCCTGCTGAATGGCGCTCGGGTTGTGGGGCTACAACTCGACGAGCTTAGTATTAAAGCCGTCAAGTCGGACGGGGGCAAGGACCATTGAGTTATGCCTAACTAATCAGTCAAGGTGACCTCCGTGCGTAAATTAGATTCAAGTTTTACATGCGGTGCGTCGGCACCTTCATGGTTGTTAGGCCGTAAGCATGAAGCTATGCTATCGGCGAGAAAAAACTGGTGGCATTAAGTATGAAGCTATTCAAGTGGCAAGAGAAAAACTGGTGGCAGCGTGGGACGCTAATCATGACCATTTTACTGGTTGTTCTTCTCTCGACGCATCCCGAACTTCGGCTATTTCTTCCGCTGATTGATGTACTTGGTCTCGATCTCTTGCTATTTTTAATGGCGTCACAATTTCTAGACTACGTTAAGCCGTCACTTTGGTGGTTTTATTGCGCAGTCTTCCTCCCCGTGGCTGGCAAGCTTCATTCATTGCTATTGTTTCTTGACGGTCCGTTTGGCCATTGCATCGCTGTAAAAGTTTTCTATTTACACTCTAGAATTTGGCCTAACTACGCAATCAAGGGGGCCTCCGTATGAACATTGCATTCAAGTTATCATCCGGCGCGTCGGTCCCTTATCTTGGTTGTTAGCACCCAAAGGAAATTTCTCGCATGACTTTTTCAAATAGTTTTCGCATAGCCAGCTTTGCTCTTTCCCTCGGCATAATTACTGGCTGCGCTAGTACGTCTTCTGTCACGCCGCCTGCGCAAATGAAAGTCGATGCGCCAAAGATGGATAGCGGCACACTGGGTAATGCGCCGTACCGGATTGATATTCCAGTCAATTGGAATGGTGAGTTAGTGATGCTATTACACGGGTATGAACCTAAAGGCTTTCCACGCGAAACGCCGTGGCCTCAAAACGAAGCAGCTCCCGTTTTCCTCGCGCAGGGGTATGCGGTCGCTGCAAGCGCCTACAGTTCACAAGGATGGTCGGTAGCAGATGCAGTTCCAGACAATGAACAACTTCGAGCCCATTTTAATTCCACGTACGGAAAACCTCGTCACACGTACCTTGTTGGTTTTTCGCTTGGCGGCCATATCGCTCTTTCAAGCCTGGAAAAATATAAAGCCACTTACGACGGTGCGCTATCGCTATGCGGCGTCAATGTGCCTGCTGCGAAAGCCTTTGATGAGTCAGTACTTACATCCTTGGTGGCATTTGAATTTTTCTTTCCAGGAGCTATGGGGCTCGCGTCAGGCGGTCTTTCTGATCCAGCATCACCTATCATGCTAGACCCTGAGGCACTCGAAGCATCATTGAAAAGCAATGAGGCCGCAGCTGAAATTTTGTCAAAACGTCTAGAGGTTCCAAGAGCCGGGCTTGCAGGTGCACTCATGCTGGATAACATGGTATTGCATGAGATGCAGGCGCGAGCGGGTGGATTTCCTGTGGACAACAATGCAGAAGTCTATTCAGGCTTCGGCGATGATGCAGCATTCAACAAAGGTGTACGCCGCTATTCCGGCGACCATAGTGCAATGAAGTATCTTGCCGCCAACGCTGAGCTCAGTGGGAACATTTTCAAGCCGGTGATTCTTCAATCTAACAATGCAGACCCCACCGTTCCAACACGTTTCAATGCAGTTTATCCGGCACTGGTTAAGGCAGCTGGCCATGCTAACAATTTGGTCACATTGCCATCGATGGGTGAAGGCCATTGTGCCTTTACGCCCGAGGAAATTAATGGCGCCTTCAATAAGCTTACTGAGTGGGTCAACAGTGGCCATCGCCCCAAGGGCGTTTGAGTTTGGTGCTAACTAATCAATCAAGGTGACGGCCGAATGTATCCAACACTCAAACCAACATCCGGTGCGGCCGCACCTTATTTCAGGCGTTAGGCATTTATGAAAAAATCCTTTATCCTTTTAATTTGTATTTCGGCTTTTTTGATCGCCTGCAGCACAAAGCCAACTCGTCTTACCACTGCTGATTTTTCAAGAAATAGTTCTGCAGTGGATTCTTGCTACAAGGGCTTCATAAATGAAATGTCGAGTCTAGTTCCGGAAAATGCATACCATTGCGGCATATTCGGTAATCCAGAAAATTATACGACCGTGCAATGCTCTAAAGCAGCAGTAAAAAGTGGCCGACCATTTATTTTTGGTTTCCAAAGCTGGGGCGATGATTCAAAGTATTGTAGTGCTGCCGTAAAACAGGCGGACGGACAGCTGTTAAGCATCTTCTACGATGCCGGAATGATCGGCACCGGTAACAAATATGCTTTTATTCAAATATCTAGATGTAAGAAAATCAAGATCAAGCGCAAATCGTCACCTCTAGGTAGTTTTTTCGAAGCAGACGAGTGTGCTGATGCGGACGATCTAGTCGAAGCAATCATCAAAGCTCGCAGCCCAAAGTAAATGGGTGAATTCAACCACCAAGTGCGACAGTCATGGTTATTGGGCATCATGAGCCCTCTCGGAGAGCATAGTAATGCGTAGGTTTTTCCTGATTCTAACGATGTGCAGCGCACTAGCTGCCGGTATTGCGCACGCCCAGATTGCAGTTCAAGCAAGCATTGATCATGAAAAGTTGCTTGCAAGCGCCGATTCCAGGCTCGCTGCTAACAAGCGCCTTGTCTATGACTTCTGGCGCGAAGTGTTTGAGGGCGGACATATGGAGCTTGCAGATAAGTACATGACCGAATCCTACATTCAGCACAATCCAACGGTGCCAACCGGTCGTGCCGCGTTCATCGAATTCTTCTCGAGGTTCGCGAAGCCAAAACCGATCGAAGCAAAGGTCAAGGCGCCTTTGGTTTCCATCGTCGCCGAGGGCGACTACGTTGTTTTGAGCTTCGTTCGTGAAGCCGCTGAACCTGCTGATCCGACAAAGAAGTACACCACGACATGGTTCGATATGTTCCGCATCGAAAATGGGAAGATTGCGGAGCACTGGGACGGCGCACAAAAAAAGTAACCCAGAGAATGCAGCGAGCGAAACCCAACTATGCAATCAAGGTGACTTCCGTGAAAATACGAGCTTCAAGTTTCACATCCTGTGCATTGCCACCTTCGTGGTTGTTAGGCCATTAATGCAAAACGACGATTTCTGCCTAGTGTCCGTTGCCACATTTGATCGGTTGGCAGATCGCTATGCCGAGAAATACTTCCACTTGGACATATACGACTGGTATCTAGAGCAATTCGTGAAACGAATCGAGTCGCATGGTGCGAGCGTCCTTGATGTGGCGTGTGGCCCTGGCAATGTCTCTGCCTACTTGGCGAAGGCTAGACCAGACCTCAAGTTGGTCGGTATCGATCTCGCGGAAGCGATGGTTAAACAGGCAAGGCAGAGAGTCCCGAGCGCTGAATTCCTGGTTGAGGACTGTCGGCAGATCGGCAAACTCAAGCAGGTGTTCGATGCAGCTGCTTTTGCTTTCGGCTTATGCTACCTGACTGACGACGACGCGAATCGGTTCTTCACTTCACTTGACGCCACTTTGACTGATTCAGCCATACTGTACTTGTCTACGATCACCGGTGAACGGAGTTTGTCCGGATTTGAAACTACGAGTAGTGGAGAAAGGGTTTACATCGAATATCGAAGCGTTGGCGATATAGTTTCAATAGTCGAGCGAGCCGGGTACAGGGTTGATTTTATGGAATTGATTGCAAGTCCGGCCAATGCATCTAAATCAACGCAGGATCTTGTTCTCATTGCGCAGCGAGAAAAAAGCAGGTGTACCGCAGACTAATGTCAACGCAGATCATATGAAAGTGCTAATTACAGTTTCAGCGGCTATTGCAGCATTCTGCCTGGGCGTTTCGTCTAGCGTTTATGCTTTCATGAGACTCTTCGCTGATAATGATTTTTTTGGTGTTATCGTTGGCCTCTCAATGGCGCCCATTGTTGGCGTTGCATTTACGACTTTTACAGTTGCAGCCATTAAGTGTTGGTTTCTTAGATTGTCCAGCAATGAAGTCGTGACAAGACGATTCCGGTTACTGGGCCAAGCCCAAGTCGCGCTGGCAATGCTCAGCTCTGCGATTTGGTTTTACCTCAGGACCAAAGCCTATCTCGCTGTACCGCCGGGTCAGGCTTCCTTCCTCCAGAGTTGGGACACGCAGGCATTAATATATGTCATGTTTTGGCTACCAATGGTTTTCCTCGGCGCATGCGTAATCGTTGCAATCGAGCGAGAGATCCTTGTACTGCATCATCGACGTCGGCTTTCATGCGACTGATTCACTGCTTTTGGCCTAACTATGTAATCAAGGTGACTTCCGTGAGAATATTGGTTTCAAGTTTCATATGCGGTTCGTCGGCACCTTCATGCTTGTTAAGTGCAGGAATATACAAATGAGCAGAAGAACTCTACTTTCCTGGAGCAGTGGCAAAGACAGCGCGTGGGCACTTCATGTCCTGCAACAAGACCCGCTAATTGATGTTGTCGGCCTGTTCTGCACGGTCAATAAGGCGTTTGATCGCGTAGCGATGCACGGCGTAAGAGTCGAACTGCTACAGCAACAGGCGGCAAGCGCCGGCCTCCGGCTATACATCATCGAGATTCCATTCCCGTGCAACAATAACGAATATGCCGACGCGATGGCCTCGTTCATTGAAACGGCGAGAAAGGAAAGTATCGAGTGCTTTGCGTTTGGTGATCTGTTTCTCGAAGATGTGCGGCAATACCGGGAAACCAATCTTGATGGAACCGGAATCACTCCATTATTCCCGCTTTGGGGTATTCCGACCAAACAGCTGTCCGGCGAAATGATCGCCGGTGGTCTAAGGGCCGTGATCACATGCCTTGACCCAAGGCGCCTTTCGGAGAAATTTGCCGGGAGAGAGTATAACGATTCTTTTTTGGGTGACCTTCCCGACGACATTGACCCTTGCGGCGAATACGGAGAATTTCACACCTTTGCATTCGATGGCCCGATGTTTCAGAACCCGATAGAAATATCCTTGGGTGAGACAGTTCACCGTGATGGTTTTGTATTCACGGATTTTTTACCGCCTGTACCTGACGACGCAATCAAGGTGGCCTCCGCATGAAAGCGGCATTCAAAACATCAGCATCCGGTGATGCGTTGGTTCCTTCTTTTGGTTGCTGGATCTTATTTGGAATTTTTCCAATTATTTATGAGTAGAACCAGAACTGCCATATTTGCAATATCGCTTGCCTTGCTTGGTGCAACGGGATTTGCGCACTCGGCCAATTCTGCAGATGCGCTTGTTGCCTACTTCGTGAAAATCGGAAACCCAAGAGGCCTGATTCATAAAACAATTAATTCAAACCCGGCGTTCAATCTCGAAGAGAAGGATTTTTTGCATTCGGTTGTCAAGAAGATTGAATTTGATGAATTCATCGGCATGTTCTCGCACGACGTTAAAAATGCTTTTACCGATGAAGAAATCCGGAAATGCACGCAAATGGTCACCTCTGATGCATTAGTAAAATCTGCCAATATCGCTGGTGATTTTACCGAGACTGATCTGGCCGTGGATGCTCTAATGGCCAGGCTGAATAAACAAGAACAAGACGAAGTTGTCGCATTCTTCGATACAGCCTGTTTTCTGAAAACAGCCGAAGTAATGTACAAGCCAGAAAACCAGGAAAAAATCAGGTTGTTTACATACAAGCACATATGCAACGCGTTAAATCAAGATAGGCCCGATATTTTGGCAAGTAATGAACTGCTAAGAGTCAGGTGTTCAACCAATGATCAAAAAGATCTAACCAAGAAATCAAGGTGACTGTCGTGAAAATGCTGGTTTCAAGTTTCACATCCGGTGCGTCGCACCCTGCTTTGGTTGTTAGAACCCATGTCTGAAATTTTCCTGTTTACCGTAGTTGATGCCTTTGCCTTGTCGGGGCGAGCAGGGCCCGTGCTCGTTCCTGGCATTCCCCAGAATGCCAACCTGCCCACTATGCGTGTAGGTGCTCAAATACGCCTTACCGCGCCCGACGGTTCGTCTTTTGAAACGCAGATAGCAGGGTTCGAAAAAATTAGTTATGGTCGCAGGCCTCCCCCTGACAAAATTTGCACTCCAATTTCCTTGCCTTCGACAATTTCCAAAGACCAGGTAACCGCAGGCACCGAAGTTTTTCTGGTTACTGCAAAATCCGGCGATACTGCCTCCTGACTACGCGATCAAGGTGAGCTCCGTGAAAATACTGCATTCACGTTTTGCATCCGGTGCTTCGGCACTTAATTTTGATTGATTGATATTTGATGATTAACTCGAACATCACACGCAGCGTGCTTTGGGTTGGCGTTGCCTTTAATGCGCTTGTAGCACTCATGCTTATGTTTCCAGCTACCCTTGGCGCCCTGGCGGCTTTACCTCCGATTGGTTCCGACTTCTATCGCTGGATGCTCAGTTATTTCGTTGTGCTTTTTAGTGCGACCTATGCGTGGTTGGCACTTGCGCCAACAATCTCCCAGCCCGTTGTTGCGCTCGCCGCAATCGGCAAGGCCGGATCATTTATGATCGCATTAGTGTGCCTATATCGCGCGGATATCCAACTTAAGACCTTTGCCATTTCAGTTGCAGACCTGGCCTTCGCCATTTACTTTTTTGTCTGGTTGCGCTCTACGCCGGTTTCGGCGTCAAATGCCTAAAACGCAATCAAGGTGACCGTCGTGAAAATACTGCATTCAAGTTTCACATCCGGTGCGTCGACACCTCATTTTTGTTGTTAAGCCCATGTGTCACTACATCACAGCTGTTCTGCCAAAAGCCGCGCCACACGAAGAGATTGACGTTCTTGCACGAAAGTTTGGGCGGCAGTTCAAGCCTTTATCCAATCCGAGCATTGAGAGTCAACTACAATCCTCTGAGTCGTATTTTCTGACAACAAGCGGTTACTGTGACTGCGGCACGCCTCTGGGCGGGCGCTGGTCGACATTGATCAGAGAACCGGTTCAGCATGACAACGGCGCTGGTGTTCAGCGACCGCTATCGACCCGAAGCGGACATTGTCATCAAGTTTCAAAGGGTCGCCTATCAGCTAAGTACAGTCATTTGATGCAAAGATCCAAAAACGCCGTCAATCGGATTGACGGCGTTTCATGGCCCACAGTTAATGAGTAAGTATTTATTATGTTAATTTGGTTTCTTCATGCACGCCGCTAACAGTGTTTTTGTCGAATAAAAACCAAATGCTATGAAAAGCGAAAAACAATGGCGCCATTGACAAAAATGGCACCATGACAAATAACTGGAAATACGTTCGCCAGACGTTCATTGCATGGTACTGGTAAACGAATTCATTGAAATTCAATATCAATAGATAGGCCAGGATACTGAAACAATAGACAAGCACAAATTTCAAAATCCAATCAACTATAAATATGCGAACAAATTTTACGTTTTGTAGTATTAGTACAAATATTAGTATCAACAAATCATAGTCCACTCTTTTGAAGACAGTGCCTTGAACTAGATAGGTAACCGCAAGGCAAATCAATGTATACAGCCAGAATATAATGGATTTATTTCTTTTCATTTTTGGTTTCCTTTACGTCTTTTTTAGTGTCTTTAGCGCCCTTACTTTTTTTGCCTTTCTTTGCCTCTTCTTCTTTATCCTGCTTCCGTTTCAGCTCATTCAATTTTGCCTGCAGTCCGGCTGGCGTGTCCTGAATTCCCAGTCCTTTGAAAGGGCCAATTCCATCGAGAACGGTGGATACATCAGTTGCACACGTCAAACCTCTTGAGTCACCAAGCTCTATTATGTTTTCTGTTATTTCCTTTTCCTGTTCAGGAGTGGTTTTAAAGACATATAACAACACCTTCGGGCCATCGGTTTTTTGGTATTTGATGTAAGCAGCGAGCGAAGCATCGGCTCCTTCGAAAAATCCGCCTGAAGACCTTGTGTCTCCCCTTGGAGGGTCCGCCATCATTCCCGGGTTGTAGTGGCCATTAGGGTCATACAGCAGGGCGCTCCCTTTTTCAAAACTGCTATCAAGATAAAGCCCCGCATGGGTGCCCCACCATGTTTCTGGGTCCCAGCTAGTATTCGCATTAATTATAACTTTTGTATCTCGCCCATCGGGATCGGTAAATTTGTAGGGATTATTGTTAGCGTAGTTGAAGCGATTGAAACTCATGCCCGTATTTGTATCGGTTTGCACAGGATCGGGGCTTAAAAATCTTCCCAGAATTGGATCGTAGTATCGCTGTTGTGCGTATGTCAGTCCGGTTAGTGCATCCGTAACATGACCGGTGAAGCCTGGGCCTTGTTGATACGCTCCAATGCTAGGCTCACCATATGGCGTGTAGCGCTCAATCCTGGTAACGGTTTTTGTATTGTCACTTACCGCCACGGGGCTACCAAGGGAGTCGGTATGTTGATAGCTAGTTGCATAGGTCGAAGTTCCAATTGTCGCGCTGCGAATGGCGACCAGGCTGCCATTTAAATAGACATAGTCACTCGTACTATTGCTACGTTGATCTTCATCAGCGATTAGCTTTCCCTCTCTGCTATACATGGGGTAGCTGACTTTGCTGTCGCTTGTACGGGTGATTTTGACTCGACGTCCATGAGCATCGTATTGATAACTTTCCTTTCCAACCACACTTTGCATACGGTTAGCTTTATCAACGGTATAACCTTGACTCCCGTTGACTATGACATTGCCCTGACTGTCGTAACTTAAATTTCTTACCGTAACTGGGGGCGGAGGATCAACGCCGCCGCCGCCACCAGACGCAGCAGCCATCATTGCCCCGCCCATCATGAGATTCGGAGGAGGTGTTTCCTGCCAAGGTTTGATGATGCGAACTAATCGGGCAGTATTGTCGTATAGGTACGTATGATTGCGATTGCCCAGTGTATTGTTTCGGACATTATCAAGAGCGTCGTAAGCAAAATTGTTGTATATCCACCACTGGTTAGGAGCATAGGTGCTTGTAAGACGATCTGCTTCGTCGTAAGTCATCGTCCTATTTCCACCATTGCCCGATGTGCCGTCAACAATGCTAGCGACGTTGCCATTTTCGTCGAAAGCATAGCTGTCATCGAGAATTGCAATGCTGCCATCCATGTCTTTGCTTTGCAGCGGTAACGTACGAGCATTTTGTGTCATCGAATGCAATATGCCGTTGCCATACACAAAGCTGCTCATTCCCCCGTTTCGAAAATAGTTAACGCTTGTGGCAAACGTGCCAGCTTGACTGGCCTGGCCTAACGCATTGGGTGCATTCGCAACGATCAATCCGCTAGGGTAGGTGAGACTGCTTTCCTGAGCCATCGAATTGTAAGCATGAATCAAGGGTTTAACGCGGCCATCTAGCGTCAATGTCTCATTTACTGGAAGACGCAACTTGTTGTACGTGTAGTCCCAACGGGTCAAACCGTTGATCGCGAATTTGACCGAGCCGTCAGCAAAGTAGTCGTAGCTTAGATCTTCCGTGGTGTCAGGAATATCTGTGGTTTTCAAGCGGTTCAACTGATCATAGGAAAAGACGGTTTTGTCTACAGTCGCTACGTTTTCACGATCGCACGTCGTACTTGTAAGAGGACTTCCCTGCGTAAACCATGCAATGTTGTCGGCGCCATCATAATCAAATAGTGTTGCGCCGGTTTCAGGCTCAATGCGCTTACATAGCCTTTGCTGCGGGTCATATACATAAAGGCGAGTAGTGCTAATATTCGTACCGATCCAAGCGCCACTACGCGTAACCTCCAACGGCTTGCCGAAGTTATCGCGCAGGATCGTAGTCGTCACGCCTTCTGGTGCCATTATGATTTCAGGTCTAGTGGTATCAGGCTCATCAAACACCTGAAAACCAGTCGTAGTCACAGAGCCGCGCGGTGAAGTTACCCTGGTCTGAAAATTGTCGAGATAATCGATCGTCGTGTTTAAAACCCCTAATTCGGAGTCTTGTTTAGTCTTCGTGACACGGTCAAGTGCGTCGTATTCACTTCGAACTCCGGTAGTCAGGGAGTCTGTAGCGCCTGGGTAGGACACGAACTCTGTCCGACCCTTAGCGTCATAGCTAATTCTTGTGAATCGTTCCGTACCCGGGATGTTACTTACGTCATACTCTCGTGTAACGACGGGCTGCCACATGGCGTTGAAATAAACTTCCTTCCTCAAGTTGCCTTTGGTAATGGTTTGCTTCCAATGGCCGATTGGCAAACCATAGGCAGCAACACTATTAGGAGCAAAGGATTGCGTGCTACCTAGCCACGCCACACTATCGCCACTAGGTGGGGTCGTAGAGGCCAGCCGACCCATCGCATCGTAGGTATACGACCATGTCGATCCAAGTTGATCTACGGTCGATGCCAACTCGCCAATATTGTTCACGGATCCGCTAATCGACGTTCCATCAGCGAAGCCTACCGCTTGAGGGATGCCACGCTTGTAACTACCCAGTGTCGTAGTATTGTTTCTCGCGTCCTTAATTGAAGCGGTGGTGCCATCACCATAATAAGTCATCGTACTTTCTAGCTGGCCAAACCGGAACTTTTGCAAGGGTAGTGACATCGACGGATCGTATATTGTTTGGCTTACAATAACGTTAGGACTTACGCTCGCATTGGTCACGGTTTTGAGTTGGCCTATCATCCAGCTGCTTAATTGGTTTTCATAACTGTATAACTCCGTACGACTGGTAGTGCCCGTACTCGATACGCTTGAACGAGTTATCTCTAGTGGCTTTGCAAAGTCATCGAATTTATATATCCCAGCGATGCTCGCAATCTGCGATGCAAAAGTGACACCCTGCTGTAGAATTTGTTTGCGATGAAGGGGCTTAGGGCTAGCGACATCAGGCTCTATGTAAACCTGCGCACTTGTACCGATAGCGCTTGGATACGCCTGTCCTGCAGCATCTGTGACGTAGTCGAAAGTGCTGCTCTTCAATACTACGCTGCTTGGAGACAAATGATCAGTTTGCAGCAATAGCCCGTCATTGACACCGAAGCGTGTGCCGTAAATCTGTTTCTGTATGCTTCCATCAGGTTGCGTAATGTTGATTGCTTTGGTGGTCACGCAACCAGATCCGGGACAATCATTTACATAGCTAAAACTTAAATTTGGATATTGCCACGACCATACCTTCGGCACAGGCAATCCTTGGCCGGTTATTTGTTTGGTTATCAGGCTTAGCGAAGAAAAAAAGACCGGGTAGGCATCAAATGCTCCAACAATGCTTCCATCGCTTGGACTTTCAATGTTCGAACACAGCTTCGTCACATATGAACGACCATGCCAAAGATTCTTAAATGTGAACTCGCCTTTGGCCCCTGAAGGGTGGGTAATTTTTGCTATTCTTGGAACGGAGTAAAGAGTTCCGGCGACACCGCAACTGGTACTGTTTAATCCGCCTACTTTTCTATAGATATTTAGCTGACTGAAGTCGTATATCCATTTACTGGTATCTGGCAAAGTCACCGTACTGAGATAGCTGTATATGCCGGTGCCAGTGTAGGTATAGCCCCATACTCGAGTGCCATCAGTTACCGAAGTCACACGTCCATTCGTATTGTAGGTCAACGTGATGTTACGGCCATCGCTGGCATTAATCTGCAGCAATCGCCATGGGTCTGAAACGTCGTATGTATAGGTTGTCCAATTTCCGAAACGATCCTCAATGCGTGTGGGCAACGCCAACACCTCATTTCGGAGCAATGAAATGTTTTCTACAGTGAAGCCTCCGTCGAAGTCATTAACCATCATCGGCTTACTGATTGCTTTCGTTTTTCGCTGAACAATTTGATTGAACCAATATTTATTTCCATCAGGTGAACGCGCCAAGAAAGCATCGCCTGCAACACCATTAGCCGTGGATGACAAGCATGAGAAGTACCAGCGATCCTTAGTAACCCAACGATAGACAGCACCATCATTTGGTTTGTTAGTACCGTTAAAATACAAAACCTCTTGATCGCCCTGTCCAGGCAGATGCAAATGGGTTCCTTGCCAATACTCAGCGGGTGAAAAAAATTCCGTTTGCGGCGGACGTGCTTCCACCAAGGTTGATACTCCGCAGCGCCGATTCGCCGTTGTGGCCGTCATCGCGCTCTTTCCATTGGGGCCAAACACGCCACGCATATGAGGAATTGCCCAATCCCAATCACCAAATATACTTTTAAACTCAACTGGGACCGTCGAATTGCCTTCTCGATGGATAACTTGAAACTCGCGAGCCAACGAAACCGGGAGTGCGTTGTTACCTGGAATATCAATATCGGTTATTGCGAAATTCACACTGCCGATGTATCCATTTGTGCTATCTCCAAACAGATTTTCGTCTAGCGCAGTAATCTGTTTTGCCGCAGATATTTTTTGTTGATAGTCGTCAACAAATTTATTGCTCTGCGCTTGCGAATTCGGTGCTGCGGCACACATGATAATAAAGATTAAAGATGTCAGATTTAAAGTTAGATTTTGTCGTTGTTCGATGAATTGCGTGAATTTCGTCGGGCTTGTCGGAATAGGTGAACTTGCTTCAAGTCTAGATAGGAGATGAGCACGTGCAAACTTCAGTTTCAAAGCAACTCGACGACTAAACGACATACTCGCTCCAGAAATCACCATTAAGTACACCCAGAGTCTCATAGCCGGTCTGAGGACTCAAGAACTCAACAGATACAGTTTGTCCGAATTTGACATATTCACGGCTGTTGTCATTTTGGGCGCAACCCGCCTGTTTGAAACTCCTCAACTCACAGGCTCGGCCTTAAACAACTTGCTGCGCGGATATCAATCACCCTGACTTCTTGAAACCAACGATTTCCAGTACAGAGACCGCTGTGAGCTCACAACAAGTTGAATTTGATCAGATGTGGGCAACTGTCAGCTACATCAAAGAACAACATCTTTAGTTGTTGGCAGACTAGAATTATTTGCATGCACCAAATTGGGGAGAATTCGTTCGTTTGCAGTGCGCGTTGTCTGAAAATGGTGACTCGAAATCGAAAGCTAACCTAGCAACGTAATTTTCAATTTTGCCGACTGCCTACAGTTGTATTGCGGCGACGCAGTTGTACAAAGAAATCGTCGCCAAATCGCAGGATGCCGCGCTATTTGCAGGCTCCGACCGACATTGAACTCTATTCCGGTTAACCTTGAAATATTGCTGGAGCTGACGACCGGCCGCTTCTGGCCGATAGCGGCCTGTCAAGACCAGCAGTCAGATCAGATGGAGCCGGCACGGAAGGTCAACGTCACCGGCATACACACTCTGTGCAAACTAGGGAAAACGAAAGTCGCTAGATACAGTCTCGCATGAAAAGCAAATGCGTCTGAAAGGCTGGTCCGAAGCGAAAATCGCGAGGTCATTGGCCCAAAAGCTAGACAAAATTTCCCAAGTCAATGAGGCGGCTGTTAGAAGCAATGGCAGTCAAGCTTCTGGCTGGTGCTCGTTTCTTTCCGAACTCCTCGACTCCGGCAAGACACCCTATGTTGGTCTGCTTCTTCATTTCTATAGCGGTTCATTAGAGAGCCGAATTGAAATGTCCGGTAGAGTAGCTGCCGGGAAGGCAGATGTTTCTCCGGAGTACTTGGGCAATATGCAAGAAGATGTGCTGTATGAGTTCCGCAAGTAGGCCTCACTGCGCAATCGAGGTGCTCTTTGTGAGAATACGGGTCTGAAGTTTCATATCCGTTGCGTCGGCATCATAATTTTGGTTGTTAGGCGTCAACAAGGACAATCACCATGCAGGCTTTTCGAGCAATCACGATAACCATCATTTCCGTCGCAATCAGCGGATGCGCATCTGCGCCGAAGATGAGTTGCAGGGGTAACGAGCAACGCGCTGTCCACGACATGCTGTACTTGGGTACAGGCAAACCGAACGGTGTGGTCACCAGCGAGGAGTGGGCCAAGTTCCTGGAAACCGTGGTGACGCCCCGCTTCTCGGATGGCCTTACCGTGTTTGAGGCATCCGGCCAGTGGCGCGACTCTAGCGGTACAATCATTCGAGAATCAACCCATGTGCTGCAACTCGTCCATCCCGATGATCCGGCGAGTGAGAAGTCCGTGATCGAGATTGCAGCTTCGTACAAGACCCAGTTCCAGCAAGAGGCTGTGCTTCGTGTCCGGAAAAGCGCATGCGTAACATTCTAGCCATATCAGCCGGATTGTTAGGCTACAAAAACATAGATGTGTTTCAAAATCAAACAAAGGCAGAAAAATGAAAAACCACGTAATTGTTCCCGTATTGGCCACACTGGTTTTATGCGTATCAAACAGCTCTGCGCAGCAGGCTGCCTCTTCGATTGAGACGATGGGAGAGTTTACTGCAAAGGTACCGTTGCAAATGGCGCAGCCATTGGTGGATTACTGTGCTGAACAGATTCCAGAACAAAAGGAAGAACTTGAAAAAGAATTTTCCAGTTTCAAAGTTAAATTCTCGGATGCAATAAAGCCTGTCATGGAGAGACTCGCTTTTGACCCCGAATTTTCCGCTCCCGTTACTGAAGACACACGCGTGGAATTCAAGAAAATGAACGAGTTAATGCTTTCCGAAATTAAACAGGCAGACCCGCATGCCTATTGTCCTGCTTTAATTAATAGAATGCATGGTGCAACTGTCGAAGCATTACGTGCTTCAGTCGAGACCTCGGTCTTGCGATATCAGCAAGCCAAAAAAGAAAGCGCCGCCAAGTAATCAAGATGGCCGCCGTGAAAATATTGCATTCAAGTTTTGTATCCGGTGCTTCGGCACCATTGTTGTTAGGTTGCTTATGAGCATTTTTAAAAGAACATTAGCGCAATCGATATTTCTTCTAGTCGTTGCAGTACCCGTCAAAGCCGCTGTGTCGCTCCAAGACGCCTGGCTTGGGCTAATCAAGGCAGATTTCCCTGCCAAATGTGACGTGTCCGTCGTTAAAGTTGGCACTGTCGTTTCGCACAAAGATGGTTCACGAGACGAACAATGGTTTGTACGCACATGCAAGGGCAACCGTGAATATTGGGTATATTTCTATCCGCCGTCGGTATTTCCCGAACGCCACACTCCTTACGCAATCGTTCGAGTAACTTCCAAGACCTGATTGGCAACCTATACAAACAAGTAATTAGGAGAAATCCATGCTACGAATCGTTTCAGGTGTTATAGCCGGATTTTTTTCCTGGTTGGTTGCGTGGGTCGGAAGCGAGATGCTGCTTTCGGCCATTTGGCCAGAAGGATTCGGCGTTCATCAGCGCGCGTTCCAGGCCGCCATTGAAAACGGCGGTCAATTCACGGCGGACACGACGTTTCTTCTAACGCATGTTGTGCTTTGCTCAATAGTTTCGGTGATGGCCGGGTTTCTGGCTGCGCTGATCGCCGGTGAAAACAAACGCGCCCCGCTCGTCCTCGGCTTTCTGCTGCTGGCCCTTGGTTTACTGAAGGCGGGCCTGTCCTGGCAGTATGTTCCCATTTGGTATCACGTCATCTTTACGGCGCTTCTTGTTCCTATGGCGATTGCGGGTGGCAAGCTGAAATCCTCCAATCGCAAACAAGGACATTGAAGATTGATCGAGTTCCGGCAATAGAATCCTGTCGGCGATTCCGCATTCAAAACATGTCAACATCGTCGGCCCACATTTACTTCTACAAGCGGCTCCTGTAGCTTGCGCTGAAGCCGTTGCCGGCTTCGCAAAGGGTCTTGGCCCGCAGGAATAACGATCATGACAAAACATCGCATTTTCGCAACAGCGTTCTCCAAGGTATATCCAATGTATGTTCAAAAAGCGGAACGTAAAAATCGCACGAAACAGGAAGTTGATCAAATCATCTGCTGGTTGACTGGCTATGACCAGACAGGATTACAGCGGCAGATCGAACAGGAAACCGATTTCGAAACTTTTTTTGCCCAGGCGCCCGCCATCAATCCGAATGTATCGCTGATCAAAGGCGTTGTATGTGGTGTTCGCGTAGAGGAAGTAGAAGATCCGCTGATGCAAAAAATACGCTATCTGGACAAGTTGATTGACGAGCTCGCAAAAGGAAAAGCGATTGAGAAGATTTTGCGCCAATAACTTATTTTGTTGTCCGAGTTCCATTTCTCCGATCCCGAGGTAGCTCCCATGCAATCCAATCCCGTCGCAACCTGGCACAAGCTCCTGAAGCAACACGATGTGGATGGGCTTGATGCCTTCCTGGCAGATGATGCCGTGTTCCATTCGCCGGTGGTGCACAAGCCCCAGATCGGCAAGGCAATCACGAAAATGTACCTTGCCGCTGCGTTCAAGGTCTTTGGAAATGAATCATTTCGCTACATTCGGGAACTGGCGTCTGACCGAGATGCAATCCTAGAATTTGAACTCGAGATCGACGGCCTCAGCATCAACGGCGTAGACATGATCAAGTGGAACGAGAATGCCGAAGTCACCGAGTTCAAGGTGATGCTTCGACCGCTCAAGGCCGTCAACCTGATCCACGAAAAGATGGCGGCGATGCTGCAAACCGGTCGCTAGCACCGAACCGCGACCAAGACTGCGGCGAAGGCCAATCCTTGCAGCACTGTATTTGCCATCGCATACTGCAACGCACCTCGTTTTTTGACGACAACTAGAAGCTGGGTAGCCCGATGATTGGACAATTGCGCTGGATACTTGATGCTTGCCGTATCGCTTTTGCGTTTGTCGTCCTTCCTCCGCTTGCATACGCTTTCTACACCTTGGCCTTGGTCTCTGCCGATTGCTCGTTCGCTCCCGTTGGCTCCTTCTGGGCGTTCTTGCTGAGCGTCGACTTTTGCTATGAGCCGGCCTTCGCATTATTTGCATTCCAGCCGTTTCTGATTTTTTTCGTGCTGCTTTATGCATACCTGATGGCATTCTTTGCATGGCTGCCGCTGTTGCTGTTACTCAAACGAAAACAGTGGCTTTCCTTGTGGCAAATAGCTTGTGTAGCGGGTGTTTTTTCCTGCGTAATCCTTGCCGTGACATCGCGTAATTTCAATTTACTTCTTTATGCCGGCATGTTCTGTACCGGCATGTTTTCGGGAGCTGCGTTCTGGCTGACGGCTGTCTGGAAAAACGGCATATTGGTGAAATCAAAACTGAAACCTGCACAGCAAGCTATCGGCGAAGAATTGCGTTCGTAAGCAAGGCCCTCCGCATGAATATTGCATTCAAGTTATCATTCGGTGCGTCGGTCCCATATTGAGTATCAGGCTTCCCAGGAGAATCGCTCATGCTGAATATACTTCGCAACATACTTGCCATCTTTCTCGGCCTTTTCATCGGCGGATGCGTCAACATGGCACTGATAACGCTCAGCCCTTCGATCATTCCTCCGCCCGCAGGAGTGAATGTCACCGATCCCGAAAGCCTGGGCAAGTTCATACACCTTTTCGAGCCGCGGCATTTCCTCATGCCGTTCCTGGCACATGCGCTGGGCACACTCGTCGGTGCACTGGTTGCCTACCTGATTGCCGGTAGTCGCAAGGCGGCAATGGCCTATGTGATCGGCGTGGCGTTTCTTTGTGGTGGCATAGCGGCCTGTTTCATGATTCCCGCCCCGATCTGGTTCATGGCAGTCGACCTGTTGTTCGCTTATCTGCCGATGGCCTGGTTGGCTATACAAATAGGTGCTCGAATGACACAAGGGAAAACCGGGGCTTGAGCATTGGTCTCAAGTCTTGAATGAAATCCTGTACTGACTTTTCAATTAAGAAATATCCGGAACTTCCAGGGCGGACACATGAAAAAACGGCCGAGAGCCAAGGCCTGGCGGCATCGGAACTGATCTCTAAAAGAATTACCGGACTCGGAGGTAACGCATATGCACAGAATTAAAATATTGGTTTTGCTGGTTTCGCTGGTTTCGCTATCCGTTTGCCGTTCGGCCGTTGCCGATCAACTTGCTCCAGTGGCCAAGACTCCGAAGGATCCCGCGCTGGCACAACAGCTGGGCGCAGATCAGCGCGGCATGCGAAAGTATGTGATGGTCATACTTAAAACCGGCAAGCATCGCGTTCCGGATGGCAAGGCGCGGGATGAAATGTTTAAGGGTCATTTTGCGAACATGCAGCGCTTGGCCGATGAAGGAAAACTGGTACTCGCCGGACCGTTCGGAGACAAGACCGACTGGCGCGGAATGTTTATCATCGCGGTCGATAATGTCGAGGCCGCGCAGTCATTGGTCGCTACCGATCCGGTCATCACCAATGGTGAAATGTTTGCCGAGTACCATATGCTGTATGCCTCCGCTGCATTGATGTCGGTGAATGGCATACACAAGCAAATTGCTCCGGAGTAATCCATTCGAGCAGCTACGAACGCAATCATTTGATGGGGAAGGCATATGGCTAACGACCCGATGTACCACGAAGGCATGCGGCAACTGCAGGACATGCGTGAAACGCGCGCGCTTGCCGATCGTCTTGAACAGGTAGTGGTACGCACGGCGTTCACCGACGAGGACCGCGCCTTCATCGAACGCAGTGCGATGTTCTTCATTGCAACGGCGGACGCGGATGGCCATCCGGACTGTTCCTACAAAGGCGGCTTGCCCGGTTTTGTGCATGTGCTGGACGATCACACGCTTGCCATTCCCGATTACGACGGCAATGGCATGTATCGCACCTGGGGAAACGTACTCTGCAATCCGCATGTCGGGCTGCTTTTCCTGGACTTCGAACAACCAAAGCGCTTGCGCGTGAATGGCACGGCACAAGTCGTGAAAGATGACCCGCTATGCTCTGCGTATCCCGGTTGCGTGTTCGTCGTGCGTATCAGCGTCGCCCGGATTTTTCCAAACTGTCCCCGCTATATTCACAAGATGCAATTGCTCGAGCATTCGGTACATGCACCACGTCCCGACTACACGCCGCCAACCCCGGCGTGGAAGACTTTCGAAGTTTTCCATGATGCATTGCCGGCCCGGGACCGTACCGAGGACAAGCCGGAATAGGCTAGTCAAATCCTTGCTCGAAACAAGCGCTCGATTTGGCCGTTGGAAACTGACATAAAATACCGGCATCACGTTTTGTTTCCGTCACACTGGCTTCTTCATCGTTTTTCGGGATTTTAATGAAAATATTTTTATTGGCGGCAATGTTTTTCTCACTGACTGGAACCACGATGGCAGCGGATTACGCAGTTGGACAAGTTTGGTCCAACAAAACCAGAGACGGGGAAGCATCTTCCACAATCCTGATCAACAAAATCGACGACGATCCGAAGCTCGGAAAAATATTCCATATCAGCGTCCGTGGCGTGCTTGTCTCCAATCCACATGCACCTTCTGGCGTCACCACGGATCTGCCGCACTTTCCCGTTTCCGAAATGACGCTCGACAAGAGTTGCGTAAAAGTAACCGGGCAGTCAGACCCTAACCCGGCGTATCAAGAAGGTTACCGGATTTGGCGAGAAGCGTTCGACCCCGGCGATGCCGGTGTTTTTGACGTCTCGGTTGCCGAGATTGTCGGGTTTGTCGAGCAAACGCTGGCCCGGTAATTCAGCACTGTTCGAATAACTAAAGTATCAACGGCGAAAGCAGAGCACAGACAGGAGTAAAGCCAAATGAAATACCGGGGAAGTTGTCATTGCGGCCAGATTGCCTTCACTGTTGAAGGCGAAATTCCGGAAGTGACGTCGTGCAATTGTTCGATGTGCCAACGCAAAGGCATCTTGATATGGTTCGTGCCCAGGCAGGCAATGAGCTTGCAGACGCCGCCGGAAAAAATGGGCACCTATACATTCAACAAGCACGTGATCAAACACCGCTTTTGCCCGACTTGCGGCATACACCCGTTCGGCGAAGGCGTTTCGCCATCCGGACAGGAGATGGCGGCGATCAATGTCCGTTGCCTGGAAGGCATCGACGTATCGAACCTGAAGGTTCAGCATTTCAATGGCCGCGAACTTTGAGCAGCAAATGCGATGCCGCCATGTGACAGGATCCACCGATGAGTTTTGACCTTTTTATTTTCAATGCCTACAAGGCTCCCCGCGAGAGTGTCGCATTCCTCGCCTGGTACGACGCACTGACGCAGTGGAACGAAGATATCGATTACAACGATCCGCAGCGTTGCGGCTCCGCTTTGCGGGCCTGGTTCGACGACGCTATTTCCCTGTTTCCGCCGCTCAATGGCCCGTTTGCAAATGCATCGGATGATTCCGATTTCGTTACCGACTACAGTCTGGACCGCGATTTTATTTATGCCTGCTATTCCTGGCGGCTGATGAACGAGGCTACGACCTTGGCAACTGGTCTTGCAGCGAAGCACCGCTTGGGAATCTTTCATGCATCTTCGGGCGATGGCCTGGTGCAATTTCCGGATGGCTGCTCGATGCAAATTCCAAACGTGGCAAATCCACCTGACAAAGAAATGACGCTTGAGGAAATAATGGCGTCGTCGATCACTTTTGAAATCAAGCGGCCCTGGTGGAAATTCTGGTAATGGCGCTTTACTGCAATCTTGGTGGCCGCTACCGCAACATTGCCTGCAGTTTCGGATAAGCTGCATGGCAACACACCGAGTGAATCGCATGAAATATTTTCTGGTATCAATCGCCTTGTTCGTTTCCTGTCTGGCCGCTGCTTCGACACCACGGCAACCGATTGCGTCCGGCCAATATACGTTCCGGCATAAATTCGCCGAGCATCCCAGCATTCCAAGCATTTCGGTTACCGTCAAAATCAATGGCCGCCGCATCGTCGTGATCAACGAATCGCCTCCGGCTGTTTTCCCGAAAGGCATTCTTGCTTCCGGCACCCTGATGTGGCACCCGGGTTCGCAGCAATGGATCATCGGCCACAAGAAATCGGATGCTTCCCTGAGGGATGTTGGCGGTTGCAGCGACGGCCCGGAGGTCGTCGATCTGCAAAAAAAGATTTACTGGACTTGCTAGATTTTCCCGACGTGGTTTTCGTGTTGGAAAAAATTTTATCGAGAGGCACTTATGGCTGAGAACAAGACCAAAGTCACCGATGCAAGCGTAGACGCGTATCTGTCTGCGATCGAAAACGACGCCAGGCGCAAGGATTGCGAGGCGATTGCCGCACTGATGGCCAGGATCACGAAATGTCCGCCGAAAATGTGGGGGTCAAGCATCGTCGGATTCGACACCTACCACTACAAATACGCGAGTGGTCGCGAAGGCGATGCCTGCGTCGCCGGGTTCTCATCGCGAAAAGGCGATATCAGCGTTTACCTGACCGGCGAAGGCGTGAATCAGGAACAGCTACTGGCCAAACTGGGACGCCACAAGATGGGCAAGTGCTGCCTGTACATCCGCAAACTCGAGGACATCGATATGGTGGTACTCGAAAAACTTATTAGCGAATCCGTCACCGAAATGAAACGCCGTTATGGCTAGTCAGTCAAAGATAGTTCACACGATCGCGGTAACGTTCGCCGGAATTGCATTGACCTTCATTGCCGCTTGCAAGGAAAAACCCCCGGCGCCGCTAAGCCAGGAATTCCCGCTGAATGCGATGGTCGTTACCTTCGAGAATTTCGTGCCGCTAAACGACAAGTCCTTGTATTGGTGTCTCGAAGTCGACGGCAAAGACCCAAGCAATATGGCGCTTGCCGCTATGCGGGCGAAAGGCGCCAATGTCGCGGCAGCTTCGGAATGTACCTACAACATCGACGAGCCGGGCAGCGTCCACGACGGCACCGGGCAGCTGGCGGAATTCGTCAGGTTGAGGCGTTATAAACGCATCACGAAAAATCAGGCGGAGGTCGAGTACTCGAAATACCGCCACGGGACGTGGGGCAGTTTCGGTATTTGCCAGCTTGAATACTTCCACGGGGAGTGGATCGTTTCATGCAAATCCATGGGTGTTTCCTGAATCCAAACCCAGGCGAGTTGACGCAAGCCCATGCCACTACTCAATATTCAACGCCATCGATCATCTTCTGGTGTCTGCCATGGAAGCTAATCATTCCGCCGATTACGCAAAGTTCGCGCTGGCATTTGCGAATGCACTGGTCGACGGCGATTTCGATGATGCACACGCGATGCTTTCGTCTTCGCTGGGCAAGACGCTGGACCCCGACAGTCTGCGCGCGAATTATGAAGAAATGGTTGAGTACGGCGACGATGCGCCGGACGTTGTGCAGCTGATCACCACCATGGAATTATGGCCGGAGCGGCAAGCCGATGATCTGGGCTGGGCCTATGTCGCCATTACCGGAGATGATTTCTCGGAAGCGGTGACCGTGATCGTTGCACTGGAGAACGGTCAGCCGCATATTCGCCATGTGGAATGGGGCCGCCCATAAACCAGCAGGCAACACGCGTTACACGATGATTCGGCGATACCACACAAGGAGCAAGCTATGGAACTCGGTGCGTTTTCGATCAGCCTCGCGGTAAAGGACATTACCAAATCCAGGGATTTTTACGAAAAGCTCGGCTTCAAGGTGTTCGGCGGCAATCAGGAACACGGCTGGCTGATACTGAAGAACGGCGACCACATCGTCGGCCTGTTCCAGGGCATGTTCGAAAAGAACATGCTTACCTTCAATCCTGGCTGGAATCAGGACGCCAAGAATCTGCAGTCATTCGCCGATGTTCGTGAATTGCAGAAAACATTGAAGTCGCAAGGCATCGCGTTCCATACCGAGGCCGATGAATCGGGCTCCGGACCGGGCAGTTTTATCGTTGTCGATCCGGACGGTAATCCGATCCTGGTTGATCAGCATGTGTGATCCGCTAGCAAGATGAAATCGACGAGCACCGGCTATTCCGGCACGCCGCTGGCAAAAAAACTCGGCATTGTCGAAACCAGCCACGTGGTCGCGATTCAACAACCAGACAATTACCTTGCGTTGCTGGAACCGCTACCCGCCAATGTGGTGTTTGGACGGAAAGTTTCCAAGACCACGAATATCGTGCACGTTTTCAGCGACAGCAAAGCCCGTCTGGAACAGCAATTGAAAAAACTGCGCACGGATATTCACGCCGATACGGCAGTCTGGGTTTCCTGGCCAAAAAAAGCATCGAAGGTCCCGACCGATATCACCGAAGATACGATTCGCGAAATCGCATTGCCGCTCGGCTTCGTGGATGTCAAAGTATGTGCAGTCAGCGAAGTCTGGTCCGGCTTGAAATTGGTAATCCGCAAGACGTTGCGCTAAAGCCGCGACGGCATTGAGACATAAGACAACAGGATGGAGAAAAACGTGGATCTATCGACAAGATCGGATGCGGAAATTCTGGAAATCGCCAATCCGATCATGGTCAACCTGATGGATGCGTCCACCGCGATCGATCACGAACGGCATATTCGCGACTTCACCGATCGCGCCAAAGGCATGTTGTCGAAAGACTGGTTCCTGAAGATTTGCCAGGACTACCAGGACAACAAAGGATTTTTTACCAGACGCGAGTTCGTCGCGGTCTTGCGACGCCCGGACTCCATCGTAATCGTCTGGAAACAGTGGTTCACCATTCAACACGGCGAATTCCTGGCCGAACTGGTCCTGGTGCAGGAAGATGACCGGTATCTGGTCGATCATGTGATGGTTTTGTAAGCGATATTTACCTGGAGAATTGCCATGAGTCACCAACTCGACACGATTCGAAATATTTATTCCGCCTTTGCGCGTGGTGATATTCCCGCCGTGCTCGCACCGCTGGCACAAAATGTCAGCTGGACCGAAGCGGAAGGTTTTCCGTACGGCGGCACCTATATTGGCGCCGACGCCGTTTTGCAGAACGTGTTTATGAAACTCGGTAGCGAATGGGATGGCTATACTGCGGTATCGCATGAGCTAATCGGCAGCGGTGATACCGTAATCGGCTTGGGCGACTATAGTGGCACCTATAAAGCCACAGGGAAAAGTTTCAAGGCGCCTTTCGTGCACGTCTGGCGATTTGCCGGCGACAAGATTGTTTCGTTCGTGCAGCACACCGACACCGCCGTTGTCTTGAAAGCGATGCATTGAAGCACGGTTGATTCCAACGACCTTAGACTTCAATGCAGACAAAACATTCTTCGGATTGGATTTCGAGATTCCTGGAGGCTGAAAATGAACGGGAATAATGCTGATGATACTGAATCGACCGCCGACCGCGAGTTCGTGCATGCTCGCGTGATCAACGCGCCGCGCGAAAAAGTCTTCAAGGCATTTAGCGACCCGGAACGTCTCGCGCGCTGGTGGGGACCGAACGGATTCTCATCCACCTTCCATGAATTTGACTTTCGCCAAGGCGGTGCCTGGCGCTTTATGTTCCACGGCCCCGATGGCACCGATTATCCGAATGAAAACGTATTCGTCGAAGTACTGACACCGGAACGAATCGTTTTGGAGCACGTCGTAGGGCATCACTTCCGCCTGACGATCACCTATACCGAGCAAGGCGACAAAACCCTGGTCGGATGGCGGCAGATTTTCGATACCGCCGAAGAAAAACTACGCATCGAGAAAATCGTCAGTAAGGCGAACGAGGAAAATCTGGATCGGCTCGCTACCGAAGTGTCGAATATGGCCGGCGGCCATTAACCGTGCTCACTAAAACCCCAAATAGTCCTTGGTCCTCGCTATGGCTTTCCGCGTTCTTCGGGCCTCCTCTCGGAGCGCTCTTGGTTTGCTCGCCGGCTGCGATTTTCCGTGTTGGCGATCCCAGGTCGCTCTGGAGCATCGTGCTCTTCGATGCGATTTTCATAACACTTGTCGCCTACCCATTCGTCCTTGCAGCCATTGTTGTCTATGCAACGCCTCTACTTTGGGTCGCGCTGCGCTATGGCTTCGCAAATCCCATTACGTCGCTGGCTGTCGCCTTATTTCCCGGCCTTCTACCGCTTCGGGATGGAACATCGGAACTCATGAACTGGATTCCGCTGGCCATCTGCACGGGAATCGCACTCGTGTTTATCATTCATGCTTATCGGCCTAGCAATGCATTCAAGGAGTCGGTCGAGTGAGTACCTGTTTCAAACCAGCGTCCCGTAAGCCGAACATTCATGTCAAAGCCTGAAATCTATTGCCCGATGTGTACCTGGCGCCCTGGTAGCGAAGACCTATGGCTTTGCACCCGTACGGACTGTGGCACCGAATGGAACACCTTCTGGACCCGCGGTGTATGTCCCGGTTGTGCTTACCGGTTGTGCTTACCAATGGCGAAATACACAGTGTCTGTGGTGTGGTGAGATGTCTCCGCATGAAAGCTGGTATCACTATCGTGATCCAGCAGATAGCACGGTTTCGGATATAGAACATGCAAATGAGGTCTAAGCACAGAATCAAGCCGGCATCTGGACGGTTGAAATGACTGCCAAAAAACATCTCGTGTTGTTTTTGCAGGCCAGTCTGGTCTGGGCTGCGTTCTGGCTTGCCGGGCTTCCGTACTATTTCCAGCAGTATTCGCAACTGTTTCTTGCGACGGGAAGCATCTTGCTATCGGTACTGATTTCGCTGGCTGCGATATTTGTGCTGCTGCATGCTCGCGTCGAAACGCGAATGTCGCGTGCCTTCTGGCTTTCGCTTTACTACACGCTGCCATTTGCCGTTTACGACACGCTTTATTGTGGCGTTTATCTCGGCCATGGCGCCGATTATCTTTACAGCTATTGGTATCTGACGATTTTTTACATCACGCCCTGGCTTACGTTTATGCCCACCGCGTATCTGCTTGGCACGCGCAAGCAATAAAAAACCTCGAGATCGTATCAACGGGTTCATGGCAATCGAGTAGGAGCTGCGAAGCAGCGACCGGAAACCTCGACCCGAATTAATGAAGAATATGGCGCGCCCGGAGGGATTCGAACCCCCGACCAATGGCTTCGGAAGCCACTACTCTATCCGGCTGAGCTACGGGCGCAGAGCGCGCATTTTCGCACGCGCGAGCGGTTTCGGCGAGTAAATTATACTTTCGGCGAGTAAATGGCCGCGTTATTGCTGATTCGCAAGGCCGTGGTTTTACTCAGCTGCGTTTGAACATCGCCGCATCGATAATCGACCAGATATGAATAATCCAGCCCAGCAATATCCACCAAAGCACGGCCGCAGCGACAAACATGAAGACCGCCTTCAGGAATCGGCCTTGCACCAATTGTCCGAGACCGGGAATGAAAAAACTGCAGACCGCCGCAATCACATTGCCGGCTGAACCTTGACCCTCGCCCATTGCTGTTTCCTTCAGTGTTGTCGTCACGAAGCAAAAGTATAACGCTTGCAAGGCTCGTTGATCAGCGCAACTTCCGTTAACCTACACAGATGGATATTGATTCGTTTAAATCCCGGGTTCGCGAACGTGCTCCACATTACTGGGCGCTGATTCGCGGCGACAAGCCGATCGGTATTTTGCTATTGCTGTGGCCAACCTGGTGGGCGCTGTTCCTGGCCGCAGACGGGATGCCGCCGATAAAGATTCTGGTTATTTTCACGCTCGGTGTCTGGCTTACCCGCTCGGCCGGTTGCATCGTCAATGATTACGCCGACCGCTGGCTCGACAGCGAAGTAAAACGTACGCAGCAACGACCGATGGCGACCGGAAAAGTGTCGGCGCGCGAGGCAATCATTTTATTTTGCGTGTTGATGCTGATTGCGTTCGGCCTGGTCTGCCTGACCAACAGACTGACGATTTACATGAGCGTGATTGCGGTGTTCCTGGCGGCAACCTATCCGTTCCTGAAACGCTATACCTACCTGCCGCAAGTCTATTTGGGCATTGCTTTCGGTTGGGGCATACCGATGGCGTTCACCGCCATTCAAGGCAAGATTCCCCACGAAGCCTGGTTGCTGTTCTGTGCGAATCTGCTTTGGACCACGGCCTACGACACCTGGTATGCGATGGTGGATCGCGACGACGATATCCGCATGGGTTCGAAATCGACCGCGATTTTATTCGGCGACATGGATCTGGTTGCTCTCGGCGTTTTATATACCGGGTTTATCTGGGCGATGGTGTTGCTCGGCCGCGGCACGAATCTCGGCGTGAATTTCTACCTCAGCCTTGGCGTGGCCTGCGGGTTTATTGCCTACCAGTTTTATCGCGGAAAAACCCGTCGGCGCGAAGATTGCTTCGTCGCATTCTTGAACAACCAGTGGGTGGGTTTGTCGATATTCGCCGGCATCGCGCTCGACCTGCTTGCGAGCACATGACTTTTGATACGCGAGGAATATCGCCTGTTGTTTTTTAATGGCGACCTATTTCCGGAGAATCGTATGCGCTTTGCCTTGTTGTCCCTGGTTTTATTGATCAGCGCCTGCACGACCGCGCCGGTTGCGCGTACGCATATCGTTCCGGCCGGCTGGGAAAGCTCCTACGACGACTATCACTATTCGCCTGCGGTACGCGTTGGCGATACCGTGATCGTATCCGGCATTCCGGCGATGCGTGGCGATACTTACGAAGCGAAAATTCGTTTCATGTTCGAGGCCCTGAAAAAAACCCTGGCTGCATCGGGCGCGGAACTAAGCGACGTGGTCGAAATCAATACCTTTCACGCGCAGCCAAAAAACACGGCTGAATTCGAGGCCGAGTTCGAAGCGTTCAAGAAAATTCATGCCGAATATTTCAAGGACCATTATCCAGCCTGGACTGCGGTCGGCACGACGGCCTTGCTTGCCGAGGGCGCACCAGTCGAAATGCGGGTAGTTGCCATCGTTGGTTCCGGCAAAAACGCGAAGAAAGCCGCCGCCTATTCGAAGTAATCAACGCAAGCTCAGGGTGTCGCCACGCGGGCGATTACCCAGATATCGACGCGCCGGGCACCGGCCTTCAATAAAACTTTTGCACACTCGTGTACGGTCGCACCGGTCGTCATCACGTCGTCGACCAAGGCGATATGGCCGGGCAGTTTTCCCGGCCCAAGCGAGAAAGCACCGCGGCAATTTTTCCGGCGCTGGCTGCCATCCAAATACGTTTGTGCTTCGGTATGCCGGGTTCTTGCCAGCAGGTCGGTTCGTAAAGACACGCCTTTATGTTTGGCGATTTGTTTGGCCAATTCCAGCGCCTGATCAAAACCACGTTCGCGCAGGCGTTTTGTATGCAAAGGCACCGGCACCAGTGCATCGGGCAAATCAATTGCGGCCGTGTTCCGGCAAAACAATTCGACCAGCAAACGACCAGCCGCCAGGTCCTGGTGAAACTTGAATCTGGGCACCAGCACCGAGACCGGTGCCTGATACTGCAAAGGGGCCACCGTCGCGAAAAACGGCGGCGGCTTTCCGAGACAGCTACCGCAGGCCGGGGCCGGCGCGGCCAGTGGCAATGCACAGCGGGGACAGCAAACGGGGTTTAGCGGCAGGTCTCGCCAACAAGCCAGACAGAGGTCGATTGCGTGCATGCCGGCTTGATCACAAAGCAGGCAATGGGGCGGCAATAGTGACCAGGTCAATGTTTTGACCAGGCCGTCAACTTTTTTTCGCTGGTTTTGGTTGACAGGAAAGTCCATGCTGACCAGACTGCCCCTCTTCTCAAGGCTTTACTGTCAGGAATTCCCTATGTCTGCTGTCATCCGAAAACATTGGTCCCGTGAAGAAGTATTAGGTTTGATGAACCTGCCGTTTCCGGATTTGATGCATCGCGCCGGCGAAGTGCACCGCGAACACTTCAATCCGCAGGAAGTGCAGGTCTCGACCTTATTGTCGATCAAAACCGGCGGTTGCCCGGAAGACTGTGCCTATTGCCCGCAGAGCGCGCGCTACAACACTGGCCTGAAGGCCCATAAATTGCTGAGCCTGGACGAAGTGATCGAAAAGGCCACGCAGGCAAAAAACGCCGGCGCGACCCGTTTTTGCATGGGTGCGGCCTGGCGTTCGCCGAAAGACAAGGACGTGGCACAAGTCGCCGAAATGGTGAGTGCCGTCAAAGCGCTCGGCCTGGAAGCCTGCGCCACGCTGGGTATGTTGAGCCCGCCACAAGCCGATACCCTGAAACAGGCCGGGCTGGATTACTACAACCACAATCTCGATACCGCGCCGGAGCAATACGGCGACATCATCAAAACCCGCGACTATCAGGATCGTCTGGATACTCTGGAAAACGTACGTCAGGCCGGCCTGAAAACCTGCTGCGGCGGCATTGTCGGCATGGGTGAATCCCGCGAACAACGCGCCAATCTGCTGCATAGCCTGGCCGAACTACCGGAACACCCGGGTTCTGTGCCGATCAACCGTCTGGTGCAAGTCGAAGGCACGCCCCTGCATGGCACGGCCTTGTTGGACCCGTTCGAATTCGTCCGCACGATTGCTGTGGCCCGGATCATCATGCCCAAGTCGATGGTGCGGCTGTCGGCCGGCCGCGCCGAAATGAACGAAGAATTGCAGGCCCTGTGCTTCCTGGCCGGCGCCAATTCGATTTTCTACGGCGAAAAATTATTAACCACCGGTAATCCAGATGTTGAAGCAGATCAAGCTTTGTTCGCGCGTTTAGGTTTACGATCTATGCCCCTGATAGAAGAAAGCAAGACGGTACATGCCGATGTTTTGTGCGCCGACAAAGCGCAGCACTGTGCCGCCTAAAATATAATGCCCCGAATTTTAATCAGCGATAGAGTCAAAGCCGAGAAGCAGGCGCGGATCAATACCGCTTCGGTCCGGCAACGCCGCATTATTCAGGCGCGCGAAGGCGTTATCGTAAAATGCGATGGCAACGAGCTGATCAGTTTTTGCGGCAACGATTATCTGGGCCTGTCGCAACATCTCGACGTGGTCTCTGGTCTGCAGGAAGCTGCCGCCTATCATGGCGTCGGCAGTACCGGCTCCGCGCTGGTCTGTGGTTACCACCAGGAACACGCGAGCCTGGAAACCGAAATCGCCGAATGGCTGGGTTATGAAAAAGCCCTGTATTTCGGCAGCGGCTATCTGGCCAACCTGGCCGTGATGCAAAGCCTGCTGGGCCCCGGCGATGTTTGCGTACAAGACAAATTGAACCACGCATGCCTGCTCGACGGCGCACGCTTGGCGTATTGCGAATTGAAACGCTATCCGCATGCCGATGTGTCGGCCGCGCTTCGCCAGCTCACCAGTCATCGCGATGGTGCGGCCATGTTGGCCACCGATGCGGTATTCAGCATGGATGGCGATATCGCTCCCTTGCTGGATCTGGTGTTACTGACGCGTTCGCAAGACGCGATGCTTTACGTCGATGATGCACATGGTATCGGCGTGCTCGGACCGGAAGGTCGCGGCAGCGTCGCAGCATCAAAATTATCCAGCAAGGAAGTCCCGCTACTGGTATTGCCAATGGGCAAGGCCTTCGGTGGACAAGGCGCGATGTTGTGCGGCAGCGAAGCAATCATCGGCCATATTTCCGAAACCGCACGCCCGTATCTATTCAGCACCGCACCACCGCCGCCGATGGCCGCTGCGATGCGTGCCAGTTTGAAATTGATTCGCACCGAGCCCTGGCGCCGGGCAAAACTGGCTTCATTGATTGCGCGTTTCCGTCGTGCCGGTTTTCGCCATGGCCTGCCGTTGCATGATTCGCAAACCGCGATCCAGCCGATCATTCTCGGTGACAATGCGAAAGCATTGAAAGTCGCCAAAGCACTGGAAGCGCAAGGTTATCTGGTCAGTGCAATCCGTCCGCCGACCGTGCCCGAAGGCCAGGCACGCCTACGCGTTACTTTGACTGCCTTGCATACCGAAGAACATGTCGACGGCCTGGTCAATGCACTGGCCAAAGCACTCGAAGATAATCGCAACAATTCCGAACAAAACGCGAACGCTTAAATGAATATCGAGCAACGCGGCACCGGCCCCGCGCTGGTGATGATTCATGGCTGGGCCATGCATTGTGGAATTTTCGCACCACTGATTTCATTACTGGAAAAACATTTCACCTGTTATCTGGTGGATTTGCCGGGACATGGCCGCAGTCTCGATGATCATTCGAGTTTGAATCTTGCCGCTATCGCACAAGAAATTTCCGAACGCGTGCCGCGCGCGACCTGGTGCGGCTGGTCGCTCGGCGGGCTGGTCGCTTTGCATGCCGCCCAACACCATCAGATCAATGGTTTGATTATGTTGTGTGCCTCGCCACGATTCGTTAAAGCGGATCATTGGCCGCACGGCATGCCGGCCTCGGTGTTCACCGGCTTTGCCGAAGATTTGCAAAAAGACTATCGCGCCACGCTGGATCGTTTCATCAGCCTGGAAGCACAGGGCTCGGATCATATGCGCGAAGAGCTGCGGATTTTGCGCGATGCCGTGTATGCATTCGGCGAACCGGCCGAGCGCGTGTTGTGCGAAGGACTGGAACTGCTGGAAAATACCGATCTGATTGAAGCCTGTCGCGTTTTGAAAGTGCCCAGTTTATGGTGTGCCGGAAAACGCGATCGCCTGGTGTCGCCATCGGCGATGCAAGCGGCAAGCGAGTTTTGCCAGGGTGAATTCATCTCGATTCAAGGTGGCGGTCACGCACCGTTCCTGACCCACGCCGACCAGGTTGCACAAGCCATAATGGATTTCCAGAAAACACCGGCATGAAATATTTGCGCACTCCCGTCTTGTTCGAAAACGCTTCGTTGCGGCGCAATTTTGGCCGCGCCGCAACGACGTACGCGCAAGTCGCGGTACTGCAACAGGAAGTCGAAAAACGCCTGATCGAACAACTGGATTTCCTGGAAGACCGGCAACCGTTGCGGGTGCTGGATTTGGGCTGTGGCCCGGGTCGTGCCAGCGGGGTGATGAAAAAACGCTGGCCGAAAGCACAAGTGATCGCGATCGATGCCGCATTGCCGATGCTGAAGGAAGTACCGAAACAAACCCGTTTCTGGCGACCGATAAAACGCGTCTGCGCCGATGCCTCGCATCTGCCGCTGGTCGATGCCAGCGTCGATGTGATTTTTTCCAATCTATGCCTGCAATGGGTCAATGATTTGCCGGCCACGCTGGCGGAATTTCGCCGTGTATTGAAACCCGATGGCTTGTTGCTGTTTTCGACCTTCGGCCCCGACACCTTGCTGGAATTACGCGAGGCGTATTGGCAGGCAGGCGAAAAAAATCCGCCGCTGAGTCCGTTCGCCGCGATCCAGCAAATCGGCGATGCGATGATTGCGGCCGGTTTCAAGAACCCGGTGTTGGATCGCGAGCTGTATCAATTGACCTACGGCGACGTGCGTACCCTGATGAAAGAACTGAAGGCGATTGGTGCCACCGACGCCAGGCCACAGCGCTCACGCGGCATGGCTGGAAAAACACGTTTGCAGAACGTGACCGCGGCTTACGAAAAGCTGCGCCGCAATGAACTGCTGCCGAGCACATGGGAAGTCGTTACCGTGATGGCCTGGGGACCGGCGCCGGGCGTTTCGCGCAGGGAAGCAGGAGCAGATATCGCCAGTTTTCCGGCCGACAGGATTCCGGTTCGAAAACGCGAATAGTTTTATCGGGCTTGCGGTATGCTGCACCCCACTATTTTTTGTTCGGAGCCTGTCATGCGAATTATTTTCGCCGCCTTGCTGGTCATTTCATTGTTTATTCCGGCACCGCTATCCGCTGACGAAAAAACGCTGAGCACTTCCGAGAAAAATGCGCTGCTCGACAAAGTCGTCGAGCAAAACCCTTTTTTCGAAATATTGATCAGCGACAGCAAAAAGTTCAGAAAGTCCTGGTTAAAGGAATTAACCAAACTTCAGGATGACAAGCCGGATGGCGATGCCGAGTCGCTGGCGATCGAAGCGGGTGCAAGCATCGCGATGGACGAAGTCAACCACTATCTGGCGAAAGCCGACGACGCGGCCGTCAACAAGTATTTTTCTTTTTACGCTGACCTGATGGCCTATAGCCTGAAGGACGAGGCGCTTTGCACCTACCTGATCGAAGACAAAAGCGCAGAGGTGGAAAAACAGCGTAGAGACATCGTCGACCAGAAATACTCGGCCGAATGGATTCCGAAAATGGTACAGGCCTTGTCCGGCGTGATCACCAGCGGCAACACGGGAGAAACGCAATTGCTCGCCGAAGATAAATATACCGAAGCGCTCGTTGACGTCATGAAACGCGCGTCCGAAAACCATGGCATCAGCGTTTTGCAGCGTGCCACCGAAATTGACGACCCGACGATTCCCGCCAGGCGTCAATGCGAAACCATGAGCTGGCTGTTTGAAACCATCAATGAATTGCCGCCGATCGACAAGGCCATGCTGGTAAGGACGATGTTCTCGGATGTCGATAAAGATAAATAGCCAAGCGATCGACTATCGGGCGGGATGCCGGACCCTGGAAGACCCGGCAGCCGCAATCACCAGCGCAACGAATCCAGATCGACATTGCCGCCGGTAATAATCAGGCCGACGCGTTTGCCCTCGAAGCGTTTCTTGTTTTTCAGCACGGCGGCAAGCACGGTCGCGCTGGACGGTTCGGCGAGGATTTTCAGGCGTTCCCAGATCAGCCGCATCGCCGCAGCCGTTTCCGCATCGCTGACGGTAAAAATTTCGAGTCGGTGCGCTTGCATGATCTGCAAATTGATTTCGCCGACGGTGGCGCGCAGGCCATCGCAAATCGTGTCCGAAACGATGTCGGTAATGCGCTTGTTGGCGAGCAGGGATTGACAGGCATCGGCGGCACCTTCGGGTTCTGCACCGATCACGCGGCACCGATTTGCCTTGCCATCGACCGCAATCAGCGTACCGCTAATCAAACCACCGCCACCAACCGGTGCAATCATGAAGTCGGGCGTCGGCGCTTGCTGCAGGCATTCCAGTGCTGCGGTTCCCTGACCGGCGATCACGTTGATATTAGTGTACGGATGGATCATCGCCGCGCCGGTCTCCAGGCGGATTTTTTCGGCCGCGTCGTCGCGGGCTTTCATCGTGTTCGCGCAAAAAGTGATTTTGCCACCGGCTTGTTCGATCGCTTTCAACTTCGCCGGATTGGCACCTTCCGGCACCACGATGCAGGACGGAATATTCCGCGTTTTGGCGGCTAGCGCGAGCGCCGCGCCATGATTGCCGGACGAATGGGTAACCACGCCGTTTGCCGCTTCCTGTTCGCTCAGACTCCAGACTGAATTGCATGCACCACGGAATTTGAAGGCGCCGGCACGCTGGAAATTTTCGCATTTGAAAAAGAGCTCGGCTCCGACCAATTCATTGATCGATGCCGATTGCAAAACCGGAGTGACGTGGGCATAAGGCGCAATGCGCGCTGCCGCGGCGAGTAGATCACTGAATGTCGGTTTGTCGTTTTCCATCATATCGTTTTCCATTTGGCCTCACTCCGCTTTTTTCTGTCCGAGCAAACTGCTCATGCTCGATCCGATCACGACCAATATCGCGCCAATATATCCAAACCAGCTGACGTGTTCAGAAGCAATCGTGCCCGGCGATATCGCGTGTACGATTGCCACGCAAGCCAGACACAATAATGGCGTCATCGCCAAAATCGCGGAAACCCGCGATGCCTGCCAATGCACCAGCGCTTCGGCGAATGCGCCATAGGCGATCAAGGTATTGATTGCGCAATACGCCAGCGCCCAGGCGTGTTTGGTGTCCAGCGACAAAACTTTCTGCGGCTGCGAAAACGGTAGCAGCACCAGGCTTGCGACCAAATAGATAAAAAACAAAATCGACTGCGAACCAAGTCGCAGCAATAATTGTTTCTGGATCAACGCATAACCGGCCCAAACGACCGCGGCGAAAATAACCGCAGCCGAACCAATCAAATATGCCTGCGTTCCCAGTGCGGCTCCCTTGAGTTGGTCACTGAAAAACAGCACCAGGCCACAGGCGATGATCGCCAAGCCACACCACTGTCCAAACTGGTAAATTTCGCGGAACACGAAAATTCCGCCTAGTGCCATCAATAGCGGCGCAAGCTGAATCAACAATTGTGCGTTGGCCGGCGTGGTGTGCTGGACACCGAGCAAATAGAAAACATAATTACCGATCAACAACAGCGCCGCGGCACTCAGATGCCACCAGCGTTTGCGATCAAGACCACCGAATGCCGAGAGACCGCCGCGCCAGGCAAGCCAGCCCAACATCACCACGGTGGCAACCAGAAAACGGAACCAGGTCAGGGTGATTGCATCGAGTTGCTCGAGCGTTACCTTCAGGGCGATCGGCAAACTTGCCCAACAAGCCGCCGTTATCAATGCCAGCAACAGGCCCAATCGCCAACGGCCCGACGCTTGATGTAAGGCCATTTGCAGTCCTTGTGTGCGTTATGTTGCACATCCTAACATTTCAGCACGTTCAGCTTGAAAATTAAGTCATGATTCACTCGGCCTGCTCGACACTGGTCACACTCAGGGAGTCGGTCATGAAACTCAAGCTCGCAATTTCGCTCGCCGTGCCGGCACTCATCATGCTCGGTAGTACCGGGTGCGTTACCAGCACCAATAGTTACACCCGCGACATCGTGTATCGCGACGGCAGTTACTACTCGCCGGCCGACGAACAATACGGCGATTACTATTACGCACCCGAACCGGAATATTCGTATTACGACGATTATCCCTATTACGGTTACGGCTCAAGTTTTTATTACGGAAGCCCCTGGTACTCGGGATACGATTCGTACCGCTGCCGTTTTTCCTATCACCACGACCGCTATTGCGATAACGGCTGGAACAATTTTTTCTTCAGCTTCGGTGGCCTGACGCTGATTATCGGTAACTCGCATTACTACGGTTATGGTCACGGCTATCCGTATTACGGTTACTACGGCAATCATGACCATCACCCTTCGCGGCCTGACCATCGCGGTCCGATCCCGATGCCGAAACCCAGACGCCCCGACGGCCTGACTCCGGATCTGGGTTTCAACAATGGTCCCGGCATGCGGGTGCCGGGTGAACCGATCCGGATGCCGACCAAACCCGGCCTGGTCGATCAAAATCCGGTCGAACCGATCAATGAGCCGGACCGCCGTCCCGATTTAAATCCATATACACGCACCCGCGAGCCGAGACGGTCGATCCGACCTGAAACATGGCGAAATGGCTCGGGTGAAAACGACAACGAGGAGGGTATCGCGATTGGCGAAACTGGTCAGCCTAGACCCGTGGTCCGCGAACGTGCTCCACCGCGTGTTCGTCCAAGACCCGCGCCTATCGTCGATGGCGGAGATTATGGTTCGAATGAAAAACCGATTCGGCAGGATCACACCCAGCCCTATCCGGTAGTCGGCACTGAGCCGAGCGATATCCAACCCGCGCCTGCCCCGAGAATTCAAACCCGCGAACGGGTTGAACGTGCGGAGCGGGTTGAACGCAATGAGCGTAGCGAACGACCGGCACCGGTGGTCAACAGAGAGACCAGAAAAGAGGGAAGTGACGACCGTTAATTTTGTTAAGGCTGCGTGAAGACGCAAAATCCACGTCAAAATTATTGACGCAATGTGTCGTTTTTTGACCTTTTTTTGTTAGTCAGGCTGTCTGGTGCTCGGACCTGATTCCCCCGGATCTCCCCTGTTCCGACGAGTCAACCGAGTACCAGCTTTTCCTGTGACCCATAAAAAAAGCCGGGAGCTCCCCCCGGAGCTCCCAGCCAGCATCCCCCTCATGGTGCTAATTCGCCCCTGTTCAGTCGAACAAGTCATGTAGGGTGCCGGTGTACTGGAGCAGGAAACATGCCAGAAACTTCGTGGCACTTGTTAAAACTTGTGTCACAGGCAATTAAAGCCCAATAAGACTAAAATACGCACACTTCGTGACGGCTCGCCGAGCACGACATTCAATACGAGTCCCATGAAAAACGATTTCTTCCAGTACGATGTCATTGTGATTGGCGGTGGCCACGCCGGCACCGAAGCCGCGCTCGCTTCGGCGCGCGCGGGTGCGCGTACGCTTTTGCTGACCCATAGCATCGAAACGATCGGACAAATGAGTTGCAATCCGGCGATCGGCGGAATCGGCAAAGGCCATCTGGTAAAAGAAATCGATGCGCTCGGCGGCGCGATGGCACGTGCAACCGACCGTGCCGGTATTCAATGGCGCACCTTGAATGCCAGCAAGGGTCCGGCTGTGCGGGCGACGCGTGCACAGGCCGACCGGCAACTTTATAAATCAGCGATTCGGCATATCGTCGAAACCCAGGAAAACCTGACGCTGTTCCAGGCACCGGTCGACGATATTGCGTTTGAAAACGGCCGCGTCGCCGCGGTGATCACGCAAAGCGGTTTGCGTTTTAATACCAAAGCCGCCGTGCTGACCGCCGGAACTTTTCTCGCCGGCAAAATCCATATTGGCCTGACCAACTATGCCGGTGGCCGTGCCGGTGATCCGCCCGCGATGACGCTGGCAGAAAAACTGCGCGATGGTCCGTTCATGGTCGATCGCCTGAAGACCGGTACACCGCCGCGTATCGACGTTCGATCAATCAATTTCGATGGCCTGGAAGAACAACCGGGCGACACGCCGATTCCGACCATGAGTTTCATCGGCGAGAAAACCGAACATCCGCGCCAGATTTCCTGCTGGATTACCCATACCTCCGAACAAACCCACGACATTATCCGCGGCGGTCTTGATCGCTCGCCGATGTATTCCGGCGTGATCGAAGGTGTTGGTCCGCGTTATTGCCCAAGCATCGAAGACAAGGTCGTGCGTTTCGCCGACAAATTGTCGCACCAGATTTTTATCGAACCGGAAGGCTTGGGTACTTTCGAAATTTATCCAAACGGCATTTCCACTTCACTACCGTTCGATGTGCAGTTTGATCTTGTGCGTTCGATCAAGGGTTTCGAGAACGCGCATATCACGCGTCCGGGTTACGCGATCGAATACGATTATTTCGATCCGCGCGGCCTGAAAGCGTCGCTGGAAACCAAGGGCATCAACGGTTTGTTCTTTGCCGGCCAAATCAACGGCACCACCGGCTATGAAGAAGCCGGCGCACAAGGCCTGATCGCGGGTTTGAATGCGGCGCGTCTGACGCAGGACAAACCTGCCTGGACGCCGCGTCGCGATGAAGCCTATATCGGCGTGTTGATTGACGATTTAATCACCCACGGCACCACCGAGCCGTATCGGATGTTTACCTCGCGCGCCGAATATCGTCTGCAATTGCGCGAAGACAATGCCGATACTCGCCTGACCGAAATCGGCCATCAGATGGGCATCGTCGACGAGCAACGCTGGGCGTCTTTTTCTCGCAAGGCCGAAGCGGTGAAAACCGAATCCGAACGCCTGCAAAAACTTTGGGCAACACCGACCAATGCTCTTGGTGCGGCGGTGCAAACACAGTTGAATATTCCGATCAGTCGCGAATGCAATGTGCTGGACTTGATCAAGCGTCCGGAAATTACCTATGCACGTTTGATGTCGATTGCCGATTTGGGTCCTGGCGTCAGCGATGAAAAAGTCGCCGAACAAATCGAAATCGGCGTGAAATATTCCGGCTACCTCGATCGCCAAAGAGAAGACATCGAACGCAACCGTCGCCACGAAGACACCGAAATTCCGGAAGATTTCGAATACCAGAACATCTCCGGGCTCGGCAACGAGCTGGAAGCCAAACTGATCAAAGTCCGGCCGCAAACGATCGGCCAGGCGCAACGCATTCCCGGCATGACACCGGCAGCCATCTCGCTGCTGCTGGTCACCTTGAGCAAGCGTCGAAGGGTCGCCTAGACCCGCTTTGGCGATTTAAGTCTGGCAATCAGGACTTATCGCTGAAATAAATCGCAAAAAAGCCACCTACGCAGTGGTATGGCGATGAAAGTTCAATTAAAGTTAAGGCTCTAACCGAGGTACACCTCGGAGGTGGGCCAAAGCGGTCTGCGGGGGAGGGGTCACTTTAATCAGTGAAAACCAGCCGCGACGTGGCGCTCTTATATTTTTGTTCACGCTCAGGAGTTAATCATGCCCCGTATTTCCCATCTCGCCGCCGCTTGTGCCTTGGCGCTTTGCGCACAGGCTGCGCAAGCCCAGCAATTTTCCAACGTCATCAGCTTCGGCGACAGCCTGACCGATGCCGGTAACACCACGACAGTCGACGGCAACCCGGCGACATTCGCCGGCAATAGCTTCACGACCAATAACGATCCGGTCCATGCGCAAATCATCGCGGCCTATTACGGCTATAACCAGACCGAATCGGCTTTGGGCGGCTACAACTTCGCATTCGGCGGTTCCTGCGCACAAACCGCAACCGGTCCGGCAACGCCGGCTTGCGTTGCGCCAACCTTGCCGCGTTTGAACACGCAAATCGGCATGTATTTTGGCGTTTCCGGCGGCGCGGCCGATCCAAATGCCCTGTACACGGTATGGAGCGGTGCGAATGACATCTTCGGCGCGATCGGTGGCGGCGTTTGGGCGAGCTCCCCAGCCATCATCGGCGGTAGCACGGTCGTCGCGAATGCGGTGCTCAGCAACGTGACCACCCTGCAAAATGCCGGCGCGAATTACATCGTCGTCTACAACCTGCCGGATCTTGCCCGCACCCCACAATTCAATACCGCTTCAGCGGCCACACAAGGTGCATTCAATCTCGCAACGGTTAGCTACAACGCTGCTTTGAGCGCAGGCCTGCAAGGCCGTGACGGTATTATCGCAATCAACACCTTTGCATTGGTCAATGAAGCAATCGCCAACCCTGGCTACTTTGGCTTCACCAACGTAACCGGTATTGCCTGCGGTCCTGGCGTCCCCGGCGTAGTCAGTTCCGCAGCTTGCGGCGCGGTCGGCTCGGGCAATCCGTATACCTATGCCGCCGGAACCAATCAAACCTTCCTGTTCGCCGACGGCGTGCACCCAACCGGTGCCGGTCATCAGTTGTTGGCCAATGTCGTGATCGCAACCATCAGTGCGCCCGGTCAAGTATCGCTTGCAGGCGAAATGCCGCTGCAGGTGTATGAAGATCACGCCGGTGCTCTCCGCAAAGCCAGCCTCGACAACAAAGTGAATAGCGATGAAGTCGGCAATACCCGCGGCTACCTGCAAGTGCAAGGTGGCAATCAAGATTACGAGGCCACTGTGAATTCGCCAGGTCTGCGCACCAACAGTTACGGGCTGAGCGGTGGTTTTGAATATCGCCATAGTGAGGGCTTGAGCTTTGGCGCGGCGGCAACTATCGGTGGTGCCAACGGTGACTTCGGCAACGGCGGCATCGATAACCGTGAGATTTTGGGATCCATTTTCGCGACCGCACATTTCGGTAACGGCTACCTCAACGGAACTCTCTCGCTGGGTAGTAACAATATTGATATCGAGCGCGAAATCGTACTCGGCCCATCGACCCGCGTTGAAGAGGGCAATGTCAGTGCTTCGCATAAGGCATTTGAATTGAACGCCGGTTATCTGTTCGGTGACGGTCTGCGTCACGGACCATTCGCCAGCGTTACCTGGCAACGCGTCGGAGTTGAAGGCTATTCTGAAAATAGTGGTGACTCGACCTCGATGCGTTTTGAGGGCTTCGATCGCGATTCGTTGATTGGTCGCCTCGGCTACCAGTTGCAAGGCAATTTCGGTGGCGATCGCGCCATTCGTCCTAGCCTACGCGTTGCCTATGCAACGGAAAGCGAAGATGACGCCACCCGTGTTACCGGTGGTTCCACTTCGATGGGCGGTACATTCACGATGGTCGGTTATGCGCCTTCGGATAACTGGATCGAGGCCGATCTGGGCCTTACCGTTGAATTCTCCGATGCCATCAATGGCTACCTCGGTTACCACGGTCGTTTGAGCGATGACAACCAGGACAACAACAGCTTCAATCTTGGTGTCAACGTAGCTTTCTAAGATCGAATGGTTCAATAAGAAAGCCGCCTTCGGGCGGCTTTTTTATGCTCGTAATCCACGCCGGTTTCCGCATATAAATATTTGCAGGAAAACGCAGGCAATAAAAAGCCGGGCTGCTCGCAAAGCCCGGCTTTTTTTGATTTTCCGATCTACATTACCAACCGAACGATGCACCCGCGCCGGTTGCCGTTTTGTCTCCGTCAAAGGCGGCACCAAAACTGATCGTGACGCCTGGAGAAACGGTACGTTGGAACCCCAACGCAAATGCGTTTTCACCACCGTAGTTACCGATACCGATCGCGAGGCGATTGTCGTTTGTATTGCCGGAAGCGGCGGCAGTCATTTGCGCCATCGCGGCCGACATCGCACCGACTTGATCGACACGCCTGTTCAAGCCATGCAATTGATCGCCAAAGTCGTCCAGCTGATCCTGGAAGCCATCCATCGAGATCACGATCGCCGCTACCTGCGTGTTGGTGTAGTTGTTGGCCGCGACCAATACCGCGGCATCGGCCGAGGTCATCTGGTTCAAGTTCACCGCATCGGTGCCCTGCGTTGCCGCCGCCACATTGGTGATTTGCCGTTCGGCACCGACCACGCCGACCGACACGGTGTTATCGCGTGCACCGGTCGTCGAACCTGCGCCGATTGCAGCGCTGTTATTGGATGATGCGACGGCACCGGCACCCACCGCAGTACTGTTCGCACCGGTTGCTTGCGCACCGGTACCGTTCGCGGTGGTATTGGTATTGCTGGCCACACTATTGGCGCCAGTCGCGGTCGCACCGGTATTGGTGGCTTGCGAATACGCGCCGGTCGCAGTGCTGTTCACGCCGCTGGCCACGCTGTATGCGCCCAGAGCCGAAGCACCGGTGTTGGTCGCCTGGGAATATGCACCGGTTGCAGTACTGCTGACACCGCTGGCTACACTGTAAGCACCTAAAGCCGATGCATTCGTGTTGGTTGCCTGGGAATAAGCGCCAGTCGCAGTGCTATTGGTTGAATCGGCGACACTGCCATTACCGACCGCAACGCTATAAGTCCCGGTTGCTGTACTGTAATTGCCCAGCGCAACCGAGCCATTGGCGGCAGTACTGTTATTACCGATTGCATTCGAACCGAAAACGGCCGTGCTGTAATTGCCAATCGCATTCGAGCCTAAAGCTGCGGTACTGCTGTAACCGACGGCATTGGAACTATAGAGCGCAAAGCTATTGTTGCCGGCAGCGGTAGAAGCACCGTAGGCATAACTGCCATTGCCGGTCGCGGTCGAGGAATAAAATGCCTGCGCGCCACTACCGGTGGCGGTCGAATCAAAAAGTGCGGTGCTGTTATTCCCGTTCGCGGTCGAATCAAAAGCCGCCGTGCTGTAGTAACCGGTCGCAGTTGAATTGGAGACCGCCAAACTATAACCGCCGACTGCCGTGGAATAGGCGTTGGCGAAGCTATAGGCGCCTATCGCTGTCGCATACGTGCCACTCGCACTGGCATACGCGCCGATGGCGGTGCTGTAAGTGCCGGTCGCGCTACTGCCATTGCCGAAGGCGGCGCTATAACCACCGGTGGCTGTGCTGTAGTTGCCAACGGCTACCGAGCTGTTATTGGCCGTACTGTAGGCACCCACCGCGTTCGAATTGTTATTGGCGTAACTGCCAGTGCCGGTGGCACTCGAATTGTTGTTGGCATAGCTGTTATTGCCGGTCGCGTTCGAATAATTGTTGGCCGAGCTATATGCACCTACCGCATTCGAATTGTTATTGGCATAACTGCCAGTGCCGGTGGCACTCGAGTAATTGGTTGCCGTGCTATACGCGCCCGATGCCGTGGAACGGGCATTGGCGTAACTACCAATCCCGGTAGCGCTTGAGTAGTTCGATGCGCTGCTATTGGCACCGACGGCCGTCGAACTGTAACTGGCAAAGCTGCCGTCGCCATTGGCGACCGAGCTGTAAATCGCGAAAGTATTATTCCCGATCGCCGTTGAGCTGAAGCCGGCAAAACTGTTTTCGCCTGCCGCTACCGAACCCGAATAAGCCAGGCTGTTGACGCCGGTAGCAGTCGAGTTGCCGGAAGCATCACTTTGATAACCGGTCGCGGTCGAATCACCCGTCGCGCTGCTATACGAGCCAATCGCGGTACTGTAATTGCCGCCAGCATTGGCATTGTTGCCGCAGGCCAGTGAATAGGTGCCGGTCGAAATGGCGCCGCCATTGCCGTTGCCGGTCAATTCACAGGTATCGCCTGCGATGGCTAGTTGTGCCGACAGGCCCATCAAAATTGCCGCAGCCAGCTGTTGGCGAATGCCCGCGTTGCGGGCACCAAGTTTTGTACGTTTCATATTCCGCCCCTGTTTTCTTATTGTTTGCGTACTTGATCCAAGCACGAATTCCCCATGTCGCAAAACGGCATGAACTCATTCAGCTGCCGCTGCAACATTATCCTGTCGAATGCTACTGCATTTACTGCGTCATTTGTATGACTGTGCCCGGTATATCAACGCTCTGATCACGATGTCTACAGCGCTTCGGTTTCCGAGCCTGCGGATTTGCTTTAAGGTGTCGTCCTGTCTTCAGCAAGTGATCGGTCTACGTGGATATCAACCTCTGGCAACAAGCCAACGAGCAGTTCAACGCCAAGCAGTTCCAGGCAGCCAAAGCCAGTTGTGAACAACTCCTCACGCAAGACCCGGAACAGGCGATGGTGTATTGCCTGTTGTCGTCCTGTTACCAGAACCTGAAGCGGCCGCGCCTGGCCACTTTCAATGCCTTCCAGGCCTGCAAGCGCGCGAGCGGTTTGCCGGCCCGCGATATCCTGGCGATCAGCCAGGCCTGCCTGATGGTCGGTGAAACCTATCTGGGCCACAGCGTGCTTGGCTATATCGATATCAATCATCCGGCCAACCGCGATGTCCTGCTCGATGTCGGGCGCCAATACAGTTCGCTCGAAGACCAGCCGATTGCATTGCGATTTGTGCAACGCGCACATGCGCAAGGAACCAATGGCTGGTTCGCCAACCATATTCTCGGCATCATCCTGAGTTTTACCGGTCCGGTCGAAAACGCGATCGCCGCCTGCGAGTCTTCCATTTCAAAGAATCGCGTGCACGGCCACGCCCACTGGATGCGCGCGCAATTCGGCAGCAAGGAGGGCAATGCATTACGCGTTGCTCGTATGCGCGAAGTGCTGACGCAGCCAAACCTAAGTCTCGATGACAAAACCTATTTGCAATACGGCATTTTCAAGGAGCTCGATGTCATCAACGACACCGCAGGCGCCTGGGAAGCGCTGTGCGAAGGCATGAAACACCGGCGTTCGGCATTGAAGTTCGGCATCGAGCGCGAAAACCTGAGCTACGACAATCTGATCAAGGCCACGCCGCCGGGTTTTCTTGATATGCCGACCAGGGTGCCGCAGGAAGTCACGCCGATCTTCGTGGTCGGCATGCCGCGTACCGGCACGACCCTGCTGGAACGCATCATCGGCAACCATCCGCAAATTACCGCCTGCGGCGAATTGACCGATTTCAAGATCCAGTTGCAATGGGCCGCCGACGTACCGCTACCGGTACAGATGCATCCGGAGTTCGGCGAGCTGATATCGAAAATCGATTTCCATCTGGTCGGCAACCGCTACCTGGAAAAAACCCGCCGCCTGATCGAAGGCCGCAAATTCTATAGCGACAAGATGCCGCTGAATTACCTGTATGCCGGATTGATTCTGAAAGCGATTCCGCACGCGAAGATCATCAATCTGCGCCGCCACCCGATGGATGCCTGTTTTTCAAACATGAAGGAATTGTTCGCACACCATCATTACGCCTACAGCTACGACATGCTGGAATGCGCCAACCACTACCGTAATTATTCGCGCCTGATGAAACATTGGCACGAGATCGCACCCGGCCGCATTCTTGACGTGCATTACGAGCATCTGGTTACGCAGCCCGAGGTCGAAGCAAGCCGCGTGCAGGAATTCCTGGGCCTGCCGGAAGTCGAAGGCGTCACCGATATTCTTGCCAACAAGCGCATCACCACCACCGCCAGCACATTGCAATTACGGCAACCGATCCACACCAAAAACATGGGTGGCTGGAAACGCTATGAAACGCAATTGGAACCGATGCGTTTGGCGATGCTCGACGTGATCGACGAGTACGAAAAATTATTGTGATTTGTTTTTAATCTAGGTGCCGCGCGGTTTTGCGCGATGCGTTGCGGTCGCGCTCCAGGGATCTTCTGGCCAGGGATGGCGCGGATAACGGCCTTTCATTTCCTTTTTCACTTCGGGATATGTACGTTCCCAGAAACCTTTTAAATCCTGGGTGATTTGCAAAGGCTTGCCACCTGGCGACAACAGATGCAGGGTCAGGGTAATTCTGCCCTCGCAGATCCGCGGCGTATCGGCGAGCCCGAATAATTCCTGCAGTTTTACCGCGAGAATTGGTGCCGCGTCGTGCTGATACTCAATCGCGCGTTCCATGCCGGAAGGCACCAGCATTTTTGTCGGCGCCAGTTGATCGATTTTCTGTCGCATCGGCCAATCGAGTTCCGATTTCAGTGCTTCGCTGAGTTCGGCTTCGCTCAAACCATCGAGCCGGGTTTTTCCCTGCAAGGCTGGTTTCAGCCATTGTTCGCGACGTGCGAGCAAACCTTCGTCGCTGAAATCCGGCAATGCCAATTCCGGTGCCCAGATGCCCAGGCAGCGCACACGTTCGCGCCATTGCTTCAGATTTTCGGTCCACGACAATGCGCTCAAGCCGAGTTCGCCGACCGCATCGCAAAGTGCCTGCGCGGCTTGTGCCGGATCCGGCCGGCCTGCCGGTTTCGATTCCAGGATAATCTGGTCGAAACGTTTTTCGCGACGCGCGATCAGCCCGCGCGCGTCATTGTCCCAGCGGACGATATCCTGTTCGCCGAAACGTTCCGGAAAATCCTTTTGCAGGCGGATTTCATCCAGCGGTGCGGCACGCAAGATACTGCTGTCCTTGCTGTCGAACCGGCATTCGCTGATCGCCAGCCAGGGTTCGCCAAACAAGGCGCTGTCATCCCAGATTTTCGCCATCCGGCCGTTCGCCATTTGATAACGGCGCGGATCGTTCGGATGTTGTCGGGCGATCCGTTCCGGAAATGCATGCAACAATAAATCGCCCAACGCGTGTGCCGGAATATTTTTCACATCCCTGTTTTCGCAGCGCAGACGACGGCGCCATTGCTGACTGGCTTGATCGATCGCCGTTATCGCCGAACGATTGACGTTGGTCGGCAATTTTCCGGAACGATAAGCAGCCAAGGCCTGCCAGCGTGACATCCAGTCGTCGCGACGTTCGCCAACCAGCGGATCGCGTGCTTCGATCAACGCGGCCAAATCGCAGGCCAGATTTTTTTCCGTTTCATCCTGCGCCGCCAGCAACATCGCCGCGATCCGCGGATGGGTGCCGAGTGCGAGAATCTTTTTACCGCGTTCGGTAATGCGCTGCTGCTTGTCGATCGCATTCAGGCGTTGCAGCAAATCGCGGGCGGCCGACATCACGCCGGTCGGCGGCGCTTCGACGAAACGCAAATCGCTGCTACCCCAGGCGGCCAATTCCAGGCACAGGCCGCTCAATTCGGTTTGGGAAATTTCGGCGCTGCGCATCGGTTCCAATCGTTGCGATGCCGGCCATAAGCGGTAACACCAACCTTCGGCGACGCGGCCGGCGCGGCCGGTTCGCTGGTCCGCAGACGCTTGCGAGATGGCTACCGTTTCCAGGCGCGAAAAACCGGAGTTGGTATCGAAACGCGGTTCGCGCGATAAACCGCTATCGATCACGACACGAACACCGGGCAAGGTTACCGACGATTCGGCAATATTGGTCGCCAATACGATCCGGCGTTTGCCACTTATATCTGGCGACAAGGCTTCGCTTTGTTTTTCGATCGGCATATCGCCATACAGCGATACCAGTGAAATATTTTCTGATGTGCAAACTGCTTCTAGCGTTTTTTCGACTTGCCGGATTTCCCTTTGTCCGGGAAGAAAAATCAACAGGTCGCCGTCGTGTTTTTTCAACACCTCTTCGACGCATCGTTTGATCTGGAATGCCAGTGCTTCATCGCGGCGCGCCGGAAAGTGTGCGGTGCTTACCGGATAACTGCGGCCGGCACTGCTGATTCTGTCGGCCTGCAAGAATTCGGCCAGCTTCTCGCCGTCCAGCGTGGCCGACATCACCACGATGCGCAGATCTTCGCGCAGCGATTGCTGGATATCCAGCGCGAGCGCCAAACCAAGATCGGCGCTTAAATGGCGTTCGTGGAATTCATCGAACAAAATCCCCGCGACGTTTTCCAGTCCGGGATCGTCCTGGATCATCCGCGTCAAAATACCTTCGGTAACGACTTCGATTTTAGTGTTCTTCGCAATTCTGTTTTCAAAACGGATGCGATAACCGACGGTTTCGCCAACGCCTTCGCCCAATTGTTTCGCCATGAAACCGGCGGCGGCACGTGCCGCTACGCGCCTGGGTTCCAGCATCAGGATTTTCTTGTCGGCTCGCCATGCCGCATCGAGCAGTGCAATCGGTACCTGCGTGGTTTTGCCGGCGCCCGGTGGTGCCTCGAGCACGAGACGCGTGTTTTTTTGCAGCGCCGACAGAATTCCCGGCAAGACATCGGTGATTGGAAAATGCAGGGTCACTGTGTTGCAAGCCAACATGACAAGCCAGACGTTTTTTGCGATGCTGCGGCCATGTCAGTGTTCCAGAAATTATCGAAACATTATCCCAAAATTCCCGGCTACCGTCTTATTAAACCAAGGCGATGCTAGGTTTTCGGAATTGGTTCGCCAAAAACCGGAACCCATTCGCTGGCAGCGATGTTCGCCAGACACTTTCGCTCCCGTCACGAAGCCGAGGTCAATCAGGAAATCGCCCTGCTTGCGCGCAAGATCAGTGGCCAATGTAAAACCGGCGAAGTGGCGAAGTGGTTTATCGAACGCAGCCACCGGCTTTGGCTGGAATGCGACGTCTCGCACTTGCATGGTTATTGCGTGCAGGAAATTTCCGAAGCGCTTCCGGATGCAAAATTCATCCTGACTTTACGCGAGCCATACTCCTGGCTGGACTCTTCGTTCAACCAGACCTTGAAGGTTCCGCTGAACAGCCATTGGGCCGGTCTCAGGAAACAGGTGCACGGTCCGTTGCCGGAAAGTTATCCCGCACCCGAAGCGGTCTTGCAACAGCACGGGCTTTATCCGATCGCCAGTCTGTTGAATCGCTGGGCCGACCGCATCGAACAAGTGACGAAAATCGTGCCGCCCGAACGGCTGTTGATCGTCAAGACCAAGGAACTCAAAGCCAGCACCGAATGCATCGCGGAATTCTGCGGCATCGATTCGCGTCTGCTGTCGGCAGAAAAAAGCCATCAATACGCCGCCACGAAAAAAATCGGTTTGCTGGAAGGGATCGATCGGAGCTATGTCGATGCGTTGATCGAACAACGTTGCGGCGAATTGGTCAAACAGTATTTCTGAATTATTCGTTGCTACCCGATTCAAGCGCCGTATTTCGTTTTGGTTTCTGGTTCGCTGCGTATTTTTGTGGCTGCTGTATCGGCGGTTTGACATAGCTGCGTTTCGATAATGCCGCTATGCCAAGCCATTGCACTTGATATAAACCGGCTTCGATGCGCGTGCGTTGATCCTGCACGAAAATAATGCCATTGCTGCCTGCAGCCCAATCTACCCAAGGCGTGGTACCGAATGCACCGGGGCTGGAGACCCGCGTGGTGTTGCCATTCGCATCAATCGCTTCGATCCATTGGCCGATGCCGTATCCGATCGTTTCCGGCGACGGTGTGTTGAGAATGATCTTTCCGGCCGCCTGGTTGTAAGCCATATAGGCCAGGGTATCGACGCTTAAATACGATTGCGTCCCGTCGAAGCCGCCGGCCAGCAGCACATCCAGCACGCGGCCGTAATCGGCTTGCGTGCTGCGAACCCCGCCGGCGATTCGCGGATTACCAACCCAGACATAACCTTCCTGTGTCGAACTGGTCGCAAAATCGGTGCCGCTCAAACCGAGCGGCACAACGAGTTCGTCGTAAAACAATTGATTCCAGTTTTTACCAGATGCAATTTCGGCGAGGCGTCCGGCTACCTGCATCGAATTGCCCCCATAGGAAAAACTACTGCCCGGCGTCGATTCGAGATTCAAATTCAGAATCTGGCTGGCACAGTTATCCAGCGTGATAAAACGATTCGCAAGACAGCTGGTACTTTCATTACCGGGCAGGCCACTGGTGTGCGAAAACAATTGCGCTAGCGTGATAGCGCGTTTGTCGATGGGTGCATCCGGGATCCATTCGCCGACGGTATCCTGCCACTGCAATTGGCCCTTCTCTACCAGCCGTGCAAGCACCAATGCCGATAACCACTTGCTCGCCGAGGCAATCGGGATGCGCATGCTGCCAGAATAATTGCCGTAGTACTTTTGCATATGAACCTTGCCGTCTTTGGCAAGACGAATGCTGCTGCCGGGCAAACCATAGTCGGCCATGAAAGCCTGCATCGCGAGATCGACTTCAGCCGTATCGTATAGTGGCTTGGCGTAGGCGCTACTGGTTACCAATAAAAACAGACAAGCGGCAGTGCGTATTTTCTTCATGGCTTGGGCATTGCATTTCGATAGTTCATGCATACGAACGCATTTGCTGCGCCGCGGTTGACCAGCGCTTACACTATCGCATTGTATTTTGCAGATTTAGCCATGGAATTAATCGATATCGGCGCCAACCTGGGCCACGAAAGTTTTCAGCACGATTTCGATGATGTGCTGGCCCGGGCCCGCGAGGCCGGTATCGTCCACATGATGGTCACCGGCGCTTCACGTGAAGGTTCGCGCGAAGCCCTGCGGCTCGCACAACTTCATCCGGGCTTTTTATCGGCGACCGCCGGTGTGCATCCACATCACGCACTCGAAGTGACCGAAGAAGGACTGGCCGAATTGCGCGCGCTGCACGCCTTGCCGGAAATTATCGCGGTCGGCGAATGTGGCCTGGACTATTTCCGTGATTTCTCGCCACGACCGGCGCAACGCAGCGCATTTGAAAAACAATTGCAGCTCGCGGTCGAATGCAGCAAGCCGCTGTTTCTGCATCAACGCGATGCGCATGAAGATTTCATGGCGATGATGAAAAATTTCGATGGTCGTTTGAACAAGTCGGTCGTGCATTGCTTTACCGGCACGAAGAAAGAATGCTTCGAGTACCTGGATGCCGATTACTACATCGGCATTACCGGCTGGTTATGCGATGAACGCCGCGGCCAGCATCTGCGCGAAATCGTGCCGCATATTCCGGCGAACCGCTTATTGATCGAAACCGACAGCCCGTATCTGCTGCCGCGATCGATCAGGCCCAAGCCAAAACTGCATCGCAATGAACCGATGTATCTGAAGCATATTATCGAAGAATTGGCGAAAGATCGCGGTGAGAAAGTTGAGGTGACTGCAGAAACCAGCACGGCGAACGCCAGGATCTTTTTTGATTTGTGAAGCTTTGTGGGAGCTGCTTCAGCAGCGATTAAATGCGTGACATTCGATGTTGCTTAAAGTCAGATCGCTGCTAAAGCAGCTCCCACAAAATCAAAAACACAATCAAGAACGCAGGCCAATACCCTTGGTCAGCAAATGCAATCCCAGCCAGCCCAGCGCAACGACAAAAAACAGCATCACCGCAAACGCGGTCCACAGCGGCAGGTCACTCGCGGACTCGCCCAATAATCCGTAACGGAATGCATTGACCATGTAAAAAATCGGATTCGCGTGGGTCGCGGTTTCCGCCCACTGCGGCAATACTTTCACCGAATAAAAAACGCCGCCGAGATAGGTCAGCGGCGTCAGAATAAAGGTCGGAATAATCGCGATGTCGTCGAATTTTTTCGCATACACCGCGTTGACGAACCCGGCCAGCGAGAAAATCGTCGCGCCCAATAACACGGTGCTCAACATCACGAATGGATGTGGTACGCGAACATGCGTGAAACACATCGCGATCGCCAATACGATGATGCCGACCATCAGGCCGCGCAGCACACCACCTGAAACATAGCCGAGCAGAATAACCCAGTTCGGCATTGGCGATACCAATAGTTCTTCGACATGGCGACCGAATTTCGCGCCAAAGAAACTGGAACTGATATTGCCGTAGGCATTCTGGATCACCGCCATCATCACCAGGCCCGGAACGATAAAATCCATGTAATCGAAACCGCCCATGTCGCCGATCCGCGAACCGATCAGTTTTCCGAAAATCAGGAAGTACAGGGTCATCGTGATCGCCGGCGGCACCAGGGTTTGGCCCCAGATTCGCAGTATGCGCATCACTTCGCGACGGGCAATGGTTTTCAGGGCGATTAAATTCGGGTTAGACATTATTTATTCCGGTTCAAAAACACTTCATCTAAAAGTAGCGGCTTATGCCGCCTGGGTATTGTCGCCGGTCAGCTTCACGAACAATTCTTCCAGACGGTTCACTTTGTTGCGCATCGAACGCACGCGGATGCCGGCCTGGTTAAGCTCGCTGAAAATATGGTTCAAATCCATCGCGCGCGGTTTTTCGATATCGAGCGTGTGATCGTCGGTTGCGGTCAAACTTACTTTATCGATTACCGGCAACACGCCAGGCAACACGCCTTCGATGTCGAGCAGGAAACCTTCGATATCGAGTTTTGCCAACAATGTTTTCATCGGCCCTTGTTCGATGATCTGTCCCTTGTCGATGATCGCCAGATTGCGGCAGAGATTTTCCGCTTCTTCCAGATAATGCGTGGTCAGGATGACGGTGGTACCGGCCTGGTTCGCTTCGCGCAGGGTTTTCCACATGCCGCGGCGGATTTCGATATCAACGCCGGCGGTCGGCTCGTCGAGAATCAGCAATCTCGGTTGCGTCATCATCGCGCGGGCAATCATCAAGCGACGCTTCATTCCGCCGGACAAGGTCCGCGACATCATGTGTGCCTTGTCCCAGAGTTGCGCGCGTTTCAATTCCTGTTCGGCACGCTGCAATGCGGTCTTGCGGTCCATGCCGTAGAACCCGGCGTAGTTCACGCAGATATCGAACGGCTTTTCGAACATGTTGAAATTGATTTCTTGCGGCACCAGGCCGATCTGCCGCATCGCCTCGCTGCGATTCTTCTGCAGGTTGATGCCGAATACATTGACCTCGCCGCTGCTGGCATTGACCAGCGAGCTTACCACGCCGATCAGGGTCGATTTACCGGCGCCGTTTGGGCCCAGCAAAGCGAAGAAATCCCCGGGTTGCACCGACAGGGAGACCCCTTTCAGGGCTTCGACGCCGTTGTCGTAGGTTTTTTTCAGCGCGCCGATCTCCAGCGCGGGCTGGTTTTGCATAAGTTTCTCCGGGCCGGAACGTGATCCAGCCTGTCATTCCGGGCTTGAATGCCTAGTATAATCGCGTTCCTTCTTTTTACCGCTGACCCGACGCCTCATGCCTGCTCATTTCCCGCTCAAGCTTATCGGCAGCCGCATGTTGGCGCCCTCCGTCCGACACCTGAGTTTTGTCCGCGATGACGGCGACCCGCTCGATTTCATCCCCGGCCAGTTCATTCAGGTACATTTCAATTACTCCGACGGCACCGCGACCAAGCGCAGTTATTCGATTGCCACCTTGCATGATCATGCGATGGGTCCGGGCGATGCGCTCGATATCGCAGTCAGTTTCGTGCCAGGCGGTGCGGCCTCCGCGCTGTTTGAGGCGCTGGACGAAGGCCAGCAAATCGAATGCAGCGGTCCGTTCGGGCGTTTTTGCCTGGCGGCCAACGATGCGAACAAGCGCTATCTATTGATCGGTACCGGTACTGGCGTGACACCGTACCGGGCGATGTTGCCGGAACTGGCGCGCCTGATGAAAGAACGTTCGGTCGAGGTAATCCTGCTTTTCGGCGCACGCACGCCGGAAGAATTAATTTACGGCGAAGATTTTTATGCGTTCGCCGAGCAATATCCGAACTTCCGCTTTATTCCGTGCTTCTCGCGGGAAATGCCGGAAAACCCGCATCCCGATGCCCGCCGTGGCTATGTGCAGGAAGCCTTGAGCGAACTCGCTCCGCGCGCCGAAAACGATATTGCCTACCTGTGCGGCAATCCAAACATGGTCGACGTCAATTTCGAAGCCCTGAAAGCCTTCGGCCTGCCGATCCCGCATATACGCCGGGAAAAATACGTCAGCTCCAAGTAATACCGATTTCCTGCTTGTAAAGGACGCTTGACAAGCCAAAAAAAGCCGTGCATTCTGATGTCAAGCACACTTGACACAAAAAAATGAACGCACCGACATCCCCTTCCGTAAAGTCCATGATGATCTCGTCATTTGCATTTATGGCGAGCATATTCGCGGTCTGGTATTTGCTGGACCGAGTAGTCCCCGAGTCTTCGGCTTCTTTGCGGAGCCTGATCACTCTGGCTCCGGTTATTCCGCTGGTGTTTCTGTTCCGCTCCGCGTTTCGGCTTCTGTCCGGTGGTGATGGCCAGCGAGCCGGCAGCAAGCAAGCGATTCAAGACCAGCTTGCGGAAGTGCAACTGGTAGCCAGCGAAAATGCAGATCGCCTGCTTCACCCTGGCAAACACATGCGGCCGGTGCACCGGAAATACCTGCGCGCTTTCATCCCCGCGATGCTTGGTTACGTCGTCGTGCTGTTTGCTTCGATTTTGATTATGAAAAAAATCGGCGTCGACGCGCCTATCTACCTGCGTGCAATTTTGTCGCTGGCACCGGTAGTGCCGATCTTGTTCGTCTGCAAGGCGCTGATTCAATTCCTGCGCGACTGCGACGAACTCGAACGTCGCATTGAACTCGAAGCGATCGCTTTGTCCTGCCTGTTCACCGGCCTGATTTTTCTTTGCCTTGGTTTTCTGGCCACCTCGAAGCTGATTTCCCTGGGTGATGGCGGGCTGGTGGCGATCTGGGTGTTTCCGTCTTTGTGCGGTCTGTATGGCGTGACCAAATGCATTGCGAGCTGGCGCTACCGATGAAAACACCGTCTTCATTCATAGCCAGCCCGGGAGTTACCGATGTTCATTAAAGATTTAATTCAGCCTTGGCGCAAACCACTGCGCCGCTACTACATCAAATCTCTACTGCCTGGCGGCCTGACGATTTTGGTTTTTGCATTTGGCATTACTGCGCCGCAATTATTGCTTGCGCCTTGGCAAAAACTATCTTGGGTATTGCTGGTCTTGGCGCCTTTTTTATGGGGTTGCAAAATCTACCTGCAATATTTGAACGAGTGCGATGAAGTAGAACGAAAAATAGAGCTCAATGCTATCGCCATCGGATGTTTACTGACTTTGACTTGCGGCATGGCGCTTCTCTTGTCGATAGGCATCCTGTTGATCTCACCGACTACCGAGCACGTACTATCCGCAGTCCTGCTGTCTTTATGCATTGGCTACGCCCTGGCGCGTAGCTACTGGCTCTGGCGTTACTTGAAATGAAAAGCCGGGTGCGCGAATTGCGCGAAAAGCAGGGCTGGTCGCAAGGCGAGTTGGCGGATTTGCTGGAGGTTTCCCGGCAAACAGTCAACGCGATTGAAACCGAAAAGTACGATCCCAGTTTGCCGCTGGCATTCAAGATTGCGCGCTTGTTCAACATGCGCATCGAAACGATTTTTCTGGATGAACAAATCCAATGATCACCGCACTGATTCATGACTCTGAATACAGAGCACCAAGGAGCACGAAATGTTTGCACTGTTAATGGGCTTGAAAACCATCTCCCCGCAAGACCTGCATTTGCAGATGCAAAACCAGGCGGTCGCCGTGTTCGATGTCAATTCAGTTCAAAGCTGGCAGAAGGCACATGTTCCCGGCGCCTTGAATCTTGATCCCGAGAATTACGGCATTAATGATCTGCCGTCCGACAAGGAAGCCAGCCTGGTTTTTTACTGTTCGAACCCGATGTGCAGAAAAGCGCCCAATGCGGCACGGCGTGCAAAGAAGATGGGTTATGGAAACACAAAGGTCTTATCGGCCGGCATTACCGGCTGGCTCGCCGCCAAATTGCCAGTTGAAGCCGGCGCTTAAAAAAAATTATTCGGTCGCTCGTATTCAAAGTCGCATAGCAAAAAAATTTATCAAGGATAATTTTATGTCTCTCAACTACAGCAAACACGGTTTGGCACTTTTGTTTCTAAGTGCTGTGACACTTAGCCAGAGTGCCGAGGCACGCAAACTCGGCGGACTGGATTTCCAGGCCTGCTCTTTGCCGGTGCCCAATACCTCGATGACCGTATCCGCACAATGCGCCAAGATGAAAGTGCCCGAAAATCCGGCCCAGCCGAAAGGCCGGCAAATCGAACTCGCATTGGCGTGGATTCCCGCGAAAGGCGAAGCGCAGCCCGACCCAGTATTCATGCTGGCCGGCGGTCCGGGACAATCGGCGTTGGAAAGTTATCCGCAATTGCATCAGGCCTTCGTCGATGTGATCAAGAAAAGAAACGTCATCCTGGTTGATCAACGCGGCACCGGAAAATCCAATCCGCTGATCTGCAAGGATGCCAGCGGAAAAAGTGCGGTCGGCGAGAATGAAGACATCGCCGGACTGGATTTGAACAAGGCAAGAGCGTTCGCGAAAAAATGTGCGGACGACACCAATAAAAATGCCGACACCCGTTTTTATTCGACCGGTTACGCGATCGCCGATCTCGATCTGGTGCGCAGCAAAATCGGCGCCGAAAAGATAAATTTGTACGGTGTCTCCTACGGCACCCGAGTGGCGCAGCAATACGCCAAACGCTATCCGCAGCATACGCGCACGATCGTGCTGGATGGCGTCGTCCCGAACTCGCTGGTGCTGGGTGCCGAACATGCGAGCAATCTCGAGAATGCATTGAACCTACACTTCGCCCGCTGCACCGCCGACAAAATTTGCCGCGAGCGTTTCGGCAACCCGAGACAGAAGCTTGATGCCTTGCGTGCACAATTGCAGAAAGCGCCGATGATCGTGAATTACAGCGATCCGATGAGCGGCGAAGCCAAGCGCGAAAAACTCGACAGCGGCAGTCTGGCGATGGTGGCACGCATGTATTCGTATTCGCCATTGACCGCATCGATGCTGCCGTTGCTGTTGGCGCAGGCTTCGCAAGGCAATGGCGGTCCTTTGTTGGCGCAGGCGCAAATGATGAATCATAGCCTCGGCGACGCGATCATGCATGGCATGCAACTGTCGGTGATTTGCAGCGAAGATGTCGAAGAGTTGAAAGAGGATCCCGCTACCGCCAACACGCTGATCGGCAACAGCATGATCGCTTTTATGAAGGCCCAATGCGAAGTCTGGCCACACTCGAAACGTGCCGCCGATTTTCGCGCGCCGCTGAAAGGCAATGTTCCGGTGTTGCTGTTGTCGGGTGAATTCGATCCGGTCACACCGCCGCGTTACGGCGATGCGGTCGCGAAATTCCTGCCCAATGGCAGACATGTGATCGTCAAGGGACAGGGCCACAATGTAATGCCGGTCGGTTGCGGTCCGAAAATATTCGCCCGCTTCATCGATAGTGCCGATACCAAGAATCTCGACATCAAATGTCTCGACTCTCTCGCCTATGTGCCGCCGTTTACCGGTTTCTATGGCTGGGAACCCTAAGCCCTTATCCGCATTTTGTCGCAATTACAGAAAAATATTCCAACGAGAACTGATCATGATTGAAGTTCAGGATTTACATAAAAGTTTCAAAACAAAAACCGGCCTGGTGAAAGCCGTGCAGGGCGTCAGCTTCACCGCGCACGACGGCGAAATCACCGGTTTGCTTGGCCCGAACGGCGCCGGCAAGACCACCACGCTGCGCATGCTGTATACCTTGATGAATCCCGACCAGGGCAATGTCAAAGTCGACGGTTTCGACAGCATCAAGGAAGCCGAAGACGTGCGTCGCCGGCTGGGCGTGTTGCCGGATGCGCGCGGCGTTTACAAGCGCCTGACCGCACGCGAAAACATCGAATACTTCGGCCAATTGCACGGCATGACGGATCAGGAAATCGCGATGCGCACACTCGCATTGTCGAATGCGCTCGGCATGGAAGACGTGCTGGACCGCCAGGCGGAAGGTTTTTCGCAGGGGCAGCGCACCAAGACCGCAATCGCGCGTGCTTTGGTGCACGATCCGAAAAACGTGATTCTCGACGAGCCTACCAATGGTCTCGACGTGATGACCACGCGCGGCCTGCGGGAATTCCTGAAGCAACTGAAAGCAGAAGGCCGCTGCGTAATTTTCTCGAGCCACATCATGCAGGAGGTCGCCGCACTCTGCGACCGGATCGTGATCATTTCGAAAGGACGGGTGATGGCACAGGGAACCGCGGATGAATTGCGCGCGCAATTCGGCGAACAAAATCTGGAAGATGCATTTGTGAAAGCGATTGGTACCGAAGAGGGTTTGCACGCATGAGCGCCTTGATCACTGTTTTCAAAAAAGAACTGCGCGACATGTTTCGCGATCGCCGTACCGTGATGATTTCGCTGGTGGTCGGCACCCTGCTCGGTCCGGTGTTGATGTTCGGCATGATCAAGTTGATTGCCAATCGCGTCAGCACCCAAATGGAGAAACCGCTGACGCTGCCGGTGCAAGGCGTTGAACACGCGCCGAACCTGGTCGCCTGGTTGAAGGGCCAGAACATCATCATCAAGGAAGCACCGAAAAATATCGATGCGGCAATCGCCGATCAGAGCGAAGACGTGGTGATGCGCATTAGCCCAGAGTTCGGCGACAAGTGGCGTAAAAGCATGCCGGCGACCGTGGAGTTGATTCACGACACGACACGCCAGGATGCTTCGATTCCGGTCGAACGCGTCGAAAACTTGCTGGAAACCTATGGCAGGACGGTCGGCACCTTGCGCCTGCTTGCCCGTGGCGTCAGCCCGACCGCGATGCAGTCGATTCAAATTGCCCATCGTGATTTGGCGACGCCGCAAAGCCGGGCCGGTCAGGTCCTGAGTTTCCTGCCCTACCTGCTGATCCTGACCGCTTTCCTCGGTGGCGCATATTTGATCATCGATGTCACCGCCGGCGAGCGTGAACGCCAATCGCTGGAACCCTTGTTGGCAACGCCGGCTTCGCGCAGCGCGATCATGAGCGGAAAGATTCTGGCCGCCTGTGCGTTCGGCCTGATCAGCCTGATCATCAGTTTGCTGGCCTTCAAAATCTGCTTCCTGTTTTCGTCCGGCCTCGGTGTAAAAGTGGAATTGTTGATCAGCACGATTTCTTTATTGCTGCTGGTGCTGATCCCGATTTTGCTGATCGGTGCCTGCTTGTTGACCTTGATTTCGGCCAGCGTAAAAAGCGTGAAGGAAGCGCAAAGCTATATGAGCATCCTGATGATGCTGCCCTTGTTGCCGACCATCATCCTGATGGTCAATCCGGTCAAGAACCAGCTTTGGATGTTTGCGGTACCGTTCCTGTCGCAGAACCAGATGATCCTGAAATTGGTGCGCGGCGAAAACATCAGCAATGCCGAATGGGGCGTATATTTCCTGGCCGGTTTCAGCCTGGCGGCATTGCTCTGGACCGTTGCCGCGCGCTTGTATCACCGTGAAAAACTGGCGATCAGTGCCTGATCGATTTGCCTATCCCCGAAAGGAATATTTATGAGTACGATTTTCTGGATTCGTCGTTTTCTGATCGTGCTGGCAATCACGTTCGCGATTATTTTCGGCGTACAGTTGTTGAAAGGGCATACGCTGGAAGACTCGCTCGCGCATGCCGGATCATGGGCAGTGATGGCCACCAGCATTTTCATCGGTGCGCGTTACTACCAATCGAGCAAAGGACAGCATTGCGCATTATGTAGAGACACGCCGGTAGGTTAATACCAAGTCGAAGTGTCTCGGAATCCGAAAGTTTCATGTAATAAAAAAAGCCCGGCAATGCCGGGCTTTTTCTTTTACATTAATTGCTATTTTCAACTTAGTTGAAGTTGAAATTACGACGCACTGTGCGTGGCTCGTCCAGAGGTTGGAACTGCCATTTTTTCACGGTGCTCAATACGCCGCGATCGAACGTGCCGCGCGGAGTGGCTTTCAAGACCCGGACATCGGAGACCGAGCCGTCGCGGTTCACGACAAATTCGACTTCGATATTGCCGGTAACGCCGTTACGCAATGCATCCGGTGGATAGGCCGGCTGCGGAGTGCTGATCGCGACCAGGGCACTGGTGGTAGCAGGACGCGTTGGTGCAGTGGTAGTCGGTGCTGGCGGTGGCGGTGCTGCAGTTGTCGGAGCAGGACGGGTTACCACTGGCTCCGGACGGGTTGCCACCGGTTCCGGTGTCGCTACGGTTGGTGTACGTGCCGCAGCGGCGGCCTTTGCGGCATCATCGGCAGCTTTTTGCTTGGCCAGTTCTTCTAGGCGTTTTTCTTCTTCGGAACGCTTGGCGTCGTCGATCAGGCGTTGGGCCGCATTGGCTTTACCGGTGGTGATGGCTTCGGCAATGCGTGGCAACGCCGGAGCTTGCGGATCGGCACGCTCAAGCAGGGCGCGCAGACGTTCGGCTTCGACAAAATCGAAACGGCCGATGGCCTGTTCGGCGGCGATGACGGTATACGGCATTAAATCCATCAGGGCGCTTTCGCTATTGGCGTCGGGCTTGTCGCTCTTCTTGCGCAGTGCCAGATAATATTCCATCGCATTGTCGCCAGCTGGCGCATAGAGGCGCTGCTCGCGGAATGCCGTGGAAGCACGCTTGCGAAGTTCTTCAACCGGCAAAGCGGCCATCGCAGCCTCAGCTGCTTGGGCAGCCTGGGCGGCCTGCGCAATCTGGGCATCGGTCTGGGCGGCAGTTTGTGCAGCAGTATCGGTTGTGGCCGGCGCGGCAGGCTCGGGTTCCTTTTTACAGGCGGACAGGCCCAGGCCCAGGGATATCAACAAGGCGCAGGGCAGTACGTGTTTCATTACTTTGGTCGGTTTGCTCATAGTGGTCACTGGGTTCTGGACTGGGTTTAAGGTTAATCGAATTTCACATGCTCAGCACATTAAAGTTTGGCCTATTTGTCAAGTTTTTTCCGTATCGTGGATCACGGTATAGCACGCCCGGCTTATTTGCCGATGCAAAAACTTGAAAATATCCTGCCCAGCAGAGCATCGGCGTCCATCTGGCCGGTAATTTCCCCGAGCGCATGATGGCTGTCGCGAAGCTCGTGCGCGGCCAACTCCCCCTGTTTGTGGTCCAATTGTTCGGCCGCCAGTGCAAGCGCCGCCTTTGCACGAAAGAGTGCTTCGACATGGCGTTCACGCGCACTGAAGCTGCCGGCGTCGCTGTCGTTCAGGCCGGCAACTTCGCGCAATGCCTGGCGCAGGCCATCGAAACCATCGCCGGCGCGAGCCGACAACCATAGATGCTTGCCGTCTTCGCGCTGTTCTTCGTGCACCGATTTACCGCTGAGATCGCATTTATTGTGCAGCCATAAAATGCGCGGCACTCCGGCCAGGCTTGCCCGCAATTGCTGAATGGACGATTCCGCCTCGCGGTCGTCCAGTACCGCCAATGCCAAATCCGCATCGACCAATTCCCGGTGTGCGCGCTTGATGCCTTCCTGTTCGACCACATCGGCGGTGTCGCGCAATCCGGCGGTATCGACCAGGGTGATGACCACGCCGTCGAGCGTGATCGATTCACGTAAAACATCGCGCGTGGTGCCGGCTATGTCGGTGACGATCGCGCGTTCTTCGCCGGCCAGTCGATTCAACAGCGAAGACTTGCCGACATTCGGTGCACCTACAATCACCACGTGTACGCCGTCGAGCAAACGTTTGCCACGTTCGGCTTCCTGCAGAAGCGTATTCAAATCCTGCTGCACTTTTTTCAAGCGTGATTGCAATTGCGGTGCGGCGAGAAAATCGATTTCCTCTTCCGGAAAATCAAGTGCCGCTTCGATGTAAACGCGTAGATTGACCAGGCCTTCCTCGACTTCATGCACGCGTTTCGAAAAGTCGCCGTCGAGCGAACGGCGTGCGGCGCGTGCCGCGGCTTCGCTGCCGGCGGAAATCAAATCGGCGACCGCTTCAGCCTGTGCCAGATCGAGTTTTTCGTTCAAGAACGCGCGTTCGGTAAATTCGCCCGGGCGTGCCTGCCTTGCTCCCAGCGTTATGCAACGCCGCAGCAATTGTGCGAGCAGATACGGATTGCCGTGTGCCTGCAGTTCGACCACGTCTTCGCCGGTGTAGGAATGCGGACCGGAAAAATATACCGCAATGCCGTCGTCGATGGCTGCATCGTTTTCATCGAGAAATCGGCCGTAGCTTGCCTGCCGTGCGACGATTTTTTTCCGCAGCATCGCTTCGGCAATCGCCAGCGCTTTCGGGCCGCTTAGCCGCAGGATGCCGATGCCGGCCGGTGCTTTGGCGGTGGCGATCGCGACGATGGTATCTACGTATTTATTCATCTGCCCATCATAAACAAAGGCCCGCGTTAGCGGGCTCTTGTTTTGGCGAATTCATAATCTTTCTGTTGATTTATTTTGTGACTGCAACCGCTTTATCACCATGACGCTTGTTGATGACCTGTTGTTGCAAGATACCGAGCAGACCATTGGTCACCCAGTACAGCACCAGACCAGCCGGGAAGAAGGCCATCAACACACCGAACATCAGCGGCATGAATTGCATCACTTTCTTCTGCATCGGATCCATGCCCGGCATCGGCGTCAGTTTCTGCGTTACGAACATCACGATCAAATTCATCGCCGGCAGAATGAAATACGGATCCGGCGCGGTCAGGTTTTGAATCCAGCCGATCCACGGAGCCTGGCGCAATTCGACGCTTTCCAGCAATACCCAGTACAAGGCAAAGAAGATCGGCAACGGAATCAGCATCGGCAAACAACCGCCGGCCGGATTGATTTTTTCTTTCTTGTACAAGTCCATCATCGCCTTGGAATATTCCTGGCGATCGTCACCGTAGCGTTCTTTCAATGCTTCCAGACGTGGCTGAATTGCACGCATTTTCGCCATGCTTTTGTATTGCGCAGCCGATAATTTATACAGTGCCAGTTTCAGCAACACCACGATCGCGATAATTGCCCAGCCCCAGTTACCTAGCCAGGAATGCAGCAAGGACAACAACCAGAACAGTGGTTCGGCGATGAAATCGAAAATGCCGTAGTCGAGCGTGTATTTCAAACTCGAAAGATCGGCTTTTTCCATATCGCTCTGCAGCTTTGGGCCGACCCACAGGGTGGATTCGACAGTTGTGGCTTTACCTGATGGAACCGTCATTATTGAACCGACGCTTCTGATCACATAATGCGGTTTGCCAATACCACTCAATATTGAAGTGGTGATTTCACGTGTTTCGTTCTTGCCCGGCACCCATGCACTGACAAAGTGATGTTGCACCATGCTGATCCAGCTTTGCTTGCTGTTTTTCAGATCAAGGTCTTCTTCGCTGTAATCCGAAAATGATTTTTTCTTGAACTTGGTTTCTTCGCTGAACCAGGCAGCACCGGTCAGACTGAAACTTTCCGGGTTGGTAAACATGCTGTGCTTCGGCGGTGCCGGTGGTTGTACCCGAATGAATTGCTCATACGCGGCACCTTGCCATGCTTGCGAACCGGTATTGATGATTTCCTGTTTCACTTTTATCGCATAGCTGCCGCGTGATAACACCAGCACTTTGCGAACCTTGATTCCCTGTGCCGCGTCTTGCCAGATAAATGGTACTTCGAGAGTTTGCTGACCTGCTGCCAAACTGAAATTCGTCTGTCCGTTTTCTACGCGGAACTGTGATTCGTGCGTGGGTGCCGTTTTCTGGGTTCCTGCTACGGCCAGTAATCCAGACTGGGCAACAAAAAAGTCGACCTCTTTGGTGTCTTGCAAAACAATGTTCGTGCTTCCGGATTTTTTCTCTAGCGGATATTTTAGTAATTCCGTCGAAACCAGACTTGCTCCACGCGGATCTATTTTTAATTTGAGTACATCGGTTTGAATTGAAATCGTTTGCGTCGATTGCGATGCCATTGAATCAGCATTCTGCAATTGCGGTACGCCTTTGTTTTCGGCGTTCGTGCTTGGTGCTGCTGGCAAGGTATTGGCCTGGTTCGGCGCAATTTCTGGAGCAATAGTCGCAGAAGTTGTTGTTGCTGCCGGCTGTTCTGTGGCCGGGGTCTTGGTCCATTCGGTAAAAAGCAAAAACGCGACCAATAACCAAGCAAACAATAAAAACGAACGAGTCTGATTCATGAGCTCAAAAAAACCTGGGCAGGATCTGCCTGTTAGGGATCGCGGGAAGTTGCAGCGCCGGTATCTGGCGAGCCGTGCATTGTGCCTATCGCAGCGTTGCTGAGCAATGTTTGGGCGCGATGGAACAGTTTTTCAAGGTCTGCACGCCATTGCGTTGCAATTACTTTCGCAGCTTCGGGTTTTGCAACCAACACGTATTCGGCAGCGCGATACTCTTTTTGGTATCGGCGGAAATAATCGCGGCAAACACGCTTGATGCGATTCCTCGCAACCGCGGACTTGTCGACACGTTTGGATACGGCTATGCCGAGACGCGGCTTCGGAAAAGCCTCGCCCTGGGCAAGATGCAAACGAAAGTAAGCGCCAGAAACGCGACTTCCCTCGCTAAACACGGCCTGATATTCGGCCGAGGTGCGTATCCGCGCACTGCGAGGGAAGCGTTGGTGGGCCGTGGTATTCACGTCCCAGACTGCATTATTTATTTAGACGCAGAGACGCGCGCGGCCTTTGGCGCGGCGACGTGCGAGGATCTTGCGACCGCCGACGGTAGCCATGCGGGCACGGAAACCGTGGTCACGTTTGCGCTTCAGATTGCTGGGTTGATAAGTACGTTTGGTGGCCATGACGCAACTCGCTTGAAGATTATGCGGGAGGAAAGACTTGAAAGTATAGACAATTTCGCCCGCCCGCGTCAAGTCGGGCGCGCTTGGCGAAACTCGTGCGAGCCGCTAGACTGGGCAACCTCGAACTTATCCACAGCGGCCCTCGGCTGCCGGAATCCGTGTTGTCTATGTTAACTGCTTGGCCCCGTTGCCTCGAACGTCTGGAAGCAGAACTTCCGGCCGAAGATATCCACACTTGGCTGCGTCCCTTGCAGACCCGTGTCGAGGCTCATCAGTTGACCCTGTTCGCCCCGAATGCGTTCGTACTGGAACAAGTCCGCGAACATTACCTGCCCCGCATCCGCGAATTGATGGCACATTTCAGCCAGGGCCAGGCCGAGGTCGTATTGGAAGTCGGCTCGAGTGCGAAGCCAAAAGCGGCGGTCAAGGACAAGGCGCAGGTTTCCAATGAAGCCGGTCTGGCATTCCAGACCAATCTGGATCCGCGTTATCACTTCGACAATTTCGTCGAAGGCAGCAGCAATAAACTTGGTCGCGCAGCTGCAATGCAGGTCGCCCAGAATCCGGGCAAGGATTACAACCCTCTTCTGCTTTACGGCGGCACCGGTCTGGGTAAAACCCATTTGATGATCGCGGCCGGTAATTTGATGCGTGCCAATAATCCGGGCATGAAGGTTCTGTATCTGCGATCGGAACAATTCTTCAGTGCGATGATGAAAAGCCTGCAAGAAAAAACCATGGATCAGTTCAAGCGGCAGTTCCAGCAAGTCGATGCCTTATTGATTGATGACATTCAATTCTTTGCCGGCAAGAACACCACGCAGGAAGAATTCTTCCATACCTTCAACGCGCTGTTCGACGGCAAGCAGCAGATTATTCTTACTTGCGACCGTTTCCCGCGCGAAGTCGACAACCTGGAACCACGCCTGAAATCCAGGTTGGGATGGGGTTTGTCGGTCGCGATCGAACCACCGGATTTTGAAACACGGGCCGCGATCCTGATGGCAAAGGCGGCCGAACGCGGCGTGCCATTGCCAGATGATGTTGCATTTCAAATCGCCAAACGGATGCGTTCGAATGTGCGAGATCTGGAAGGCGCATTGAATACATTGGCCGCTCGCGCAAACCTTTTCGGCAAAACCATCACGATGGAATTCGCGCAGGAAACCTTGCGTGATTTATTACGCGCTCAATCGCAGGCTGTGTCGATCACCAATATCCAGAAAACCGTGGCGGAATATTTTCAATTGCGCATGGCGGATTTGCTGTCGCAAAAACGCACGCGTAGTTTGGCGCGGCCGCGACAATTGGCAATGTGTCTGGCCAAAGAATTAACCGAGCACAGTTTGCCGGAAATCGGCGATGCATTTGCCGGCCGGGACCACACGACGGTATTGCATGCTTGTCGGGTAATTCGCGAGTTATTGAACACCGATGGCAAGATGAAAGAAGATTGGGACAAATTGATCCGCAAATTAAGTGAATAAATAAGCAAATAAGACTTACCAGCGGGATAATTTGTGAATAAACTGGGGATAGTTTTTGGATAGGGGTTTTATCCACAGGCTATCCCAAGCCCCAGGTGTGTTGACCCACACCCGGCTGATGATAAAAAAGTAATAAAAAACAAATACTTAAAAGCTTATCCAAGGTTTTTGACGACTCTACCACCACCACTCTTTATATATATCCACTAGGTTAATGGGGCATACGGCATGCGTTTTAGTCTTTCTCGCGAAGTTCTTTTAAAACCCTTACAGCAAGTCGTCAATGTGGTTGAGCGCAGACAAACCCTACCCGTTCTTGCCAACTTATTGGTTTCGGTAGAAGGCAATCGCTTATCGATGACCGGTACCGATCTCGAAGTAGAAATGATCGCCCGCTCGGAAGTCGAAGATGCTGTCGCTGGTGAAACAACGATCCCGGCAAGAAAACTATTTGAAATCGTTCGTGCTCTTCCAGACGGCAGCAAAGTCACCCTGACGCAATCAGGCGATAAAGTAACCGTACAAGCAGGACGCAGCCGTTTCAGTTTGGCGACCTTACCTAGCCGGGATTTCCCGGCAGTTGAAGATCTGGACTTGGTTGAGCGTATCCGGGTTTCGGAATCGGCTTTGAAGGAATTGATTGAACGCACCGCTTTTGCAATGGCTCAACAGGACGTGCGTTATTACCTTAATGGTTTGTTGCTGGATCTTCGCGAAAGCAGTTTGCGTTGTGTTGCGACCGATGGTCACCGCTTGGCGCTTTGCGAGGCCGAATTGCCGGAAGGCGCCCAAACCCGCAAACAAATCATCGTGCCGCGGAAAGGTGTCCTCGAACTGCAACGCTTGCTGGAAGGCGGCGATCGCGAAGTGGAATTGGAAGTCGGTCGCAACCATCTGCGCATGCGCCGTGCCGACGTTACCTTTACCTCGAAATTGATCGACGGTCGTTTCCCCGATTACGAAGCGGTTATTCCAATTGGCGCCGACAAGGAAGTCAAAGTGGACCGCGAAGCATTGCGGGCTGCCCTGCAACGTGCCGCGATCTTGTCGAACGAAAAATACCGTGGCGTCAAACTGGAAATCTCGCCGGGACAATTGCGGATCATCGCCAATAACCCGGAAAGCGAAGAAGCCCAGGAAGAATTGGAAGCCGAAACCAAAATCGACAACCTGTCGATCGGCTTTAACGTGACTTATTTGCTGGACGCCCTGTCGGCGTTGCGCGAGGAACACGTTATCCTGAATCTGCGTGACGGTAACTCGTCTGCCCTGGTTCGCGAAGCCAGCCATGACCGCAGTCGCCATGTCGTCATGCCATTGCGTTTGTAATGGCCGGATTTCCTACTTTTTCTGAAAGCCCGGTCTTCCCGGGCTTTTTACTTCGAGCACCATGCGTTTAACCGAACTACGAATCAAGGATCTGCGCTGCATCGAGCAGGCCGAGCTTGCCTTCAGTCCCGGGATTAACCTGATCACCGGCGCCAACGGTGCGGGCAAGACCTCGATCATCGAGGCAGTCCATTTGATGGGCTATGGGCGTTCTTTCCGGGGACGAGTCCGGGACGGCATGATTCGCAGCGGCGCCAGCCAATGCGAAGTCTTTATCCGCTGGAAAGAAAGCGACAATGCCGAGCGACATGCGGGCTTGCTGCATACCGGTAATTCCTGGCAGGCCAAACTCAACGGTCAAAATACCAGCAGCCTGACCGAACTATGCACCGAAATCCCGGTGGTGACGTTTGAACCCGGGAGTCACGAGCTGATCGCGGGAGGAGCAGAGCATCGCCGTCGTTACCTGGATTGGGGCTTGTTTCACGTGGAACCAGAATTTGTCCATCAGTGGCGACGTTATGCCCGCGCCCTGAAACAACGCAACAGTTTGCTGAAAACCCAGGCCAATCCCGGCTTGCTAAATCCCTGGGAGCGGGAGATGGCGCTGAGCGGAGAAATCATCAGCCGCTACCGTGCCCAATACCTGGAACAACTGGATACCGAGTTGAATGACACGGTGGCCAGATATTTGCCCGAACTGGGCCGTGCCCAACTAAGTTTTATGCCAGGCTGGAAGCGGGCGGAGTTGTCCCTGCAGGATGCGCTAACCCTGAGTCGGCAGCGTGACCTGTCGACCGGCAATACTAGCGTTGGCCCACACAGGGCCGATTGGCGGGTGGATTATCAGAATTTGCCCAACAAGGAGACCTTGTCCCGCGGGCAGGAGAAACTAACCGCACTGGCTTGCGTGATGGCGCAGGCGGAAAACTACGCGCACCAGAAAAACGAATGGCCGGTGGTGTGCATGGACGACCTTGCCTCCGAGCTGGACCTTCTCCATCAGGAACAGGTCTTGAACCATCTCAGCAGCTCTCGGGCGCAGGTAATTTTGACCGCCACCGAGCGTCCGCAAATCCTTTCAAGCCGGATTAAGGTTGAATCTATGTTTCACGTGAAACGTGGCTTGGTAGAGGCGGCATAAAGTAGGCAAACCCTGCTTGGAAAGCCAATCCGAGGTATAATTGAACGCTTGATACGAAGCCCGGTCGCCGCTAGGCGCTGGCTGCATGACCCCATGGAAAAACGATCAAAATGACAGACCCACAAGTCCCAGAAAACACGCCAGCACCCAACAGTACCTACGATTCCAGCAAGATCACCGTTTTACGGGGCCTCGAAGCCGTCCGTAAACGCCCCGGCATGTATATCGGCGATGTCCATGACGGCACCGGCCTGCATCACATGGTTTTCGAAGTGGTCGATAACGGTATCGACGAAGCCCTGGCAGGTCATTGCGACCGCCTGGTCGTGACTCTGCATAACGACGGTTCCTGCTCGGTTTCCGATAACGGCCGCGGTATTCCGACCGACATCCACAAAGAAGAAAACGTTTCGGCGGCCGAGGTCATCATGACCGTGCTGCATGCCGGCGGTAAGTTCGATGACAACAGCTACAAAGTGTCTGGCGGTTTGCACGGCGTCGGCGTGTCGGTGGTCAATGCCTTGTCGAAATCGCTGTGGCTCAATATCTGGCGCGATGGTTTCCATCACCAGCAGGAATACGCCGAAGGCGAACCGCTATATCCGTTGAAGCAAATCGGCCCATCGAACAAACGCGGTACCGAACTGCGCTTCCTGCCGAACGCCGATATCTTTACCGACGTCGAGTTTCATTACGACATCCTGGCCAAACGCCTGCGCGAACTGAGCTTCCTGAACTCCGGCGTCAAGATCGAATTGATCGACGAACGCGGCGAAGGCAAGCATGATTTGTTCGAATACGAAGGCGGTATCAAGAGCTTCGTGGAACATCTTGCGTCGGTAAAAACCCCGTTACATCAAACAGTTATCTCCGCTTCCGGTGAAAAAGACGGCATCGTGGTCGACATTGCGTTGCAATGGACCGATGCCTACCAGGAAACAATGTTTTGCTTCACCAACAATATTCCGCAGAAAGACGGCGGCACCCATTTGATCGGTTTCCGCGCCGCACTGACACGCACGCTGGGTAACTACATCGAGCAAAGCGGCATCGCCAAACAGGCGAAAGTCGCCATGTCCGGCGACGACATGCGCGAAGGCATGATTGCCGTGCTGTCGGTCAAAGTGCCAGACCCAAGCTTCAGCTCGCAAACGAAAGAAAAACTGGTGTCTTCCGAAGTCCGTCCGGCGGTCGAAGCAGTGATTGGCCAGAAACTGGAAGAGTTCCTGCAAGAAAGGCCGAACGAAGCCAAAGCAATCGCTGGCAAGATTGTCGATGCAGCCCGCGCCCGCGAAGCGGCCCGCAAAGCCCGCGATTTAACGCGTCGTAAAGGCGCGCTGGATATCGCCGGCCTGCCAGGCAAGCTCGCTGATTGCCAGGAAAAAGATCCGGCCTTGTCTGAATTATTCATCGTCGAAGGTGACTCTGCAGGTGGTTCGGCCAAACAAGGCCGTAACCGCAAGACACAAGCGATCTTGCCGCTGAAAGGCAAGATTTTGAACGTGGAACGTGCACGTTTTGATCGCATGTTGGCATCCGCCGAAGTCGGCACGCTGATTACCGCACTCGGTTGCGGTATCGGCAAGGACGAATACAACCCGGATAAATTGCGTTATCACCGCATCATCCTGATGACCGACGCCGACGTCGACGGATCGCATATCCGCACCTTGTTGCTGACTTTTTTCTATCGGCAAATGCCGGAATTGCTGGAGCGCGGCCATATCTACATCGGCTTGCCGCCGCTGTACAAAATCAAGCAAGGCAAGAATGAGCAATACATTAAAGACGATGCCGCATTGAATGCCTATCTGGTCAATCATGCGGTCGAAGGCGCCGAGTTGCGTCCATCGGAATCAGCACCTGCAATCAACGGCATTGCACTCGAAAAATTATTGCTCGAAGTGGTTGCGGCGAACGAAGTCATTCAACGCCACGCCTATCGCGTCGATGCGAGCGTGCTTGAAAATATTCTTGAAATGCCGGCATTGAAAGTCGAAGATTTCAAGGACGCCGAAACCCTGAAGCCGTGGTGCAAAACACTTGAAACCAAACTCAATAATGTCGGTTTGGGTCGCCCGCAATTTTCGATCAGCATCCAGATTGCACAGGAAGAAGGTCTCGGCGGTGCATTGATTATCGAAAAACGCCATCACGGTTTATCGCATACGCAAACACTCGCCGTGCAACAACTGGTGCATGGTGAATTGCGCACGCTGACCGAAGTCGCGCAACAATTGAACGGCCTGCTGCAAGAAGGCGCGACCGTGCTGAGAGGCGGTAAATCACACGCTGTCAGCACATTCAAACAAGCACAGGAATGGTTGCTCGAAGAAGCAAAACGCGGCCGCACGATCCAGCGCTTTAAAGGCCTTGGTGAAATGAATCCGGAACAATTGTGGGACACCACGGTGAACCCGGAAACCCGCCGCTTGCTGAAAGTGCGTATTGAAGACGCGGTAGCCGCCGATCAAATTTTTTCGACCTTGATGGGCGATGTTGTGGAACCGCGCAGAGTATTCATCGAAGACAACGCATTGCGCGTCGGCAATCTCGACATCTAGTCTGCAAGTCCAGGTAATGACTTCAAACGATATAGATTTCGCGAACAATGGCGAAATAAACAAACAAACGCCCAACATCTACAAAGTGTTGGGCGCGTTTGTTTTGGATATTGGATTGCTGGCTGTTTTCTGGTTTCTCGGAATGATTCTGGCGACCCTGGTCTGGACGCTCAACGAATATTTTTCGAATGGTGGCCTGATAGCGAATCCGCAGCCGGGTCAATTCGCGTTAATGCTGATTTCCATTCCGACACTTTATGTTTCGATTCTGGTTTTGTGGGCATTGCGTGGACGGCATGTGATTTTGAAACAGATTCCGACGCCGCAAAAAAAGTTATTTCTGTTTGCGATAGCAGCCGGGTTTCTACTGTTTCTGCTCACCACACTGAGTACTTACCTGTTGAATGCGATGGGAACACCGCTACAACCCAGCAATCAGGCCTTGCTGGAAGATATCGGTAAACGCACGCCGATTTTGATCACACTTTTCGCGATTACAGTCGCTCCGTTTTTCGAAGAGCTGCTTTTTCGCAAACAGATTTTCGCCCGTTTCGTCTGCGGCGGTTATGTGGTGGCCGGCTATGTAATAAGCAGCCTGATTTTTGCGCTGATGCACGAGCCCGTGCCGACCCAGGGTCTGACACGCTGGCTGCTGACGCTTGGACTCTATAGTGGCATGGGCGCACTATTCGCCTGGATTTACCGCAAATCCGGCAAGCTGTGGCCAGCGATACTGGCGCATGCCAGCAATAATCTGTTCGCGATGTCTGCCTTGTTGATCAGCACAACAATGAGCTGATATTCAGGTTTGCCGGGCTATATTCCACCGGAAACAAAACCATTCATGCAAGGAAAAACGATGAAGCGCCTAGGTTTACTCACAGCCGCCATTGTCGCCATCGTCGGGTTTTCAGCGAACCTCGAAGCACGCAGGCAATTACTGCTGGTGTCAGACAGCCAGATGAACCAGTTGGGCACCGACGCGTTTGAAAAACTCAAAAGCAGCGACAAACTTTCTTCCGACAAAGTGAAATTGGCGCGCACCGAATGCGTGGTAAATGCATTGATCGCCGTGCTACCGGAAAAACAGGCCAGACAGGCCTGGGAAGTGCGGGTATTTGAGGACGAAAGCCCGAATGCGTTTGCTCTACCGGGCGGCAAGGTTGGCGTGAACACCGGCATGTTCAAGGTCGTGAAATCCCAGGATGAACTGGCGGCAGTCATCGGCCATGAAATTGCGCACGTAGTGTCGCAACATGCAAACGAACGTGTGTCGCAACAAACCTTGACAGGATTGGTGCTGCAGGGCGCCGGATCGTATGCGGACGGCAAAACCTCTTCGAACAACAGCAAACTGCTGATGGCTGGATTGGGTTTGAGTGCGCAAATGGGCGTATTGCTTCCGTTCTCGAGAAAGCATGAGACCGAAGCGGATATTCTGGGACAGAAATACATGGCCAACGCCGGGTTTGATCCCGCGAAAGCAGTAACTCTCTGGCAAAACATGCAAGCCATCAGCAAAAAAGGCAATCCGCCGAAAATTTTGTCGACGCATCCTAACCCCGGAAGTCGGATTCAAACGTTACAGCAGCGGATACCGGGTTTAATGGACAATTATCAGGCGGCACGAAAGTCAGGCATGAAGCCTTCATGTTTTTGAACAAATGACCGGGGGCTTGAGTATGTCGCCCGCGGCCCGTACCCTTGCACTCTTTATTAGTGCTTTTGCTCTTTGGAGTTTTAGATGAAACGTATGCAACCTTTGGTTTTGGCAGTCGGCATCGGTTTGGCAATGTGTTTTGCCGCGACGTCGGTCACAAGTGCGGAAGAGACCAAGAAAGAAGAAGCCAAGAAAGATCCGGCCAAACGCAAGTCTTATAAAGACCGCTTGTTCGACGATGCCGAGGCTTATGACGTCACTGGCATGAAGGTGAAAAAAGAAGACGTAGTCCAGAATTACCCGCTGGCAACTCGCGTCGCCCCGAGCCAGGACGGAGACCCTTCCGTAGTGACTCTGCGTAACAAAATGATTATCGCTTTCCAGAAAAACAAGGATGCAGAGGCCAAGGAATACGCCGAACAATTGCGCGACAGCCCGAAAGCCAATGTGAACGACAAGGCAACCGCCGTCAAAGTACTGACGTTGCTGGTTACCAAAGTTGATCGCAACAATCACGCTTCCGCAATTCCATTGCTTGAAGAAGCCATGCAAATTAATGGCCTGGACAATAATGCGCACTACGCGCAAATGTCGGAACTGGCGCAGCGCTTATTGCTCGAACAGGATTATCCGGAAGCCTATAAATGGGCGGAACGTTTTCTGCAGGAAACCAAAGCGGAAAAAATCGAAATCCTGAAAGTAAAAGGCAATGCGCTTTTCCGCATGCCCAATAGAGTGAAGGATTCGTTGGCACCGCTGGAAAAAGTCCATGCGATGGACCCTACCGATGTGCAAGCCACGCAAATGCTGGCGAAGGCCTATGCCGATTCCGGAGACTCGAAAAAAGCGGCAGAACTGACCAAGCTTGTCGTGCAAGCGACGGGCAACGACCGAATCTCGCAAGTCAACCTGGCGATCACCTATTTCGATTCGAAACAATACGATGAAGCCTACGACGTGATTGCACAATTGCGTTCGACCAACCAATTGGTCGATGAGCGCGATTACCTGACTGCGATTAACGTATATAAGGCGATGAAAAACAAAGACGCCGATCTCGTGGCAGTGATGGAAGCAGGTTTCGCTTCCGGCGCGCTCAAGCCAACCGCTTCGCGCTACTCCATCTTGGCCGAAGCTTATTATTACGGCGACAACATGCAGAAAGCCATCGAGACCTGGAACAAGGCAGCACCGATGGCCAAGGACGGTAAGATTTACCTCAATTTGGCTATCGTGCAATGCCAGAATCAGTTGTATGCCGCTTGTAAAGAAAGCGCTAAAAACGCGATCGCCAAAGGTGGAATTAACCCAGAAGACGCTAAAAAACAGATCGCAATAGCCGAGAAGGCGAAATGAAAGGCTGAGTAAAGCGAAGTAGCGCACACTTAGCCAAGCTCAATGATTGGATAAAACGGCGTCTTGGTATAAGCTTAGAGGTTCCCGCGATATGGTTGTCGCGGGTCATGGCGCGAAAGCGTCGCGTACATAAATTTTTTTTAAAGAGCCGCCACCGCATGACGGATCCCAAAAACACAGATGAAAAAGCAGCCGGCTTAAGCTGGCCACGAATTGGCGGCGTTGCATTCGCAATGGCGCTGCATGTGGCTGGTTTCATGATGCTGATGGCCCCGGTTTCGGCGCCACCACCACCGGATGAGGAAGAGCAAGTCGTGCCGGTCAGTTTTACCGACCCACCACCACCGCCACCACCGCCGCCACCACCGCCGCCGGAAAGACCTATCGTTATTCAAAAGGTTGTTGAAACACCGCGGCCAACGATTTTGCCACCGCCACCAGAAGCGCCTCCGATCATCACTGACGATGCCAATGTAATGTCGACCCCGGCTCCTCCGCCGGCGCCGCCTACGGCTGCCGCCCCGATGATTGCGGACGTAGAGGCCTCGCGGAACATTTCAAGTACGGGTATTACTCCGCCCAAATATCCAGCAGCAGAGCAACGTGATGGTATTGGCGGCCAAGTCAAGCTTCTTGTTACAATCAATGCAGAAGGCGATGTTGTGGATGTGGTGATTGAAAAATCCAGCCGCAATCGAAATCTCGACAATGCTGCCAAGGAAGCGGTTCGTAGAACTAAATTTAGACCCGGCATCAAAAATGGTCAAAAAACGGGTGGTTCGGGATACGTTCTGATTAACTTCGTACCCGACGCCGGATAAACGTTTTTTCCTCTTTAATACAACCCATACAATAAGGTCATCCGTATGCTACATGACATTCTCTCCCTCTCGGCCGCAGCTGCAGGCGGCGCCAATAACACCGCCGAAGCCTTCAACAAGATGGGTTTCAGCCACATGTTCAACACCTTCATCACTGGCGAGAACAACGTCGGTGCGATCGTGTTCACCACCCTGGTGATCATGTCGATGGGTTCGCTGTACTACATGGCAGCAAACTTCATCAAAGGCCGTGTTGTTTCGAGCCGCGCCGACAAAGTGATGGCAACCTTCTGGGAAAGCAGTCCACAAGATGCAATCCGCGCCATGGAAGAACAACCAGCCAACGAACCATTCTCGAAAATTGCACTGGAATGCGCCCAGGCTGCTGCTCACCATCAGCGTAGCGAAGGCAACCGTTTGGCAGAATCGCTGAACCGTTCGGAATTCATCGACCGCACCTTGCGCCAAGTCGTCACCAAAGAAAGTGCACGTCTCGAAGACGGCATGACCTGGTTGGCAACCGTCGGTGCGACCGCTCCGTTCGTGGGTTTGCTCGGTACCGTTTGGGGTATCTACCACGCGCTGATCAACATCGGTGCATCCGGCCAAGCCGACATCGGTAGCGTCGCCGGTCCAGTGGGTGAAGCCCTGATCATGACCGCGATCGGTTTGTTCGTGGCTATTCCTGCAGTGTTGGCATACAACTTCTTCACTCGCTCGAATCGCACCACCTACGCAAAATTCGATACCTTTGCGCATGACCTGCACGACTTCTTTGCTACCGGCGCCCGCGTCGGTGCCGACAAGCGTTAATCCACGCAGGATTTAGAAGGAACGCGTTATGGCATTCAGCACAAATTCTGGCGGCGGCGGCCCGATGGCCGATATCAATGTCACGCCCCTCGTGGACGTGATGTTGGTGCTGTTGATCATCTTCATGATTACGGCGCCGTTGATGACGCACAAAGTCAAAGTCGAGTTGCCTAAAGCATCGCTCGAGCAAAAACCGGATATTCGGACTCCGCCAATTACGATTACGGTGAAAGCCAACGGCGAAATTTATTGGGGTGCCGACAGGGTGACTCAAGATGCGTACGAGGCCAAACTGGATACGATGGTTGGTTTAGACCCGCAGCCACAGCTGGATATTCGTGCTGACAAAGACACCAAGTACAAACTGATCGAACAAGCCACGACGACAGCGAAAGACCACGGTATTCGCAAAGTCGGCTTTGTTTCCACACGTGAACGCTGAGACGGAGTAGTCAATGGCCTTTTCCTCAAACTCCGGTAGCGGTCCAATGGCTGACATCAACGTCACGCCACTTGTGGACGTGATGTTGGTCTTGCTGATCATCTTCATGGTGACGGCGCCGCCTTTGTCGCATCAAATCCAGGTAGATCTGCCGCAACCAACCCGCAACCCGCCACCACCTGACCTCAATCCACCCGACCCGATCAAGATTCGGATTGACGGCGGCGGCAGCGTCTCGATGAATGGCACGCCGATCGACATGCAGGCGCTTGCCGCACAGTTTGATGCCGTCGGTGAATTACCTGTACCTGAGCAAGCCAAGCTGGAAATCGACACGGATCCGGAAGCGGAATACGAAGTGCTGGCGAAAGTGTTGGCGCGTGCGAAAAACGCCAACCTAACCAAGATCGGGTTCGTCAAAGCAGGCGGATGATTCAAAGCAAGCAGACAGAAGAAATCAAAGCGCCACCGAAAGGTGGCGTTTTTTTATTTGCCAAAAAACAAAATCAGGCGTAAATATGAATTGAACAATCACCAAGGCAAAGGAGAGCACCATGCAAAGAGCACCCGCAACAAACATGATGTCCGATATCAACATCACGCCTCTGGTCGATGTGATGCTCGTCCTGTTGGTAATCTTCATGTTGGTTGCTCCGGCAATCAGCCAAAGCATGAGCCAATCGATCCTGCCTTCACCGAATGGAAAAGTAACGGATCCTCACAAGTTGATAGTGCAGGCCGGCGATACGTTTATGCTGGACGGACAAATGATCAGCTCGGTTGAATTGAAACAACACTTCAGTCAGGCCGTCCGGAGGGATGAGAAATATACCGTGCAAGTCATCGGTGAACCGGACGCCACTTATCAAAGCTTTACCGACGCCATGGCAATTGCGAAGAATGCCGGCGTGGAAAATCTGACCCTGGCGTCGAATTAATCCGGCTTGCGGATGACGCGCAAATAATTTTGTACGGTGGCAAACAAGCCATCGTACAAAGCGTCGTTGAACAAGGCATGCCCGATCGAGACTTCCCGCGTCATCGGCAATGCCGTTAGGAAAGAAACCAGGTTTTTCTGATTCAAGTCGTGTCCGGCATTGATGCCCAGACCAAGGGATTGTGCTTGCATCACGGTAGCGAGACAGGCGTTCAAGGCATGTTCCGCATCACCATGCTCGTAACTCTCGGCAAACGGGCCGGTGTAAATTTCAATGCGATCTGCGCCGACGTCTTTGGCAATAGGCAGGTTTTCCACGCCTTGATCGACGAACAGACTGATGCGTTCGCAATGCGGCTTTAGTGCGGCAATTACCGCTTGCAAACGCTCGGCATCATGCGACAGATTAAAACCATGGTCCGAAGTGATCTGACCGTCGCTGTCTGGAACCAGCGTAACTTGCGTGGGCCGCGTTTCCCGCACTAATGCCAGCAAGCCCGGATATTCATCGCGTGCCGGCGCAAATGGATTGCCCTCGATGTTGAACTCGACTTTATTGGCGACCAGTTTCGCCAGCGCAAACACGTCATCGGGACGAATATGTCGCTGATCGGGTCGCGGATGCACGGTGATGCCACCGGCACCAGCGGAAATCGCGACGCTTGCGGCTTCGAGAACAGAAGGCAAATTGCCGCCGCGAGAATTGCGCAGAACCGCGACTTTGTTAACGTTCACGCTTAGCAATGTCATGAAATAATCCGGACTAATCTGGGTAAAAGAGTATCATTGAAATATCATGCGGTAGCGGATATAAAGAGATTTGATGCGACCATCAACCATGAATAAATTATTCCGCGACCTTGGCTTTCTTTTGCTGAGCAGTTTCTGCCTTTTGCAGTGCAACGCGGCGTTGGCACAAAAGATGAAGTTGTATGGTGCGCCGTTGATGCAGCGCTATACCGCGAAAGATTATAACGCCAACCCGCAACACAACACGATTGCGACCGACAAGGCGGGTCGACTATACGTCGGCAATTCCGAAGGCATCCTGCGATTCGACGGCACCACGTGGGAATTGATTGAATTGCCCGGCAAACAAATTGTCCGGGATCTGACGCGGGCTCATGACGGAAAAATCTATGTCGCCAGCTACGATTCATTCGGCGAACTGGTCACCGATAAAAATGGCAAGATCGGTTACCAGGAATTGCTGACCCTGTCGGGATTGAAAGGCAAGGATCGCCACGTTGGCATTGTGTGGGAAGTGATTTATACCGAGCTCGGTGTTTATTTCCGCGCCGAAGAAGCACTTTATTTCATCAGCTACGACAGAAAAACCATGCAACACTGGCCCTTGTCGGAAAACGTCCGCAGCGTGTTTCCGCAACAAAACACTTTGTATGCACGTGTGGACGGCATCGGCTTCAGCAAATTCGTGAAAGGCAAGTTTGTGCTGGAACCGGGCGGCGAAGTTTTTGCCGACCAGCCGTTGCCGGGTTTGATCGATAAAGGAAGCTGGCGTTTGCTGGTGTCGGACGAGGGCTTTTACCGCGCCGACCAATTCGGCATAAAACGTTTGCCCAATGATGCCGGTGCGGAACTGAAAAATAGTGACGCGTATGAAGTGCTGGTTCTGGGCGACGACAGTTTTGTCATCGGTACGAAGCTTGGCGAGTTGTTCCGGTTCGGCAAGGACTTTACGGTACTCGAGCGATTGAAGCTTGGCAGTTTTTCGATCGCGGCAATGAACGTCGACAACGAAGGCGGATTGTGGGTCGCCACCGAAGGCGATTTGGTTCGGCTGGCAATGCCGTCGCCATGGTCTTACCTGGATGCAACCCAGGGCGTACAGGGCGTGGCTTATGATTTCGAATGGCATGACAACGCGCTTTGGACGGCAAGCAGCAGCGGCATCGCGCGGATTGTTCCGCTCCCGAATGGCAGCAGCCATTACGAGCACAAACCATGGGCGGATTACGAAGCCTATGTACTCAACAGTACCGAAAAGGGATTGCTGATTGGTCATCGCGAAGGCCTGATGGTGATGGAACAAGGCAGCGAAAAACCGCGCACGCTTCTTTTCGACCAAACCAATGCGGTCGCATTGCTGGAAAAATCGCGCTTCGACGAATCAACAATCTATGCCTTGTCCAACCGTGAAATCATCGTGCTGACTAGCCGTTCCGGCAAATGGGAGATCGCCAAAAAGTTTCCGCTCGGCGATTCCGGCGTCGACAGCATGGTGGAGCTGGCTCGTGGCGAGATATGGATCAGCGACAATTATGCCGGGCCACAACGCTGGCGCCTGGACCCGAAGACATTTGAAATCATCGAGAAGAAAGCCTTCGTGCAAGGCGATGGTTTGGTACTCGATAAAGAACAATCGCAACACGTTTACCGGCTCGATGACAAATTGCATATCGTCGTCGGCGACAGGGGATATTTTTTCGACGGCAAGCGTTTTAATCCGGAAATATCACCACCCTTCAGCCTGGTGTCGCGTCCGCATGAATTCTATGTGTCGGAAACGGCGATGGGCGTCTACGGATATACCACGCGCGAAATGTGGTACCGGCCGAACCTGAAAGCCCAGTGGCAACCTTTGCGGATGGGCCTTGGTAGTGCAGCTGGTTATGGCACGGTGCGTTTGAATCGCGATGGTGTAGTGCGGATCTCCACCTGGGGCGGGATCCTGCAATACAACGATAAAGAAAAGAGCACGCTGCCCGAGCCGCTGTCCTTGAACTTCGAGTATGTCCTGGCGACTAGTCCCGACGGAAAAAGCAGCATTAATTTGCCGACGCTATCGAGTTTTTCCAATGTTGAGGTTCCCGCAGGCCATAGTTTGAAACTGCGCTTTTCACTAGTGAGCCTGGCGAGTGGCGTCGAATTTCGCTACCGCCTGCGGCAGCTATCGGACGAGTGGTCGGGATGGTCGGACCGGGATCTTTTCATTCGCGCTCAACCGCCGGGCGATTACGTGTTCGAGCTGCAGGCAAGAACCCGCGCCGGCCGCGAGGCAGAAGCGATCAGTTATCGCTATACGGTATTACCGCACTGGTATGAAATTCTGTGGGTGCGTTTCCTGATTTTGCTATCTGCGATAGCGGTGGTGTTCTTGTTGACCTATTGGGTTATTCGCCGGCGCGTTGCGAAGTATCGCGAAGACAACTTGAAACTCGAAAAACGAATCAGCGAGCGCACTATTGAACTGGAATCACTGAACCAGAAACTCTCGGAACTCGCTACCGAAGACTCGTTGACCGGTGTGCTGAATCGACGTGCGCTGGAACAGGGATTGCAGCGTGAATGGTATCGCTGCCTTGACCAGCGGCGACCCTTGTCGGCATTGATGATCGACGTCGATCATTTCAAGCAGTTCAACGACAAATACGGGCATCTGGAAGGCGATGTGCTGTTGCGCGAGATTGCCCAGAACCTGAAAAACAATCATGACGCCAAGCGTGAATTACTGGCGCGTTTCGGTGGCGAGGAATTTGCGTTGCTGCTGCCAGGAGTAAGTCTTGACGATGCCATGCAACGGGCCGAAAAAATCCGGATCTCGGTCTCCGAACACAACAAGAGCGTGACAGTCAGTATCGGCGTTGCCGGGTTTATTCCAAGCATTCAACTGGAACAAATCAGTTTGCTGCGTCGTGCCGATGCCGCTTTGTATCGAGCCAAGCGCGGCGGACGTAATCGCGTCGAAAAAGACAACGATTAATCGTGTCGGTTCACCATGAACCGACCGGCAAAACCGGGTATTAGATCAGGGCTTATTGGGCCGAATTATTATTATTGGAATTTTCGGCGGCCTTACGTGCTGCGGCCTGTTCGCGCATCATCCGCAATTCTTCCGGGCTGATCATTTTCGTATCGTCGCGACGGTTACCGGCGAGCCGGGCCGACAGGAAGCTCAGGATGCCGGCGCATAAAAAGACCAACGCCATCAGCAACAGAACAACCGTCATACCGAAAGAAATCTTGCTCGTGAAAGTGAGCGCGAAACAAGCGGCGGCAATTAGCATCAGGATCCAAGGCATGGCTACGACTCCGGAAAAACGGGCTTCAGTTTAACGCAGGCTCAAAGCAAGGGCGATAGCAGGCGCGCAAAAGCCTCGAAAAGGCGGCCGGGAAAAGCCAGTACCCGGAGTTTGGGTACTTTTTTGCTCTTCTTCATATCGTCCTGCAAAACCTTGTCCAATTCCGATCCCAGTTGGCTATCTTCCAGCAGGATGCAAAGCTCGAAATTCAGCCGGAAGCTACGGTTGTCGAAATTCGCACTGCCGAGAACCAGTGTTTCGTCGTCGACCAGCAAGGCCTTGGTATGCAGCATTCTGGGGTAATAATAAATATGAATGCCGGCTGCCAGCAATTCTTCGAAATATGAACGGGCGGCAGCATCCACCAGCCGCGAATCACTTCTTACCGGCACGATCAGACGAACATCCAGACCGCGCAAGGCGGCAGAAATCAATGCCATCCTGGCGGCTTCGCTGGGCACGAAATAAGGTGTCGCCAACCAGACCCGTTGCGAGGCGTGCGAGATTGCGAACACATGCGCATGATGGATGGATTCCCAAATACCGTCTGGTCCGGCCGGTATGATTTGCGCCCTGATTTTGGTCTGGCTCGGTTCGCAAAATAATTCCGGATCTTTCGGCAAATGTTTACCGGCGTAAACCCAGTCTTCCAGAAACGCCAATTGCAGCCAGCGCACGACATCGCCGCTAACGGCGACATGCAAATCCCGGTAAGCCAATTTGTTCAAGCCTTCGTTTTCCGTGTCGGTAATATTGATGCCGCCGGTAAATCCGGTGATACCGTCAATCACGACAATTTTCCGATGCGAACGCAAATTGATTTTAGGTCGCCACAAGCCGCGCCAGCGAATATGGGTGCGATGGAAAAACGCGGCTTCGGCACCAGCTTCAATCAGCGGAGCCAGAAAGGCATTCCCGACTCGCGAAGATCCGATCGCATCGAGCAACAAACGCACTTTGACGCCCCGCTTTGCGCATTCAACCAAAGCATCGCGAAATTGCGTGCCGGTCGTATCGGGCTCGAAAATATAATATTCGAGATGCACGTGATGCTGGGCCTTCGCAATCGCGTCCAGCATGGCGGTAAAACAGGCAACGCCGCCGACCAGCAATTTGGCGTCTTTGGCGCTACTTGCTGCAAAACCGCTGCTTACTTCGACCAGTTTGGAAAGAGCTGATTGCGCGTCGCTGGAATCGGCACGCGTTTGTTTGCCCAACAAGGCCTTGGAACGCAAACGCTTGGATTGCTGCCGGCGGATCCGTTGCGGACCGAAAAAATGGTAGATGACAAAACCGAGCACCGGCAAAAAAGCCAATGCGAACAACCAGCTCAAGGTCGCGGCAGCGTCCCTTTTTTGCAACACCACCCAGACGCAAAGCAGAACGATGTATATCGCCCATAGCGTGGAAACGCCGAACCACAAATGCGGAAACCAGTCGTTCAATTGTTGCCAGAGTTGCATAGCGTACTGTCGAAGGCGATTGACGATGACTATCATGGCAGAGCCCGGGTTTTCTTGCAGTAATGCCGGAAATTGCGCTGCATTTCTAAGACATAAAACAAAACCCGCGAATCGGCGATTCGCGGGTTTGCATTGCACAAGTAAAATCCGGTGGAAAACCGATTAGTTCATGCGTTCAACCTGGTAGCCGTGCTCCTTCAACATCTTGATAACGCCATCGTCGCCAACCAGATGCAGGGAACCGACTACCACCATGACGTCATCCTTGTCATTGTCTTTCAGCATGGCTTCCAGTTTCGGCAACCAGGCTTTATTGCGTTCCACGTTGATGCTTTGGTACAGCTCCGGATATTTTTGGCGCATCTCGCTGGCCATCTTGTTAAACAGGGTTTTATCGTCGGCCTGGCGCCAGGTGTCATGAAGCTCGTTGATTTTCTTTTTCATGTCGACGGACTCGTCCAATGCATCCAGCAGGAATTGTTCCTGCAGTTTTGCACTCATGCTGTCGAAAATCGCGATTTGCGATTCACCGGTTTCCAGGCCTTTGGCCGGCTTGCCGGCTTTTGCGGCACGGTCCATGAAATGCTTGTCCAGACCCAGCTTTTGATCGAGTCCGATTTTCTGCATCTCGGTAACGCTCAGGATCAGCGTGACAAACCACGGCTCGAAAACCTGGAAGTTGGCGGTCGGCAACTTGGCCGATGTCGCGTACGCTTCGAATTTCGCCCATGTTTCAGCCGAAACACTTTGCTGCAGGGTCTTGCCGTCGGTGCGCATCGCGGCCTGCGCCATTTTCTGGCCCAAGGCCGGGTCGTTCATTTCTTCCGGCGACAATTCGAAATACAGCTGCTCGGCATCGTCAAACGCCAGGTCGGTACTCTTCGCCAATGGATAATCACTGGGCTTGAGCATATGAAACGAGCCAAGCAAATACAGACTGTTGTCTTTATCGCTGACTTTCCACAACAGAGGCTTGGGAGGGCTGACTGCTGATGGTGTCGGTGTTTCGGCATACGCAGCATTGATGCCAAACAGCATCAGTAGCGGGGCAAGAATTTTTTTCATGATCGATCTCTATGTGAATGAAAAAGCGTGGTTGCAGTAACTGACCATCAAAGCGATGGCAAGTTTCCGACTAAGCAGAAGACTAGTTGGACGGATACAAAACCTCGGCGCGCTGGTATAGAACCCAGCTGGTGGCGATGTATTTATCGCCATGCAACGGTTTGTTGCCGCGATGGGTGTGTGTGAACGCAGTCGGTGCGATTAGCAGCGAACCGGCTTTCGGTTGCACTTTGCGGTGTTGATACAAAAATTCGGTTTCGCCTTCGGAAAAATCATCGTTCAGATAAATCGTCCACAGCACCGCACGGTGCAAGGTGTCGCAAACCGCATCTTTCGGATACAACTCACAATGCCAATACGGATAGCCGCCCTTGTCGGCGGTATAACGCTGGATATTGATCGAGCCCGGACGCATCACGGTACGTACGATATCGCCCAACTGCTTGTCCGGCATATGCTTGAAATCATCGGCGCTCAAGCGGCGCGGTTTGCCGGTGTGGGTATCGGGCACCTGCAACATCAACGGTGCAATCAGCGTATGCGGGTACTTGCGGAGGTAGTGCAGCAAGCCCTTGAACATCGCGGCATTCAAAGCGTTCTCGACTTCACGCCATTCCGAATTGCCGGTGATCTGGATATCGCTGCTGTTTTTCAATTCCGGCATCACGCCACCGCCGACCCTGCCAGGCACGGCGGCACGACTGTCCTCGAAATGCTTGATCATCGCGGCGCAGGCCTGCTTCGACAAAGCCTCGGGATAGACCTCGATAAAATCGGATTTTGTGAAATCGTCCTGTTGCATCAGGAATTTGTTGCGTCGAATTCGGAGTGATAGCGAACCGCGGTTTCCACTTCCGCTTTCGAGCCCATGAATACCGGCACGCGCTGATGCAAACCGGTCGGTTGCACATCGAGCATCCGTTTGCGGCCGGTACTTGCCGCACCACCGGCTTGCTCGACCAGGAAACTCATCGGATTGGCTTCATACATCAAACGCAGTTTGCCGCCCTTGTCGCGGCATTTGCTATCGAGCGGATACGAAAAAATTCCGCCGCGCGTCATGATGCGATGCACGTCGGCCACCATCGACGCGACCCAGCGCATATTGAAGTCCTTGCCGCGCGGACCTTCCTTGCCTTTCAGCATGTCGTCGACATAGGCCTGCATCGGCGCTTCCCAAAAGCGTTGATTGGAAACATTCACCGCAAATTCTTTTGTCTCACTTGGAATTTGCATATCGCGTTTGGTCAATACAAAACTGCCCTGCTCGCGATCCAGCGTAAAACCATGGGTGCCGCGACCAACCGTGAGTACCAGCATCGTGCTTGGGCCATAGGTCGTGTAACCGGCACAGACTTGTTCGCTACCGGGTTGCAAAAAATGTTCGTCTTCCGGCGCGATGATGCCGTCGGGACAACGCAGTACCGAAAAAATCGTGCCGACCGAAATATTCACGTCGATATTCGAACTGCCGTCGAGTGGATCGAACAACAACAAGTAATTGCCTTTCGGATACGCATTTGGAATCGGGTGCGAGTTTTCCATTTCTTCCGACGCTAGGCCGGCCAGATGTCCGCCCCACTCGTTGGCTTCCAGGAAAATTTCATTGGAAAGCACGTCGAGTTTTTTCTGGGCTTCGCCCTGGATATTGCCGGTACCGGCTTCACCGAGCACGCCGCCCAACTCGCCTTTGCCGATCGCGGTCGAAATGGTTTTGCAGGCACGTGCGACCACTTCAATCAGCAAGCGCAAATCGGCATTGATAAAACCGGCGTGTTGTTCTTCGATCAGGAAACGGGTCAGTGAAATGGATTTCATGAAAGGCGCTCGAAAGTCAGTGCGCTATTGTCTCGCCCATACCCGCGCTTGCCAAGCGGTGGCACAATGTTTACATGTCCGATATCGACACCCGCCTGTTACCGGTATTGCTCGCAGCGCTAGGCCTGGGCCTGTTGATTGGCGCCGTGCGGGAACGCCAACACAAGGACCCGATGGCCGGCGTGCGCACGCATGCGCTGGTCGCGCTGTTGGGAGCGATCGGGTTGCATATCAGCGTGTGGGTGCTGGCTCTTGTGTTGTTATTGCTGGTAGGTCTGGTCTGGATTTCCTACTGGCGGCAATCGCAGAAGGATGCCGGCATGACCGGCGAAATCGCCTTGTTGCTGACCTGTCTGCTCGGCGCGCTGTGTTTGACGCAACCGGCACTGGCAACCGCATCCGCAGTCGTGGTTGCCGTGTTGCTGTATGCGAAAGCCAGCCTGCACCGGTTTACCAAGGAAATTCTGAGCGAGGCCGAAGTTCACGACGGTTTGATTTTGCTGGGTTCGGCACTGGTGATTTTGCCGCTGTTGCCCGATACCGCGATTGGCCCGAATGGCGTGTTGAACCCGACCATTATCTGGAGGTTGGTCGTATTGATCATGTTGATCAGCACGGTTGGCCATATCAGTTTGCGCGTGATCGGCAATCGCTGGGGATTGGCCTTGGCCGGTTTTTTTTCCGGCTATGTATCTTCGACCGCAGCGATAGCCGGCTTTGGCGAACGCGTCCGCGAGCAAGCCGAATTACTGCGTTCCTGCGTCGCCGCCGCGATGTTTGCGAACCTGGCGTCGCTGAGTTTGTTCGTGCCGATTTTATTGGCAGTGTCACCACCGCTATTGCAAAGCCTGTGGCTGGAACTTGGCGTAGGCGCCGGCATTTTATTGCTCGGCGGTTTGCTCGGTTTGCGTTCCAGCAAAAATGAAAACAAGGCGGTACCGAATTTGCAGACCCGGATGTTTCGAATTGGTCATGCCTTGTTGCTGGCGGCAATGATTTCCACGGTGATCCTGATTTCGGCATGGTTGACGCAAGCTTACGGATCCAATATCGCCTTGCTTGCCAGCATGTTTGCCGCGATTGCCGAAGTGCATGCCTCGGCCGCCAGTCTGGGACAGATGGTAAAAAGCGAAGCGATTTCCTTGCCGGTCGCGCACTGGGGCTTTTTCGGCATCATCGCGTTCAGTGCGACCGCCAAATCGGTAATCGCCTGGGTTAGCGGTGGCAAGGCCTATGGCCTGCGCGTCAGTATCGGCCTGGCCGCGATGCTGACGGGTATTTTATTGGCGGTGATCGCGAGCCAGTTTTTCGGCTGGTAACGCGAATTATTTTTGTAGTTTCTGCAATTTTGCTTTTGCGACCGATATCGCTTCGGCATCGGCGACTTCGACAATTTCCAGTTGGCCGAGAATTTCGACATTCGCACCGCTTTCGATTTCGATATTGCCCTTGATGATCACGTTGGCGCTTTTGCCAATCACGACATTCGCGCCTTTTGAAATGATGATATTGCTTTCGCGCGGATCGGCCTTCAATTTGTAGACGCTGTGGCAATACGCGCAGGACACCAGCTCGTCATCGCGCCGATCGAAATCGGTCGCACCGCATTGGCTGCACTGGGCTTGCAACAGGGTTTTTCTGCTCATCTGCGCGGATTCAAATAATTTTCAGCGTGATCGCTTTCAACACCGCGCGGGTGCGATCGCGGGTGCCGAGTTTGTCGAGGATATCGGACACGTAATTTTTTACCGTGCCTTCCGATAAAAAAACCGCCTTGGCGATTTCCTTGTTCGAATAACCGCCGGCCAATAAACGCAGGATCGAAATTTCGCGATCATTGAACGTGTCTGTCGGTTCCTGCACATCGCGGTACGCATAGCGCGCGCGTACCGGCGAAGTCGACACCGGTGCGAACAGGGTTTCGCCTTTGGCAACGCGTTCGATCGCATCAACCAGATCTTCCGGAGAGGCATCTTTAAGCAAAAATCCCTGTGCACCCGCAGCCGCGGCATTCAACGGAAAATCCGGCTCGTCGAAAGTCGTCAATAAAATTACCGGCGTCGCGATATTTTTTGCGCGGATGTTTTTCAGCAATTCGAAACCGTCCATGCCCGGCATCCGGATGTCCGACAAGATCACGTCAACCGGATTGTCCGGCAATGCCTGCAAAAGCTGTTCGCCATTTTCCGCTTCGATCACGACCTGCAGATGTTCAAAACTGCCGAGCAGCGCTTTCAATCCCATCCGGACCAGTGCCTGATCGTCGGCCAGTGCCAATCTCAACAAGGTACTCATGCGGCCACCGGAAGCCAGGCTTCGAGCTGCATGCCACCGGTGCTGGCTTGTTCGCAACGCAAACCGCCGCCGAGATTTTCCAGCCGTTCGGTCATGCCCTGCAGTCCATTGCCTTTCCGCCAATGGCTGGCCACTCGGCCATCATCGCGAATACGTAAATGCCATTGCTGTTCGTCGCGCTGCAACACGACGAACAATTGTTGCGCCTGGCTATGGCGCGCGGTATTGGTCAATGCTTCCTGTACGGTACGCAAGAGTACTTCGGCCTGTTGCATCGGCGCATGCCGCGCGTGTTCGTCGATCGCGAGCTGCAGGTTGGGTCGCGGAAACGGCGCCGCCATTTTTTCGATCGCCGATTGCAAATCCATACCGTCATGCAAACGCATTTGCTGCACGACACCGCGAATATCGGCCAGCAATTCATCGGCCAGCGCGGCGCAGGTTTCGATACTTTGATGTTTTGCCAAATCCGGGTGGCGCGCGAGCGCGGCCAAATTCAATTTCAGTGCGGTCAGTTTATGACCGGCAACATCATGCAGCTCGCGCGACAGTCGTAAGCGCTCGGAATCGCGCACGGTTTCTGCCAGCAAGCTGCGGGTCGCGATCAAGTCGGTATTCAAGATCATTACCTCATCACGGCGCTTTTCGGCCTGGCTCGAATACCAGGCCATCAACATCGCAAACAGCTGGAAGCTGGAATAAGTAAATACCGAGGCGATCGGATTATTGGACTGCCATAAATCGCGATAGATCAGAAACAGGCAAAAATTGCTCAGTACGAATATTGCAGCCAGACGGGACGGCGTAAACAAAACCGCGGTCACCGCACTGGCAACGATCAACAAAATCGGTGCCGAATAAAAGCGTGAAATGACGCAGATAGACAAGGCGACCAGTACCAGCGCCAACGACATCAGTTGTGCGCGGAAGCGTTCTTTTTGAAAAATCGTACAGCTGACAAAAAAGGCCAGATACAGCAAATGCAAAAACGTCAAGGTCGTGTGCAGATATTGCTCACTGATAATCCCGGTGCCTTGCGGCTCGCGTTGCCAAATCTCGGTGCCGATCGCGACCCAGGCGATATAGGCCGCGATATTCATTGGTACAAACAGGCGTTTTAGTAGTTCGATCATGGCGACAGCTTGGCCTTTTAGACCGCAATGCTCAAGGCGTAAATGCAAGATTATGACTTCCGGCACCCGGAATTGATGACATTTGGCACGACAACCTGGGTCGGCCCCACGGCATCCTTCTCACACAGTAATCGAGCAAGGAGAATCTCATGTCCTGGTATTCAAACACCGCCATTTTGCATGCAGCCGTCGGCACCACCGCATTGGTGACTTTCTGGATCGCCGGTATGGCAAAGAAAGGCAGCCCAGTCCACAAGACCTCCGGCAAGATCTATTTACTGGCGATGGTCGGCATTCTGTTGTCGGCATTTCCGATGGCGACGTACATCACGATCTACAAACAACACGTCATCGGCAGCTTCCTGCTGTACTTGTTGATCATCACCGCGACCAGTGTCTGGAATAGCTGGCGTTCGATCCGCGACAAACGCGATTGGAAAACTTACACCGGTCCGGTCTACAAAGGCCTGATGGTTTTGAATCTGCTGGGCGGTCTGGCGATCGCCGGCATCGGCTTGTTCCTGGCCGAGCGGATGCAGATGGTGATCACCAGTTTTTCGCTGATCGGCATCCTGAGTGCCTACGGCATGTACAAATTCCAGCGAGAAGCGCCGACCGAACCACGCTGGTGGATGCGCGAACACCTGACCGCAATGATTGGCAATGGCGTTGCCACCCATATCGCGTTCCTGCAAATCGGCTTGCCGAAAATGCTGCCGATGATTGCCGGCCCGGTGATGGTCAATGTGGCCTGGATGGGACCGTTGCTGATCGCGGTAGTGGCGGGTTTCTATCTGACCCGCAAATACGTGCCAAAGCGTCCCGCGCTTTCCCCAAAACCAAAAATGGCAGAACTGACATGAACACAAGCGACCGTAATCAAAAACAAAAAAACAAGCTGTTTATCGGACTGGTCATCGCATTGCTGGCTTGCCTGTGGATCGGCTGGAGTGGTTACGATCCCTACATTGCTCCGGAAGTCGTCAGGGAAAACATTCGTTCAAGTATTCAGGGGATGATCCAGATTTCGATCCAGTTCCTGCTGCCAATCGCGATTATTGTTTCGTTGGCGAAAAACGCGGCGGCCAATCGCCGTGCCAGATAGTACAGACTTCAAGTGAACCCGCTCCCGACCGGGAGCGGCTTTATCACTGACGTTTTTAATTTCTCCATCACAAAGGAATGTCATATGGAAAATAGCGTTACCCAGACCCCGATGCCGCTCTCAAGAACACTGGCGGTTCTTTTGGGGTTTCCGATCGTTTCAACGCTCATCTCTTTGCTGCTTCTGAACCGTTCGGTGTTTTCCGATCTGGGTCTGGATTTCTTCAGCACCTTTTGGGTGCTGATTACTGGCTGGTATTCCCTGCAAATATTCATCATTTCCAGGATTCTGAAATCCTCCGGCTGGGGCTGGAAAGATATCGGCTATAGCTTCAATAAAAAAAGAACAGGCTATTTTATTGCCGGCTATCTGGTGTTCGCATTCGCGTTGCTGGCCTTTATCGAGTTCGCGCTGGCCGGCGTCAGCAATGATCCTGAAAAACTGAAACTGCTTTCGGATTTTTCCAACTTGACGCCGAAAACGACCACGGCCCGGGTCATCTTTATTTTCATGGCCCTGGTGGCAGGCCTGTGCGAAGAATTGGTGTATCGCGGCTTTGCGATCAATGCGTTGAAAAGCCTGAAGATCAATAAATGGCTGGCGATTCTAATTGCCGCGATTCCGTTCGTGTTCCAGCACGGCCTGAAATCACTTGATCAATTCTGGTGGTTTTTTATCTGGGGTATTGTCTTTGGCGTGCTTTTTACTTTCACGAAAAAACTCACGATCAATATCGTGATTCATTGGCTGGTAATTCTTTCCGCCTTGCTGGCAATCCTGACGGTGCTCAAATAAGGCAAATGACGCGCGACGAAGCTTTACTCGCGCTTGAGTTTGTCGAGCAATTGCCGCATGGCCTGGTCGACCGGAGATTCGCTTTCGAAAACCAGCAATTCGTTGCGACGTTTTAGATCCACCATTTCGGCCGGCGACAACACGAGCACGCGGGCGCCGCGTCGATTGACCAGCATGATCGAACCGGAAATGCCGCTGATCCAGGAGACCTTCAATTGCTGGAAGCCGCCGTCGGCTTTCGGCAATTGCAGCCAGGTACCCACGACATAGGTGGCGACTTCTTCGAGTTCGGCTTCGGTCGGCGGCGAATCCGGCTCTGGCGGAGCGATCGGAGCTTCGGCGACTGCGACATCGGCTTGTTCAAGACTTGCGACTGCCGCAGCTACGGTATTACTCGAAGCGGCTGCGCTGCCGACAACCGGTGCCGCCGCTGGAACATGAAGCTGCTGGCCGAAACTCGACATTTGCTCTTCAGGCGGCGTGACGATTTCCTCCGTCCATTCCGACACGGCGTTGATCAGGTTCTGGTAAAAATCCTGACCCGCATCGTCCTGTACACCCGAGCTGGCCAATACTTCCTTGGTAGATTCTTCCAGCGTATCCAGATGCGACATCGGCAGGGGTTCGCCCAGGCTCGCCATATCCAGCAAATCAATCCATGGTTGGGCGATACGCGTTGCCTTGGTGAAAGCATCGCTGTCCTTGCCTTTGCGCAAGGCAGTGACCGACAAATGGTGCAGCCATTCGGTGTTGAAGAAACTTCTCAATGCGGTCGGAAAGGCATAACTGCGAACAATGTTGTTGACCACGGTAGTGGCTTGCATGCGGGCGACCTCGAGTCGCTCTTGCCCTTGCTGGGCTTCACCGGCCCGCTTCTCCGACATTTGCACGCGTTTGCGATGGGTTTCCATCTGCGAGGACAACTTCGCTTCGATGGTTTGGAACGTGGTGTTGTCGCCGGTGTATTCCGAACCGACTTGCTTGGCGGCATTTTCGACGTGGCCGAGTAGGTCGCGTTCGTGCGGTGTTTCGCCCAGATTGTCTTCGCAGGCTTCCGACATCGTATTCAGCAGTTGCCGGGCGGGATGGTGGCGTTCCAGAAACAGTTGCGGATCGCTGACCGCTGCACGCACGAATGGCATCACCATTTGCGAAAGTACAGCCGCCACCGCATCGCCATTCGGGCGATCTTTCAACATCACGTCGAATAAATTTCCGGCCAGCTCGACCGCGGTATCTTCTTCGGGTGCCAACACCGCCTGTTCTTCACCGAAAGTGATGCCTTCCTGCTCGGCGGTTTGCGACAACTCGCGCTTGATCGCGTCGGCAATCGAACCATCTTCCTTGCCGATCGTGGCCAACACGGAATTGATATTGCCCTTGCTGTGCTGCAGTTTATCGAGCATCGCGAGGGTTTCGGATTTCGCCATCTCGCGCTGCGGCAGCGTCGGCGGCGGTGCCGGATTTCGAGTCGCCAGATTTTTCATCTGCTCGATCAGGCCGTTGAACAATTCGCGATCGGTTTCGCCCACGCTGCGGTCGTAATTGCCGCCGCCGCCCTGGGCGTCTGACTGGTTTTGGGAACCCGTGCCGTCATCCAGATCATCATTGTGCTCAGTTGTGTTCGCGCCTTCTTTGGCGGTAGTCAGTGCTGGCGTTTTGATGGTTTGCCGACGAATGCGTTCTTCTTCATCCTGGATGATCAGGTTGGGTAAAACTCCGGCTGCGGCAAGGCCGGCGTTGTAGTCCTTCAACAAGTCCGACAACACCGGATCGAGAATCACGTCGAAATCCGTGATGACCACAGACATGAATTCATCGGACAGCTGGGCCTCGGCCAACGATTCGCGAGCGGCATCGGCCAGAATTTGCGGTGACACCGGTAGTTTCGGGCCGAGTGGTTGCGCGAGTTCCATCGTTTTGCACAGGCGCTGGTCCAGCGCGAGCAAGCCTTTGCGTTGCAGATAGGTCAGTCGCTCGACCAGTTTTTCGCAGGCCAGTTGGGTCTGCATCTGCTCATCTTCGATCAGCGACAAATTGAATTTCTGGTACTTGCTGCTATCAGGCGCCAGCGCGTCGAGCGCTTCGATCAGCTTGCCGCGGAAATTACGAATCGCGCCGGCGATCGCTGCTGCCGGCGAGACGCTGCTGGGGCCTTCGACTTCGGCCTGGATCGGCTGTCCGGCATATTCCGCCACCTCGGCGAATTTCTTCTGTCCCATCAACAATGCCAATTCGAAGGCTGGAACGATAGTCAACGGCACAGACACCTGTAGCTTCGCGAGCAAGGCCTTGGGTGCAGTCGGCAGTGGCGTCACAGCAATATTCATGGAAACTTGGCTTTGGGGGGAAAGCTAGCTTAAGTCTAATTCGGGGCTGGTGGAAGTTCAGCTGCCATATATCGGTAATTCAACGGCGGTCACACTAATGGCGGCTGACTACCCCCAAAGAAAAGGGCAGCTAAGCTGCCCTTGGAATACGGTTTATTTCAACCTTTCTTGGCGGCTTTTTCAGCCCGCTTTTCCTTCAAGGTTTTTTCCGGTTTTTTCTTGGTTTCTTTTTTCTTGTCCAGGCCTTTTGCCATGATTTCTCTCCTAGTGTTGAGCCGTGAATCCAGTCGTGGAGCAAGGCTTAGCATATCGCTATTTTTTGCGATTGTCGCTAGGGTTGAAACGGTTTTACAGCGCTATCGAAGAAACCAGCAAGCACGAAATTCCGGAAACGCAGGACGCATGAAATGCATGCGCCCTCGTCTGCTCAGTTTTTACTTCGGCAACGTCGGCGTTTGCATCGGCGATTTCGGCATTCGCATCTTGCCTGGCCTCGCTATTGTCCTGGCTGGCTTCTTGGCGTGCATCGGCAACGTCACTGGCGGTGTCGGAAGCAGTTTCCTTGCAGCCAGTCAGCAACAGCGCGGCAATGGCGGCGGAAAGTAAGAGTCGATTAATTTAATCATGGGTGTGCTCCGATAGGATACTTTTATTTTGTAACGAAGCACGTGTTGATAAACGTGACTCGGCGGATGCAACGGAAGGACTGTTTGCTGCAATTTTTTCAAAGCTGGTGACCGGCAATCTAAGTGGATCAATCTGTGCCTGGCGCAGCTCCTGTTCTCCAAAGGCTTGAATCCAGTCGCTGCGGCACAGGGTGGTCATGGCATTTAATCCGCTCAATCAGTTTTGTTGTCGTCTTTGCCGTCAGTCATGCTTTTCGGCTTCTTCTTCGATTTCTTCACCCACTTTCTGGGTGTCTTTGCCAATTCCCGCCACCGTATTGCAAGCGGTAATACTCATTATGAAAATGCTCAGTAACAGCAGCGCAAGAGGTTTTCTGAATGTTGTAGTGTTCATGGGTGGCTCCTTCATGTTCGTCAGTGGTTGACTGCCGATTGCTTTTTTGCGAAACAACGGCGTGAATCAATGCTAGATCTGGCCACTGTCTGCGTCGGTGCGTTAGCGCACTTTGAACGGCCAATTCGTTGTGTGCGTTGTCGTACCGAAATATCCGGCGTGCAGGACTAGGCTGATGATCACCAGTGGAATCCACCACGAAGGAGCATCATCATGTTGCATTACGCCGTTGTCTTTCTTGTTATCGCGCTGATTGCCGGTGTTCTCGGTTTCGGTGGTATTGCCGGTTCTGCCATCGGCATCGCGAAAATCCTGTTCTTTATCTTTCTTGTCTTGTTCGTGCTGTCGCTGTTGATGGGCAAACGCGGAACCTGAGAATATTTTCAGTGGATTAAGCCGCGATTTAAGACTATAGGAGCGAGAATTATGGGCGGTTCCCAAATGGCAGCCATCTTGCTGATCATTGCCGGCGCGATTGGCCTGGCGATTGGCAGCTTCAGCTACACCAAAAATACCGAACAGGTAAAACTCGGTCCGATCGAACTGTCGGTCAAGGAAAAACAGACCGTGAATATTCCGGTTTGGCTGGGTGGCGGCGCCGTGCTGGTCGGCGTGTTCCTGCTGATCGCCGGCAAAAAAAAATAGGCCAAAAACGGGCTTGAACAACAGGTTCAGGCCCTATATGTACGGTACCGCACATATAAATACATGGAATGGCGCTATGCGAGGCAGGCGAAGGAGTTTCCCTTTGCTTTCATGTAGATAGCCGCCGAAGTCATGCCAAAAACACCCCCGCGATAAAACCCAAGCCCGAGCAAAACCATCTTCTGGCTGGCTTGCCTCCCGATGCACAGGAACGTCTGTTTCCACACCTGAAAGTGGTGCCGTATGCTCGGCGTGCGCCGCGAAGGCGTAGCCGATGCGGCCGGCAAAGTGCAGATGCTCGGCGTGATTGAATACAGCCGTGGCCATATCAAGGTATTGGACCGGCCAAGACTCGAAAGCCTGAGTTGCGAATGCTATGCGGTAGTGAAAAAAGAAACCGACCGCTTGCTGCACTATGTGCCGAAACTGACGGAATGATGCGCGACCCAACAGTGTCGTAAATTACGGCTATTTTGCAGACAGCATGGTTTTCGATTTGACTTGCGTCTGCGCCGCCATCCAGCGGTCCAGTATCGCGATTTCATTTTTCTGCTGAGTAATCATGCGTGCGGCCAGCGCGCGCAGTCTTGGACTCTTGCCGTTCCGGAGTTGCGCCTGCGACATTTCCAGCGCCAGCTTTTGATGCATGCGCATATTGGCGGCGTAATCGAAATCGACATCGCCGGTCACGAACATTGCATGCAGCTTGGTATGGTGCGACTGTTTTTGCGCGACGACTTGCGTGTGCTTCATTCCGCTGACGTTGGCTTCGGCCTGCGCCGATGTTCCGAGCGCGACCACCAGCGCGATCAATACGAAACCCGTGATCGATAGGGTAAAGCGGTCGGACCTGACGACTTTCGATTCGGTTGGCATGGCTTATCTCCTGGAAAACTCGGTCGGCAATACACGGTAGTTATCCGAAGATACGAGTCTCGGGCGATCAGTTCCGTGCGGCATCGCACATGGGCAAGTCATCACTGGTCACAACTTGTTACTTTCGGTAGCGCGCAGGCGACACAAAAAAGTCTTTCGGTGCGCTGTCGAACATACACCGCAGCGGCGACTGCCTATATTCAACGTGTATCGGCTGACGTCAAATGACCGTCGATAATGCCCACACCGGAACAGGAGCCCGCCATGAATTACGTTGCTACCAAAGATAAAACCAAGCTTTACGTGAAAGATTGGGGCGAAGGCCAACCGGTGATTTTGCTGCATGGCTGGCCCTTGTCGGCCGATAGCTGGGATGACCAGGCCATGGCGATCGCCGACGCCGGTTACCGCGCGATTGCATACGACCGGCGTGGTTTTGGACGTTCATCGCAACCCTGGAACGGTTATGACTACAACACCCTGAGTGACGATCTGGCCACCGTGATCGAACATACTGGCGCCGATAATGTCGTGATCGTCGGGTTTTCGATGGGTGGCGGCGAAGTTGCGCGCTACATGTCCAGGCATGAGGGAAAATCGGTGGCGAAAGCCGTGCTGGTGTCATCGATCGTACCGTTCCGCCTGAAAACCGAAGACAATCCGCTCGGCACCGAACAAGAAGCTTTCGATAAAACCGCCGCCGCGATTGCCGATGACCGCGCAAAGTTTTTTACCGAGTTTTTCCACAAGTTTTTCGGTGTCGGAACGCTGGAGCATCCGGCCAGTCAGGAATTACTGGAATGGGCCCGTAGCGTTTCGATGCAAGCCAGTCTGAAAGCAACCCTGGAATGCCTGAAGTCGTTTTCAACAACGGACTTTCGCGGCGATTTACCATTCTTCAAGGTGCCGACCTTGATCATCCACGGCACCGAAGATCATACCGTGCCGATTGAGGCTTCGGCGCGCGAAGCGGTAAAGGGCATTTCGCAAGCCACGCTGCTCGAATACGAAGGTGCTGCGCACGGTTTGTTCGCGACAGCGAAAGCGCAATTGGGCAATGACCTGATTGGTTTTTTAAGACAATAAAATCCAGGTGATAAAGCCCGGCGAAAACATCCGGTTTGTCCGGCAAACCGGGCAACTGCGTGTTATCAACAATACAGTCGATCCGAAATTACTTCGTTCACACCGCGCATGTGTTGTGCCAATTCGATCGCGAATGCCCGCTCGACAACATTGCCTACTTTGCCAGTCAGACTGACGATGCCGTCGTGGGTATCGACGACGATATCGTGGCTGTTGATATTGCTGGAATACAGGAACGTGGACCGCACTTTTGTCGAGATCCAGCTATCGGCAATATCGCGGGCTTTCACGGTGGCCGCGATCGCGGCGTTATGCTCCAGCGTGGATTTGCTGAGACAGACTTCCAGCCGATTATCGACCGACAGAACGCCGGGAGTCTTCAATGCAAGGCGACCGGCAAGATCCCTGGCGACATCGCTGTCGACCGTGCCGGTCAGCGTCACTTTGCACAAGGCCGTATCGACATCGGTACTTAAACCGTTGCTGTACTGGCGCCACATTAATTTGGACTTGATCGCGGCGGTAATATTGGCGTCGTCGATCGTTTCAGCATAACTGCGTTCGGTGGAGGCTGCCGGCGCGATGTAGTCGGCTTCGACGAAAATCTGGTTGTTGACGTGGATAACACCGTTGACGCCAAGCGCTATCAGCTTGGCCAATTCCTTGTTGACGCCTTCGGCCACGAAACCGGTCAGCGCGCGGTGCCATCGTGCACGAACACCTTGAGATCGTGGGCCCGCAAATACGGATTGAGTGCGAAGGTAGTCCAGATTTGGGTTTCCTGCCGGACATCGGCAATGCTTTGCACTGAGGCATCGGCACGATCATTCGCATTGCTCACCACAATCGGCGGAGCGCTAATCGGCGCAACGATGACTTTGTTGATTTGTGAATACATTTTATATCTCCAAGGCATTTATGTGCATGAAGCGGAGTCAAACCATGGGGTTCATAAAGGCGCAATGGCTTGGAAAACCATGACGCTGCAAGAAAATTCCGTCCGTTCGCCGAGGCGCATAAGTTAGCGGACGTTCAGTGAAAAAATGCTGCGTGCGTTGACGCACAGACGATGTAAGCCGCGGCAATTATTGTCATTACTCAGTCACGCATGCCTTATTCAACCCTGTTGAAAACCGCTCCCCCAGCTTTGGCATGCGTGCTGTTCAAATACATCAATAAAGGAATTCAACATGTCAAGCAAATATTCGGAAACACTTGCAAACGGGCTGAGCAAAGACGCTTCTTCAGCCGCCAATAAAGTGGAAGGCGCGGTAGCAAGCGCATCGTCGGAGTTCAAAAATTTTGTCGCCGATGTCGAAGACCTGGTCAAGGAAACCACTACGCTGACCGGTGAAGATTTGGCACGTGCCAAGGCAAGATTGAGCGAACGTCTGGCAGCAGCAAAACAGTCGGCCATAGAAATGGGTAGCGATATCGCCGAGCGTGCCAAGAAGGGTGCCACCGCAACCAATGACTATGTGCATGAACAACCCTGGAAAGCCATTGGCGCCGGTGCTGCTATCGGCCTGGTAGTCGGCTTCCTGCTGGCACGCCGCGGCTAGGATTCAAGCACGCATGAATGCTGTTGGTCGTATTCGGATGAGATATTAATTACCGGGAGAGCGTTATGGAAAATATACATTTATCAGAACCTTTCCCCGGGTCCGGACCGGATTCAACGGATCAAGATTCTCCGCGTCGATCCATCGACCCGCTGAATGCAATTCGACTATTGCGTTCGGCAGGCAGTGCCTTATGCGAGCAAGCTGGTCTTTATGGCCAGCTTGCCCGTGTGGAATGGGCTGAAGAAAAAAAACGGCTGTTGAAGATGCTGGCAGCAACACTGGCCGGCATGATTTTCCTGCTGTGCACCTTGCTGTTTGTCGGTGTGCTGGTATTGGCCTTGAGCTGGGATACGGCGTATAGGATTCATGCGGTAGTCGTGATGCTGGCCGTGTACGGCATCGGCATTGCGATTGCCTGGCAAAAATTGAAAGCACTTTCTGCTCTCGGCGAAAAAAGTTTTGCGGCAACCCGCGAAGAGTTCGCAGCCGATATGGCCTTGATCAAGAGCAAATTATGACGACCGATACAAAAACCGACACACCGATCTCGTTGTTGAAACAGCGCGAGCTATTACGGCTTGAAATGCGGATACAGCGGCAGGTGATTGCGCAACAGCTTGGGCCTGACCCGGAAGAAAATAGTGGCTATCCACGCAGCAAGACGATGCGGTTTCTGCAGCAGCGCCCCGGCCTGGTAACCAAGTTGGCGCTGGAATTGGCAACGGTGTTTGTTGGCGCCAGCTTTATCAAATCCTTTAGCACCGCAGTCGGGTTTGCCAGGATGCTGCGATAGCGATCAAGCAAAACATTCAATCGACACGACACAAAAAAACCAGATTGCGGCACGCCGAAATCTGGTTTTCGTTTTTAATCACACCCGGAATTCACACCTTCGACGGCAGGCCTTCCAGCAGGTCGGCCAGTTCATCGGCATGCTCTTCTTCGACTGCCAGAATGCCTTTCAGCATCTGACTGGTAGTCGGATCTTCGTCACCGAGATAGACAATCAATTCCCGATAGCTGTCGATCGCGATGCGTTCGGCAACCAGATCTTCCTTGATCATTTCGACCAGGGTTTTTCCGGCGACATATTCGGCATGGCTGCGTGCGCTCAGGCTGTCGGGAGAAAAGTCCGGCTCCCCACCAAGTTGCACGATGCGTCCGGCAATTTGATCGGCATGAGCCTGCTCTTCGTTTGAATGCGCCAGGAATTCATCGGCAATGCTCTTGGCGACGATGCCGCGCGCCATGAAATGGTGGCGCCGGTAACGCAGCATGCAGACGGTTTCGGTCGCGAGTGCATCGTTCAGCAATTTGATGACTTCGCTGCGGTCTGCCGAATAGCCTGCGGTAACCGCACCTTGTTCAATATGGGTGCGAGCTTGTTTGCGCAAGGATTCGACGTCAGTCAATGCTGATTTCTTGTTCATGAGGTTTACCTCTTGTTGAGATGTCCAGTTTGCTGCAGAACATCAGCATGGTCCGTACGAAGGCGCACATAAGCATTGGCGCGATGGCATCTCGGTTAGCCAGCGCACAGACCGGCTGATTGCAAGCGCGTAACCTGTAATTCCTGTTAATGAAAGGAAAGCCCAATGAAAACCTACAAGTCCGCAATTTTTTGTTCGATTACAAGTCTGCTGCTGATGACCGCGTGTGCGACTTCCGAACCGCATCGCGCAGTGCGTTTAGCCGACACCACCAGCCAGAATGAATCCCGCATGGGTAATGTCAGCAATATCGAAACCTTTGCAACCTCGACACGCACGTCCGGCGGCGGCGCGATTCTGGGTGCGATCGTTGGCGGTGCATTGGGCAATCAAGTTGGCAAGGGTGATGGCCGCAAGGCAGCGACCGTCGTCGGTGCCGTCGCCGGTGGTGTCGCCGGTAACGAGATAGAAAAACGCAACAAGCGCGATGACGAGTTTTATCGCGTCAGCGTGCGTTTCGATAATGGCACGACCGCCCAGTTCGATTACAACGACCTCAATGGTCTGGACGTCGGCGATCGCGTCAAAGTGTCCAACGGTCAAATTTATCGCCAATAATGGCGGCTAGTGGTATCGCTCGGGCAGCAGGCCCGGGCGATTGGCTGGGCGATTAAAAAACGCTTTCAGCGGCGCTCGCGGGCGGCATTGTCATATGTGTCGCATCGTACTGACAGCCATGGCATGCATATCGATCATGCGGCGCAGGCATTTGAGATGGGTAAGCATGCCGCCGACCATGCCCGGAACCGCGGCGACGGTTTCCAGCACGATGGCGCGGTGACCATAGCGTTTGGCAAAAAACGTGTCTGCACAAAAGCGCAGCAGCTTGGTAAAACCCAATGCGAATCGGTCGGAAAAGCCGTTCGCTACATGATGCGGTTCGTGGTACAGCCTGTGGTTTTCATTGCGAATTTCCGTGTCGCGTTTTCGTTATTGGCAAGCGGATTACCGTTGCCGTTCACCGATTTGCGACCGAGGAAATCTGGAATGGCCGCTCGTAACTGCCATCTCTGACAACTTTAACCGGGACCGGACTGCTGACACGCCAGATCACATTGCCGACATCATCGGCGACCAGCAAGGCGCCGCGTTTATCGAGCGCAACGCCGACCGGACGACCATAAGCCTCGCCATCCTTGTTCAGGAAGCCGGTGAGTACATCGATCGGTTTGCCGACCGGTTTGCCATTTTCGAAAGCGACGAAAATCACTTTATAGCCGCTATGCGGTTTGCGATTCCAGGAGCCGTGCTGGCCGATAAACATGCCGTTCGCGAATATCGCCGGCAACGAAGTTCCTTTCGAAGCAGCCAATCCCAGAGAAGCGGTATGCGAACCCAATGCGTAATCCGGTGCGATTGCTTTTGCAACCAAATCCGGGCGTGGCGGTTCAACGCGGGTATCGACGTGTTGTCCGTAATAGCTGTAAGGCCAGCCATAGAAACCGCCATCGCGAACCGAGGTCATGTAGTCGGGCACCAGGTCGTTGCCGAGTTCATCGCGCTCGTTGACCGAGGTCCACAACATGCCGCTTTCGGGTTCCCAGGCCATGCCGACCGGGTTGCGTAAACCCGACGCAAAAACACGACGCTGGCCGGTTTGGATATCGATTTCCAGAATCGCGGCACGGTCTTGTTCAACTTCCATGCCGCGTTCGGCGACATTGCTGTTCGAGCCAACGCCGACATAAAGTTTTTTGCCATCGGCACTGGCGATCAGGCTTTTGGTCCAATGGTGATTAATCGGGCCACCGGGGAGATCCGCCAGTTTTGTACCCGATGTGTTGATGCGAATATCGCCGGACGAATACGGAAATTTGACGACTGCATCGGCGTTGGCGACAAATAATTCATTGCCAACCAGGGCCATGCCAAATGGTGAATTCAGGTTTTCCAGCAACACCGAGCGAAGATTCGCGAAACCATCGCCGTCGGTGTCACGCAATAAGGTAATGCGATTTGCACTTGGGGTTCCAGCGCCGGCTTTTTTCTTCATTGAAGCCATTACCTTCGCCTTGATGCCTTTCTTCTGCTCGGGCCTTGGCGGAGCATTGGTTTCGGCGACCAGAACATCGCCATTCGGCAATACATACAGCCAACGCGGATGATCCAGATCACGGGCAAAAGCTTCGACGCGAGTTCCTGCGGCCGGTATCGGCATCACGCCATTTGGCCAGCCTTTGGCTGGCGCAACATTCACGGTTGGAATCAGCGATTTTTGTGGTGCAGGCAAGGCGGGATTAGCGCCGGTGCCATCGGAAATTTGTTGTTTCGCCACCCCATTGCAGGCAGACAACGCCAGGGACGCTACGCAAACGAAAACTGCGTTTAGTCCAGAACGTTGTTGCTGCCCGACAGTGGGGTGCCGATTAGTCATATCCGACCCATCAATACCAGAATAATCAGAATCACCACGACTAGGCCAAGACCACCGCTTGGTCCGTAGCCCCAGCTTTTGCTGTGACCCCAGGTAGGCAATGCACCGACCAACATCAAGATTAAAATAATTAATAGAATCATGCCCAGGCTCATGGCGTACTCCTTGGATAAATTGTTTGGTTGAGGCTATGTCGTTGCGTGTTCAATGCCAGGTACTGAACACGACGGATTCACCACCTTCAAGAGCTGGCTTAACGGTCACTCCCGTCGACGCCTTGCTCACCTTCAGCGCCTTGTGCACCGGTGTTGCCGGTATCGCCGGTATCGCCTTTTTCACCGGCAGGTGGGACAACAACGACCGGGTCAGCGACCGGAACGCCAACAGGCACCACAACTACGTCGGCTTGTTTTTCTTCGTAATAAGCGGTCAGGCTTGCGATGGCGAGTAAAGCGGGAACCAGCATCAAACGTTTCATAAATAATCCTTAAATGGAGAGAAGCGGAACGTTGGCCGAGGCCCTCCGTGGAAATCAGCTTAGGTTTAAACCGCACCGGATACTAAAAACAGCGTAGTCCGATGATTGGTGAAACTCGGTGCGCTTGCGAACATAAGGCATGAATTTGTCGCGGCACGCTTACATTTCTAAGCGGACGCTGACTGGCGTGACGGACTCGCAAATTCATTCTGGGCAGCGTCTGCGTCCAATGGAATCGAAACCATTCTGGACTGTGCGGAATTCCAGTATTCGGCCGAATGCGTTACAAACTTGAGCAACGCCAAATTCGCCGATTCCGGACCTTCGGCAAACCAGGGCTTCGCAAACGGCGTCCACAGGCGATCAATATAGGCGCGCTCGTTGTGCAAGATGCCGTGGCCCGATAAAGACACATAGGTGGCACGGGTCGAGTCGAGAAAACACAGATTGATAGCGTCGAGATGTTTTACTTTTTCCGATCTGATATCGGTGAAGAACCACAGGTCGCCGTAGGCATCGAGCAACAGCGGCGACATCGGCCGGCTGGTTAACCCGGTATCGCTGTCGGCAGTGGCATCATGGCGATCGTCATATTTTGAATCAGACGGCATAGCTCGGTGCGTTCGGAGCTGTTTTGTTTTTCGGTTTTCGTATGGCATTCCACTTGGAGATGATCTCCGCAGCCAATGTTTCCAAGGTTGATCGGGAGTTAACGGATACCAGAATCCTCCAGAATGCAGGCAGGGTCGGTGCGCTACCGCTCATAACAGCCAGTAGATTTTCGCGGGGCTTTTGTGGGTGATTTGCGGGATCGCGCCGACCTCCCGTGCCTTATTTGGCGATCGAGGTCGCGCGCGTTGCCACATCAAAAATATTGCAAACTGCCGTGGCGTGGAACTCCGGCATCTGTAACGTATCGCCGCTTGAATTCATGATCGGTGCGATGGCGCTCTTACGAAGGGTATGGTTTATTTTCGTTTAAGCCTGTCAAAACCAAACAAGGATTTGCAGGGGTGTTTTTTCCCCAGCAAGCAATCGCGAATCAATTCTGCGCCGATCAAACTGTAGGTGATGCCATTGCCGCCAAAGGCCATCGCAAAATGTACACGCGGCCCGTACTGCTCATGCGGACCAAAAAACGGCAGACCATCATCGGTTTCGGCATAGGTGCCGGCCCAGGCAAACGCAATTTCCAGCGGCAGGTCCGGAAATAATTTTTTGACTTTCCGACACAGTTTCTCCGACTTGCCAGCTACCCTGGTATCTCGGCGAATTGCAATATCGAATCTGTCATCCAGACCACCAACCAGCAGGCGATCATCGGCGGTGCTGCGCATATAAAGATAGGGTCGTGCCGATTCCCAGATCAGGGTTTTCTTCAACGCACCCAGGCCATCGGACATGGGCTCGCTGATGAAAGCATAGCTGCTGCGATTGCTCGCGACCTTTTGATCCAGCCAGGCTTGCGACTCGTAACCGGTGGCGAGTATTAATTGTTTGCAACGAATGATCATCCTGGTATCGGTTTCGGCATGCACGCCACCGCGTGCGGTTTTAAAGCTTTTCATCGTAGTGCGTGCATGAACGCGACCAATTCCTGCAATTCAATATCGATTTCATATTGGAGCAATGCGGTGCTGGCCGAAGTGCTACCCCAGCCGGCCTCGCGGCTATCAATCACACAAATACCCATTCCCGAACTGGCTAGATGGTCGCCAATCAAGGCGCCGGAAATGCCGGCGCCGACCACCAGCACATCGCATGGCAAACCATTCTGCAGACGTGGATAACTGTGGATCAAGCCATTCTTGACGACCCACTAAGGCAAGCCGCTGTGTAAATCCATCAATCAGTAAACACTAAGCAGCAAGAGTACAAAAGCACTTACTGCCAGCAGCGCATGCACAATCATCAGCGGAATCGGTAGCGGCAGTTGCTTGGCGTGGAATAATAGATTCATCCCGGCGCCACCAAGTGCGGCAACGATGAACAGCACCAATGCATACGTTGCGTAAGCCGGAACACCAACAGTGCAGTGTGCGTAAGCCAGCAGGGTCAAACCGGCCGCTGCGGCGAAACCATGGCCCATGGCCAACCAGGAAGGTGGACGCGGTTGTCCGCTAAAACGAATGACGGCCATTATCACGCCACCAAGAGCAGCTGCTGCGAACAACGCCGTAGCTGTTTTCAACATCATCATGTCCATGATTCGATCCTCGTTATGTATGAACAATTGTCTACGGAAAATTGAACGTGCTCTGTTCGCTGTCGTACATAAACCGTGCATGAATTTCCTGCATCCGGGGTTCGTGATTTATTTTCAATTCAGAAGCCTGTTTCCTATGTCGTGCAGCGCACATAGCGATTCGTGCGGAATGCAGGATGTTAAAAAAATATTTCACGATAAGTAACTGATCTTTATTCAATAATAAATTGGCACGCAACATGGAAAGACTTGATCGAGCACCTCCGCTCGATCAACAAGGTGATAGTCATGTCTTATATTCCAATGGAACCTAGACAAAATAATTTGCTATCGGCTTTAAGCGATGACGTCATGGATCGTCTCTATCCGCATCTTGAATTTGTTGCGTTGCCGATGGGTGAAGTTCTGTATGAATCTGGCGATGATCGACGTAACGTATATTTTCCGGTCGATTGCATCGTGTCCTTGATGCAAGACATAGAAAATGGTTCGTCAGCCGAAATCTCGATGGTGGGCAACGAAGGCATCGTCGGAATCAATGCTTTTATGGGTGGTGACGGCAGTCCCTGGCGTGCCGTGGTGCAAACCGCCGGCTTTGCATATCGACTTCCCGGAAAACTTCTCAGAGAGGAATTTGACCGGCACGGCGAAATGCTGCAATTGATGATGCGATATACCCAATCGCGAATTACCCAGATGTCGCAAGCGGCGGTCTGCAATCGGCATCATTCAATCGACCAGCAAGTTTGCCGCTGGTTGCTGCAATCCCTGGATCGTCTGTCCAGCACGACGATCACGATGACGCAGGAACTGCTAAGCCATGCACTCGGCGTTCGTCGCGAAGGTGTCACGGTAGCCGCAGGCAAGTTGCACAAGTTGGGCGTGATCGAATACAGCCGCGGAAAAATTACGGTCCTCGATCGCAACAAGCTGGAATCGTTGAGCTGCGAATGCTATGGAGTGGTCAGGAAGGAAACCGAGCGCCTGCTTCCGGTCATGCACCAGGACGAACAGTCATTTGTCTGGACAAACAAGCGGCTTGAGTCAGGGGTTGGACGGGCAAGGATAAAACGGACCATTGATGATTTGGTTGTGGCCTGAAGTCGCCAGGTTGCATAACCAGTCCGTATTTTGAATTTACAGTGCCGGAAACCCGCAAAAGTTTCCGGCATTATTTTTTGCCCGCACAGAGCCGCGACATTTTATGGTTCGAAAAATAAAAGCAGTGTTTGCGTGTATATGTGTTAGCTTGGCTTTGATTTCACGAACCTGCATGGTACTACTGGTTACCAGAGCAGAGGCTGAAACGCATTATCTGCAATGGAAGAAGGCCGGGATCGCAGCCTCCGTTGAAGCAGGACAAGACAATTACCTTAACGTCTTGTACCACCGGTGACGCCGTTTGTGTCATATCGAACATACAAATTGCGCAGCATTGCGCACACTGGTCTTATCGAAATCGACCTAGTGCCTGCGCATGCCTTTCGGCATGCTTCTGCGGAAGGATAATTCAATGTTACTGGAAACATCAACGGACGCAGTCAATCACTTGATTGACGGGTTGCCTCGCAAGGAAAGCAAACGAATCCTGTCGCTTTGCGAAACCGTCGATCTGGACTTCGGCGCGATTTTGTCGGAACAAGATCAGCCGCTGACCCACGCCTATTTTCCGATGACCTGTTTCATCTCTTTGGTCACCGTGTTGACCGGGCATCCGGCACTGGAAATGGGATTGATCGGCAATGAAGGCATGCTGGGCGGAACCATTGCACTTGGTGTGACTGCAGCCCCGCTACGCGCGGTAGTGCAAGGACCTGGCCTGGCTTTGCAAATTGGCGCGCCTGCTCTGAAGCGTATCCTGCCCGAGTGCCCCGCTTTGCAACACACACTGAGCCGCTATGTGTACGTGATGATTGCGCAGCTGTCGCAGACGGCCGCCTGCAATCATTTCCATGAAATCGAACCGAGATTGGCGCGTTGGTTATTGATGACGCACGACCGGGCGCATGTCGACCATTTCCATCTCACCCACGAATTTCTCGCCGATATGCTGGGAGTCCGTAGAAGCGGCATTACGGTAGCTGCCGGTTCGCTGCAAAGCAGAAATTTGATTGGCTATACCCGGGGCGAAATCAGCATTCTCGATCGCAAAGGCCTGGAGGCTGCGTCCTGCGAGTGCTATGAAGCAGTGAACAAGGATTACATGCAGCAATTTCGCTAAGCAATCAATCGAGCCACATAGACACAAGAAACCGCCAGGCTTCGAGATAAGCCTGGCGGTATTTTTTTGTATACGAGACGAGGTTTAGTTTTTGCGATCACCCTCATCGGTGGTCTGATCGTCTTTATCCTCGACTATGATCGGGACGACGGTATCACCGGTTTCACCTTTATCACCGGTGTCGCCTTTTTCACCTTTTTCACCCGGAGGTCCGGGCACCGGTGTCGGAACTGGCACCACGACCGGATCCGCTGGAACTACGACCGTATCAGGAGTTGCAGGCACGGTCACAACGTCCGGTTCAGCCTCTTGGTAGCAAGCGGTCAGGCTTGCCAGGGCAATTAGTAACGGAGCTAACATTAATCGTTTCATGACGAATCCTTCATTGATTAGAAAGTGATCGGCAGGTAACGGCACTCTATGCAATGCATTTCGAGTGTCGAAACCTACCGACACGGATGCAGGATAATTCGGCCGTTGCAAATACTCGGTGCGATTTCGAACAAAGGAATTTACTGGGCATTCACCTGAATCAGGAGGCAGTGGTCAGCAAACGTTTACGCGTCGGCCAGGCATGCTTGACGATCCGAACCAGCACGCCGAAATATTGTTTCCAGAAACCGCCGGTGTTGTAGTGCACACCGTAACGCTCGCAAATCTCTTTTACCCGCGGTGCAATCTCGGCATAGCGCGGCGCCGGTAAATCCGGAAACAAATGATGTTCGATCTGATGGCTCAGATGTCCGGTCAATAAATGAAACCAGCGACCGCCTTCCAGATTGCTCGAGCCCTGGATCTGACGCAGATACCATTGACCACGTGTTTCGTTTTCCACTTCCGTGCGTGAATAGGTCTGCACGTTTTCGGTGAAGTGGCCGCAGAAAATAATCGCATTGGTCCAGACATTGCGGATCAGGTTGGCAATCAGGTTGCCGAGCAATACCCGCGGCCATTGCCAGAATGCGAGCGCCGGAAATAACACGTAATCCTTGAATAATTGCAAACCGGCTTTTCGCAAAAACGGCGAGATGCGTTCGCGGAATTCGGCATATTTCATCCGGCCTTTGACGAAGCGGCCAATCTTGATGTCATGTACTGCCACGCCCCACTGAAAATTGATCGCCAGCAGGAAATACCAAAGTGGTTGCAGCAAGGTCGATGGAGTCCATTTCTGCGATTCGGTCAAACGCAGCATGCCGTAACCGAAGTCGTGGTCGAGTCCGAGAATATTGGTGTGGTTGTGATGCTCGACATTATGCGAATGGCGCCAGTGCTCGCCGTCGCAGACAATATCCCATTCGTAGGTTTGCGAATTCAGCGATGGGTCGTTCATCCAGTCATATTGGCCGTGCATCACGTTATGGCCGACTTCCATGTTTTCCAGGATTTTCGCGAGCGATAAACCGATAATCCCGACGACCCAGCTGATCGGGCCGACACCGAACATCAACAAGCCGCGACCACTGATCGCCGAAGCCTGCACGATGCTTCGCATTTTACGGATGTGTTTCGCATCGCGTTCGCCAATATCGTTCAACACCTCGAGCCGAAGGGCATCGAGTTCGGTTTCGAATTTCTCCAGCGCAACACCCGATAATCTTCTTTTGTGGGAAGCCATGATTCATTTCCTGAATTAGAGAACGAGTTCGACGGCGCTTTGCGGCGTCGAGATGCACAGTTGGATCAGTTCTTCGCCGGGCCCGGAAACCTGGCCGGTCAGCAGATTGGTCACCGTGCCGCTGGTTTTTTTGCACTGGCAGGTCCGGCAAATGCCGCGACGGCAGCCAAATTTCGGCTGCAAACCGGCGGCTTCGGCACCATCGAGCAGGCTTTGCCCCGACAAGACGGTGAACACTTGTTCCGTGTTTTCACGGCTGATTTCGAATTCGGTGGCATCGGGATCGACAGGCGCGGCGCGACGGCCAAAACTTTCGCTTTGCAGGAAATCGCTGCGACCGGCTTCGGCAAACATGGTTTCGATTGTCTGCATAAAGCCGTCGGGACCGCAGAGTAAAGTCTCGCGCTCGTTCCAGTCCGGTACGATGGCGGCGAGTTTTTCTTTATCCAAATGCCCGTGATTTTTTGTTGCGTGTAAAACCAATTTCAGCTGCGGCGAGTTTGTGGCGAGTTGACGCAATTCATCGGCAAAAACAATATCGTTCTCGTTGTGACCGCAGTGAACGATCACGAGATCCCGTTGCGGATTGTCATTCACGTAATTTTGCAAGAGCGACATCATCGGCGTCACGCCACTGCCGGCGCTGAGCATCAATAATTTTCCATTCTGGTCGCGCGGTGCGAATGCGCCCTGTGCCTGGCTCAGGCGCACGATGTTTCCGGGTTTGAGGGCATGTGCTGCAGCGGATACCAGGCCATTTTCTTTTTGCTTGATCGTCAGACGAATCAGGCCATCGGCACGCGGCGCATTTGAAAAACTGAAGCAACGTGCATGCCGTGCGCCATTGATTTCCAGTTCCAGCAACACATGTTGGCCGGGACGAAAACCCTTGAAGCGCGCGTTTGGTTTCAGCCAGATGCTTTTTACGCCGGCTGCTTCGTCGATTGTCTTGATCACGCGCGCCCGCACTTCCAGTAATGACCAGAGCGGATTCACCGCAGTGGTCAAACGGTCCCAGGCTTCGCGCTGATTCAGCGGCGCCCAAAGCGGATTGCGCAGGAATAGACTGACTCGCGAGCGACGTTGTTTGGGCTGGATTTGGGCAGACATGGAGTGAATCCGGAATTACAGTGAACATATGTTTACTGATATTTGCTAGAGTTTCAACTCCAACCTGTAACAACGGGCTTTCGTTTATACTTAAAACGTTCATAAACCGCCGTTCCAGGGCCCAGGAGCCGATCTTGCCTGTCAGTAAACGAGTGCTAACGCGAATTGAGTCGGAAACCCCGGGCACCCGGGTAGAGCGGAAAGAGCGCACCCGGCAGCGGATTTGCGAGGCCGCCTTGAACCTGATTGGCCAAGGCCGCAGTTTCACTTCATTGAGCCTGCGGGAAATCACCCGCGAAGCCGGCATCGTACCTGCCGCGTTTTACCGTCACTTCAGCGATATGGATCAACTCGGCCTGGCCTTGGTTGAAATGGGCGGCGTGACCTTGCGACGTCTGTTGCGGGAAGCCAGGCGCGACGGCATTCCGCCGACCGATATGCTGCGCGGGTCGGTATTGATCTATAAACGCTTCGTCGAAGAGCGCAGCCTGGTATTCCGATTTATCGCCGGTGAACGCGGCGGCGGCTCGCAAGTGTTGCGCCACGCGATCCGTACCGAAGAAAGCCATTTCGCTTCGGAAATGGCACAGGACATGCGCGCGCTTGGTACATTGCCGGATCTTTCCACGCCCAGTATGCAAATGATTTGCGGCCTGGTCGTGACCACGATGTTGAATGCCGCGTCCGATATTCTCGATTTGCCGAAAGCGCAGGCGCGCGCCGAAAAAGAAATGGTCGACAACTTCGTGCGGCAGTTACGCGTGATTTTTATCGGCGCCAAGTACTGGAAAGAATCGTAGCCCGGGAAGAATGGCATACGACAAGATCCTGCTTGAGGCCTAAGCTGTTCTCTTGGAATAGGCATTGGCGGGCTCATGCAATTTAATCGCGGACAATTTCTCGGCAATTACCAGGAACGACCCGAATCGTTTGGCCTCAGTATTGCCGAGCTGACACCGACGGTGCCCGAGCACGATGTCGAGACCCACACACATGACGATGCCCATTTCCTGTTGTTGATGGATGGGCAGTATCTAAGCAGCGCGCATGGCATGCCGGAAATCTGCAACGAAACCGCGATCGTCATGAACCCGCCGGGCACCCGGCATCGCGATTGTTTCAGAGGCAATCACGGTCGTTTTCTGACCTTGTCGATGTCAGGCGAGGATTGGCGAGCCGCCACGCAGGATTTTCCGGTTGGCGATTACGCATTGCGAATGGATGCTACGGCTTTATTGTCGGCTTATCGCATTTGGCGCGAACTGCACCAATGGGATGATGCTTCAGCCCTAAACATAGAAGCCGAGGCGCATACCCTGTTTTCCGAAGCGCACATTGCCAACAAGAAATTCGAATGTCCGGCACCCGCGTGGCTTGCACGGACACGCGAGCTCCTGCGTGATAATTGTCATGAAACGCCGCGGTTTTCCGAATTGGCAACGACCGCCGATCTGCATCCGGTTTATTTTGCCCGCGCATTCCGTCATCGCTTTGGTTGTTCACCCGGAGAATATTTACGCCGTTGCCGACTCGAGCGCGCAACCGGTTTGCTGCGCGACAAACGTTTGTCTCTGATCGATATTGCGATGCAGTGCGGCTTTGTCGATCAAAGTCATTTCAATCACGGCTTTCGCCAGGCGTATCGTGTCAGCCCCGGCGAATTCAGACTGATGAGCAAACGGGAAGCCAAGGTTCAATGCGTACAAGACGCAAACAAAATGGCTTGCTAATGTTTGCCCGTCATCACCAAAGGTAACAATCATGTTCTTAAAGAAGTATTCACTTCCTGTTTTGTCATTGCTATTGCTTCCGTTAAGCCTGCAGGCAGCAACGCCCAACTTCGACGAAGTCAGCAAGTCGGTAAAGGCCGGCGAGTTTCAGAAAATCACCAGTATTGTCGTATCCCGTGATGGCAAGGTCTTGTATGAAGAATATTTTGACGAAGGCGGTGCCGAGGCACGGCGCAACACGCGTTCGTCGACCAAGACAGTCGCAGGCATGTTGACCGGCCTGGCCATTGCCGATGGCAAATTGCCGAACCAGCAAGAAGCCATCGTGCCGTATCTGTCGGCTAAACACCCGGTGATTCAAAACAATGATCCACGCAAGGCGAAGATCACCGTCGAAGACTTGATGACGATGTCATCCATGCTCGAATGCAATGATGAAAACGAATTTTCGCGCGGCAACGAAGAACGCATGTATCTGGTCGAAGACTGGGTGCAGTTTTATCTCGATCTTCCCATCCAGGGTTTCCCGGCCTGGATGCCGAAACCGGCCGACGCCAAATACGGACGCAGTTTTCGTTATTGCACCGCAGGAACAACGACTCTGGGTGAAGTGCTGCAAAACGCGACCGGCGAGCCGCTGCAAGATTATGCCCAGCGACGTTTATTTACGCCGCTCGGAATTGAAAAGCCGGAATGGCAGTTCTCACCCCTCGGTCTGGCACAAGCGGGTGGTGGTCTGGGTTTGCGTAGTCGAGATTTGTGGAAGCTCGGACAGCTGTATCTGGATGGCGGAAGTTATCAGGGTAAAAAAATAATTTCATCCGAATGGGTAGAACAATCGATACAAGCGCACGCCAGCGTGGACGAAGAGGCCGGCGTCGAATATGGCTATCTCTGGTGGCGGATGCAGTTTCCGGTCAAGGAAAAAATCTGGAAATCGTTCTCGATGAACGGCACCGGCGGCAATACGGTGCAGGTGTTTCCGGAACAAAACGTGGTGGTCGTGATTACCACCACAAACTACAACGTGCGCCAACCGCATCTGATCACGGCAAAATTGTTGATGGAAAAAATTCTGCCGGCGCTTTGAATGTAGCCCGGGTCTCGCTCCGCCGACCCGGGAAGTTCATACTCGCAACCAATGTCCACGCCAAACGAAAACCCGGAATCAGGCAGCGCCACAAGCGCGAAAGCGGCTCCGTCGGCAAAGCTTGGCTTTTGGTTACCGGTGGCGATTCAATTGTTTACCGCCGCTGGATTCGCGATCGCCCATCTTCGCGGTGGCGTGTCGCAACACGCCTATTTCGGCAAGTTGATGCAGATGGAATTTATCGCGATCCATTCCGGCTTATTCCTGGGCGTGTTTGTCTTGGCTCGTCCGGATCGTGCCTTCTGGCGCGGCATGCGCTGGGTCGCGGTTGCCTTGTTGTCCGTGTTCTACCTGAAGATCGGCTTCGCGATCATGGGTTGGACAGGTGTGATTGAACTCGCGGCACTAACGGTATGTACCTATTCCGGCCTGTTCTGGGCCACGAAATCGCAGCAGTTTCGCATTGCAGCTGAAATTGGCGCGCGTTGGTTTATCGGGTTTATGACATTCGCCCTGATCGGCAAACTGTTTGCGATGCCGGAAAATGTTGCAGAGTGGGAGAATTTTCCGGCGGTACTACTTTACGGGGCCTGCTATTTCGCAACACTCGCAGCGATTGAAGCGACCGGCCTGTATCGACGCATTCGGGGCTGATGCAAGCGGGCCCTTATTCGACATTACCAACGACAGACTTGACATCTACTAAACTATTAGTACTATACGGTTCGTACACAGGAGATTCCGATGTCCGATCCGCGTCCTACCGAAGGTGAGCTGGCCATTTTGCGTGTGCTTTGGGATCGAAAAGAGCCCTGCACGGTACGCGAGGTGCATGAAGCCCTGGTTCGTAATAAAGACACCGCCTACACGACGGTGTTGAAGATGATGACGATCATGGCCGACAAGGGCCTGGTCAATCGCAATGAAGCTGAACGCAGCCATCGTTATGCTGCCGTATTCCCTGAACCTGCGGTGCAGTCGGCGATGTTGAATGACTTGATGCAGCGTGCGTTTTCCGGTTCGGCGCTGCAATTGGTGCAACGTGCTCTGGATGGCAATACCGCAAGTTCCGCGGATCTCCATGCGATTTCGCAATTGATTGCAAACGCCAAGGCTCGCAAGGGCAAGAGCTGAGACCGCCGACATGAACTTCAATCATTCCTTCGAAGCCGTACTCGCACAAACCTTGTTGCATTCGCTGTGGCAGATTGCCGTGCTGGCCTTGCTGGCGGCGATGTTGTTCGGTTTGCTGCGTCGTCGAAGCGCGGCCTTGAAACACGTCATCGGCATGTCGATCTTGCTGTTGATGATTGCTGCACCGGTGCAGACATTCCTGTTGCTGATTGCCGAGAACGCCAATGTCGGCACCACTGCACATACCGAAGGCGTGCTGCCTTTGTTGCTGCCGGTGATGTTGAATCTGCCGAAGATAAGTTCATCGACTTCCGGCCTGGTATTGCCCTGGCTTTGGTTTGCCGGTGTGATCTTTATGCTGCTGCGATTGATTGGCGGTTGGTGGATGTTGCGCAAGCTCGATCATCAGACGGCAATAGCCTTGCCCGCGATTTGGCAGCAACGTGCCGAATCCATTCGCGTCGCCTTGGGTATTCGCCGCGATGTCACGATCAAACTTTTAAAAGACATGGGCTTGCCATGCACGGCCCGGGCCTGGCATCCGATCGTATGGCTGCCGGTATCGATCCTGACCCAATTGACGCCGGATCAAATCGAAGCCTTGATTGCACACGAGCTTGCGCATATTCGTCGTCTTGATTGGGTTTGGAACAGTCTGCAATGCGTGGTCGAAGCTGTTTTGTTTTATCACCCTGCAGTGTGGTGGTTGAATCGCCGTATTCGCCAGGAACGCGAAAACGCCTGTGATGATTTGGCGGTGGCGGTATGTGGCGACGCCATCGTGTTGGCCGAGGCGCTCGCAACACTCGAGCGAGATCGGAGTCCTGTCCACATGCTTGCTTTATCTTCCGACGGAGGTTCTCTTATGCAGCGTATAACGCGCCTGCTTTCTCCGGACTCGCCTGCGAAATTTCGCTGGGCCGTGCCGATGGGATTAACGGCTTTATTGTGTACGGGTGTGTTTCTGGCGGCACAGGCCAGTCATGCGACTGGAAATGGATCGGCTCCAGAT
>JBOHYG010000015.1:0-1930 GCA_050737875.1 Arenimonas sp. | reverse complement strand
GGGCCCACGACACCTGAAAAAGGTTTGCACACGGCCATCATTGCTGGCTTCCTGATCTCGGCGCTGGGCGGATCGCGCGTGCAGATCGGCGGACCGACGGCCGCATTCATCCCCGTGGTGTTCCTGGTCATCCAGAAGTTCGGTTTCGGCGGTCTGATCCTTTGCACGCTACTGGCCGGATTGATGTTGATCGCTGCAGGTCTGCTACGCCTGGGCACATTGATGAAATATATGCCGCAGCCGGTGATTACCGGCTTCACTGCCGGTATTGCAGTCAGCATTTTCTCCAGCCAAGTCAAGGATGCGCTCGGCCTGCGCATGGACAGCGTGCCAGCGGAATTCCTGGCGCGCTGGATGGCCTACGGAAAACACCTCGCGACGGCACAGCCGGCGACCATCGCGCTCTCGATGTTCGGGTTGGCCGTGATCCTTTCGTTACGGCGATGGCGGCCAAACTGGCCGGGGTTTCTGATCGCGTTGCTGATCTGCACTATTGCGGCGACAGCTCTGGCATTACCTACCGACACCATCGGCAGTCGCTTTGGTAACCTGCCGTCCTCGCTTCCTGTCTTCGATTTTCCGCGCATTCCGTTCGAGCGCACAGCCGAACTTTTACCCAGTTCCTTCACTATTGCCTTTCTCGCCGGCGTGGAGTCTTTACTCTCAGCCGTGGTTGCCGATGGCATGACCGGTAGCCGTCATCGCTCCAATGGCGAACTGGTCGCACAGGGTATCGCCAATGTCGGCTCGGCCCTGTTCGGCGGCCTACCGGCCACAGGCGCAATCGCGCGAACCGCCACCAACATCCGCGCCGGAGGACGTACGCCCTTCGCAGGGATATTGCACGCGATATTCCTGCTGATTTTCCTTCTGGTGCTGGCGCCGCTGATGCGGTACGTCCCCTTGGCGGCGCTTGCCGCGGTGCTTCTGGTCGTTGCCTGGAACATTAGCGAGTACGAGCACTTTCGTCACACATTATCTGCGCCGAAAGGCGACCGCCTGGTGCTGTTGCTGACTTTTTTTCTCACCGTGTTCTTCGATCTGACACTGGCCATAGAAGTAGGGCTTGTCGTTGCATCTTTCGTTTTCATGTTCCGGATGGCGGATGCGGTCGAGGTCAGCTCGGGCGTCAAACTTATCGACGAGAACGGCGAACAGAGTGCCGATCTCACACAACGTGATCACTTGCCACCTGGTGTCGAGGTCTTCCAGATCAGTGGCCCGCTGTTCTTCGGCGCGGCCAGTCGCCTCGACAACCTGCTAGATCAGTTCCGTGATCCTCCCAAAGTATTCATCCTGCGGATGCGACTGGTGCCGATCGTGGATTCCAGCGGCGTGCATGCACTAAAAACCTTGCTAGAGCGTTGCCGTCGCCGAAATATCGCTCTTGTCATCTCGGGATTACAGCCGCAACCGAATCGTGTGTTCGAGAAAATGAAACTGCATCCACGCGAAGGCGAGTTGTATTTTGCTACCGATTTCGAGTCGGCGTTGCAGATCGCAGGCAAGTTAGTAGCCAACTTGCCCGATGTCGATCTGTGATGAGAGTCTGCCTACTGGCCATCAACGTCAACTTACGATCATCAACGCGATCATCAACGCGATCATCAACGGAGATCATCAACGGACACCCACCAAACCCATCTCGTCTGACAAGCTATTCAGATTCTCCCTACATTTCTGCCTATCGCCACTCGCCATCAGGAAGTCGCCGCCTGCTTTTCCATCGGCATCTACGGCTATGCCGTCATGAGTAACCATCTGCATATTGTTGTGCATGTCGATGTCGAAGCCGCCCAGCGATGGTCCGATGATGAAATCGCTCAACGTTGGTGCCAACTGTTTCCCTGTCGTGATCAAGCCGTAGCCCGGGTCGCGCTCCACCGACCCGGGAAACGAAGTGGCAATGTCAATCAAGGAAAAACATCCG
>JBOHYG010000014.1:0-11570 GCA_050737875.1 Arenimonas sp. | reverse complement strand
CTTGCAGTATTGGTTCTATTCCAGCTCGGATGTGCAACGCTACCGGGTCGAGATGTTGCAGTTTGCCGATGGCAGCACGGTGAACGTGCAGGACCTGTTCAACACGGTGGGTTTTGTCGGGACCGATACCAACGATGTGATGACAGGTACGGATTTTGCCGACCGGATGCAGGGCGGGCTGGGTAGTGACACGCTCAATGGTGGTCTGGGCGACGACAGCCTCGACGGCGGTGCCGACAATGACAGCCTCTCCGGCGGCGACGGCAACGATGCCTTGATCGGTGGTGCCGGTGCCGACTACCTCAATGGCGACAACGGCAACGATACGCTGACCGGTGGTCTGGGCAACGACAGTTTGTCCGGTGGTTACGGCGCCGACAGTTTTGTCTTCAACCGCGGTGATGGTGTCGATACGATTTACGATTACGGCAACGCGACCGATGTTGATCGTCTGGTGCTGGGCAGCGGTATTGCCTTGAGTGATATTCGCCTCAATCGGGTGGGCAATGATCTGGTGCTGATCCTGGGCTCGGGTGATCAGGTGACCTTGCAGTATTGGTTCCTTGCCAGCACGGATGTGCAACGCTACCGGGTCGAGACACTGCAGCTTGCCGATGGTACGACGATCAATGTGCAGGACTTGTTCAATACGATGGGTTTTGTCGGGACCGACGGCAACGATGTGCTCGGTGGCAGCGATGATGCTGATCGCATGATTGGTGGCCTGGGTAACGACACGCTCAACGGTAATGGCGGCAACGATACGATGGACGGTGGTGCCGGTAGTGACACGCTCAATGGTGGACTTGGCAACGACACTTACATTGTCGATAACGTGGCAGATACGGTTACCGAGTCTGCCAGCAGTGGCACCGATCTGGTCCAGGCATCGGTAACGTACACGCTTTCGTCCAATGTCGAGAATTTGACCTTGACTGGATCGGAGGCCATCAACGGCAATGGTAATTCCCTCAACAACATTTTGATCGGAAACAGTGCTGCGAACTCATTGATCGGCGGTGCCGGCAACGACACTTTATCTGGCGGTCTCGGCAACGACACCCTCAGTGGTGGTGATGGCAACGATACCTATCTGTTTGAACGCACAGGCGGGCAGGACGTCATTAACAACAACGACACCAACGGCACCGGCATGGATGTTCTCGTGCTTGATGCCTCGGTGAGCTACGAGCAGCTTTGGTTCCAGCATATCGGCAACGATTTGTTGATCAGCATCATCGGCACCACTGATTCCATCAGGATTGCCAATTGGTATGGCGGCGCCGCGTATCAACTTGATCAAATTCAAACAGCGTCAGGCAATGTCTTGACGACCAGTGAAGTGGAAGCACTGGTGTCGGCAATGGCTTCGTTTGCGCCGCCTGCTGAAGGACAGACCTCGCTGGATGCTTCGTATTCATCGCTGATGCCAGTGCTTGCGGGCAATTGGACTAACTAAAAGGGATGGGGCAGGGCGACGACGAACTGTCTGTCGCCCTGTGTATCGGGATTGTGGGTAGCGGGGCGAAAGTAATGGTTTTGAGTAAAGAAGTACCGGGCAATGCAACTGAACTGCCCGAGTCCGAACCCGTGGTGACTGCCAAATCCGATCATGGACTTCACGGCCTGGTGATATTGGCGCAGTTCCATGGCATTGCCGCAGATCCAAGCCAATTGAAACACCAATTCGGCGAAGGTACCCGCCACTTTGATGAAGCCGAGCTTTTGTTGGCGGCAAAATCGCTAGGACTTAAAGCGAAAATATCCAAGCAATTGGTAGAGCGTGTTGAAACCGCAGCACTTCCAGCATTGTGCATGCGCATGGATGGCGAGCATTTCATCGTGGCGAAAGTCGCAGGTAATCAAGTACTGATCCACGATTTTGCCGATGGACGAGCCAAGTCAATATCGCTTGCCGAATTCAGGGCCCTGTATGACGGACGCTTGTTGTTGGTCACATCGCGGGCATCCGTTCTGGGCAATCTGGCCAAATTTGATTTCACCTGGTTTATTCCGGCGGTCATAAAATATCGTCGTTTGTTACTCGAGGTGCTCGGCGTTTCATTTGTACTGCAACTGTTCGCGCTGGTCACGCCACTGTTATTTCAGGTGGTGATGGACAAAGTACTGGTACACAGAGGCTTTACCACGCTTGATGTAATCACTGTTGCAATGATCGTGATTGTGACTTTTGATATTGCACTAACCACATTGCGTAATTACGTATTCAGCCACACCACCAGTCGCATCGATATTGAGCTTGGCGCTCGTTTATTCAGGCATGTATTGGCACTGCCTTTGGCGTACTTCGAGGCGCGACGAGTGGGTGACACCGTGGCGCGTGTTCGCGAGCTGGAGAACATTCGCAATTTTCTGACAGGCCAGGCACTGACTTCGGTGCTGGATCTGTTGTTTTCATTCGTTTTCATCACCGTCATGTTTATCTACAGTCCTTCGTTGACCTTGATCGTGGTTTTATCGCTTCCGTGTTATGCAATCTGGTCGGCAATTCTGACTCCAATGCTTCGCACGCGGCTCAATGAAAAGTTTGCCCGTGGCGCCGACAACCAGGCCTTGCTGGTTGAAACCATCAGTGCCGTTAGCACAGTCAAGGCCATGGCAGTGGAACCGCATGCAACCAGGCAGTGGGACAAACAACTGGCCGGTTACGTTTCCTCCAGTTTCCGGGTAACCCGTTTGGCGAATATAGGGCAGCAGGGTGTTCAGCTTATTCAAAAATTGGTGACGGTAGCCACACTGTGGTTGGGAGCCCACCTGGTGATTGACGGCAGCATTTCAATAGGCCAATTCATCGCATTCAACATGCTGGCAAATCAAGTCGCCGCGCCGGTAATTCGATTGGCACAGCTGTGGCAGGATTTCCAGCAGGTAGGTGTTTCCGTGGAGAGAATGGGCGACATCCTCAATTCGCGGACCGAGATCAATACAAGTCGATTGACCTTGCCGCCCATCCAGGGCGCCATCGAATTCGACAATGTGGTTTTCCGTTACAAACCCGATACTGCCGAAGTATTGCGTGGTATCTCGTTGTCGATCAGCCCAGGCGAAATCATCGGGATTGTGGGGCGTTCCGGTTCGGGCAAGAGCACGTTGACCAAGCTGACTCAACGCTTGTACGTTCCAGAGCGTGGTCGTGTACTCGTGGATGGAAATGATTTGGCATTGGCAGACCCGGTCTGGCTTCGTCGTCAGCTAGGTGTAGTGTTGCAGGAGAATCTGCTTTTCAACAGAAGCGTACGTGACAATATTGCGCTCTCTGACCCCGGAATGCCTTTGACGCGAGTGATCGATGCTGCAAAATTGGCAGGCGCGCATGAATTCATTACCGAATTGCCGCAGGGATACGACACTATCGTCGGCGAACACGGCGACAGTCTTTCTGGCGGACAACGTCAGCGTGTGGCTATTGCCCGTGCGTTGGTCACCAATCCGCGCATCTTGATTTTCGATGAAGCCACCAGCGCGTTGGACTATGAATCCGAGCGTGCAGTCATGACCAATATGCACAACATCTGTCGTGGTCGAACAGTACTCATCATCGCGCACCGCCTGTCCACCGTCCGGATGGCAAACCGGATTGTGGTAATGGAAAAAGGGCAGATCGTGGAATCGGGAACACCTAACGAACTGATGGCACGTCCAGATAGCCGTTTTGCAGCACTTCACAGACTTCAGCAGGGCTAATCATGAAACATGTATTCCAGGCATGGTCCGACTTCGCTACGCGTTACCTCACGGTATTTCGATCCGTCTGGGAGATTCGCGCACAACTCGATCCCAAGCCACGCAACGAAGATGAACTGGCATTTCTGCCTGCACAACTTGAGCTGGTGGAGACTCCGGTATCGCCCGCGCCGCGTATTGCCATTCGGCTAATCGTGCTGCTGTTTTTCATCGCGCTGCTGTGGTCGGTTTTTGGCAAACTGGATATCGATGCCGTTGCACCGGGAAAGACGGTAGCAAGTGACCGGACCAAAGTCATACAACCATTGGAAGTGGCAGTTATCAAATCCATCAGAGTCAAAGATGGTCAATTGGTGCATGCCGGTGATCTACTGATCGAACTTGATCCGGCCGGGACTGCTGCCGATGAACACAAGGCTAACGAAGCATCGTCTTCTGCACAAGGACAGGCCGCAAGGTATCGTGCGCTATCTACAGCACTTGATCGTGGGGTTGCACCATCTGCTTTTTCATTCGAGACCAACGATGTCGCGAATGTGAAGTTGGAAAACAGCTTGGCTCAAAGCGAGTACCAGACTTTCAATGCAAAACAACAAGCGACAACCAGTGCTATTGCACAAAAGCAGGCTGAGCTTGCTACCACCAAAGAATTGATCATTAGTTTGAAAGAAACGGCCCGCATTGCAAAAGAACGCACAAGTGGACTCGAGCCCTTGCTCGCCAAACAATATATTTCCAGGCTCGATTTTCTTGCCGCGCAGCAGGCACAAATCGAGGCCGAGCGAAACCTCGGTTTCCAGATCAATCGCACCCTGGAATTGCAAGCGGGCATCAGTGCATTGAAGTCCGAACAGTCCAGCCAAATATCCGATTTCCGCCGACAGGTAATGAATGGCTTGCGTACCGCCAGCGACCAGATGGCGCAAACCTCGCAAGATGTAAACAAGACAAAGCGGCGCAACGAGTTGATGCAGATTCGTGCTCCGGTCACTGGCACAGTCCAGCAACTGGCTACCCATACAGTGGGTGGTGTTGTCACCCCTGCGCAACCACTTCTTGCGATTGTTCCGGAAGACAGTTCACTGGATATCGAAGCACTGGTACTCAATCGAGATATCGGATTTGTTCGCGAAGGCCAAAATGCGGTCATCAAAATTGATGCGTTTCCCTACACGCGCTATGGCTATCTGACTGCGAAAGTCGTGAGCATTTCACACGATGCCGTACAGGACGAGAAACTCGGCCTGGTGTTCCTGACGCATTTACGTCTTGATCGAAACAGTCTGGAAATTGAAGGCACACCGGTTCGACTTACGGCTGGAATGTCGCTTTCCGTTGAAGTGAAAACGGGCCAACGCCGTGTTATCGACTATCTGATAAGTCCTTTGAAGGACTATGCCACGACGTCAATGCACGAACGTTGAAACTTCAGGCAAGCGATGGCGCAGCTGGTTGCTTGTTGCATCCCGGGTTTGTGCGTGGAATGTTGATGGCTATTTTTGTACCTTCGCCAAGTACGCTTGAAACGTCAATTCGACCCAGCAGCACTTGGGTAACAAGGTTGTAGACGATGTGCATTCCAAGGCCGGTGCCGCCGCGTCCACGACGGGTAGTAAAAAATGGGTCAAAGATATGAGCGACGACATCGTCGGTCATGCCACAGCCATTGTCGGAATACGTCAGCAGCACGTTGTCGAGATCGCTTGAGACTTCGACGCGTATCTCGCCTTCATCCATATGTTCAAAGCCATGCACTAACGAGTTCATTACCAAATTGACCAACGTTTGGTAAATGGCAGCTGGGAAGGTGTCGAGCAGTATTTCTTCCGGACATTGCACGAATGTTTTGTGTCGCGCTCGTTTTATCTGAGGTTGAAGCGAAATCAGTATTTCGTCGAGGTAGCTATGCAAAAAGAAGCTACGGCGCTGTTCGCTGGACTGATCTACCGCAACTTGTTTAAAGCTGCGTATAAGTTCGTCGGCACGTCGCAGGTTACGCAGCACCATCGCGCAGCTCTCAATTGCCACCGGCTCAAACGACTCAAGCATGGAAGTGGTGGAATTCCCGGATTTTCGATGATTGGCGATGCGCTGTGCCTGATCCTGGAGATGCGATGCTGCGGTGATCGCAATGCCGATAGGCGTATTGATTTCGTGAGCGACACCAGCAACAAGCGCACCAAGCGAAGCAAGTTTTTCCTGACGCATCAGCTCGTTTTGCGTCAACCGCAAGTCATCAAGCGTACGCTCCAATTCGCAGTTTTTTTCACGAATGGCATTGCTGCTTGACGCCAAATCGGCGTGGGCACTACGCAATGAATCATCGGTCTGCTTTCGTGATAATGCTGCGGCAATGTGGTCCGCCACGAATGTCAACAACTCAAGGTCGTCATTGTCATAGCCGATTGTGATGTCATAACTTTGCAAAATGATGACGCCAAGTAGGCGTTCCTGATAAATCATTGGCGCGCCTATCCAGACGTTGAAGTCGATGCTGCCGATTACGCTATGGAGCACACCTTCGTCCAACAGCTTCTGGTAGCGCACTTGATCAATGCGTTGCGGCATCCGCGTGTTCATCACAAATCCGGTCAGGCCATATCCGGAGGGGCGTCGATAATCATGCGGTGGTGCCGGATCTTTCTCGTCAGCGTAGTAGGGAAAACTAATGAAATTGTCGGTTTCGTTGAAATGCGTAACGATTAGATTTTTTGCATAGAGCAATTCGCCCATAATACGATGCAATTCCGCATAAAACGTGTCGAGCTTAATGCTTCGGACCGAAAGGGCAGAAATCTCGTATAGGGCTCTTTGCAATTTTTCACCGCGGCGCCGCTCAGCAACCTCATGTTCGAGGCTTCGGGTTCTATCGACAATGGCTCGCTCGAGGCGGTGGGTAAACTGCGTTTGCTCAACGGCATGGGCGACATGGTGCGAAATCAACTCGAACAGCGCGATATCTTCCACTGAATAGCGGATGCTCAAGGTGTAGCTTTGGACAACGACGGCACCAAATGTCCGACCTTCGCTGTCAATCAGTGGCATGCCGAGCCAATGTTCCGGATTTGCGCCAGTTCCCCAACCAGGACCATCAGCCTCGCGTTCTGCGAAACTCTCAGCAGTCACGCTAAGTGATTCACCACGTCGAATTACCCATGCGGTAGGAGATTCGCTGATCGGCAGAAGCGGATGAGGGGCATTGGGTTCAGATGTTCCGTCCTTCTCGTCCACATCATAGGCATAACGAATGATGTCGGCATTCTCATCGCGAAGAGCAATATAGAAATTTCGCGCATACATGATGCGCCCAACATCTTCGTGCACGGCTCGAAAGAATTCATGCAAATCCAGGCAGCGCGCTGATCGTCGACTGATGTCAAGCACGACATCCTGGACAGTCTCAAGGCGAGTAAGCCTTTGCGATGTCGTGATATTGTCCACGGGCCCTCCTGTTTGGATCGCTTTCGTTACGCTCTACGAAATAGACATCATAAAAAACCCGCAAGATTTTTGGCAGCCTGTGCTCGTACTTTTTTCTTCAGGAAAGAAGACCAGCCAAGCAACATGCCGGCCGGGCCAATCGCTTGTCTCGACCAACGCCAAAAATCAAAATCGTCACTATGCCTGAAGATCAGGCCGTCCTTGAATTCAATTTTTGCATCAATGATGTTGTGCACCATACGGCCGGTGGCGCTAAACCGGTAATGAGCTTCCCAATGTGCTTTGCCGAGAGAGTCGTCAGCTGAAATATCAGAGAACACCAGTCGCCAGACATCACGGCCTTTTTCATTTACCACTGTACATAACATGGTCCACATGCCGACGACTTCTTTTTTGCCGCGCAAGGAAAATACATGGTCTTCGAACTCCGCATCTTCGTGATAACAGCTCGCCATCGTTTCGGCATCGAGAACGGCAAATGCCGAATAGAATTTTTTCAATAATTCGGCATTTGCATGTGACATGGCCTTACCTCGATCCGTTTCTTTACTTGGGATCACGATTCACTAAATTCGCTGAAGCCTTGACACGTTTCAGTGATCTTCACATCACGAAAAACGATACAAATCGATTTCCTTTGAATAGTCTATACCGCTATGAACTTGCCACACAGGATTACTGAATATCACTATAACTAACATTTGCTAGAGGCACATCCCTCAAACTAGTGTGACAATTAAGCAGCGATATTGGTCATGTAAGAGTCACTACAATTATTTTCTCTTTGATCTATCTAAAAGGCTGGCAGCCGGGTTTGTAGTAACTTGCCCTGTTTGAAAATATCCCATTACAGTTGAGACTGAGCGATGTCCACTCATCGCCATTACGTCTGGCAACGAAATGCCTTGTCGGCCTGCTTCGGTGACAAAGCCTGATCGTAAGCTGTGCCCTGCGAAATTCCCAGTCAATCCAGCGAGCTTGCTCCGACGCTGGATGATTTCGCCAACGGCAGCTGGGGAGAGAGCCTCACCGACACGCTGTTTCCAAAGTCGTCGAAATAACGCCCCCTCAGAAATGTTCGCCGCTGACAACCAGTCGGCCAACGCTTTCGCGGCGTCGCCCAGAATGGGTTTCTCCGGCACGCTTCCCGCGACGGGACCGGCTTGTTCAGTTTTGCTGTGAAGCAAGGAATATGTGTAGGTCGTGGCATCCACCTTAGTCAAATCCTGCCAGTTGGCGACCGCAATTTCACTTCGACGACGACCACCGCTAGCGACGCCAAAGTAGAGGGTCGGCCGGGATTCGTGAGAAATGCAGCCACCTAGGCCGTAAAATTGTCAGGTGGCTTGTTCCGGTGCGCATTCCGGATAAGACAGATCAGCCGAAGACCTACCTTCGAACAAGGATATTTTGGGACATTCGAACAAGGATATTTTGGGACATTGAGCCATTGATTACGCCGTTCACACCCCAATTTAAGTCATGAGATTTATTCTTTTGGAAGGCGCATGCAATCGAAAGATCACTGGGAAAGGGTTTACACCACCAAGTCTACGGATGCAGTGAGTTGGTTTCAGGAACATGCAGAAAATTCCTTGCGGCTGATTCATGAAACCGGTGTTGCCCTAGATGCCGGGATTATTGATATCGGCGGGGGTGCATCGACTCTCGTGGATGACTTGCTTGCCAGGGGCTATTCAAACCTGAGCGTACTGGATCTTTCGGCTGCCGCGATGCAGGCCACGCAAAAACGACTGGGTGTTCAAGCCAAGCAGGTGAAATGGCTGGAAGCGGATATCACTCAAATGAAATTACCGATTCATGCCTTTGATGTTTGGCATGACAGAGCCGTGTTTCATTTTCTCACCTCGCCCGAAGACCGCCATGCTTATGTTCACGCCGTACTGCGTGCCGTGAAGCCCGGCGGTCATGTGATTGTTGCCACCTTCGCCGAAGACGGACCCTTGCAATGCAGTGGCTTGCCAGTGCAACGCTATAACAAAGATGAACTGCACGCCGAATTTGGTGATGTCTTTACGCTCATACAACACAGTAAAGAATCGCACCACACACCGTTTGGCACCGTGCAGCAGTTCACCTATTGCTATTGCCGAAAACTTGTTTAGAAAGCGGGAGAAAATATCAGGGTACGAAAGATGGGCAAATAGAACACTTGCGGAATTTACGATGTCCGGCCATGTCGCACTTGCATCATCACCCAACCGCTCGCGCCCACATATCTGAGTTGCTCCCGAACCTTTTGGCTTGAAAGCAGTCTCTTAGGGTGTAGTATTAGGACTGATATGCCAAAAGCCCTCCATATTCTGTGTACCCCTCGCTTTCGATTACTAGCGTCACTGCTGGTGATGATGGCGATTCTGTGTAACGGGATTGGCTTGGCTCAGGCACATTCGGCGATGGCCAAGAAAGATTGCTGTGCCCAGATGATGGGTCACAATAAGTCGGCTTCGCCTTGCGCGGAGGGGAGTCAACCTTGCCCATCACCGAATGCCCAATGTGATGACCAATGTATGGCCCGATGTATGAGTGCAAACGGCATCTTGACCGTTCCTTTTACCATTCGTCCCAGTGTCTTGGTGACCGCGACCTTGCCTCAGTGGAAAACGGCTGAACATTCCCTTGTTGGCTTCAGCCCAGGCTTACGACCTCCCATCTATTCCTGACGTTTAACACTTGATTCGCGGCGCTCTGCGTCCGCGTGTGTTGTCGTTTTATCAGGAATTACCATGAAACTTACTACTTCGACCGCTTGGCGGCGGATAGCGTTATGGCTGGCGGTGTCTGTCGTGGCCATGCTATTAGTCACGGCTTGCGAGCGCAACAAAGCGATGCAAGCGCCTGCATCACAGACCACCGATGCCACTGCCACCAAAGATGCAGCCAACGGCAAGGCGACGGTGACCAATGCGCTGTATGTGTGCCCGATGCATAACCACATCAAAGAACACGGACCAGGAAAATGCCCGATTTGCGGCATGGATCTCGTCAAGAAGACGGTTGCGATCCCACACACGAAACCAGCCTCTGACCCACCAATGAAAGATGACGCGATGAGGCCCGATGGCGCTGCCACAGACAAGGTTCTGTACTACTACGACCCGATGCGCCCGGAAGAACATTTCGACCAACCCGGTCCTTCGCCGTTTATGGATATGCAGCTCATTCCTAAATACGCCACGACGGAAAGTGCCAATGGCAATGGCATCACCGTTAGCGCTGCCATTGTGCAAAGTCTCGGCATTCGCACTGCCAATCCGGTGCAGCGTGATGTGCAACAAACCATTCGCGTTCCGGCACGAGTGGTGGCGGATGCCCGTGGTCAGGCGCGAGTGCAAGCACGCGTTAGTGGATGGGTCGAGCATTTGTATGTGCGTGCAGTCGGCCAGAAAATTTCAGCCGGCACGGTGATCGCCGACATTTATTCACCGGAGTTAGTGCAAGCTCAGGAAGAAATGTTGCTCGGTGCCGAAACCGCCGGTCCGGCGGCAGAGCGTTTGCGTCGCTATGGCATCGCCGATAGCGACAATCAATCCATACGCCGTTCGGGCAAAGTCTCGCGTCGATTACCACTGCGTGCAACGGTGGGCGGCGTGGTAACGGAACTCGGCGTACGTGAAGGTTCCAGTGTCACGCCAGACACCATGATTCTTGACCTGTCCGGCGGCAAAGCCGTGTGGATCGAGGCGCAATTATTTCCGGCACAGAAAATTAGTTTGGGCAATACGATGCGTGCGCGTTTTACTTTGCCAGGTTTGCCTGGTCGTGAATGGCTCAGTGAGACTGGAACCGTAGTGCCCGTCGTTGATCCGGTCACGCAAACCGTGACGGTCCGGTTTTCCATCAGCAATAGTGATGATCTGCCTCTGGGCACCTTGCTAGACGGTGTGATTGAAGGCGCGTCCCATCCAAATGTTTTATTGCTTCCGGTCTCTGCAGTGATTCGCACGGCGCAAGGTGATCGCGTGATGGTGCAGCAGGCTAAAAATCAATTCATCGCAAAGCCGGTAAAAATCGGCCAGCGTTACGGTAATGAAATAGAAATTACCCAAGGCATTGCACTCACCGATCGCGTGGTCACCTCAGGACAATTCTTGCTCGATGCCGAAGCGAACCTGCAATCGGGCTTTAGCCGCATGGAACCCGATGCAATGGATGCCATGAAACCGATGAAAGGATCACAACCATGATCGAGCGTCTGATTCATTGGTCGATCGCCCATCGTGCTTTGGTACTGACGGTAGCAGTACTGCTCACAGTCGCCAGTATTATTTCGGTGCGACAATTGCCACTGGATGCCATTCCGGATTTATCCGATGTGCAAGTCATTATTCGCACGCCTTATGCCGGACAGGCACCGCAAATTATCGAAGGTCAGGTGACCTATCCGATCACCACCCGCATGT
>JBOHYG010000013.1:0-1865 GCA_050737875.1 Arenimonas sp. | reverse complement strand
GGTGTTGCGAGGTTGAAACAAACAGAAGAACTTGCGCCACTCATGCTCTTCACTTTTCTTTTTGCAGATCAAGCTCAGGGTCGCATAACGCCAACGGGTGTAATCAAAAGTGAGACTCAAATTTGAGCTTCTGATTGACAGTATCTTTGCCAGTATGATTGCCATTCATTGTTGGCACGTCGGATGCGTAAGGCAATCATTTTTTCGGCGTTCTCTTTTTTCCACCAAGCCCCGGCGAGTTTCAGTCGTTTCTGAACCACCGAGCGATGGGCGCTTTCGATTTCTCCCGAACCAATCGGCAGACCTTCTTTCAATGCCTGTCGGTAATTCAAACTCTGAGCGCGATTGCTCAGGTACCGGTAACAGGCGCGAACCGGAGTTTCGGCGGTCGCTCTTTGGGCAGGCTCCAGATGCTCTGCCAAGGACTTCAAGACCGGTTTGAGCCGATTGGTTTTCAAGTTCGTTTGTTGCCGATGCAGCCAATGGCGCGCTTTGGTCGGCGCAATGGATTCGGCGGCGGCGGCCAGGTATTGGCTGACGTGATAGAAATCAATCAGATACTTTCCTTGGGTGCCGAAGCATCGTTCGACTTGTTCCGCAATCCAGCTTGCTCCGTCGCCGACACAATGAATCTTCGTTTTGGAACCGCCGCCAAGTCGGATCACGCAATCCGCCAATTGGTCACCTGCTTGACGGACTGTTCCCATCGTCGCACCATAACGCGCCGTCACCGCGCCAGGCACGCGCGCAAGAGCCAATCGCGCTTCCTGCCAACTGACCGTGCGGGTTTGGCGGCGATCCCCGATGGCATCTTCCCGGACGGCGACCAGCGGAACCATGCTTCCATCCATCTCTCCGATCAGTTGCGATTGGCTACCTGGTTCAGACAATTCCGTCAGCACTTGCTGCTCGGCCAACATCAACTCGGCGTGGCGTTCGGTGATCTGTCGCACAGCACCGCTTGGCACCTCGATCCCGTAATGCTCCTTCAACCGCTCCACCGACCGGCCAAAGGACTCCTCCGCGCCGAAATCCGTCAGCACACGCTGCAAAGGTTGCGAATACTCTCGACACCGAATCTCCGCCCCTTCGACAAACGGACGCAGTTGCTGGCCGCCCCGACCACGACGATAGGTCTGCTCGCTTACCGAGATTTCCCCGTAGCAACTGTACCAGTAGAGTCTTTTTTTTCCTTTCGACTCAACTCCGAATCCGCTTCTGCCGCTTGCTCGACGACTTGCTGACGGCGCTCGGCCCAGCCTTGCAAAGCCTCTTGTCCCATCTGACGCAACTCTTCAATCACCCGCCGCTCGGCTTGGGCAGCCTTGTTCACGTCGCCCGCCGCATTCTCGACGACTTCCAACAACTTATTGATCCGCTCGTACAACCCCGGATGCGTTTTCAACCGTTCTTCCAAATTCTTTGTCATCACATTGCCCTTTCAGAGAAGTTTTCACCTCATCTTCTCCAAAGAAAGAGCTTTGTCTAGCGATGAGTCTCACTTTTGATTACACCCCTGGTCACGTGTTGGCTTGACCTTTTACCGATCTGAAACAATAATCCGCTCAACCGACCACGCGACACAATCCATCACTGACGGTCGGTATCCGAAACAATAATTGCTAGCTGGGACAAAAGCAGAATCGTCCGATTTTGCTCTGCACTGCAGTCAAACCTCGATTTTCAATTGTGCCTGCCGAATGTTCGCGTTTGGCAGGATCCTATCAATTCCGGCGTGTGGCCTGTCGGGTGCGCGTCTTTCATCGGAGGAATTACCCATGCAGTTTGTATCCATCATCAAACGCGCGGCTCCGCTCTGGCTTGCAACGCTGTTAATGCTGTCATTGGCATTGACAGCATTTGCC
>JBOHYG010000012.1:0-1197 GCA_050737875.1 Arenimonas sp. | reverse complement strand
ATTTATGATAGATAACATTCTCCTGATCAACTCTGACCCGCATTCCTGCCGTCGGCGATAAATCAAAGGCCTTGCAATAATCGAACAATTCGCTATGCTCATAAACCAGCCAATCATTACAAACAGCCTGGATTCGCGTAATCGAATGATCGCGGGCAAGCCAACGGTACTCGCTGTCGTCTGCCAGATAACGCAAACAGAAGCATTCATCTGCATCCAGATAATATTCTTCCTGTCGCTTTTGGTCCCGCAGCGGGTAATCGACATACAAGGCCTGGGTAATCCACCACGGAGTCGATGCCGATAAATCAAACTGTCGCACCAGCGGCGTTTCAAGCGCCTTGGCTATCGCAGCGTTGTCCAGTTCGGCAAATCGATGTTGCTCGAATACCAGCCCGGCGTCGATGACGGACAGCTCAGACCAGTTCAGCAACTCGGCCAAATTATGGCTGTCATGTGAATCTCCACTTTCGAATCCTGGCTTGCAAAACACGGTTTTCTCGCCGCGCGCCCAACGATGATTGAACTGCATAATCGCGATATTCGGTTTCGATATGTCAATATGACGGTGGCGGTTGACCCTTCCTGCGGTTTGCACGATCGACCGGGTACTGGAAGGCTCGATCACCGCCCAGTCGAAATCATGATCGCGGCCGATTTCTTCGACCGGAGTCGCCACCACAATAAATATAATGTCGTCAAAAGGGCCGTTACACACGATAGCATTGATTTTCTGATCGTCTTCGATCCCCGAATTGCCCTGATGTCGTTTAAGCAAATGGTCCAGCGTGCGTTCCTTCAAAAAGCGTTGAATCAAGAAATCCTGCGAGTGGTAGCATGCGACTTTGGCATTAGGTTGATTGGTAGCGATAAAGCCCGCTGTTCCGATTGCTTGCTTGATGTTCGCCATTCTGATCAGCCCGAAAGATACCAACTTGCCGCTGGCGTTGTGCCGCCAGGCATGGTCGCCGTGCAGCCGGCGTATAGCAGCCAGCACGCTTTGATTCCAACTATCGACTGTTCGTTCGGCAACGGTCTGCAGATAAGGCAGGCGTGCCGGAAGCCGATTGGTTGTCCGGTACTGTCGATGAATATGGTCTTTATAAACCTTTCGGAACGTTTGGTTCGGTTTATGCTCGAACACAAACGGCGCAGAAAGGTCGTCAAACAGCGCGCAGCCGAAAGCCGGTTCACGAT
>JBOHYG010000011.1:0-55344 GCA_050737875.1 Arenimonas sp. | reverse complement strand
CTGCGAGGCTGACGGTCGATTTGCTGCGGCGTTGCGGCAGATAACCGCCTTTCTCGGCACGGCGTTCTTTCAGGTATTTCACTTCAGGCGAATTTTCGCCCGGGTGATAGAAAGAAAGATTTTCGATGTCTTTGTCGCTAACCGGAATCTGGAAACGATCGCGGAAAGTTTTCACCGCTTCGGTATCGAGCTTCTTGGTGTTATGGGTTGGATTCAGTGCTTCGCCTGCTGCGCCCATGCCGTAACCCTTGACGGTTTTCGCAAGAATGACAGTTGGCTGACCTTTGTGTGCAACGGCAGCAGCATAAGCGGCATGCACTTTATGCGGATCATGACCACCGCGATTCAAACGGCGAATGTCGTCGTCGGAAAGATTGGCAACCATCGCTTTTGTTTCCGGATATTTTCCGAAGAAATTTTCGCGCGTGTAGGCGCCACCAAAAGCCTTGCAGTTTTGATATTCGCCGTCGACAGTTTCCATCATCAATTTTTTCAGCAGGCCGTTGTTGTCGCGCTGCAGAAGTGGATCCCAGTAACTGCCCCAGACCACTTTCAACACATTCCAGCCGGCACCACGGAACGAACCTTCCAATTCCTGGATGATTTTGCCGTTGCCGCGCACCGGGCCATCGAGGCGCTGCAGATTGCAGTTGACCACGAAGCAAAGATTGTCGAGACCTTCGCGACCAGCCAAGGCAATCGCGCCGAGCGATTCCGGTTCGTCGGTTTCACCGTCGCCGAGGAAGCACCAGATCTTGCGATCGGTTTTCGGCATCAGGCCGCGACCTTCCAGATATTTCCAGAACCGCGCCTGATAAATCGCACTGATCGGACCGAGGCCCATCGACACGGTCGGTGTTTGCCAGAAATCCGGCATCAACCATGGATGCGGATACGAGGAAATGCCCTGGCCATCGACTTCCATTCGGAAGTTATCGAGCTGGCTTTCGTTCAAACGGCCTTCGAGAAATGCGCGGGCATAAATGCCGGGCGAACTATGGCCCTGGATATACAGCAGATCGCCGGGATGTTCCGCTGTCGGCGCGCGCCAGAAATGATTGAAGCCGACATCGTACAAAGTTGCCGAGGATGCGAAGCTGGCGATATGGCCGCCGAGCTCACCCGGTTTGCGATTCGCACGCACCACCATCGCCATCGCATTCCAGCGAATGATCGAACGGATACGCCATTCCATCGCCGGATCGCCCTGCATGGCGGGTTCCAGATGCGAAGGAATCGTATTGATGTATTCGGTGGTCGGATGGAAAGGCAGCTGTGCGCCGGTACGACGGGTCAGTTCGACCATGCGTTCCAGCAATTCGTGTGCGCGTTCCGGACCATCGTGATCGAGAACCGCTTTCAGCGATTCCATCCATTCACGGGTTTCGTTCGGATCGCGGTCGTTTTCCAGCAAATCACTTAACCAATTCATTCCCTGCCCTCGGCCATCTTCAGAGTATTTAGCTGCCAAGTTTACCGCATGGGGCTGACATTCGCTGCGGTGTGGGCCCCACATCCCGACTTCCGTCGGTCCTACTCGGCCCACGTAGGACCGACGGAAGTCGGGACAGTACTCCGCAAAAGACCATTGGCCTGAGGACAATTCCTACAAAAAGTAGGGCAGTTCTCTGATATCCCGAAAAGTCTGAAACCCGAAAATGTACTAATGACAATCTATCTCCGCCCAGGTCAAAAAGCGCTGCGTAAAGGCAGAGCATCCCTTCCTGGCCAGATCTATTTCATCACGATCGTTTGCAATGACAGGAGACGGATATTTGCAAACTGGGAAAGCGCTTCAAGTGCGGCACATATCCTGACTGAAACGCGTTTGTGGCAGAATTCCAAATTACTTTGCTGGGTATTGATGCCCGACCACTGGCACGGGCTGGTTCAGCTGGCGGATGAGGACTCGCTATCCAAACTCATGCAACGGGTTAAGGCTGTATCGGCGAAGAATATTAATATCATCCGCAAAAGTACCGATTCGGTTTGGCAAAAGTGTTTTTTTGATCGTGGATTGAGATCGGAAGAAGATATTAGATCAGTAGCCGAATACATCATTGCGAATCCGGTTCGGGCAGGATTGGTTGCCGACATTGGTTTGTATCCGTTTTGGGATGCGTATTGGTTGCGTGATGACAACCAGGTTTTATAGATGACGCAAAAGCGTGTCCCGACTTCTGTCGGTCCTACATACGTTCGACGCCATGCACCACCGACAGGCGGCGGACTCGGCGGATGACGTCGGCGAGATGCTTGCGGTTACGCACTTCGATCACGAACTCCATCACCGACATTTGCGCGTCGGGTTCGCGGTATTGCACCGAATCAATATTGGAATTGCACTCGGCAATGGCAGCTGCGACCTGGGCCAGGGTGCCTGGTTTGTTGTCGGTTTCGATGCGGAGATTGACGCGGTAATCACCCTCGACAGTGCGGTCCCAGGCCATCGGCACGAAACGTTCCGGATGCTTGCGGTAATCGACCATATTCGGGCAATCCATGCGGTGCACAACCACCCCTTTACCGGCGCTGAGGTAACCCATGATGTCATCGCCGGGAATGGCAAAGCAGCAGGCTGCAAAACTCAACACTCCGCGCTCGCTGCCATTGATCAAAATCTGTTCGCCATGCCGATGCATGCCGGTTTTTTTGGCGCCGGTATTCTTGGTCAGCGGCAAACTGTTTTCACCCTGCACCAATACCTGTGCGACTGCTACCGGCATGCGATTACCCATCGCAATATCGGACAATAATTCTTCCAGGCGGCGATAACGGTTTTCCTGCAAATACTTGTCGAGTGCGACACCGGTGACGCGGTCGAGCGAGCTATCGAGGTTCTCAAGTGCACGATCGAGCATGCGATGGCCAAGGTCGACCGCATTCTCGTGTTCGAGATGCTTCAGCGAATGGCGAATCGCGGTGCGCGCCTTGCTGGTGACGACAAATTCGAGCCATTGCGGACTCGGACTGGCCGATGGCGCGGTGATGATTTCCACCGTCTGCCCGCTGACCAATTTCATCCGCAGCGGCACCAGTTTTTTATCGACGCGGGCGGCGACAGCGTGATTCCCGACATCGGTATGTACCGTGTATGCGTAATCGAGCGTGGTCGCATTGCGTGGCAGGGAAAGGATGTCTCCCTTCGGCGTGAACAAATACACTTCGTCCGGGAACAAATCGATTTTGACGTTTTCCAGAAATTCGATCGATGAATCCGAATTGTCCTGCGAATCGACCAGACCGCGCACCCAATCCTGCGCGCGAATTTGAGCGCTATTGCTGGTGCGTCCGGCATTCTTGTATAGCCAATGCGCAGCAACGCCGCGTTCTGCCACCAGGTCCATTTCTTCGGTACGGATTTGCACCTCGACCGGCGAACCATAAGGACCGAACAACAAGGTATGCAGACTTTGATAGCCGTTGGCTTTCGGGATTGCGATGAAGTCGCGGAACTTGGCATCCAGCGGTTTGAACAGCGAATGCACGGCACCGAGCGCGTGATAACACTGCATCACTTTTTGCACGACGACGCGAAAGCCGAACACATCCATCACCTGGTCGAAGCTTTTGTTTTCCTGCTTCATCTTGCTGTAGATGCTCCAGGGCGCCTTGACGCGACTGACGACACGAACGGTCAATCCTTCCTGCGTCAATTTCTGCACCAGCTGTGCTTCGATGGTTGCGAGTGCTTCGCGCCGCATGACCGGTTGCGAAGCGATACGTTTGGCAACCACGCGATGGCGCATCGGATACAAGGCGCGAAAACCCAGATCCTGCAATTCCGATTTGATCCGGTTCATCCCGAGCCGTTGCGCGATCGGTGCGTAAATTTCAAGAGTCTCGCGGGCTATGCGGCGGCGAGACGCCGAGCTCATCGAATCGAGGGTGCGCATATTGTGCAAACGATCTGCCAGCTTGATCAGAATCACGCGCAAATCGCGCGACATCGCCAGCATCATTTTGCGGAAACTTTCGGCGACCGCTTCCTGTTGACTTGCGAACTGGATTTTATCGAGCTTGGTTACACCATCGACTAATTCCGCGACCGTCTCGCCGAACATCTCGACGATTTGCGAACGCGGCAATGGCGTGTCTTCCAGTGTGTCGTGCAAAATTGCGGCACAGAGCGCTTCGGCATCCAATCGCAAATCGGCGAGAATTCCGGCGACTGCAATCGGATGCGTGATATAGGCTTCGCCGGATTTACGGGTCTGGCCGTCATGCGCCATCGCACCGATTTGATAGGCCAGACGCACTTTCAGAATCTGGGCTGAGGGCAGGTATTCGGTTAAACGCAATTCGAGCGCGCGCATGGTTTCCGGACAGGGGTCCGGGCATGGCGCAAGCGCAGGATCGATAGGGGCTTTTACATGAGGCATAGGCCCAGACTACTTGGCTAAGCGTTTTGCTTCAATGCCTTAGCCATAAAAAAACGACCTCGTTTCAGAGATCGTTTTGGTTTGAAGCATTTTGTCTGCGGCGATTACTCGCCCAAACAATTAATCATCGCCGCCTTTCGATAAATCGTCGTCCACCACTTCCGCAGCAGCCCATTCCAGAGCTTCGCGTTCACGGCGTTCACGTTCGGATTTTTCAACTTCGTCGATCAATTGAGCATCGATTTTGCCGGCAGCAATTTCACGCAGCGCCAACACGGTTGGTTTGTCTTCGTGTTCGTGATTTTCAACGGTGGACTCAACGCCTTTTGCCAGCTGGCGAGCGCGCTTGGCAGCCATCACCACTAACTCAAAGCGGTTGCCCACTACATCTAAGCAATCTTCTACGGTAACACGGGCCATGATGTCTCCTAGAGGGCCGCTCGGCCGAGCGAAACCCTAAAAATCAATAAGTTACAAGGAACCGCGCATTTTACGCGCCTAGCCGCCTCGTGGCAATGACTTGCGCCCCCGAAGCGCGACCATCAAGCGCCCGGAGTGTGAGTTAACTCATTGTTTTGCCTAGTTAGCCAGAGTATGTTGTCTGAACGGACTACTTTCTGGGGAGAAGCAAGATGCTCGTTCGCGCTCTTACCGCTGTCACCTTGGCCTTATCGCTACTTGTCGGACCGAATGCCTGGGCACAGGAGCCAGTTACCCAGGCCGACCTGAATCGCCTACGGTCAGAAATCGAGCTACTGAAACAGGACATCGAAATCAAGGAAGCCGAACTTCGGGTCATGGAATTACAGCTGGCAAGACAATCGGGCACACCAACTCCGATCCCAGCACCAAAACCTGCGGCCAAACCGGTAAAAACTGTCGCGCCGAAACCCGCTGAAGTTGCCATGCCGGCTGCACCCGTAGCCGCAGCCCCGCTAAAACGCGCCAACGTCGACCCTCGCCCATATGAGGCCGCAGCGACAGGCCGCTTGAATTTTTTCCGTACTACCCAGTCTTCGAATTGGCTCGTGCTGGATGAAAAGCGTCTGGTCTTCTGGGTGCTCGATGACGAAGCGTATTTATTGACTCTGTCGCACCCCTGCGCGGGCTTGCTGGACGCCGAAAGAATCAAGCTGGAGAACTTTTCGAACAAGGTGCGCGCCGGACAGGATGGCGTGGTCTTCAACGATCAAATGTGCCTGATTGAGACGATCACCAAGCTCAGCGGAAGGACTCTGCCGAAGCCGCCAAGAAAATGAAGGCGACCGTTAGCCCAGCAAGGCTTTAATCAGGAAAGCGTGACGCTGCTGCTGGGTTTCCAACTTGAGCCGCTGCGCCTGGAAGATAGCCCGCAGCTCGCTGACGGCCGCATCGAAGTGTTCATTCACGACGACATAATCGAATTCATCGTAATGCGACATTTCTTCGCGTGCTTTCGCCAAACGTTGCCTGATGACTTCTTCGGTGTCCTGGCCACGGTTCCGCATCCTTGTTTCCAGCGCGTCTTTTGACGGTGGAAGAATGAAAATGCTGATCGCATCAGGTAGTTTTTCCCTGACTTGACGGGCACCCTGCCAGTCGATCTCCAGCAGCACATCCTTGCCGGCAGCCAGTTGCGGTTCCACCGATTGTTTAGCGGTGCCCTTGTAGTCGCCGTGCACCAATGCATGTTCGAAGAAATCGCCGTTGGCGATCATCACTTCGAATTCTTCCTTGCTGATGAAATGGTAATGCTGGGCATGCCGCTCGCCCGGGCGTGCCTTGCGCGAGGTGAAGGAAATCGACAAGACGATGCCGCTTTCGCGTGAAAGCACCGCATTGACCAGACTCGATTTACCTGCCCCGGAAGGCGCTGCAACAATGTATAAGGTTCCGCGCATTATCAGCTCCTTCTTATTCCAGGTTTTGCACTTGTTCGCGCAATTGCTCGATAAACACTTTCAATTCCACCGCCGCCTGCGTGGTCCGGCTATCGACCGATTTGGAACCCAGGGTATTGGCTTCGCGATTGAATTCCTGCATCAGGAAATCCAGGCGACGGCCAACCGCTTCCGGCAATTTGAAAATGCGGCGTGCTTCGGCAACGTGGCTGGTCAAGCGGTCGAGCTCTTCATCGACGTCGATTTTTTGCAGGTTCAACACGACTTCCTGTTCGAGGCGGCCTGGATCAAGCGGCAGTTTCAAATCAGCCAGTTTCAATTCCATTTTGCTACGCAAGGCTGTGCGAATTTCCGGCAACCATTCACGCACCTGGGCAACGATGCGTTCGATGCCATTGATTTTTTCCTGCATCACTGCCGCAAGTTTTTCGCCTTCGCGTTCACGCGAAACCACGAACTCGATCAACGTCATATCCAGCAATGCCAACGCTTCCGACTGCAAGCCGGCTTGATCCAGCGGTGCTTCTTCCAGCACTCCGGGAAAGCGCAATAACTCGGTGATTTCGGTTCTTGGCTCGGGAAACTTGTCCGCAAGGCGAAAGCTCAATTGGGAAAGCTGTTCAAGCAAGCGTTCATTCACTTTCAAATCCGTTACGTTGCCGACCGACGGACGATAACGAAAACTCAAGTCGATTTTTCCGCGCGATACTTTTTGTGCCACTCGTTCGCGGAAACTGGATTCAACCGCGCGCAGTTCCTCGGGCAGACGCACCGACAATTCCAGATAGCGATGATTGACCGCACGCAGCTCGCAACTGAGGGTGCCACCTGTGGCGGGGGCTTCACTACCGGCAAACGCGGTCATACTACGAATCATGCTTAACTCCCGAAACATTGGGTGACAATGGTAATCTATTCGACCCTGCTTGACGTAATGATTGGAACACCATGACCCACCCCAATGCCCGCCCTAGCAATCGACTTGCAGACCAAATGCGTGACGTTCGCATTGAACGACAATTCACCAAACATGCGGAAGGTTCCGTGCTGATCAGCTTTGGCGACACGCGCGTGCTCTGCACGGCCAGCATCGAAAACAAGGCGCCGGGCTTTTTGCGGGGCAAGGGCGAAGGCTGGGTAACGGCCGAATACGGCATGCTGCCGCGCTCGACCCACGAACGCATGAATCGCGAAGCCGCCAGCGGCAAACAAGGCGGCCGCACACTGGAAATCCAGCGACTGATTGGCCGCGCGTTGCGCGCCTGCGTGGATCGCAAGGCACTCGGCGAACGTACCATCACGCTCGATTGCGATGTGCTGCAAGCCGATGGCGGCACACGCACAGCAGCGATTACCGGCGCGTATGTTGCACTCTGCGATGCGGTTGCCGTATTGAAAAAACGTGGCGACATTACGAAAAATCCAATTCTCGGTGCCGTCGCGGCAGTGTCGGTCGGCATCTATCAGGGCAATCCGGTACTTGACCTGGATTATGCGGAAGATTCGCAGTGCGACACCGACATGAATGTCGTCATGAATGACGGCGGTGGCTTTATCGAACTGCAAGGCACGGCCGAAGGCCATGCTTTCCGCCGCGATGAACTCGATGCACTGCTGGTAATCGCCGAAAAAGGGATTCGTGAATTGCTGGCACTGCAACAACAGGCATTGGCTGGCCAGTAATCCCGGCACACGGCGAAAATTTTTCAACATGAAAAAACTCGTACTCGCTACTTCCAACCGCGGCAAAGTGGCCGAGATGCAACCGTTGTTATCCGACATTGGCTACAGCATCGTCACGCAGTCGGAAATGGGTGTCGGCGATGCCATTGAAGATGGCCACACTTTCGTCGAAAACGCATTGATCAAGGCACGCCACGCCAGTGCGGTAACGGGACTGCCTGCGATTGCCGATGATTCCGGCTTGATCATCGACGCACTCAAGGGTGCGCCCGGATTGATTTCGGCGCATTACGCCGGTGTGCACGGCGATGCCAGGGGCAATATCGAAAAAGTGCTCGCCGAATTGAATGGCGTACCGGCATCGCAACGAAGTGCGCGATTTTATTCGCTGATCGTGATGTTGAAGCACGCAGAAGATCCGCAGCCGCTGATCGCCGAAGGCATCTGGGAAGGCGAAATTCTCGATGCGCCGCGCGGCGAAAACGGTTTCGGTTACGACCCGATTTTCTACGTGCCGGAGCATCGGTGCAGTGCCGCCGAATTGCCTGCCGAACTAAAAAATACCATCAGCCATCGTGGCCGGGCTTTGTTGAAATTGCGTGAATTGCTGAACACGCGCATTACTGGCTGAACAATCAAATGCCGGCTTTAATTCCACCGCCGCTTTCCCTGTACATCCACATACCGTGGTGCGTTCGCAAATGCCCGTATTGCGATTTCAATTCGCACCAGCAAAAAGACGAACTGCCGATCGACGAATACATTGCCGCGCTAACGAGCGATCTGGAACAGGATCTGCCGCTGGTTTGGGGCCGCTCGGTACATTCGGTTTTTTTTGGCGGCGGCACGCCGAGTTTGTTTCCACCCGATGCGATCGAGCGCATTCTCGATACCTGTCGTGCGCGCCTGAAATTTGCACCGAACGCCGAAATTACGATGGAGTGCAATCCCGGAACGGCCGAGCACGGTCGCTTCGAAAATTACCTCGCTGCCGGCGTTAATCGACTCAGTTTCGGCATTCAAAGTTTCAATGATGAATGCCTGAAAACGCTGGGCCGGATTCATGACTCGAACGAAGCGGAAACCGCGGTAAAAATGGCGCAGGATGCCGGTTACACAAACATCAATCTGGACCTGATGTTTGCCCTGCCCGGCCAGGATTTGGCGATGGCACGATACGATGTCGAACGCGCGGTTGCGTTATCGCCAACGCATCTTTCCTATTACCATTTGACGCTCGAGCCGAATACGATTTTCGCCGCCAAACCACCGCCGAATTTACCCGACGAAGACGCGGCCTGGGCCTTGCAGGAACAGGGCCAGGCAATATTGGCCGAACATGGCTTTCAACAATATGAAATTTCCGCTTACGCAAAAGCGGACAAACAGTGTGCGCACAACCTGAATTACTGGCGTTATGGCGATTATCTCGGCATTGGCGCCGGTGCGCATGGAAAGATTTCTTCCGGCGCAACTGGTGATATTTTGCGTCGCTGGAAAGTGAAAAATCCGCGCGATTACCTGCAAAACGCCAACAGCGAAAAACGCATTGGCGGAGATGAATTAATCACGATGGATAACCGTCCTTTCGATTACATGCTGAATGCATTGAGATTATCCGAAGGATTTCAAATCGGGGATTTCGAAGTACGCACCGGACTTGAACGACATGCGATCGATAAAAAACTCTCGCATGCAAAACTGATGGGCTGGCTTAGCGAAAAGCATGGCCATGTGGTGCCTACCGAGCTGGGGCAGCGCTTCAGCAATGACGTGATGGGCCTGTTTCTGGCCGATTGACGACATCCATTGCGCGTATGATTCAGGCCATGCTTGAAACCCGCAAAATCCGGTGCCCCCATTGCGGCGAACGCTTCGAAGCACTCATTGATGCTTCCGGCGGCAGCTCCGATTACATCGAGGATTGCCCGGTCTGTTGCCGGCCGATCTTGATGCACTGCCGTACCGACGAAAACGGCGAATTCGACGGTTTGGACGCCGAACAGGATTTTTAAGCTCCCGGGCTATCAAGATATGACGAATTAGCATGTCTTTCGGCTGTCAGTCACCGGCCAAAGCGTTTACAATACGCGCCGCAACAGGTGTCGGGAAGTTGGTGCAAGTCCAACACTGCCCCCGCAACGGTAAGTCAGCATCGCAAACGATGCATCTTTCAGTGACCACTGGGAATCACTATTTCTGGGAAGGAGAAAGAGACACTCCAGGCCTTAAAGCCATGGGTGTTAGACGAGTCCGGAGACCGGCCTTTTGCCGGGTCATTCGACCCAACAGCGAGTTGCGGTGGGCAACAGGGCGAGTGTCGGACGTTCCTCATCATTGGCGTCCCGCGTTTGTCTTTCTCCATTGCACTGGCTGCCCTGCGGGTGAGCAAATGGAGAAATACTTTGAAACGTTTTAATTCCAACCACGCCATGAAATTGGCGGTTCTCGGCATCGCTATCGGCAGTTCCCTCTCGGCCCAGGCCGAAGAACTGAAATCGCTAGATTCCGTTCAAGTCACTGCCAATCGCACGGAAGTTCCGGCCGAAGAGGCATTGGCATCTGTCACCGTTATCACCCGTTCGGATATCGAACGTAGCCAAGCGCCGGATATTGCCGACCTGCTTAGCCAGCAAGCCGGCCTGGATGTCGTCCGCAGCGGCGGCACCGGCACCAACGTGTCGATTTTCACTCGCGGCAGCAATTCAAACCACACGCTGATCTTGATCAACGGCGTACGCGTCAACACCGCCATGCAAGGCAATTACGATTTCAGCAACTTGCCGCTTGCAATGATCGAACGTGTCGAAATCGTTCGCGGACCACGTGCTGCATTGTGGGGTTCGGATGCGATCGGCGGCGTGATCAACATTTTCACCCGCGAGAAAAGTTCATTCGCAGAATTGCGTGCAGGCAGCTACGGCCGCGCCGAATTCGATGCCGGCTTCGGTCTCGGCGATGACGAAAACAATTTTGGCGCCGCATTCGGTTACGGCTCTGCTTCCGGTTTTTCCGCCACCAATCCAAACGTATCGTTCGGTTTCGATCCTGACGACGATGGCTTCCGTAACAGCCACCTGTTGCTCAACGGCAAGTTGGCAATCGGCTCACATTCGTTAAGCGCATTCGTTGCCGCCGTTGATTCGCATAGCGAATTCGACCAAGGTGAAACCGAGAGGAAAAGCCGCGAAGTCGGCGTCGTGCTGAAAGGCGGAATTACCGATATCTGGCATCACTCGATCAGCGTTAGCCATAGCTACGACCAGCTGGAGACTCCGGTTTACAGCAGCATTTACGGCAACCGTCGCCTCGGTTTCGACTGGATCAACACCCTTGATGTGAATGAACAAAACCGCATCAACTTCGGCGTGAACTGGAGCCAGGAAAATGGTTACAGCGAAGACTTCGGTTTCCTCAGCATCGACCAGTCTCGTCGCAATACCGGACTGTTTGCCGCATGGCGCGGCGAGTTTGCCCGCAATACTTTCGAACTGGCCGCCCGTCGTGACGACAATAGCCAATTCGACGGCAAGACCACCGGACAAGCAGCCTGGGGCTTCGACATCACCGACGATTTCAAATTGCGCGCCAGCTGGGGTCAGGGCTTCCGTGCGCCGAACTTCAATGAACTTTACTACCCGGGCTTCTTCGGGTTTTTCGCAGGCAACCCCGACTTGCTACCCGAATCTTCACGCAGCGCCGAGCTGGGTTTCAATTTCGACATCAACAGTCAGCAGTCGATAGAACTGTCGGCCTATCGCACTTCAGTTACCGACTTGATTGCCTTCCAAGGCGTCAATTTCTCCGCCACCAACATCAAGAATGCACGCCTGAAAGGTGCCGAGCTCGAATACCAATTCAAGGGCGAAGCATTTTCTCTGGATGCAAACGCAGGCTGGCAAGATGCCCGCGATCTGGATCTGGACCAAAAACTGCTGCGTCGTGCGGACCGTAAACTGAACGTCAACGCCAACTTCAAAATCAACGAACAATGGAATTGGGGGCTCGATTTCCAAGCCGCGTCCAAGCGTCCGGACTTCGGTTCGGTCAATTCGCCCGGTTATGGTCGCGTCGATGCCCGCATCGGATATAACTTCGCAAACGCCTGGAGTCTGGAAGCCCGCATCGAGAACCTCGGCGACAAAGACTATGAACTGATACCGGGCTACAACACGCCGGACCGCAGTGGTTTGATCACCCTGCGCTGGAACGGAAACCATTAAAAAACCGGCCAGAACATCCGTATTGGCAAATAAAAGCCGAACGGAAAGCTGATAAGACTGGCTTCAAATGCCCCGCTGTGCCTAAAATCACAGCGGGGATTATTTTGGGAGTCTGGCATGTCAGGTCTATCGATTGAGCCGCACAATACTGCGCCGACATTAGCCTCAAAAAACTTACCCAGGCGAACAAGAAATTTGCTTGAAGGCATTCTCGAGTTCGCCTCCGATGAGTTCGAGAGAGGGGTCATTTCGAGCCTCAACGAGTTTGAGCAGCAATTGTTCAAGCATGCCGAACAGGCCCGCAGTGCAGCCGTACAAACCCGGTGGCTTGAAGCGCAACGCCTGATCAAGCGTACACGCCCGGATTTGGTTCCGCGTTTCCTGATTGCACTGGAAGCCGAGCTGTCCTTGCTGCGCGACCCCTATCAGCCGAAACACCTGTTCATGTCGCGCACCGGCACAAGCAGCCTTGAAATGTCGCTGGTCAACGAGCTCGAGATGGACGAAGCCACGATCATGACCGAAATTTCCAATCGCGCAGAAATGCGCAACAGTTTGCCCTTGTATTTGCTCGGACAGCGCTTCGGCGTGTTGGCGGGCAAGCCTGCGTTTGATTCGGAAACACTGCCGATTGGTCCGCAAGCGGTTTGCCGGATGATTCGCGAAGCGTCCGATTGCCTGGGATTGAACGAAGAGCATCGACTGATGTTTTTCAAGGTTTTCGAAAAACAGGTCATGCACTTGTATGGCAACCTGATCGAATCCATCAACAACTACCTGGCGAAAAACAACGTACTCCCCAACCTGCAATATGTCCCGATCCGGGCTCGGCCGAAATCGCAGAGCGAAACAGTTGAAAGAATTTCCGAAGGCATACAACAAGCCTCCAAGAAAACCACCAGCCAGAGTTTTGGTCTTTCGCTGGACGATCTGCCGCATCGCAATACTGAACGCTCTTCATTGCGAAGCAGGGAAAGCCTGCAATCATCACCGCTTGAACAAGACGCGATCACTGCATTGGCCGGCAATGTGATCGGTGGCTTCGTCGCCAAGGGCACAGCCGACAAAAACGATTCACAAAATGCCGCCCCGACGAATACGCGACGCCCCGGCGAGTTGGCTACCGATACGGATTTGGCTAACTTCAACATGATGCGTCAGCTATTGGCGAGTCGAAAACAACTGCTCGGCAAACTGAATCCGGAAAAAATCCATACTCACGGAAGTACCACACCTCCGGTAGACATCGGCATACTGCAAAAAACCCTGCAAATGCTTCAGAGCAAACCGACATCGCCCATTGTCTCGGGCGGAAAAAAGACTGCGCGCAGCATCCAGCACATCAAGCAAGACTTGATGTCGCATCTGAGAATGGATACCGGAAACCAGGAAGCTCCGGTGCTTGAACCCGAAGACAACGACACCATCGATTTGATCGGCATGTTGTTCGAAAGCATCAACAAGGACGTCAAGGAAAACAGTCCCGCAGCGCATTTGCTGGCCAAGCTCCAGGTGCCTTTGTTGCGGGTTGCCCTGCAGGACAAAAGCTTCTTCACCAAGGAAAACCACCCCGCCCGGCAAATGCTCGGTACGATTGCCGAGTCTGGCGCCTACTGGATGAGTGACGATGACGCCGACCCTGCGTTGATGAGCAAGATGAATGCCGTGGTCGATCGTACAGTCCGCGAGTTCGACGGCGACATGTCCTTGTTCCAGCAACTTTTGCTCGATATCAATTCACATCTGCAAATCCTGAGCCGAAAAGCGGAAGTCGCCGAAAAAAGACATATCGAAGCCGCACGTGGCAAGGAAAAACTTGCTTTGGCACGCGATCAGGCCTCTGTAGCCGTCGACGGCTTGCTGAAAGACCAGACACTGCCACGCTTTACGCATACTTTATTGAGCCAGGCCTGGACTGATGTCATGGCGTTGACCGCATTGCGTTCCGGCGAGGATTCCGAGTCCTGGAAACAGCATTTGCAAGTTGCCGAGCGGCTGATCCAGGTCGCCAAGGCGCCGCCCGGTCAATCACCAATCTCGGCTGAGGAAGCGCAGCAGCTAAAAGCAGAGATTGAAAGCTCGCTCACCCAGGTCGGCTATCAAGACGATGAAGCCGCCGCGATTACCGAACGCCTGATCGACCCGCAATCTGGCAAGGAAGGCGACTCGGCCAGTCGCACGGAACTCACCATGCGACTCAAATCGCGTGCACGTTTTGGCGAAGACGTTTCGGCAACCCAGGCCAAGAAGGTCAAGCTTACCGCCGAAGAGCAAGCACGTTACGAACAGTTGAAATTGGTCGCGTTCGGCACCTGGTTCGAATTCACCACCAACCAGCAAGGCGATCGTGTACGTCGTCGCCTGGCCTGGTTCAGCACGATGACCGGCCATAGCTTGTTCGTGAACCAGCGCGGCCAGAAAGTTGGCGAATATCATCTGGAAGCACTGGCCAGAATGATGGCGAAAGACGAATTGCATATCGTCGAAGAACAGGGCGGCGGCTTGATTGATCGCGCTTGGCAATCGGTCATGAATGCATTGCGCTCGTTTGCAGGTCAACCTGGCACGGAGGCTCCCGCCAAATGAATACCGAATACCGTCGAGCAAGACGCCGCAAAGTCGGATACAACGTTGAGGTCTACGACACAATGACCGAAGAAGTAGTCGGACGCTTGAGCAACCTGTCCGAGACCGGCATGCTGATCATCGCCCACAAACCAATCGCCAACGACGCCCTGTTTCAACTCCGCATCAGCCTGCCCAACCTGCTTGGAGTGATGAAGCCGCTCGATATCGGCGCACACGAACTTTGGGCTGATGAAGCGACAGCACCCGGACAAATCTGGATCGGCTTTCGCTTCATCGACGTTTCTCAGTCCGATGTGGCGTTTATCCGCGATTGGGTAGATGCACCTGGCGGCAATTACGTCTGATATGCGGCCAATAGGCTTATCGGTTTTGCTTGCAGCCATCGTACTGATCAACAGCTGTGACAAATCCGAAATTCACCGTCAAACGATAACTACAGGCAATGTCGAAACACAGTTTGAAGTGCGCGATGCATCGCCGCAGGCGGTAAGCGATGCCAGCAAATCGATCCAGCGGGTTCTGCAAGCACAGCTTGAACAATCGCATGCCTGGAAGTCTTCCGAATTAAGCAAGATCAATGCGGCGCTTGCGAACGGACAAAGCGCGAAAATTTCGGCACCCAATATTCGTCTTATTGAAATCAGCAAAACCCTCTATCTCGAGAGCGATAACTACTACGACCCGAGCATTGGTTCGCTGGTAAGACTATGGGGTTTTTATACCGATAAGTTTCCGATCAGCGATACCCCGCCCAATAGCGGGCAAATCTCGGAATGGCTCGCACACAAACCGAGATTTTCGGACATCCACGTTAGCGGCCAATTTATTTCTTCGAGCAATCCCAACGCTCAGCTAGATTTCGCCACCATACTCGAAGGGGTTGCGGCGTCCGAGATTCACAAGATCGCCGTAAAACACCAAATTCACGATGCCCTGGTCACAATGGGATCGGATCAATTCACCATCGGCACCGCAAACAGCAAGCCCTGGACGGTTATGCTGAAAGATCCATTCGGCGGGGACTTGGGACAGATCGACTTGCAGGGAAACGAAGCCTTGTTCAGCTCTGGCAATTTCAATAAGTTCCGAGTCGCACCAACCGGTTCGCGCTGGGGTCATATTTTGAATCCTCGTACCGGCAAACCCTCGCAGGGATCGGCTGCAGTCGTAGTCTTGCATCAGGACCCGATACTTGCCGACGCTGCTTCTTCCGCGCTGATGGCCGCAGGGCCCGGCAATTTCAAAAAGCTTGTCAAGCGCATGGACCTGGCTTGCGCATTGATGGTGACCGAGGAAAATGAATTGCTGATTACCTCGCAAATGAAAAAACGCGTTGTTTTTTTCCGCGATCCAGTGCCGCTCGGCGCCCCGATCGCCAATGGCGAAAACTGTAACTAGGCAAATGCGTTAACACTATAAAAAGCCGGAATCGGGCAAAATACGCAAAACCGAATCCTGGAAGAACATGAATCTGTATCGCGAGCATCTTGCAACCGTCACCAGACGAGCCGACCAAGCCTTGGCCGTCGGTGGTTTCGATCATTTGGTGATTGCTTCGGGCATCGAAAAGTATCGTTTCCTGGACGATATGCCCTACCCATTCAAACCCAATCCGCAATTCAAATATTGGTTGCCGCTGACCAAACATCCGCATAGCTGGATTATCTACACACCCGGCAAAAAACCCGGCCTCGTGTACTACCAACCGGATGATTACTGGCATGTGCCACCAAGCGCGCCGGAAGGCGACTGGGTTGAACATTTCGATATCCACATCATCAGCAGCCCTGAACAAGCTGCGAAATTCCTGCCGCAGGGAACGTCGGCGATTATCGGTGAAGCCGATGCGGCGATCGGCGAGTTCGCGCCGAACAACCCGAGCGCTGTTATTGACCATCTGCATTTCCATCGAGCTTTCAAAACCGCGTACGAATTGAATCTTATGCGCAAAGCACAACGCAAAGGCGTGCTCGGCCATCTCGCGGCACGCGCCGCATTCCATAAGGGTGAATCGGAAGCCGGTATCAATCTGGCATTTTTAAATGCGGCCGGCCACACCGACAGCGATACGCCATACAACAACATTGTCGGATTGAATGAAAACGGCGCCACCTTGCATTACCAATACAAAAGTTTTGACAGACCCGACGAACATCGTTCATTGCTGATCGATGCGGGCGCCGAAGTCGATGGCTACGCTTCCGACATCACGCGCACCTGGAGCAATGGCGACAGCCGTTTCACCGACCTGGTGAATGCGGTCGATAAGGAGCAACGTGCGCTTGCATCCAAAGTTCGCGCCAATACCGATTACCGCGATCTGCATCTGGAATGCCATTTGCGGTTGGCGAGCGTACTCAAGGCCCTGGACATCGTCGACATGGATTCTGGCAATATGATGGAAGCCGGCATCACATCGACTTTCTTCCCGCACGGCCTGGGGCATCCGATTGGTTTGCAGGTGCACGATGTCGCTGGGTTTGCGGCCGATGAATCGGGCGCAATGATTCCGAAGCCTACCGGCCATCCTTATTTGCGCATGACGCGTACATTGACTCCCGGCATGGTGGTCACCATCGAACCGGGCATATATTTCATACCGACTTTGCTGGCGAAACTGAAAGCCTCGAAACACAGCTCTGTGGTCAATTGGCGCAATGTCGGACATCTGACTGCATTCGGCGGCGTGCGTATCGAGGATGAAGTGCATTGCACAAACAATGTCCCGGAAAATCTAACCCGCGATGCTTTTGCGGAAATCGAAAAAGACTGAGTCATCACATTCCACAATAAAAAAACCGGCTTGATAGAATCAAGCCGGTTTTTTCATGCGGATTTATTTCTTGCGGTAGCGCTTGATGGCAATTACGACCAAGCCCATCGCCAGCCACAATGGCCAGACGGCGAATAGCGCAACCACGATATCGAGCAATCCATACCAGCCGGTTGAGAAAGAACTGAACAGGCGGCTGAAGAAACCGGGACGGATTTGCTTGGCGATCGCATCGACGTCGTCCATTTCGGTTTTGCGAACCTTGCTTAATTGGTAGAGCGACAGACTGATCGTACTGAATGCCACCTTGTCCTCGACCTCCTTCTGTACGACCACTGCTTCGTCGCGACTGGCTTTGGCATCGTTCTGTCCTGAAATGACAGCTGCCTTGTCGGCAATTTTCCCGGGTGAAGTGCTCAAGTCGCCCAGTTGTCTTTGTGCCTCCTGATTGCGCAGAAACTCAAGCTGCTTTCTCAGCAATTCAAACTGCACGTCGCGGGCTTCGAAATTGCGCTGATCCAGAAACTCGATCTGGGTGATAAGTGCACGCAGAAACTCTTGGGTATTATTGCTGGGAACACGTACCGTCAAATTGCCGTGCACCGTGTATTCGGCCAACTCCAGCAATTTTGCATTGCCGATCGGGTAGCGGTTGACGCGCTCGACGTTGGCACCTATTTGGTTCATCACCACAAAGCCGTCCAATTTCGTCACGATATTCTCGATTGCAATCGCAGACTCATAGACATCCTTGACCCGGAAATTTGCGCCCGCCGTGCGTACGAATTTCCGTTCACCGTCGACGTAGGAAGTCGCGCTTGAAGTCATCTGTGCGCCGCTGACTTGTTCCGTTTCCTTCGTGAGCTCATCGAACCCCTCACCGGCCTTCGCCTCCATGCGGGCCTGCGGTGCCGCCGGCGCAACTGCCGCATCGCTGGCAAAGCCCGCCGATGAAGCATCCGCGGCAGCTTCGGAGGCAGGTGCATCGGTCGCGGCGTCCTGACTTTTCGCACACGCCGCCAATGCAACAACCAATGCCGCCGACAATAGTGCAACCTTGATTTTACGCATCACATAATCTCCCTTTTTTATTTGAACTGTTATCCGACGAAGCTTGAATGTCGGCCATACTGGGTTCAACGATTGACAGTGGCAAGATGGGGTTAAACGTTTTTCAAAAAACGGTTACGTCTGGTTAAGAAAATTTTCAATTCAAAAACAGGCAAAAAAAATCCCGGTTCGGGCCGGGATTTTTTCTTGCAAATTGCACGCAAGTTTACATGTTTGCAATTTGATTTCTTGCAAATTGCATGCCTCATCACTCGTCCGGAGCAACTCGCAATCCGGTTATGCTTATGGCCGGCAATTTAATTCGATCGCACGCAAGTCTACCTCAACGTCCAGATCATTCGCTTGCGATCCTCCGTTTGCCATTCGTTTCCTTGCTTCCTCGCAAGGGTCATAGCTGACTGCGCCAAACAACATTCCGACTTTTTCCAATCGCTGTTTGGGACTGAGTGTTCCTGTCAGCTTGATGCCCTGGATAAATGGTTCTGCGCGACCGGCAATTGCAATGTACTGTCTTTTCAATGGATCTCTGGGGGCTATGATCGTATCGGCCTGCCATTCATCGCGTTCTATCGTCAAACGCAGTGCCGCACCTGGCATCGTTTCATCACTGTCTTTTCCAGCCGGCAAATCCGCATTAGGACTGGCTGCTGAAATACGAGTCCCGAGCAGGGCTTTATTATTCGTTTTTCGATCCGACTTTGACTGCCGAGTTTCGGACGAAGAAATTCGTTCTATGAAACTCACCTGCAATGTATCGTCCGGAACAAGCATGCTGTCGTGCCTGACTGCCTGCCAGGAAGCTACATAAGCCAGCATCGCAAAGTGCAAGAAAACAATGGCCGCCAGAAGAATCCCCTGCCAACCGATTCCATTGCGCGCAGCAGCCTTACGTTGCCCGGAAAGCATGCTTTCCCAATCCATGGCAACAATGCATTCCCTTCTGCCTGATTCCATTCTTGAGTTGCTGCGCATCGCGCCGGAAAGTTATAAGTCCGCAATGGACAAGAAAACAACTACCGAGTTCATTTTATCCGTGCATAAAAAAATCCCGGCAATGCCGGGATTTCATTCGCTTCAAATTCTACCGGGTATCACTCGGCCGGGACGACTCGCAACATCATGCTGTCTACCGCGACAATGCGGACCAGGCTGTTCGCCGGCAAGTCAGTGCCTTGTACGGTCCAGAATGCATCGCCGATTTTCACTCGGCCCTGGCCATTGACGATGGCAGTTTCCAGAGGCAGCACCTTGTCGATCAATTGTTCGCCGCGACGATTCAACAAGGGCTTGTCACTCGGCATTTCCTTGCCGCGGAAAAATTGAATGTAGATACCGACCGAGACAAAGGAAAACACCACAAATAAAACCACCTGCATCATCAATGACAAGTCAGGCAGCAGCCATACCACGAAAAAAATCACTGCCGCTGCCAAACCCAGCCAGAGCAGAAAAATCCCCGGCGCCATCGTTTCTGCCGCAATCAGCAGCAAAGCAAGACAGGCCCATACAATCATTTTCGGACTCATTGAAATTCCTCAGCCGGTCAGGCGTTCTTTGCTTTCTGGCGTTCGACGCTTTCTTTCGCGAGTTCCGCGATGCCAGCAATACTGCCCATCACGCCGGTGACCTCGGTTGGCAGAATCATCAGGCGCTGGTTCGGCGAGTTCGCGAAATCCTTCAGGGCTTCGATATATTTTTGTGCCACGAAGTAGTTGATCGCCTGCACGTCACCCGAAGCAATCGCAGCCGACACCATCGATGTCGCTTTCGCTTCGGCTTCGGCCAAACGTTCGCGAGCCTCGGCTTCGCGGTAAGCCGCTTCGCGTTTACCTTCGGCGGCAAGGATCGTACTTTGCTTTTCACCTTCCGCTTTCAGAATTTCGGCTTGGCGGAAACCTTCGGCTTCGAGAATGTTGGCGCGCTTTTCACGTTCGGCTTTCATCTGGCGGGCCATCGAATCGACCAGGTCCCGCGGCGGTTGAATGTCTTTCAACTCGATGCGATTGACCTTGATACCCCATGGGTGGGTCGCCTGATCGACGACGGTCAACAACTTGGCATTGATTTCATCGCGCTTGGACAGCGATTCGTCCAGATCCATCGAACCGATCGCGGTACGGATATTGGTCATCACCAGGGCAATCGAAGCCTGTTCGAGATTCGACACTTCATAGGCAGCCTTGGCGGCGTCCAGTACCTGGAAGAACACCACGCCGTCCACTTTCACCACGGCATTATCTTTGGTGATAACGTCCTGTGAAGGAATTTCCAGCACTTGTTCCATCATATTGACCTTGCGGCCAATGCCCTGGACGACCGGGAACAGGAAATGCAAGCCAGGCGACAAGGTATGTGTGTATTGGCCAAAACGCTCGACCGTCCATTCATAGCCCTGCGGAACCATCCGCACCATTTTTGCAACAAAAATGACGACAAATACCAAAAGCGCTAACACGAAGAACATGACCATAACGAACTCCTTGAGATTCCCGTCACAGTATATTGGTTTCCCGGCATTCTTTGTTGCGACCCTTTTTGCCCCCGGCGCATCCCTATAACCGTGACATCTCCTTTCGCCATTGATGTTCCGTCCAGCCTGCTCACCCGCGCCAGAAATGGCGAGGCGGCAGCGTTCGAGCAGCTTTATCGATGGTTTGAAAGGCCCGTTTTCACGCTGGCGCTGCGACTTTGCGGCCAGCGCGAGGAGGCCCAGGACGTTTTGCAGGAAACCATGTTGAAGCTATTCGGAAAAATATTGGAATTTCGCGGTGACTCCCCCTTCTGGGGATGGCTCCGGCAAATAGCCGTCAACGAATGCCTGATGCGCATCCGGAAGCGGCACCCTGCCCAGGAACTGGATTTAGCCGGGGAAACGGACTTTCTGGAAGCCGATATCTTGCTGCCGCCACAGGCGGCCGACGTGCAAAGGCTGGCCGAGGCGATGAATCGGCTACCCGACACCACCCGCAGCGTGCTTTGGCTCTATCACGTCGAGGGTTACACACACGATGAAATTGCCGGCTTGATGGACAAAACCGTTTCATTTTCGAAATCGCAATGCGCTCGCGGCGGCAAGAAACTGCGCGAGTTATTGAATATTGATAAGGAGGTACCGGTCCATGGCTGATATCACTGCACACAAACAAGGTATTGGCATCGGCGAGGCATTGCGTGATTTGCCATTGGAAACACCGGCGCAATCACTGTGGCCAATACTGTCGCAGCAGCTACCGCAACCGCTGCCGAAAAAGCGGCAACTTCGCTATATTCCACTCGCGTTGGCCGCCGGCCTGGCTTTGCTGGCCGTCATACCAATGAGCCTGAATTCGCCGCCGGTCATCGAAGATCAAACCGATGCCAATCTGCAATCGGTGATGCAGCAATCATCGCAACTGGAAAATATCCTGGTGGCGACGCGCAATTCCACAACCGGCAATGCCAGCGCCGAAGTCATCAGTCTGGCGCTGGAAGATCGCATCCATGCCATCGATGCCGAGCTTGCTGCCGACACTTTAAGTACCCCTCGGCAATTGAGCCTCTGGCAACAACGCGTCGGACTTTTGCAGGAAGCCACCGATCTGTACTCATCGCAACGCTATCAACAGGCAGAAGGGCGGCCTTACGAAATTGCCTTGGTCGAATCGTTCTAAACCCATTTACAAGAAACTATCCATTCCGGAGACTCAACATGAAATTAAAAGCACTCAGCCTGATCCTGGCCTGCACATTGATGGGCGGCGCCCTTGCAAAAGAACCTGCGAAGATCAGCACCGCCGAACAACAAGCCACCAAAGCCGAAATCGATAGTTTGATCGCGCGCATTGAAGAGTTGTCGAAAAAACTCGGACCTGGCAATTCGGTCAACATCGATATTCGCAGACACGATGGCCCATGGACTCAGGCGCCACGCGCACCAGGCGAGCACGGTCCGCGCGAAGTCATCATTGAACGCCGTGCACCGATGGCACAACCACAGCACACTGCAATGAAACCAAAACCCGGTATCGGCATCGTGATGGCACCGAATTCGGCCGCCAATGGCGTGTTGATTGGTGCGGTAACGCCGGAAGGTCCTGCTGCAAAAGCCGGCCTTCGTTCCGGTGACGTATTGCTGAGCGTCGACGGTAAAACCATCGGTGGCAGCGGAAAAGCAGGTATCGATAAAGCACGCGAATTACTGTCGAATCTGAAAGTGGGCCAAACCGTACAACTGACTTATGCACGCACCGGCAAAGCCGGCAAGGCAAGCGTCAAAGTCGATAATATCGGTCGCGTCATGATGTTTAGCGATCGCGAAAGCGGTTTCACACCACGCCCCGGCAACCATCCAAGACATATGTTCTCGGGTGGCCCGGATGATCGTGAAAATATCGAAATCATGGCATTCACCGATTGCGAAAAAGCCGGCAAAAAAGATTGTGCACCTCCACGCATTTTCGAGGCCATGCGTTGGCAGGGATTGAATCTCGCATCGCTCGACGCACAACTCGGCCGTTATTTCGGTACCGATAAAGGCGTTTTGGTGATCAGCGCCGGGCCGGGCATGAAGAGCCTGCAAAGCGGCGATGTCATTCAGCGCGTGGAATCCACCGCAACCGAATCGCCACGTGATGTGATGCGGGTATTGCGCGCGAAAAAAGTGGGCGAAAAAGTGAACCTGGCCATCTTGCGTGAACGAAAGGCGTTCAGCATTGAAATTACCGCCCCGGAAGCGAAAGCAATGCAATTTTTGCCGCCCCCGCCCCCTACTCCTCCTGCCCCGCCAGCGCCGCCGGCACCACCTCGCGCCCCTGGCGTAACACCGCCTCCGACCCCTGTCGCACCGCCGGCACCACCAGCACCACCGATCGGTATGCGCTTTAACGACGATAGTCAGGAACGCATCGTCTGGGTAAGCCAAAATGACGATTCAAGCGAAAACGCAATCGAGGAAGTGGAAATCGAAATCTCCAAGTAGATCAAGGATTTTTCAAATCCGGGGAACTATCATAGGTACCCAGAGTCATAGTCATCGTTAAGACAACTCTCTTTAATCCCGGCTCTCACTAGGCCGGGATTTTTTTGTCTGTCATTCCCCGATCACAGCTTCGCCGCACGGACTATCGCCAATAGATTATTGACGAGCAATGCCCGTATGATGGGCCGATGACCGGGGAAGCATCGTGAAGGCAGTCAAACAAAGTTTGGACGATTTATCGCGCGACCTGCGCGAGCGTCCGGACGAAATCATGCTCGAGATCGGTGCCGGCGGCGAACTATTGGTCGCCCGCATACGCGTCGCTGCAAGTGCGTTGTTATTGCTGCTCCCGATTTGCAACCTGTTGTTTGGCGGCTCGTATTACGAAACTTTCAGCGGCGGCACCGGAGCCGCGGGCGCGTTTCTGCTCAGCCTGCTTTGGCTCAGCTTGTCGAAACACCACCGTATGTATCGCTGGCTACCTTTCGTGTCCGCGGGGGCCGATGTCAGCATGGTGAGTATCGTGCTGCTGCTTTTATCGCTGAACAATCCCGCTGCCGGCCTGAACAGTGTGGTGGTCTGGACTTGTTATCCACTGGCCATCATGGCAACTGCACTGCGTAACGATGTACGGGTCTGCGTACTGGCCGGCACGCTGGCTCTCGTGCAATTTTCATTGCTATCGATCTTCGTGATGTACCACAACGATGGCTCGGTTGCATCGATCGATTACGGTGTCGTTTCGGTATCCAACCAAATCCAGCGCATCGTTTTGCTGATCGCCATCAGCATGCTGACTGCCGTCGTTGTTTACCGAATGCAATTGCTCGTCCAGTTATCCGGCACCGACGGCTTGACCGGTTTGCCGAACCGGCAGTACTTGAATCACCGGGTTCCGCATTTGCTGGAACGTGCGAAGGCCGATAACGCCACGCTTTCGGTCGCGATTATCGACATGGATTTTTTCAAGCGAATCAATGACGACCTCGGCCATCTCGTCGGCGACAAGGCACTTCGCCATGTCGTGCAACTCTTGCGAAATGAACTCGACGACGAAGAACCGCTTATCCGTATCGGCGGTGAAGAATTCCTGCTGGTCATGCGCATGCCGATCGGAACAGCCTGGGAAAGACTGGAATTCCTGCGCAAACGCATCGCCGACAATCCATTCCTGAACGGCCACGATGCAATCCCGAGAACACTGACTTTTTCTGCCGGCATTGCCAGTTGCCCGCAAGATGCCAGCGACATTTCCAGCTTGCTCAAGCATGCCGATCGCCGGCTGAGAGCCGCCAAGCAGATGGGACGCAATCGCGTGATAGCGCGCGATTAGCGCGCTGACTTGCTCCAAACCCGCGTCTGAACTACCCTGCCACATCGCTTTGGGGATCAAAACACATGGATATTTTGAAGGGTTTGTTTGGCTTGGCCGTGCTTATCGGTATTGCGTGGACGTTTTCTAATAATAAATCGCGAGTCGATTGGAAGCTGGTACTGACAGGCGTCACCATACAAATCATCTTCGCTTTTTTCGTGCTTTGCGGCGAATCCATCATTCAATATATTTCGCCGGCAGATCCGCTGGCTGCTGCAAACATGATTGATATATGGCAGAAAGTCATCATGGCCGGATTCATTTTGGCGGTGGTACTCGGCTTTGCAAGCACGCTCAATAGCTTAAGCAAAAACCGCGATTTACTGTTCAAGGCAGCAATCGGATTTGCATTGTTTGCCGCGGCGCTATCGCTGCCATTCCTGAGTCAAATTTTCGTTTTCCTGGGCAAGGGCTTCGTTCAATTAATCAGCTTTACCAACGAAGGCTCGACCTTCGTGTTTGGCGACTTGGCACGCCAGGACAAGATGGGTTTCATTTTCGTGTTCCAGGTATTGCCGACCGTCATCTTCTTTGCTTCTTTCATGGCCGTGCTCTATCACCTCGGCGTAATGCAGCAAATCGTCAAGGCGATGGCCTGGGCCATTACCAAGGTGATGAAGGTATCCGGTGCGGAAACCACTTCTGTTTGCGCCAGCGTATTTATCGGCCAGACCGAAGCACCGCTGACGGTACGTCCCTACATCAATAAAATGACCGAATCCGAATTGCTGACCATGATGATTGGCGGCATGGCGCATATTGCCGGCGGCGTGATGGCGACCTATATCGCGATGCTGGGCGGCAACGACATGACTTTGCAGGCGGAATATGCAAAACATTTTCTTGCTGCATCCATCATGGCGGCACCGGCAACATTATTGATTGCGAAAATATTGATCCCTGAAACCGGTACGCCGGAAACCCGCGGCAGCGTCCGTGTGCACGTCGAACGTGAAAGCAAAAACGTGATCGATGCCGCCGCTGCAGGCGCGGCCGATGGTGTCAAACTGGCCATCAACATCGGCGCGATGCTGCTGGCGTTTATTGCCTTGATCGCCTTGTTGAATTCGATCATCGGCTGGGTCGGCGACTGGCATATCCAAGGCTGGAACAGCTACAACATGATGCTCAATGAAGGTGCTGCAGCGGGCGCGGCACCGGTCAAGCTCAACCTGGGTCTGATCCTCGGCTATATCCTTGCACCGATTGCCTGGGTGATCGGCATTGAATGGAATGACACCGTGATCGCCGGCGGTTTGATCGGCCAGAAAATCGTTCTCAATGAATTCGTCGCCTATCTGCAATTGGCCGCGACTCCGGTCGGAGATGGCATTGGCGCAATCAGCGAGCATAGCCGCCTGATTCTGACTTATGCCTTGTGCGGCTTTGCCAACTTCGCTTCGATCGCCATTCAAATCGGCGGCATTGGTGGCCTGGCACCGGAACGTCGTGGCGATCTTGCCCGTTTCGGTCTGCGTGCAGTTCTCGGCGGCACGATTGCCACACTGATGACAGCAACAATCGCCGGTGTGTTATTGGGTTTGATCAAATAATTATCAGAAATAAACGTCATGCCTCCATGTGTATTGATAGTCGGCAGTTATGTGCAAGACCATGCATGGCAGGTAGATAATTTCCCGGTGCCGGGTGAAACCCGGCGCGCGCTGGGTTTTTCCAGCGGCCCGGGCGGCAAGGGTTTCAATCAGGCGATTGCCTGCGTACGCCAGGGCGTCGATACGGTTTTCATCGGCGCCATTGGCCAGGATGCACTCGGTGAATGTGCCAGGAATTTTGCTTCGAATGAAGGATTGCAGTCCTTTTGGCAAATCCGCAACGACATGCCAACTGCCGCTTCGAGCATCGTCGTGAATGCTGCCGGCGAAAACATGATCGCGGTGAATCTGGCGGCCAACGAATTCCTCGACGAGAGTTTTCTGCAGACGCTGACCGTGCAATTCGCAAACGCCAACACCGTGCTTTGCCAATTGGAAAACAACCTGGATGCAATTCATTTCGCATTCCGGCTCGCGAAAAAGAACCAGGCGCTTTGCGTTTTGAATCCCGCGCCGGTGCACCCTGAATTAAATCGTGAACTGCTCGATCTGGCCGATGTATTGACGCCGAATGAAACCGAATTCGCCTTGCTTTGCCAGCGCTTTGCCGGCGCCACTTTTACCGCAGAACAAGTTGCGCAAATTGATCATCGCGAACTGCACGATTTCTGCCGCAAACTGAGTTCGAACACGATCGTAATTACACTCGGCCGTTTTGGTTGCTTCGTGTCGCATGGTGAAAACCTGCGCAACGATTCGGCAAGTTTCTATCGAGTCGCACCCGAATCCGTGAAGGCCATCGATACCACCGGTGCCGGCGATGCCTTCAGCGGCGCGCTGGTCGCCGCGCTAAGCCTGTTCCCCGAACACTCTTTTTCTTACGCGATCCAATACGCCGGCCGAGTCGCCGCGATGTCCACCGAAACCATCGGCACGGCGCCGGCAATGCCTAACCGGGCACAAGTCGCGGCTCGATTTAGCTGAACCAAGCGCCACTTCATCTCAAGTTTTGCCAAGCATTAATGCTTTTGGCGGTAAAATAGCGTCCTCAATCAAGGACCTCCCATGCTTACCCCCGAACTTCGCCAACGCATCGACACACTGCTGAATTCAAACTCCGTCGTCTTATTCATGAAAGGCTCGCCTTCACAACCGAGCTGCGGTTTTTCGTCGAAGGCCTCCGGAATCTTGAATGAATTGCTTGGCGACTATGCCCATGTCGACGTGCTGGCCGATCCAGAAATTCGCGAAGGCATCAAGATTTATGGCCAATGGCCAACGATCCCGCAGTTGTATGTCAAAGGCGAATTGGTCGGTGGCAGCGATATCATCGACGAAATGTTCAATAGCGGCGAGTTGCACCAGGTGCTCGGTGTTCCTGCCCCGGTTCGCGTCACCCCGACTCTTCACATCAGTCCGGCAGCGGCAACCGCGATCCGCCAGGCGATGGAAAATTCGGAACCCGGCGTCGCCCTGCATTTAAGCGTCGATGCCCGTTTCCAGTCGCAGTTCCAACTCAAGCCACTCAAGGGCAATGAAATCGTTGCCGAAGCCGAGGGCATCAAAGTGTATTTCGATCTGGCCAGCGCCCCGCGTGCCGACGGTATTTCGATCGATTGGATTGAAGACGTCCGGGGCTCCGGGCTGGCGATCGACAACCCGAATGCGCCGGCCAAAGTGCAGTCCTTGTCCGTCCAAGCGCTCAAGGATGATCTGCAAAACTACCGCGTGATTGATGTGCGTCCGCAACATGCTCGCGCCATTGCAGAGTTCCCACATCCACACGATGTTCTTGATGAAGACAGTTTCGAGCAGCTGGCCGCACTACCGAAAGATACCCGCATGGCTTTTCTGTGCCATCACGGCAATTCCAGCCGTCAGGCCGCCGAACATTTCAGAGGCCTGGGCTTCACTCAACTCTTCAATGTCGAGGGTGGCATCGATGCCTGGGCAGAGCAAATCGATAACTCGGTGTCCAGATATTGATAGGTCATTAGTCATGGATGGCAGCTGTAGAGCTTTTACGCTAAATTTACGGTAAGCTGAATACAGTTAGTTTCGACACCTTAAAGTTATGTACTGGGAGGTTTCTATGAAATGGATATCAGTCGCTCTACTCGCTTTGGGTCTTGTTGCTTGTTCGGGTGGTGGTTCCGAAGGTTCCGGTGGCAAGGCAGGCGCAGCGGCAGATGCATGCAGCGACTTCGTGAAAACCAAACTGGAAGGCAAACAATTCGAGATTGATATGCCGGCGCTCGCAGCCAGCTTGAAGGAAAGCCCCGACAAGAGTGCAACGCTAAGCGCACCTATTACCATCGAACCAGGCCTGACCACCGAAGTGAAGCAAAGCATCAAATGTGACATTCGCTTTGCTGCCGACGACAAACCTGAAGTATTGAACGTTACCTTTATCTGGTGATCGATCGATCCAAATATGAAAAACCCGAGCCTGGCTCGGGTTTTTTTATGTCTGGAATATCCGGTTATGAATTATTCGTCGAATCGCAAATGCTTGACCGATTTGCCGTGACGGCGAATAAGCTTCAATGCCTCGATGCCGATATTGATATGTTTCTCGACAAAGTTTAGCGACACGATTTTGTCGGAAGCTTCGGTTTTCACGCCCTCGGGAATCATTGGCTGATCCGATACCAGCAACAAGGCGCCGGATGGAATGCTGTTGGCAAAACCGGTCGCGAAAATGGTCGCGGTTTCCATATCGATCGCCATACTGCGAGTCTTGCGTAAATATTCCTTGAACTCGACGTCGTGTTCCCAAACCCGGCGGTTGGTCGTGTAAACCGTACCGGTCCAGTAATCGTGCCCGAGATCGCGGGTCATCGTCGAAATGGCACGTTGCAGGGCAAACGCAGGTAATGCCGGTACTTCCGGCAACAGATAATCGTTCGAAGTACCTTCACCGCGTATCGCGGCGATCGGCAAAATCAAATCGCCCAATTCATTCTTGCGCTTCAAGCCGCCGCATTTGCCGAGAAACACCACGGCCTTCGGAGGCAAAGCACTGAGCAAATCCATCACGGTGGCGGCGTTGGCACTGCCCATGCCGAAATTGATCATGGTGATGCCGTCGATGGTTGCGCTCGGCATCGGACGGTCCCGACCAACTACTTCGGCACCGGTCAGACGTGAAAAGTGATCCAAATAGCCGCCGAAATTGGTCAGCAATATATGCTCACCGAAGTTCTCAAGTGGCACGCCGGTATAACGCGGCAGCCAATTACTCACAATATCCTGCTTATCTTTCATTCTTCGCTCCTGTTTCATGCCTATTTTGCCACGATTAGGCATCCGGGCACTGCAGTCGGAGCAAGACAGGGTCCAAAATAAATATGACCGATGCGAACACGCAATTATTTTTTCCGGCCCGGCACAGTAGTGTGACGCAGGTGGGTTTTATGCACGGCGCCCGTGACCTTCGTCATGTTGGCAGTGCTGGTCGAGCGAGTTAAGGTGTCTGGTCTTACGGGGAGATTTTTCATGCGTAAATCTTGTCTCATCGCTGCGATGGCGATGCTCAGCTTTTCTGTCGCCGCCACAGCCAAACGCGGCAATTCCGAACCTGTTGTAGTGCCCGTCGCTTCCGACCCCTATCCAAGTACCTATAAACGCATCGGTTCTGCGTCGGTATTGATTCGCAATGCGACCGTGCTGACCGGTACCGGCGAACGCATCGACAACGCCGATGTGCTGATGCGCGACGGCAAAATTGCCGGTGTCGGCAAAAGCCTGGACGCCCCGGGCGATGCGACCATTATTGATGGCAGCGGCAAATGGGTAACGCCCGGCATCATCGACGACCATTCACATCTGGGTGTTTATCCAAGCCCCGGTGTCAGTGCGCATGAAGACGGCAACGAATTGACCAATCCGACCACGCCCAACGTCTGGGCCGAACATTCCATCTGGCCACAAGACCAGGGTTTTGCGGCAGCACTCGCCGGCGGCGTGACTTCGCTATTGGTGCTTCCGGGTTCGGGCAATCTGATTGGCGGACGCGGTGTCGTTCTGAAAAACGTGTACGGCACCAGTTACCAGGACATGAAATTTCCCGGAGCGCCGCATAGTTTGAAAATGGCCTGCGGTGAAAATCCGAAACGCGTTTACGGCAGCAAGGGTTCCTCGCCCTCCACCCGCATGGGTAACGTAGCCGGATATCGCGCTGCGTTTATCGATGCCCAGGGCTATATGAAAGCCTGGGACAAATATAACGCCGGTGGCAAGGACAAAGGCGAAGCACCGACGCAGGACTTGCGGCTCGATACGCTCGCCGGCGTGATGCGCGGCGATATCCAGGTACAAATCCACTGCTATCGCGCCGATGAAATGATGTTGATGATGGACCTGGCAAAAGAATTCGATTTCAAGATTGCTTCGTTCCACCATGCAGTCGAAGCCTACAAGATTGCCCAGCCGCTCGCCGACAACAATATCTGCGCTTCGATGTGGGCCGACTGGTGGGGTTTCAAAATGGAAGCACTCGACGGCATCCAGGAAAACATTGCGCTGGTCGATCGCAAAAAGAATAGTTGCTCGATCGTGCATTCCGATTCTTCCGAAGGCATTCAACGCTTGAACCAGGAAGCCGCCAAGGTGATCGCCCGCTCCGGTGCGTTGGGCATGAATGGCAGCCCGGAAAATGCGATGCGCTGGCTGAGTTTGAATCCCGCCAGGGCAATGGGCATCGACAAGATGACCGGTTCGCTGGAAGTGGGAAAAATGGCCGATGTCGTGATCTGGAATGGCACGCCGTTCAGCGTGTATGCGAAAGCGGAAAAAGTGTATATCGACGGCGCACTGATGTTCGATATCAACAATAAAAAGGTACAGCCGACCTCTGACTTCATGCTCGGCCAGGGAGCGAATCCATGAAACATATTTTTTTGATTGCCTGCCTTTTCTCCACAACGGCATTTGCACAAAACGTCTTGATTAAAAACGCCACCGTGCATACCGCTGGAACGCGCGGCACCTTGAAAAATACCGACGTGCTCGTTCAAGGCGGCATTATCCGCGCGGTGGGTTCGAACCTCTCTGCACCAGGCGTTAGCAGCGTCGATGCCAAAGGCAAATCGCTGACTCCGGGTTTATTCGCCGGACTTGGCGATATCGGTCTGGAAGAAGTATCGGCCGAGAAATCCACGGTCGATACTAGCTTTTCACTGGGCGAAGGCGTTACCGGGCAGATGCGTCCCGAGTTCGATGTCGTGCCGGCCTTCAATCCCAATTCGATGTTGATTCCAATCACCCGCCTGGAAGGATTTACCTTCACGGCATTGACCGCAAACGCCGGCAGCAGCCTGATCGGTGGCCAGGGCGCGATCATGCGCTTGGACGGTAAATTCGAAGACCCGATTGGCTCGCGTATTTTGTTTGCCAGCATGGGCAGCAATGCCGATGAACTCAGCGGCAGTTCGCGCGCCGCGCAATTCATGCTGCTTGATCAAGCCATTCGCGAAGCGCGCGGCTTGTCGCCGTACGATTACAAACAAGCCCTGCTGACGCCGGCCGGACGCGAAGCACTGAACAAATTCCTGCTCGGTGGTCGTACGGTATTTCATGTCGAACGCGCTTCCGATATCCGCCAGGTATTGAGCTTCGCGAAAAAGCACGGCATGCGCCCGGTGATCGTCGGTGGCAGCGAAGCCTGGCAAGTCGCAGCACAATTGAAAGCAGACAATGTGATCGTGATTGTCGATGCGCTGCAAAACCTGCCATCGAGTTTCGATCAAATCGGTTCGCGCATGGATAACGCTGCATTGCTGCAAAAGGCAGGCGTGCGCGTCGGTTTTTATCGTGGCGACGATGCATCGCAAAACGCCCGTAAAGTGCGGCAGGTTGCCGGCAATGCCGTTTCCTACGGCCTGCCATGGGAAGCCGGTTTGGCAGCCATTACCAGCGTGCCAGCCGATGCGTTTGGCGTTGGCGACAAAGTCGGTCGCATTGAAGTGGGGCTGATCGCCGACTTGGTGCTATGGAATGGCGACCCGCTCGAAGTCAACGCGTTTGCCGAACAAGTATGGATGAGCGGCCAGGCCATGCCGATGCGATCGCGGCAAACCGAATTGCGCGATCGTTATATGGGCGAAGAAAGCGGTATGCCGCGCGCTTATCAAAAATGATGTTTTTGCGTTTCCCTCTCCCACCGGGAGAGGGTGGCGCGTATGCGCCGGGTCAGGGTACGAATACGCCGGATATCAAAGTTGAGAATCATGCGTGATTTTACCCTCTGATGAAACCACTCCCTTCGGGATCCCCCTGCCCCTCACCCGTTGGAGAGGGGAGTTATCAAATTCAAACTACATGCGAGAAAAACATGAAACTTCACTTGCTTGCCACCGCCATTGTACTGACTCTTGCGAGCGGCTCTTTATCCGCCGCCGATAAAAAGGAAGCCGCGAAATGGGATATCAACAATGCCCATAAAGGTGCGAAAAACGTTTCCTTCACGACCGATGAAGGCACCTGGCTGGATCTGGATGTCAGCCCGGACGGCAACACGATTGCCTTTTCGATGATGGGCGATATCTATACCTTGCCGATCAATGGTGGCACCGCGAAACGTATTAGCTCAGGCCCGGCTTTCGACGTGCAGCCGCGCTTCTCGCCGGACGGCAAACAGATTGCCTATACCTCGGATCGCACCGGTGGCAATAACTTGTGGCGCATGAATAGCGATGGCTCCGATGCCAAGCAAGTCACCAAGGAAAGTTTTCGCCTGCTCAATAATCCGATTTGGACACCCGATGGCCAATACCTGATCGGTCGCAAACATTTTTCATCGGAGCGCTCGCTCGGTGCCGGTGAATTGTGGATGTACAACCTGAAAGGCGGCAGCGACGGTCTGCAACTGAACAAACGCAAGAATGATCAAATGGATCTCGGCGAGCCGGCGATCAGCCCGGATGGCCGTTATGTTTATTATTCCGAAGACGTCAGCGATGGCGATACATTCCAGTACAACAAGAATGTCTACGGCGTGATTTACGCGATCAAGCGTCTCGATCGCGAAACCGGCGAAGTGCGCACATTGATTTCAACACCCGGCGGTGCAATTCGTCCGCAACCATCGCCGGATGGAAAATCCCTGGCTTTCGTCAAACGCATTCGCGACAAATCGGTATTGCATGTAATGGATTTGCAATCCGGTGCTACCCGCCCGGTCTGGGATGGCCTGTCGCATGACCAACAGGAAGTCTGGGCGATTTTCGGACCGTACCCGAATTTCAACTGGACACCAGACTCGAAAAACGTGGTGATCTGGGCGCAAGGCAAACTCTGGCGTGTCGATATGAAAAGCGGCGCACAAACCGCAATTCCGTTCACCGCGACCGTGCAACAAAGCCTGGTGGCACCGCTGCGTTTCTCGCACCGCGTAGATGGCAACACCTTTGCGCCGAAAATGATTCGCGACATCGCTACCAGTCCTGACAACAACACGATCGTTTTCCATGCCGTCGGTAAACTCTGGAAGAAAACCCTTCCAAATGGCACACCAACGCGACTGACAAGCGATGCAAAACATTTCGAATACCAGCCCGCTTTCAGCAGCGATGGTCGCAAATTGCTGTACACGACCTGGTCCGATGAAAATCGCGGTGCGATCGTCGAGCTGGATTTGAGTTCCGGACAAAGCCGCAAACTCACTTCCGAGCCCGGCTATTACTATGGCCCGCGATATTCGAATGACGGTTCGCGGATTTTGTATACCAAGCAATCGGGCAACAATCTCACCGGCGGTGTCTGGGCTGGCGAACGCGGCGTGTTCGTCATGGATGCACAAGGTCGCAATAGTTTCCGCGTTGCAAAAAACGGCAGCGATCCGCAATTTTCGCCGGACGGCAAGCGCGTTTTCTTCCTGACCGGCGGCGGCTTGTCAAAAAAACTGCAAAGCATCGGCATCAATGGCGAAGAACCGCGCGATATCTTCACGATGAAATATCCGGATTTCGTCAGTGTCAGTCCTGACGGTAAACACATTGTGTTTACCGAATTATTCCAGGCCTATCTGGTGCCGATTCCGCAAACCGGCGGCGTGGTCGAACTATCGAAAGACATCACCAGCCTGCCGATCACCAAGCTCAGCACCGATACCGGTGCCTATATCCATTGGTCGCATGATTCTAAATCCTTGCATTGGCTGGCCGGTGATCGTTACGTATCGCGCGGCATCAATGCGAGCTCCGCCGATGCAGGCGTCAGTCTTGGCCTGAATGTTGCTACCGATAAACCAGCCGATGTGTTTGCGTTCACCGGTGGTCGCGTGATCACGATGCGCAATGCCCAGAGCCAGCAGGAAGTGATCGAAGACGGCGTCGTCGTCGTACAAGGATCGAGCATTATTGCCGTTGGCAAACGCGGCGATGTCGCGATTCCGAAAAACGCGAAGAACATCGATGTCGCCGGAAAAACCTTGTATCCCGGCATCGTCGACGTGCATGGCCACGGCAATCATTTCGGCGGCGGCGTGATGGCGCAAAGCAATTGGACCTACTACGCCAATCTGGCTTTCGGCGTCACCACGCTGCACGACCCTTCCGCAACCACCGAGATGGTGTTCTCGCAATCGGAATTGCAAAAGACCGGCGAGCTGGTCGGACCGCGCGTATTCTCGACCGGCAGCATTCTGTATGGTGCCGATGGCGATTTCAAAGTTGCGATCAACTCGCTCGACGATGCACGCAGTCATTTGCGTCGCCTGAAAGCCAATGGCGCGTTCAGCGTGAAAAGTTATAACCAGCCGCGTCGCGAACAACGCCAGCAATTGAATCAGGCCGCGAAAGAATTGGGCATGCTGGTAGTCGAAGAAGGCGGCAGTACCTTCAATCACAACATGACGATGATGCTCGATGGTGTCACCGGCATTGAACACAATATTCCGGTCGCACCGCTGTACCGGGATGTAGTCGAAACCTGGCGTCAAACCGATGTTCGCAATACGCCGACCTTGATCGTCAATTACGGCGGCGTGAACGGCGAATTCTATTGGTATGGCCATACCAATGCCTGGGAAGACAAGAAACTCAACAAGTTCTTCCCGCAACAGGCTTTGGACGCACGCTCCATCCGACGTGAAACCGGTCCGGAATGGGATTACTACCACGTGGAAGTCGCGAAGGCAGCGAAGAAACTGCGCGATGCCGGCATCAAGATCCAGGTCGGTGGCCATGGCCAGTTGCAAGGCCTCGGCACCGTCTGGGAAATGTGGATGATGACCCAAGGTGGCATGACACCATGGGAAGCATTGCGTGCCGGCACGATCGATGGCGCCGACTACATCGGCTACTCGCAGGACCTCGGCTCGTTGGAAGTCGGCAAACGTGCCGACCTGGTGATCGTCAATGGAAATCCATTGGAAAATATCCAGGCTACCGCCGACACCGCGATGGTGATGGTCAATGGCCGTTTGTTCGACACCAGCACGATGGCGGAAATCGGCGGACAACAACGCCCAGCCCCGACTTTCTACTGGCAGACCGGCGAAGGCATGTCGGGTGAAAGCATCGGCCTGGAAAACGGTCCGAGCGCCGAACATGGCAGTGACTGATTTTTGCATTGTGACCAAACGAAAAATCCCGGCTCAGGCCGGGATTTTTTTCGGTTCACGTGCAAGCAATGTACTATTGTGGAGAATCGGAACCGAAGCACGTCCTTCAGATAAACATCGAGAACACCATGGCTACCCGTTATTACATCCGCCTTCCCGAACCCGCAAAAGCCCGCGGCAGCGACCCCGATCTTGCCTTCAAGAGCGAGGGTGGCGAAGGCTTTGCGATGGAACTTGAAAATGCACTGCGTACGACGGAATTATTCGAGCGCTGGAAAGCCAAGCAGGAAGATCCCGATGAAGTGGACCAAGGCATGGCTGCGGTGGATTTGAATTCGACCGTCACCGCAACGCATCATGATTTGTATATTGATCTGGTGGTCGTGACCTCGCTGCCTGGCTCAGTGTTCAAGCAACGCTTGCGCTGGCTTGCAGGCAGTAATTGGCAATTGAGTGATGTGAAAGCGGCGTAAGACCAACTGAGTATTGCCCACACACCCACCACATCTTAAACACACATGCCACCGTCAAAATTCATACATTGAATTTGATCGGTGAACACGCATGTGGCTTAACGTATGGAAAGCAGTGGTTGCCTTTCTTGCCTTTATCGGAGCACTTGTTTCTTTGCTGATCGGCACACTCATCGTTCTCGCCGCTCTCCAGACAATTGGACAGCGGCCTTCCGGACAACTAGAGCCGGTAGAAAACCTGCAATATTTAGTGAGCGGTTGTGGGCTGGAGAATCTCAAAATAGCGACGATCGGCAAACGCCACGAAACCACATACGACGACGACCAGAGCGGCGGCAACGTCAATCCAGGTATAGGTCACGTGGCTAGAGCCTATGCGCTGAAATTAATAAAGCAAGATGCACAGGAATTGTCGATTTCATTTCCGGCTGCTGAAACGAGTTGGCATCAATCACGCCAGATCCCGCTTCCGTATTTGCAGCAGAGCGCATTCAATGTCTATTTTGCCAATATCAGTAAAACAAAAGCGACCGAATGGCTACCAAGCGAAACCCAGCTGGCGTCTGTTGATTACTTATTGAAAGTAACCAATATCAGTTTCTATAACGACAAAGTGAGCCACGCAAGCATCTGTATTTTCCGGCCTGAGGACAACAGGTTATACGTGGTCAACTTGGACAACTGGTAAGCGACTCAATACGCAAATTCTCGAAACACCTGATCCACCGATTGATTCCAGGCACCGTGATACAACTCGAGCTTGCGTTCGGCCGGTGTCTGATTTGCCATCGCAAACTCGATCAGCGGTTCGATAAATACCGCCTCGCTCGCGCCGGTTGAATTCAGGCGGTTACGGCGTTGCAAACCCATGCCGGAAATCTTCAGGGCCTCGAGTGCCAGTTCACGCAGGCTGTGATTCCTAAACGGAACCTTGAAACCCATTTTCGGCACGTTGTCGCGAAGGTGGTTGCGTTCTTCCATGCTGAAATCTTTCACCAGATCCCAGGCGGCATCGAGCGCGGTTTGGTCGTACAGCAAGCCGACCCAGAATGCCGGCAATGCGCACAAGCGATTCCATGGGCCGCCGTCGGCACCGCGCATTTCGAGATACTGCTTCAAGCGCACTTCCGGGAACGCCGTGGTCATGTGATCGGCCCAGTCTTTCAGTGTCGGCAACACGCCCGGCAAATTCGGCAACTCGCCTTTCATGAAATCGCGGAAACTCATGCCGGCGCAATCGATATATTCCTTGTTGCGATAGGTGAAATACATCGGCACGTCGAGCAGGTAGTCGACATAGCGTTCGAAACCGAAACCTTCGTCGAAAACGAAATCCAGCATGCCGGTGCGGTTTTTGTCGGTATCGGTCCAGATATGCGATCGATAGCTGAGATAGCCATTCGGCTTGCCTTCGGTAAACGGCGAATCGGCAAACAGCGCGGTCGCAATCGGCTGAAGCGCGAGCGACACGCGGAATTTCTTGATCATGTCGGCTTCGGACGCATAATCCAGATTCACCTGCACGGTGCAGGTGCGGGTCATCATATCCAAACCCAGCGTACCAACCTTCGGCATATAGTCGCGCATGATCTTGTAACGGCCTTTCGGCATCCAGGGCATTTCATCGCGCTTCCATTTCGGCTGGAAACCCATGCCGAGAAAACCAAGCCGCAATTCGTCGGCAACCGATTTCACTTCGAATAAATGGTTGGAAACTTCGCAGCAGGTTTGGTGGATGTTTTCGACCATCGCACCCGAAAGCTCCAATTGCCCGGCCGGCTCCAGCGTGACCGAAGCACCATCGCGGGTAAGTGCGATCAATTTTCCGTCCTCTTCGTAAGGCTGCCAGCCGAAGCGCATCAGTCCACGCAACATGGCTTCGATGCCGCGATCACCTTCATAAGTAGGCGGCCGCAAATCATCGAGTCGAAATCCGAATTTTTCGTGCTCGGTGCCGATTCGCCAGGCCGATTCGGGCTTGTTGCCCTTCGCGTGAAACGCGACCAGTTCTTGCTTGTTCTGGATGACTTGTTCAACCACGTTGCTGGGACCGGACATAGACAAATCTCGAAAAGGATTGAGCATAAGTGTGGGCTAGCCCCTACAATCACAAGCCAGCCATCCGAGTTGAGTTTACCCCAAGCATGCGTATTGTTTTGTCAATCCTATTGCTACTCAGTGTTACACCGGCAGCGGCACAGACATTGGAACGCGGCAATGGGCCAGAACCGTCAACCCTGGATGCACATAAATGTCCCGAGGTCGCCTGCGGCAATATCCTGCGTGACTTGTATGAAGGCCTGGTCTCGAAAAACGGCAAAGGCGACATCATTCCCGGCATGGCCGAACGCTGGGAAGTTTCAGCCGATGGCCGCACCTGGACTTTCCATCTTCGCAATAATTTAAGATGGAGCAATGGCGAAGCATTGACGGCGCCCGATATCGTCCGCAGCTTTCAACGTGCATTCACACCGGCGACTGCCGCACCGTTCGCCGAACATTTCGAAGCGATCGAAAGTGCCGGTGAAATCATGCGTGGCGAAAAACCGCCGTCGTCCATTGGTGTTTCATCGACCGACGCGCATACCGTCATCATCAAATTGAAACGCAGTGCGGCACTTTTGCAATTACTGACCTTGCCGACTGCGTATCCGGTGTATTTGCCGGCAATCGAAAAATTCGCCGCGCAGCATACGCGCCCGGGAAACTTGATCAGCAACGGTGCATATCGTTTGCAAGAATGGACGCCGCAATCTTTTGTAAAACTGGGACTCAATCTCAATTTTCGTGAACCCGCCAGTATTCCGAGCGTGCGCTATCACGTGACCGAAGATGCTTCGAGCGAGCTCAAGCGTTTTGAATCCGGCGGCCTGCACATTACCGAAACACTGCCGCCGCAACCTTTGCCCGCGCTGAAGAAAAAATTCGGGTCGCAGCTGCGTATCTCGCCATACCTGGGTAGCTTCTGGTTTGGCTTCAATCTGACCCAACAGCCTTTGAAAAATAATCGCGCTTTGCGTGAAGCCTTGTCGCTGGCGATTGATCGCGAAAAACTGACACGCTATATCACCGGCTTCGGTGAACAACCCGCGTATGCAGTGGTGCCGCCGGGCACGGCAGATTATTCACCGGTAAGCTTGAACTGGTCGAAACTGACGCAGGCTCAACGTGAAATTCTGGCGCGGAAAAAACTGCTCGAAGCGGGATATGACAGCAATAAACCGCTCGAAATCGAATTGCGCTACAACACTTCTACACCGCACCGCCGGCTCTCGCTCGCGGTAGCCGCAATGTGGCGCGACGTGCTCGGCATCCAGGTACGCTTGCGAAACGAAGAATGGAAAGTATTCGTCAACAACCGGAAACAGAAAACCATCACGCAAGTATTCCGCGGCGGCTGGATTGCCGACGTGAATGACGCCCGGAACTTCCTGTCGAACTTCCAGGACGGCAACGTGGTGAACTGGAGCGGTTTCAAGGACGCAAAATACGACGCCCTGATGCAACAAGCTGACCGGGCAAGCACGCCAAAACAACGCGCAGCGCTGATGCAGCAAGCCGAAATTCGACTGCTGTCGGAACATGCCGTGATTCCGGTGTATTTCTACGTTTCAAAACATTTGGTCAGCCCGAAAGTATCAGGCTACGAAGCAAACCTGCTCGACCATCATCCCACCCGTTTCCTGAGATTGCAGGAAACGAAACCATGAAGATTTGGCTATCGCGAATTCTCGAAGCGGTGCTCACGCTATGGCTGCTTGCGACCCTGTGTTTCTTTTTATTGCGCAGCGCACCCGGCGGTCCGTTCGACAATGAAAAAACCGCACCACCGGAAGTGCAAGCAGCATTGAATGAACAATATCGTTTGGACCAGCCACTCTTCTCGCAATACGGCGCCTGGCTTGGCGATGTCGTGCGTGGCGATCTTGGGCCCTCGTTTCAATACAGCGATTATCGCGTTACCGAACTGATTGCCGGCAGCTTCCCGATCACGCTGATCAACGGCAGCGCTGCACTACTGCTGTCGCTTCTGATCGGAATACCGCTCGGCGTTTGGGCGGCATTGCGTTCCGGAAGTTTGCTCGATCGCATATTGATGTTTACCGCCGGACTGGGTTTGTCGATTCCGAAATTCGTGATCGCGCCGATTCTTATCTTGATTTTTGCTGTCACATTGAAATGGTTGCCTGCCGGCGGCTGGAACAATGACTGGCAAAGCGCCTTGCTGCCGATCATTGCCTTGTCACTGCCGAATCTGGCCTATTGCGCCAGACTGACCCGCGCCAGTTTGCTGGAAGTATTGAGCGCCGATTATTTACGAGCCGCGAAAGGTCGCGGATTTTCCGGCGCGCGTTTGCTATTCCGTCACGCCTTGAAACCGGCGCTGTTACCGGTAGTTGCCTGGTTATCGCCGGCACTGATCAATGTCGTCAGTGGTTCGGCCGTGGTCGAACAAGTGTTCGGCATCCCCGGCATTGGCCGCTATTTCGTGCAAGGCGCATTGAACCGCGATTACACGCTGGTGCTGGGCGTGGTGCTTTGCATAGGCACCGCAATCGTGATCATCAATGCGCTTGTGGATGCGTTACGTGTTCGGATGGATCCGAGACTGAAGGATTGAGCCCAATTAGTTGCGCAATTTCTTGATGTAATCCAGCTCTTCTTGCGCGCGCTTATCGTTTTTATTGAGTTTCAAACATTCTTTCAGCACTTTCTCGGCCTCATCAAGTTTCCCTTGTTCGATGAACACGAATGCCTGTCCGCGTTTTGCATGTGAAAGGTCCGACAGCTTTTCATCCTCTGGCGAAAAATCTGAAGCCGACTCTGCCTCTTTGTAATACTCGTATGCCAAACCCCAATTACGTTCCAGCTTCGCGATCTCGGCAAGCTCAACCAGATAGTTGGCGTTTTTCGGCGATAGTGTCAGTGCTTGTTCAATCGCTGCCTTCGCTTCGGAGAGCTGCCCGAGTTCGATGTAGGCATAGCCTTTCAGGAAATATGCGTCGGCCCAAGCAACGCTTAGTGCCATTGCATCTCTCTTATCGGTTTTATCTCCGAAAATAGCAACGCCCGTTAGATAAACAACGGTTTCCCTGGTCGTTCTCGCCACATACCAACGTGTTTTGCCTGCAGGGTATCGCGCTTCATAGTAGGCCAGCGTTTCATCGAGAAGCGCGATTGCTTCGCGTTGCTTCCCGGATGCAATCAGTTTTTGCGCCTGCACCAGCTTGTTTTGCTGTTCGATCTCCGAATCAGCAACTTTCTTTGCATCGACTTTTGTTTCTTCAGCCGATAAACATGGCGACGCTGCAAGCAGCAGAAATACGATGACCAGCATTTTTACGAGATTCATTCGTGATTTCCCCAATGGTGAAAACATTGCAGCATTTCGCTTACTGGAAAAAGATCAGGCTCCCAGCTGCAACCAATTTGAGACGACACCTCGTGCTTCATCTACGCCGAGTTTTGTTTCCGAAGAAAACAATTGTACGGTAGCCGTGCCGGCGAGTTGCGATTTCACTTCACGGATGGTTTTGGTTTGTTCGCCACGTCCAATCTTGTCGGCTTTGGTCAACAAGATATGTGCTGGCATGCCGCGCTTGAATGCGTAACTCAGCATACCCTGGTCAAACTCGCGCATCGGATGGCGGATATCCATCACCACGATCAATCCGGCCAATGCCTGTCGTGTGTGGAAAAATTCATTGATGAATTCCTGCCAGTGGACGCGCAGATTTTCCGGAACCTTGGCATAGCCGTAACCGGGCAAATCGACCAGGTGTTTTTCCGGGGCCACCTGGAAATACACCAACTGCTGGGTACGGCCCGGGGTTTTCGAGGTACGTGCCAGGCTGTTCTGGTTGCACAAGGTATTCAAAGCGCTGGATTTTCCGGCATTTGAACGTCCGGCAAAGGCCACTTCAAAGCCTGCGTCGGTTGGCAATTGGCTGGGTAAATGGGCGGCAAGCCGGTATTCGGCACGGGCAAGTGGATTCTTCATGGCGCTAGTTTACGCGAAGGCGGTCGAATCCGAGGCGCTTTAATCAGTGATGTTCATTGACCATACCCCACGCAGACTGGGATAATTAGCGTCTTAGCCGCTGGTTTGCGGCCCTTAAAATTTTTGTTCGGAGCCTTTCCATGAAGTTCTCCCCCATTATTGGTGTGGTTGCTGCTGTTATCGTCACTGGTGCTATCGCTGCTCAACAGGCAGCCACCGTCAAACCAGTCGCCGAGGCAACTCCCGCCCCGGTCGCAGCCCTGGTTGACAACAAGCCCGCTACCGCCGGCGACGCAACTCGTGGCCAGACCAAAGCAGGCACTTGTGCAGCCTGCCATGGCGCCGACGGCAATGCCGCCGACCCGCAATATCCGAAACTGGCCGGCCAGCATGAACTCTACATCGCCCGTCACCTGGCACTTTTCAAGAGTGGCGGCCGCGAAAACCCGATCATGATGGGCATGGCTGCAGCCCTGACTCCGCAGGACATGCGCGATGTCGGCGCCTATTTCGCAACCCAAAAAGTGTTGGCCGGTATTGCCGACGACACCGCAATCAAAGAAGGCCCATATCAGGATAAGAAGTACTTCCAGATCGGCGAACGCATTTACCGCGGCGGCAAAGCCGACGGCACGCCATCCTGCATTGCTTGCCATGGCCCGACTGGCCGTGGCATTCCTGGCCCTACCTATCCGGCAATTGGCGGACAACATGCCGGTTACACCGCAGCCAAGCTGACCGCATTCAAAGACGGCACTATCTGGGGCAAGGATGCGGAAGCCAATGCGATCATGAAATCAGTCGCTAAAAACCTGAGTGACGAAGAAATCCAGGGCCTGGCGACCTATCTGCAGGGTCTGCATAACGCTGCCGAAGGTCAAGTCGCCGCCGGCATGTAAAAAGTTCCCTTAGCCGCTTTTTGGCTTTCAGCTTGGGTTACAAAGCCGCGCGGCAAAGTGCCGCCAATCAGATATTCAGGAGAACTCCATGTTGCGTCGTTTTTTGATGGCTCTGTCTTTGCTATTACCTGTGGCGGCTGTCGCCCAACCGATGGCACCGGGCCTGCCGCGACCTGGCATTGATTTCGAAGTTCTGCAAACACCGCAACCGACTTATGGCAACGTAAAAGGCAAGATTGAAGTCGTTGAAGTCTTCAGTTACGCCTGTCCACATTGCGCGCATTTTCAACCGCTGATCGGCGCCTGGAAGAAAAAACTTCCGGCTGACGTGAATTTCATCTACATGCATGCCGCCGGTGGTGGTGCCTGGGAGCGTTTCGCTCGCGGCTTCTATGTGGCCGAAAGCAAGAAAATCCTTCCGCGTACCCACGACGCCATTTTCAAATCGATTTTTGAAGAAAGAAAATTGGCACCGAATGCCTCGCTCGATGAAATCGCAGATTTTTATGCCGGATTCGGTGTCAATAAAAATGCTTTTCTCGAAGCCATGATGAGCAAGCCCATCAACGACAAAGTGGCAAAATCCACACAATTCATGATTCGCACCGGTGCCGACAGCACGCCGACAGTCGTGATCAACGGCAAATACAGGATTACTGCATCGCCAGACCGTGGACTTGAAGGCATGATCAAGACGATCGATTTCTTCGTGGCAAGGGAACGCGCCGCGATGAAGGCATCGAAACCCAAAGTAGCCGCGAAATAATCAGCTGCGTCATCTGCGTGCCAGGAGATTTTGAATGAATGTAATTTTGCGCCGTATTTTTTCTGCAGGCCTGCTGCTTTTGCCGATGACGCTTGCAGCGCAAACTGCAGCGCCTCGCGCCAATCATGACTACTTCTTGCTGGCAACGCCGCAACCCGTTTATGCACCGGTAAAAGGCAAAATCGAAGTCGCCGAAGTATTCAGTTATGCCTGCGGTGCTTGCGCCAGTGCAAACCCGGTCGTAAGCGCGTGGCATAAAACCAAGCCGGCCGACGTCAACTTCGTCTACATCCACTCGGTAATTCAAGGCGGCCCATGGGAACGTTTCGCTCGCGGCTTCTATGCCGCCGAAGCCAAGAAAATCCAGGCTCGCAGCCACGATGCAATTTTCCAGGCCGTGTTCGTCGACCAGACTCTTTCGCACACTGCATCGCTTGAAGATATTGCCAAGTTCTACGCCAAATACGGCGTAACTTCCGCACAGATGCTGGCGATCATGAATAGTCCTAGCATCTCCGCGAAATTGAATCGTTCGAAACAATTTTCGTTGCGCACCGGCTCCAACAGTACACCGACGATCATCGTGGCAGGCAAATACAAAGTGAATGCGACCCGTGAAGGCGGCTTCGCAGGCATGATGAGAACCGTCGATTTCCTGGTCGCGAAAGAACGCGCGGCCATTGCGGCACGCGCAATCGCCAAGCCGGCAGTAACACCGGCGCCCGCGGTCAAGAAATAATCAACTTTATAAAAAGGCCGCTAAGCGGCCTTTTTATTGCCTGTCGTTTTTCCGGCATTGCAAGCCAAGCCCCACAAGGCCAGACTAGCCCTTACCAATGAATACGCCTGCCCCCATTCGAATATTAAGCAGCAATATTCAAGCCGGTTCGCGGACCCGTGCATACCGCGAATATGTCACGCGTTCGTGGTCGCACTTCTTGCCGAACGGCAAGAGCACCAACCTCGATGATCTGGCGCGGATGACATCGCAGTTCGACATCGTCGGTTTGCAGGAAAGCGATCCCGGAAGCCTGCGTTCCGGCTTCGACAATCAAGGCAATGTGCTTGCAGAACTCGCGAAGTTTCCGTTCCACAGCCATCAAGCCAATCGCCGGATCGGCCGGATCGCCGGCAGTGGCAATGCCCTGCTGAGTCGGCTTGAACCCACTGAAATGCTGGATTATGTTTTGCCCGGACGCCTGGCCGGACGCGGAGTTTTGATCGCATCTTTCGGCAGCGGAAAACACGCATGGCAATTGGCGATTACGCATTTATCGCTCGGCGTGAAATCACGCCAACTGCAATGTCACTTCCTGGCGGATTTATTCGGCGATACCCGTCGACTCGTTTTAATGGGCGATTTCAATTGCGAAGCCGATTCGACCGAGATGCAGGTGTTGTATCGGCGCACGCGACTGCAACCACCCCCGGAACGTGTCAACACTTTCCCGAGTTGGGCGCCGACCCGATCGCTGGACCATATTTTATGCGCCGGATTCGAGGTCAGCGATTATGCGACCGTGATTGCCGCCGGCTCGGATCATTTGGCGATCGCGGCCAGCATCAAAGACCCGATGCTGGCGTAACCGCAGCGAACACGATTACCGAAGCGCGTAACCGAACTGCTGACGGAACTGCTCGGCAAATTGCTCGTAGTCAAAACGCTGATTCTGCGGGCCGACATTTTCAATCTTCAAAGCCCCCATCAAGGACGCAATGCGCCCCGTCGTCGCCATGTCCATGCCGTTCATCCAGCCAAAGATCAAGCCGGCACGATAGGCATCGCCACAACCGGTCGGGTCAACGACGCGAATCGCGGTAGCCGCCGGGATTTGCAGCATGCCGCTCTTGGAATGGATCTCCGAACCCTTCGGACCGCGGGTAATCAGATAGGCCTGCACGCGCTCGGCGATTTGTTTTTCACTGAGGCCGGTTTTTTCCTGCAACAGGTTCGACTCATAGTCATTCACGGTGACATAGGTCGCCTGCTCGATCATCTGGGTCAATTCCTTGCCGTTGAACAAAGGCATGGCTTGACCGGGATCAAAAATGAACGGGATATTGCATTCGGCGAATTCCGTCGAATTTTGCAGCATGGCTTCATAACCATCCGGCCCGACGATGCCAAAACCGACATCGGGAACGTCACGCACATGGTTTTCATAGGAACGCATCATGGCGCCCGGATGAAAAGCAGTGATCTGGTTATCGTCCAGGTCGGTAGTGATGAAAGCCTGGGCCGTGAACAAGTCCGGCAGTTCTTTCACGAACTCGAGGCTGATGCCGCATTCTTCGAAATGGGAACGATAGGTAGCAAAGTCCTGCCCTACCGTGGCCATCGGGACCGGGTTGCCGCCCAGCAATTTCAGGTTGTAGGCGATATTGCCGGCACAGCCACCAAATTCTCGGCGCATACGCGGCACCAGGAATGACACATTCAGGATATGCACCTTGTCCGGCAGAATGTGGTTCTTGAACTGGTCTGGAAACACCATGATGGTGTCATAAGCGAGCGAGCCACAAATCAATGCCGAAGCCATCGTGAAATCCTTGAAAGGGGATGGCGCGAAGGCCATGAAATCAAACGTACTTGAGGGCGCTTATATTAACGCGAGCTGTACGTTATGGCATTAATTATTTCTCTGACCAATTTCTCAGAAAGAATGATTATTCCTTGCTCTCAGGGCCTCGTAATTGGTACTCTAGTGGCTTCATTTTTCTCATCTAACGCAGGCTTCAACTGATGTTCAAGAAGCTCCGCGGGCTGTTTTCAAACGATCTTTCAATTGATCTCGGCACCGCAAACACACTTATCTATGTTCGTGGTCAAGGTATCGTGCTTAACGAACCTTCCGTCGTCGCAGTCCGTCGTGACCGCACCGGCAGCAACACCATGATTGTCGCCGCAGTCGGCACCGAAGCAAAACAGATGCTCGGCCGCACCCCCGGCAATATCGCTACCATTCGACCGATGAAAGACGGCGTGATTGCCGATTTCACCTATACCGAAGCGATGTTGAAACATTTTATCCGCAAGGTTCACACCTCGCGCTTCCTGCGCCCAAGCCCACGCGTGCTGATCTGCGTGCCTTGCGGTTCGACGCAGGTTGAACGTCGTGCGATCAAGGAATCGGCAGAAGAAGCCGGTGCACGTGAAGTGTATTTGATCGAAGAACCGATGGCCGCAGCGATCGGTGCCGGTATTCCGGTACATGAAGCACGTGGCTCGATGGTGATCGACGTCGGCGGCGGTACTTCCGAAATCGCGGTGATTTCATTGAACGGCATCGTGTACGCCCAATCGGTACGTATCGGCGGTGATCGTTTCGACGAAGCCATCATCAATTACGTGCGTCGCAACCACGGCACGCTGATCGGTGAAACCACTGCAGAACGCATCAAGCTGGAAATCGGCAACGCGTTCCCGCAAGCCGAAGTCCGCGAGATGGAAGTGTCAGGCCGTAATCTTGCCGAAGGCGTGCCTCGCATGATTTCGATCAACACGACCGAAGTGCTTGAAGCATTGCACGAGCCGCTCGCCGGCATCGTCAGCGCGATCAAGCAGGCACTCGAACAAACTCCTCCGGAATTGTGCGCCGACGTTGCCGTACGCGGCATCGTGCTCACCGGTGGCGGTGCATTGCTGAAAGACCTCGACAAACTGATTTCCGAAGAAACCGGTTTGCACGTGCATGTCGCGGATGATCCGCTGACTTGCGTTGCCCGTGGCGGCGGTCGTGCGCTGGAATTGGTCGATATGCATGGTAACGAATTTTTCTCGCCGGAATAATTCAGCTTACGCATCACAAGCATGCAATTAAAAATGTTTGTCTTGTTTAAACATTTTCATCGTAGTTCAATGCCGGCGCGTTTATCGCGCCGGTTTTTTTAAACACGCAGAGACTCGGGATTTCTATTCGTGGTGTACGCGTCATCATCAGCCAAGCGGTTTAGCGATAGCGCCAGCGAGACGCTACCTCTATTGGCTTACCTGATTTTGGCCAGCGTGCTGATGCTAAGCGACTATCGAATGAATATCGGTGTACAGGCACGTGCGCAATTGTCGGGATTTATCGAGCCGGTCTGGTGGCTCGCGGCATTGCCATCACGCATGTGGTCCGGTGTCGACGATGAGCTCGCAACACGCCAGGCCTTGCAGGACAGCAACGAAAGACTGATTCGCGAACTGCAAATCGTCAATGCACGGATGCAACGCATGCGGGCAGTCAACGACGAAAACCAGCGACTGCGTGACCTACTCAATGCCAGCAGAAACGGCAGCATGCAAGTTCAGATGGTCAGTATCCTGGATGTGGATTTGAATCCATATCGGCAACGCATCGTGCTCAATGCCGGAACCAACCAGGGCGTTAAAATCGGACAAGCCATCATGGATGCCGGCGGCATTCTGGGCCAGGTGATTGAAGTGTCCGCCAACAAATCAACCGCCTTGCTGGTTACCGATGCCGACCACGCCATTCCCGTGCAAGTGGCGCGCTCGGGCTTTCGCAGCATCGCGTTTGGAACCGGCGAACCGAGCACACTGGTGATTTCCGATATCCCGCAAAGTGCAGATATCCGCAAAGGTGATGTGCTGGTGACCTCGGGAATGGGCGGCCGTTTCCCGGCCGGCTTTCCGGTAGCCACGATTGAAAGTTTGAATCCGAACGAGACCGGCTTATTCATGGTCGGCACTGCAAAACCGGCGGCGCGTCTGGATCGCGGACTGGAAGTGCTGCTGTTGAATGAAATAATTCCGAGCCCGCCGGCACTACCGCCACCAACTCCTGCCTCGACAAGTCCGCTTGTCGAAGCACCGGCAGCAACGGTGGCACCGACAACCACGAAACCTCCGGTTGAAAAACCGACGCCTGCCAAATCAAACCCGGTTGAAACCAAAGCGGACAAGCCACCTGCAGATGCCGCAGTGCCCGCTACCGACGCCGACACGGACACGGACAACGACGACACACCATGATCCGCCAATCATCCAGCGTAATGCGCACCGTGACCTTGTTGGCAGGCTTGCTGTTCCAGATAGTTCCGCTGCCTTCCGGTCTCGATATGGCCAGGCCGTATTTGCTTGCCTTGTTCCTGTGTTACTGGTGCCTGGAGACCCCGGAAAAAACCGGCTTGGGTACTGCATTTATTTATGGCTTGCTGGCCGATTTATTTTCCGGCGGCCTGCTCGGCGAGCAAGCACTACGATTGGTGATCTTGGCATTTCTGGTTTCGAGATTCCGCGCACGCCTGCGTTTCTTCCCGCTTTGGCAACAAGCGCTCGCCGTGTTCGCATTGTTGATGAATGACCGCTTGATCATGAGTTTGCTGCACTGGCTGATCAGTGATCATGCAATGTCCTGGATCGCATGGTTGTCGCCGGTGTTGGGCATGTTGCTCTGGCCCTGGTTATTTGTCGGCATCGACATGTTGCGTTTACGGGCCCGCGAGAAACACTGATGGCTCGCAGTTTAAAACGGCAGCGCATCAAGAATAATCTCGCCGAGAGCGAGCAATTCCGTCGCCGTTCGTTCATCGGTTTTTTATGTATCGCTTTGGCGATGGGTGGCCTGGCGTTTGGTTATTTCCGATTGCAGGTTTTACAGCATCAGGAATACCAACTTCGCTCCGACGCCAATCGAATCAAACCACGTCCCATCGTTCCGGCACGCGGACTGATCTATGACCGCAAAGGAAAACTGCTGGCAGACAATGTGCCGGCCTATCGCCTGGAATTGGTGCCCGATCAAATCGACGACATCGACAAAACCATCGAAGACCTGAAACAAATCGTCTTTCTGGATTCCGAAGACATCGAAGCCTTCCAGCAAGCACGCAATGCCACGCGCCGATTTCGTCCGGTCGTATTGAAGCTGAGGTTGAACGAGGAAGAACGCGCCAAGCTCGCGTTGAATCGCTATCGTCTGCCCGGCGTTGAAGTCGTGCCATACCTGACGCGTCGTTACCCATACGAAAGCATGTTTGCACATGTGATCGGTTATGTCGGTCGCGTGGATGCCAGGGATCTGGAAAAAATGGGCGACAGTAAATTCTCCGCCCTTTCGCATACCGGAAAATCCGGTCTGGAAAAATTCTACGAAACATCGCTGCGCGGCGAGATCGGTTACGAATCGGTGGAAACCAACGCGCAAGGCCGGCCGCTGAAAACCGTCGGCATGCAGCAGGCCAATCCCGGCTACGATATTCAATTGAGCATCGATGCGGATTTGCAGCAAGCGACCATTGAAGCTTTCGGTGAACTGCAAGGCGCCGCGATAGCGGTCGACCCGCGCACTGGCGAAGTGCTGGCAATGGTGAGCTTGCCGCTGTTTGATCCAAACCTGTTTATCAACGGGATTTCGCACGCCAACTATCGCGCCTTGATGGACAATTTATCGCGACCCTTGTACGACAGAAATTCGCAAGGCGGCACCGCACCGGGTTCAACCATCAAACCGTTTGTCGGTTTGGCCGGATTGGAATCGGGCCTGCGGAAACCGGAAGACAAGATTTTATCGACCGGCGAATTTTTCCTGCCGGGCGTATCGCGTGGCTTCCGCGATTCGCACCATGGCGGTCATGGCTGGGTGGATCTGCCGGAATCGATTGCGCAATCGGTGAATACTTATTACTACAAGCTGGCACTGGATTTGGGCATCGAGCGTTTCGACAGCTACATGCTTCAATACGGTTTCGGAAAAAAAACCGGCATCGATTTGCCGAGTGAAAGCATCGGCATTCTTCCGTCACCGGAATGGAAGCGAAAAAGATTCAATGAAGCCTGGTACCCGGGCGATACGGTCAATGCCGGAATCGGCCAGGGCGTGTGGAATGTGACACCCCTGCAACTCGCGCAAGCCACTGCCGCGCTCGCCAATAATGGCGAGCAACGCAAATTGCATTTGGTAAAAGCAAAACGCCACGGCTTTCAGGCCAAATGGGAACCTGTGCCGCTCGCGCCCTCCGTGCGCATTGCAAATGATCAGGCGCATATCGATGCAGTCAAACTGGGGATGTGGGGTGCCGTCAACGGTCCGCGTGGCACGGCTCGCGCGATTGCAGTCGGCGCACCATTTACTATCGCCGGCAAAACCGGCACGGCACAAAAAGTAAGCCGAAAAGGCCATATCAGTTTGAACCCGAATCAACTGGCAATGAACCAACGTCATCAAGCTTTGTTTATCGCCTTTGCACCCGCCGAGAACCCGCAAATTGCGATTGCCGTGATGGTTGAACATGGCGGTTTCGGTGCCACCACCGCGGCGCCAATTGCACGCAAAATGATGGATGCCTGGTTGCTTGGCAAAACACTGGCACCTGCACAAAAGCCTGTCGCCATCACGAATCCAAGCACTGCAACTCCCACGCCGGCGGTGAAACCATGATGCGCTGGCTGCGGGCCTGGTTGGCCGATTGGCTCGATTGCATCGACATGCCGTTGCTGGCAGGATTGCTTTTGATTTTAGCGAGCAGCCTGATCGTGCTTTCCAGTGCAGGCGCCGAAGACAGCCAGCATTTCGTGATTGCACAAGGTGCGCGCTTTGTCGCCGGCTTGTTTGCAATGATCTTGATCGCACGCATCCCGCCACATCGTTTGCGCGGATGGACGCCGGTAATTTTTGCATTTACCCTGGCATTGATGCCGGTGGTATTTGCAGTCGGTTCCGGACGCAGTGCGCGCTTATGGATCAACCTCGGCTTTTTCTATCTGCAGCCGGGCGAATTATTGAAACTTAGCGTACCGATGATGGTCGCCTGGTATTTGCACCGCGTGGTTTCGCCTCCGACATGGACGTCGTTGGCAATTTGTGGAGTGATTATCGGCGTACCTGCTGCACTGATCATCCGGCAACCCGATTTGGGCACCGGTTTGTTAGTCGGTGCATCCGGTGCGTTTGCACTGTATCTGGCCGGCATGCACTGGTGGCGAATTGGACTTTTTATCGGTACCGGTCTCGCTTCGTTGCCGGTTGCCTGGCAATTTCTGCACGAGTATCAAAAAAACCGGATCATGACTTTCATCTATCCAGAGTCCGATCCACTCGGCACAGGCTGGAACATCATCCAGTCAAAAATCGCGATCGGTTCCGGCGGCTGGTTCGGTAAAGGCTGGGGAAACAGTACGCAGGCAAAACTCGATTACCTGCCCGAGCACACCACCGATTTTTTATTCTCGGTACTTTCCGAAGAATGGGGATGGCTCGGCGTTTTATTTGTTTTCAGCTTGTACATTTTCGTGATCGGCCGTTGTCTGTGGATCGCCGCCAATGCCCGCGACGGTTATTCGCGCATTCTGGTCGGCGCACTGGCAATGACATTCTCGGTTTATGTTCTGGTCAACGGCGGCATGGTGGTAGGGCTCTTGCCGGTGGTCGGCGTTCCAATGCCTTTATTGAGTTACGGTGGCACCTCGGCGGTTTCATTGCTTGCCGGCTTCGGCATCGTGATGTCGGCCAAGGCGCACCGGAAATTCATGGGCGCCTGAGTTGAACAAAATCTTTATCCCCGCCGTGTTAAATTATTTAAAAATTCGGATATCACATCATGCGTAATGTGTTAATCACCGCTTCACTCTGCCTGTTGGCTGCTTGTGCTGCCAACCCAAAAAAGAATGAAGTTGCAAAACCGGCACCCGCACCAGTTCAAACACCAGTGGTTACGCCCGCACCTACGGTTCCGGCTCCCGCCCCGGCTATCGATGCGACACCACCGATGCTTCCTGCGGAAAAAATTGCCTTGTTCGTCACCGACACTTCGAAAAAATTCGGCATACCCGAAAATGAAATTCGCGCGACACTGGCCCAGGCACAATATCGCCAAAGCATTATCGACGCGATTACCCGGCCGGCCGAAGCCAAGCCGTGGAAAACATATCGCCCGATTTTTCTGACCGAAGCACGCATCAATAACGGCCGCAAGTTCCTTGCGGAGCACCGCGTCGAGCTGCAACGTGTTCAGGATCGCACCGGCGTACCGGCGGAAATCATTGTGGCAATCATTGGCGTCGAAACCAGTTACGGCGGCAATATGGGCAACTACAAGGTGCTCGACGCGCTGTACACACTGGGTTTCTACTATCCGAAACGCGAAGCGTTTTTCTCCAGCGAACTGGCGCATCTTTTCCAGCTTAGCCGCGTAGAGAATTTCGATATCCAGCAACTCAAGGGCAGCTATGCCGGTGCGATGGGCTACGGCCAATTCATGCCGTCGAGTTACCTGAATTACGCTAAAGACGGCGACAACGATGGCCGCCGCAATTTGTTCGGCAATCTCGACGACGTTTTTTCATCAGTCGCGAATTATTTCGTCGGGCACGGCTGGCAAAAAGGCGAGCCGGTTTTTGTTCGTGCCAGCATGGATAGCGCCGCACTGCCTTTCGTGCCTGATGGCCTCGAAGCAAAATACTCGCTCGCCGAACTTGCACAGAAAGGCTACCGGCCGATTTCCAATGTTCCCGATCTTCCTGCCACCTTGCTGACTCTTGATGGCAGCGAAGGCACCGAACACTGGATAGGCTTCAAGAATTTCTACGTGATCACTCGCTATAACCGCTCACCTTTATATGCAATGTCGGTCTACCAGCTCGCGCAAGCCATTGCCGAGCCTGTTTCCATAACGCCTGTCGCGCAATGAAATGGTTCGTCTTCGCAATACTGCTGGTCTCGTTGACGGCATGCGCCAGCAAGCCTGAGCGAAAAACACACGAACCGGCTGCATCGACTCGACGTGATCCTTCACCGGCGCAAGTTCCGGATCGCCGCGAAAACACGCAACGCGACGCAGAGGTGCACGATCCGTGTGCGCCAATCTATGAACACGATGAAAAGCACTACACGGCCGGTGGCTTATATGCGCCACAACTTTCCGACAGTGCTCCGGTTAGCGCCATCGATGTCGATAAACTGATCGAACCTGCACCGAAACAGGAACCACTCGCGCGCTACGGCAACAAATCGCCGTACACCGTGCTCGGAAAAACCTATTACGTACTGGATCGCTCGAAACATTTCGAGCAACACGGTATCGCGTCCTGGTACGGACAAAAATTCAATGGCCGTAAAACATCGAGCGGCGAAATTTATTCGATCTGCGAATTCACTGCCGCCCACAAAACCCTGCCCTTGCCGAGTTATGTCAGAGTCACCAATACCCGCAACGGCAAGAGTGTGGTCGTGCGCGTCAATGATCGCGGACCTTTTCACGAAGGCCGGATTATCGATTTGAGCTATGTGGCCGCCATTCGAATCGGCCTCGATAAAACCGGCACCGCACCGGTTCATGTGGAACTTCTCGACGGCAGTGATTTCAAAGATGGCGGTTCCGATGAAAAACCCCGCCGCGATGACCGCAGTCGCAGCGCGAACGGTGACGAAGTGTCTTTGCAGTTCGGCAGTTTTGCCGACAAGGACAACGCCAAGCGCCTTCAAGATCGTTTGCGCGATGCCGATATCGACAATGTCGAACTCGACAAAGCGGATGTGCAGGGAAAAGCGGTCTGGAGAGTGCAACTGCGAGCATTAAAATATGAACAATTGGCCGGCATTTTCGAGAAAATTCGCCAATTGGGTCTCGCAAAACCGAAAGTTATCTCTCAAAAGCTTTAGAATTCACACCTTGAAATTATTTGTATTTGCTGGAGTACCTATGCGTCTGTCTCACCTGTTTTTAGCGGCCCTTTGCACGACGACTGTCGGCCTGGCCATTGCCCAAACGCCTGCACCGGCTCCCGCTCCAGCGACCGCCGCAGCTGCACCGGCACCTACTCCTCCTGCCCCGGCACCACAAGGGGCGAAAGCCTGGTTATTGATGGATTCGGCCACCGGACAAATCATGGCAGGCGAGAACATCGACACCCTGGTCGAGCCGGCCAGCATTACCAAAGTGATGACCAGCTACGTGGTCGCCGCTGAAATGAAGAACGGCAAAATCAAGAATACCGATCTGGTCACCATTTCCGAAAACGCCTGGCGTGGCGGCGGTGGCAGCACCGATGGTTCCACCAGCTTTTTGCCACTCAATGGCCAGGTCAAATTGGCCGAACTTGAAAAAGGCATGGTCATTCAATCCGGTAACGATGCCGCAATTGCCTTGGCCGAACACGTTGCCGGTAGCGAGCAAGCATTCGTTTCATTGATGAACAGCTATGCCCAGCGT
>JBOHYG010000010.1:0-3454 GCA_050737875.1 Arenimonas sp. | reverse complement strand
TCTCGGCTTTTTCGTGCGGCACCTTGAAGCGTTCGTCCGGCGAGATTTCGTTGGCATAACTCCATTCGTGGATGCCCATTTTCTGCGACACCAGATTCATCATCGCCGGCGGTCGCAAGACGACACTTTCGCCATTCAATAATTTATCGATGGAAATCGCGGCTTCATGGCCATGCGCAACCGCCCAGATAATATTCTTCGGCCCGAACGCCGCATCGCCACCGAAAAACACTTTCGGCAAGGTGGACTGGAAGGTGTGTTTATCCACCACCGGCATGCCCCACTCGTCAAAAGCCATTCCGATATCGCGTTCGATCCATGGGAAAACATTTTCCTGACCGACAGCAATCAATACGTCATCGCATTCGACCAATTCATCCGGTTCGCCGGTGGGTACCAGGCTGCGCTTGCCTTTCGCATCGACGACGGCTTTGACTTTCTCGAACTTCATGCCAAACAACTTGCCATCACGGTGTTCAAAACTTTTCGGCACCATGTAATTCAGAATCGGGATGCCTTCGTGAATCGCGTCTTCTTTTTCCCAGGGCGAGGCTTTCATTTCGTCGAAACCCGAACGCACGATCACTTTCACTTCATCGCCACCGAGTCGACGCGAGGAACGGCAGCAATCCATTGCGGTATTACCGCCACCCAATACGATCACGCGTTTGCCGATTTTGGTGATATGCCCGAACGATACCGACGAAAGCCAGTCGATGCCGATATGGATATTGTCTTTTGCGTCCCAACGACCCGGTAAATCCAGATCGCGACCGCGTGGTGCGCCGCAACCGACAAACACGGCATCGTAGTTTTCGGCCAATAAGGCTTTCAGTGATTCGATTTTCTTGCCGCCGTGAAACTCGACGCCCAAATCCAGGATGTAGCCTGTTTCTTCGTCGATCACTGCTTCCGGCAAGCGAAAACGCGGCACCTGCGTACGCATGAAACCGCCGGCTTTCGGGTCGCTATCGAACACGGTCACGTGGTAACCAAGCGGCGCCATATCTCTTGCGACGGTCAGCGATGCGGGCCCTGCACCAACGCAGGCAATGCGTTTGCCATTTGGCTTGTCGACTTTCGGCAAACGATGGCGAATATCGTCCTTGAAGTCGGCGGTAACGCGTTTCAATCGGCAGATGGCGACCGGTTCCGGTTTCTCGCCGTTGTTTTCTTCGACACGGCTGCGTCGGCAGGCAGGTTCGCAAGGTCGATCGCAGGTTCTTCCCAGAATGCCGGGAAAAACATTCGACTCCCAATTCAGCATATAGGCATCGTCGTAACGGCCCGCTGCAATCATTCGTATGTATTCAGGAACCGGCGTATGCGCCGGACAAGCTAACTGGCAATCAACTACTTTTAAAAAATACGCCGGGTCACGAATATCGGTGGGTTGCATGAGAACTGAGTTCCTCCACTACCGCGATGATGTTGCGTTAGCGTTGCCATGTCCCGGCAGCGCGCCTGTACAAACAATCTGATGCGAGCATAGCTCCTTGTTCACCGGGATGGAACTGGGAACCGGTGCTGCCAGCAAAACCAAGCTCATGCTGCATTACGGGATAAGATAGCGGCCTATGTCCGACGCACACGACGCCCCATTCGCCGAGTTAGACCCTGATCGAATCCTGGAAGCCGTGGAATCTCTCGGTTTTGTTTGCGATGGCCGCGTACTGGCATTGAACAGCTACGAAAACCGCGTTTACCGAATTGGCCGCGAAAACGACACGCCGCTGGTAGCCAAGTTTTACCGGCCAGAGCGCTGGTCAGACGCCACCATTCTGGAAGAACACGCATTCAGCGCTGAACTGGCCGCAGCTGATATTTCCGTAGTCGCGCCACTGAGCATTCAAGATCAAACTCTCCATCATGATGAAGAGCTGAGGTTTGCGTTATTTCCGATGCAGGGCGGGCACGCGCCAGAACCGGGCGACAAGGAAACCCTGATTCATATTGGCCGCGCACTCGGTCGATTGCATTCTGTTGGCGCGGCAAGAAACTTCGTTCATCGTGAAAAACTGAGCATCGAGAACAAGGCCGAAACCTCCGTGCACTATCTGCTGGAAGCACATTGGCTGCCATTGGAGCTTGAAGAGAATTTCATCGCCTTATCCGAACAGTTGATCGACCAAATCGAGCACGCCTGGGAGCGTGCGGACAAGTTCGAGACTTTGCGATTGCACGGCGATTGCCATCCGGGCAATTTGCTGTGGCGCGACGATACCGTGCACTTCGTCGATCTGGATGACGCCCTGAGCGGTCCTGCCATGCAGGATTTGTGGATGCTGCTGAATGGTTCGCGTGAAACCCGATCACAACAAATGGCGTGGCTACTCGAGGGCTATGAAGTATTCAGGAAGTTTAATCGCGCCGAACTACACCTGATCGAAGCCCTGCGTGCGATGCGAATCATCCACTACCACGCCTGGATTGCGCGCCGCTGGCACGATCCGGCTTTCCCGGCGGCATTTCCGTGGTTTGAATCCTCGCGGCATTGGGAAGGAGTCATCACGCAGCTACAGGAACAACTCACAGTGATGCAGGAACCGGTTCTGGTGCTGCGCTAACTCAACGCAACGTTCTGAATAAAAAATCGCAAATCGGGTAGGTGATATTGAAATTGCAATTCGTCATGATGCTTTGATCGTGGTGGTTTTGATGCAAACGACGCATACGCGCCAAACCAGGCAAGCGCGTTACCCAATGATCATTCGGCAAGTGATACGCCAAGTGCAAATATTCGTAATTCAGAAAATACAGCATGCCGGTAATGGCAAACAGCAAAGCTGCGTTCACGCTCACCATGGTTCCGACCAGTAATGCCACGGGCGTACCGAATCCGAGCAGAAAAAAGGCAATCAAAAACGGCGGGAATAACACGACCTTGAAATCGCGGGTGCTATCGACCGGCATCGTGGAATGGGTAAAAAAGCGATGGTGCTGTTTGACATGCCGATGGAAGGCGATCCGGAATCCCGGCCGTGGGTGGTGCATCACGAATCGATGCCCAAGATACTCCGACAAATTGGCATACAGGAACGTGATCGGAATAACCCACCATTCCCAAGCTTTAACATCGTGCAATTGCGCGAGACATAAGCCGACACCGATGACGATGATCGTATTGGTCACCAGGAAATGTCCCCAGCCCCGGTAACGCGCCGGAATTTCACTCGCACGATATTCATCACGAAATGTCGCTACTCGGGCATCGGTATCAATTTCGTCTGCGCTTATGTTCATGGTCGAAATAATGCCCCGGTAACCGGGATATAGCAATCCAATAAAAACCGGCAATCTGCTAATCTAACGACCTGTTTAATCAAGCATAATACTCTTGAAAAACCCTCACCGCCGCGCCTTCTGGCAAGTCCATCTATGCGTCATGCTCTGGGGCTTCACTGCCATCCTCGGCAAACTGATCACCCTGCCCGCGCAAGCCTTGGTTGTATGG
>JBOHYG010000009.1:0-37178 GCA_050737875.1 Arenimonas sp. | reverse complement strand
CTCTTATTTGAAGCTCTCCTACGTGGGTTCCATTTTCTTGCTTATTCCGAAATAAATTTTTCGATTTGATCCCTGTAAACATCCGGCTTGTCCCACCAAATGATATGCCCAGCATCCGGAATGAATTGATAGCGGGCATTTGGAAATAACTCGACGTATTCATAGGTATCGCCGTACGGGATGTAATCGCATGCGCCTTGCATGATGAGAACCGGTGATTTCATGTTCGGCATCATGCTGCGTGGGTTGTCGGAATCTTCATAAAAATTGCCGCCGATACGGCTGTACATGCCGCCACCACCTTCTTCTGGCTTTACGTTTTTCGGATCGCACACCATGTGCTCCGTGAACCGGGAGGCCATCGTATTAAGCGTGTTATCAACTTCCCGGTCGGAGGCGAATTTCTTGTCAAACATCGTGCCTATTGCCAAAGAAACAATGGTTCTTACCGGCATGGAATCGATATCAGCCTTGGCTCGAAATTCTTCGTCCGAACCGGTAGAGCGAAAAACAAGGTTGGAAGGTATGGGGTAACGAATTTCATTCAAGGCTTTGCCGTCGGCATTGAATTGGGCTGGTTCAAGTCCGCCGGGCGAAGAAAGTACCAAGCGTTCTACCAATTCCGGATAACGAGCCGCAAAGCCGCTAGCGATCTGCCCGCCGTAAGAGTGGCCAATGATGACAACTTTTTCGGCCTCGATATGTCTTGTGATAATTTCGTGCAAATCTTCGATATGGCCGCGAAGGGTCGTATCTTTCGGCCGCTCTCGGCGATCCGAAAGGCCGGTGCCCGATTGGTCGTAGAAAAATAGATCTCTTCCGCCTGCCGAAATTGGTGAAAGCGTTTTGATAATTTCGCTGTGAATATAACCACCGGGCCCGCCGTGCAGGAAAATAACCGGGGCTTTGCCGCCAGCATGCTGTGACGAAATCTTTCGATAGGCGATGCGATAGTTGGCTTGCATCGTCCAATAGTTGGTATCTGCTTGCGCTTGAATCGGCTTGATCGTTGCCGGAACGGACTTGAAGGAAAGCAGGGTAAGTACTGTGAGCGCGAGCAGAAGAAGAATTCCAAGATATTTGAAAGCTTGTTTGACAAGAATTTTCATCCGCACGTCGCCTTTTCGCTGTTGGTCATTCAAAAAAAGCCGGATCAGATCAGTGAGCCGGCTTTTTCAAGTCACGCGATATTGATTATTTTCTTTCGTGAATCTCGCCATGGCAATCATTGATGTCTTCGACCGTCATCGTGGCGTATGGCTTGAAATCGGGCAGGGATTTGGCGAGTTTTTCCTGCGATTCCATAAGCAACGGCAGTTGGTCGCAGAGTGCTTCTGCTGTTTTCTCGATTTCCTTCGCCTGGGCATCCACTTTCTTTTCGACCTGATCGGTATCGCCGGTAAATATACTTTTGAAAGCTTCGCCGATGGCATCACCCGCCAAGTTGACACCTTTCAATCCGATCTCGACACCGCTGAGGGCGACATTCACGAGCAACTCGCGATGTTTAACCAGTAATTGGCGTTGTTCCGGCGTGACTGCAACCGCTTTGCCTTCAATCAGCAGATCGCCCTGCGGGGTAATTTCAGCTTTTGCCAGTCCAGTCTCGCCGTGCAGGCTCATATTTCCAGTGGTGATTTCTTTGCGCGCTTCTTCAGCTGCTTTCGTCATCGTGATGTTGGTCGAAGTAGATTCCTCTTTCTTCACGATGACTTTGTCGTCAGCTTTTTCTTTGTTGCAAGCAGACATGAACACCAGAGATAACAAGACGGCGGATGTATATCTTAATTTCATGATTGTGGCTCCGGGGGTAGTGCCAAATGTTTGGCGGCATACCCGTATAGGTATGCCGCTATGGTTTGCTTGATGGATCAACCTTCGTCGCGGTAGCGGCGCAGACGGATGGACAGCACGATCATAGCGATACCGATCAGCGCACCTATCCAAATATCGGCGTGGCCAAACACCTGCCAGCTACTGGTAATGTCGATGAGATTGGTCAGATCCTTCGGACCTTCGAAGTTACCCTCTGGCTCTTTTGCGATTGTAGGTATCCACGAACCTGGGGCCATGCTGGCTAGGCCACGGTAGATTACGTACCAGACCTTGTCGTGGGCAATCGTGACGCCTGAGAAAATATCGGTGAAGCTGATCATCGCACCTGTTAGTACCGGCAGCGCTGTAGCCCAAAGGAACGGCAGGCGACGGGCCCATGACGAGCACAGCATCAGCCAACCCAATGTCGGCAGCGCCCACAACATCTGCACAGGTAGCGCGGCCAATAACGTTGCCACGACACGGAAAGGATGCGAGTAGGTAATCATGTCGGTCGCGCCTGGCAGGCCGGACACCGCCGCGTTAACCAGCAATACTATCCAGAATGCTAAGCCTAATACCAAGCCGATGCCCAAGGATAAGAGTGGCGCAAGCAGCAACGCCCATGCGACTTTCGAGCCGACCATCTGAGCGTCGGTGATTGGCATTGACTTCCAGAACAGTACGCTGCGATCTCGACGGTCGTCATACAGAGATCCGATCGCGTAGAAAAAGAGCACGAACGCTGCTACGGCCATCATTAGCAGGACGCCGGACGCGAGGGCAAAATCGCCAACACCACCGAGCTGCGCCGCGTGTTCGGCCGCGTCTTGGATATGGATATCATCACGGTGCTCGTTGACGAGCATCGCGCCGGCGATAGATGCGATAAGTGAGAATAGTAGCGCGATGCCACTAACGATGACCGGTGCCCAGAAAAAACCACCACGATTTTCCCAGTACTCACGTTTAACTAGCATTTTCATGGTGTTCATGCGTAGGTTCCTTTCATTGTTGCCACAAACAGGTCGGCAATACCGACATTGCGGGTTTCGCCAAGGCGACTGAGTTCTTTGCGCTCGACACCGTCAAACAACATGACCGATTTGCCAAAAACCTGGCGTTCATCAATCGGGTTCATGGTTTTTGCGGCAGCTACGTGCTCCTGCTCCACCATGACTTCGACGAAGCGATCGGCCACTTCATCCATCGTCGAGGAAAGTACGATCTTGCCTTCGCGGATAAACATCAAATCGGTCAGGATGTGCTCGATTTCTTCGACTTGGTGCGTGGTCACGATAATCGTCTTGTTTTCGTCGAAATAATCTTCCAGCAGGTTTTGATAGAACTGTTTGCGGTAAAGAATATCCAGCCCCAGTGTTGGCTCGTCCAATACCAGCAGCTTCGCATCAATCGCCATCACCAAAGCCAGATGCAGTTGTACGACCATGCCCTTGGACATGTGTTTTACTTTCGTGTTTGGCTTGAGCTTGGTGTGTGACAAATATTCTTCGCATTTCTTGCGATTGAATTTCGGATGCACGCCGGCGACGAATTCGATGGCTTCGCTTACTTTGATCCAGCGGGGCAACACGGCCACGTCGGCAATGAAGCAAACTTCCTTCATCAGCTCATCGCGTTGTGTTTGCGGATCGAAACCCAGCACGTTCAATTGGCCTTCATAGCTCGATAAACCCAGGATGGCTTTCAGAGCCGTGGTTTTGCCGGAACCATTTGGTCCGATCAAGCCGACGATGCGGCCGGCGGGGATGTCGAAGCTGACGTTATCAACGGCTACGGTGCTGTCGAAGCGCTTGCTTAAATTACGGGCGGAGACGACTGCGTTCATTGTTTGCCTCCTTGGCGTAACAGTGCCTCTGGGTCGAGACCCAGGCGGCCAATGCGTTCAATCACCAATGGCCATTCTTCCGTTAAAAAGCGTTCGCGTTCAGAAGCAAGCAACTGGTCGCGGGCGCTATCTGTCATGTACATACCGAGTCCCCTTCGTTTTTCTACTAAATTTTCGTCAGCCAGCTCCTGATAGGCGCGGGAGACTGTAATCGGATTGAGCTGGTACTCGGCGGCAATCTGGCGAACCGAGGGCAGGGCATCGCCTGGCTTCAAGACACCGTCGAGCATCATGCTCACGACGCGGTCTTTCAGCTGGCGATAAATAGGGGCGTTGTCATTCCATGCGATGCTCATATCACAGGCCTTGTTTTGGCAGCACTTGGCTGAATGAGAAATAGGGCATCGACAATTGACGACGCAAACGTTTGTCGTGGGCGCGGTCCGCTTCTTGTGAAGCAGACATCACATCGAGTTGAGCCGTATATGCGATATTGTTGCCGTCTGACTTGGCATTCGTCGCGATCGGGTCCTGGCCCAGCAAGCCGCTCGTGGTGACGAAGCTCAGAGCAACGAGTACGCCGGTCATCGTGTTTTTGACTTTGTGGTTCATACGGCCTCCTAAGTGAGGTATCGGTTAGGTGTTGTAGGTAACTATAACAGTATTTTTTTAGCCGTCAACCACTTTTTGACTTTTTGCTACCCAACTAAAGACACATACCCGAAAAAAATACTCAGAATTTTGACTAAGACTATGAATATGTTGAAAATATTGGCTTTGACGAGCTTGCTATTGGTAGCGCCTGTACAAGCTAAAACAGGTCTGTTGGACCAAAACTACCGGCCCCTGGCGGGCAAAACCCCGATAAATCTGGAGAAGAAATACGGCGGACAAGTGCTTTTGGTGGTCAATACGGCCAGCAAATGTGGTTTCACGCCCCAATATGATGGTCTGGAAGCTTTACACAACAAACTCAAGGGTCGCGGCTTTGCGGTATTGGGCTTTCCGTCGAACGATTTTCGCGGACAAGAGCCAGGTAGCGAAAAGGAAATCAAGGATTTCTGCCGACTTACTTATGGTGTGAAATTTCCAATGTTTGAAAAAGTCAGCGTAGTTGGCGAGAGCGCGACACCGTTTTACAAATCACTTGCCGCAGCGACCGGCGTTGCACCAGGCTGGAATTTTCACAAGTACTTGATTGATCGCAACGGCAATGTCGTCGCGAATTTCGGCAGTCGCGTCAAACCAGACGATGCGGAAATGCTCGCGAAGATAGAAAAATTACTTGCACAGCCGAAGCCAAAAAAATAAGTCTGCTGATTTATGCAGCATTACAGTCGCTTGATCACCGCATTGATCATGCTGCCAAGTATCGGAATGTGGCGGAATAATCCATCCGTCGCATTCCAGTAATCCTGATGATAGACCACTAGTCCATATGCATTGAAGCGCAAATGGCTCATGCCGACAGTCCATGTATCCTGGCCTTTCTTGAACCGCTTGAATCGGATCAGCATTTTCCACCGGAAATAATGATCGCCATGTTCGTTCCTCGTTACTTCTAGTACTTCAACGCGGCAATCCTCGACTGCAGCTGCGCTTTCCTTCAGATAATGCGAAAGATTTTCCATGCCACGAATGGTTTTCAATGTGTCGTTGAAGTAAACGTCATTCGCGTATGTTTTAGCCAATAACGTATCAATGCGGTCAACGGAAAAACTGGAAAAAAATCGCTTGAAGTTTTCGATCGCTGCGGACTCTTCAGCGGACCCCGCTGCGGGTACGTCCGGGTGCTTCATGCGAATGTCATCGAGTGTATTCAAGGTTTCCATGGGATCACTTAACGATATTCGAGATGGGTTGTCCGTGAAGCACCGCTGATTGGTTGAAGGTGCCGAGACACATATAGGCCAATTAAGTTCCGCGGCGCCTTGGTTTGGCTTGCTGTGGTCTTTATTTAGCTGTTTTACACGGAATTTCCGGAAAAATAGGGACAAAACATTGCCGTTCGGCTCGCAGACCGCGACAATAGTCGTTCCAGCGCCAGCAGATGGCGCCTACCCACGGAGTTTTGCCCCAATGATTTTGAATGTTCGTAATACGCTCGCGCCTCTGGCATTGGTCGCTGTGATTCTTTCTTCTGCCGCATGCAAAGGAAATTCTGCTGGCGGTGAAAAAGAAGCTTCCAAAGAAGCGGAAAAAGCCGAGAAACATGAGCCAGTCATCAAAGGTATCGCAGGCCTGGATACCGAACGTAAACAATTCAGCTACATGATCGGCATGGATATCGGCAAATCGATCTCCCCGGTCAAAGACGAAATCGACGTTGAAACGCTTGTCGAAGCCATGAAGACCGTCATGAAAGACGGCAAACCATTATTGACCGACGAGCAAGCCAAGCAAATCGGGCAGGCTTTCGGTGAACGCATGATGGCCAAGCAGATGGCCGAGCGTGAACTTGCCGTCAAGAAAAATCTCGAAGAGGGTGTCAAGTTCCTCGCCGAAAACAAAAAGAAACCAAACGTCAAAACCACCGAAAGTGGCCTGCAATACATGATCATGCGTCCAGGCAATGGTCCGAAACCAAAAGCCACCGATATCGTGTCGGCGCATTACCTCGGTACTTTCCTGGATGGAAAGAAATTCGACAGTTCCTATGACACCGGACAGCCTGCAGAATTTGTTTTGACCAACGTGATTCCAGGTTGGACCGAAGGTCTGCAGCTGATGAGCGTAGGCAGCAAATTCAAGTTCTGGATTCCAGCCGATCTCGCTTACGGTGCCGAAGGCCAAGGCCGCATGCCACCTAATGCAACACTGGTATTTGAAGTAGAGCTGCAAGCAATCAAGTCGGGTCCGGCCGAAGGCCAGCCACAACAATTGCCACAATAATAAGCAACAATGATCGTATCCAGGCGGTGATCCCGCCTGGATAACGGGAGACAGCATGCGCGTTACAATTTTTGGTACTGGTTACGTTGGTTTGGTCACCGGCACATGTTTAGCCGAGGTTGGCAACCATGTAGTTTGCGTGGATGTAGACTACGCAAAAGTGGAAGGTCTTAATAAGGGCGTCATTCCTATTTACGAGCCCGGTCTCGAGAGTCTGGTACTTGCCAACCATGCTGCAAAACGAATTGAATTCACGACCGATGCCGCCAATGGCATCGAACACGGCGAAATCATTTTTATCGCCGTTGGTACGCCCCCGGACGAAGATGGAAGTGCTGATCTGCGCCATGTGCTGGCAGTAGCAAAAACCATCGGCTCACACTTGAACAAGCCTGCGGTTATCGTGAATAAATCCACGGTGCCAGTCGGCACTGCCGACAAGGTAAAAGCCGCGATTGCCGAACAATTGCAAAAACGCCAGGTCAATATCAGCTTTGAAGTTGTTTCTAATCCCGAATTCCTGAAAGAGGGCGATGCTGTCAAAGACTGCATGCGTCCCGACCGTATCGTGGTGGGAACCACCAGTACGAATGCCCTTGAATTGATGAAGCGCCTGTATGCGCCGTTCAATCGCAATCACGAACGTATCGTGGCGATGGACGTGCGCTCGGCGGAGCTCACCAAGTATGCCGCCAACGCGATGCTGGCGACCAAAATCAGTTTCATGAATGAAATGGCGAATATCGCCGAGCGCGTCGGCGCCGACATCGAAATGGTCCGTCACGGTATCGGTTCCGACCCGCGTATCGGTTATTCGTTTATCTATCCCGGTGCTGGCTATGGAGGTTCCTGTTTCCCGAAAGACGTACAGGCGCTGGAAAAAACCGCGAAGCAATATGGTTACACCGCCCAGATTCTGGAATCTGTTGAAGCCGTCAACCAGCGGCAAAAATCAAAATTATTCGAATTGGTTTCACGCCATTTCAATAATGACCTGAAAGGAAAAACTTTCGCGGTCTGGGGCTTGGCATTCAAACCCAATACCGACGATATGCGTGAAGCATCAAGCCGTACCTTGCTGTCATTGCTCTGGGAAGCCGGTGCAAAAGCGCAGGTATTCGATCCCGAAGCCATGCACGAGACCCAGCGTATCTTTGGTGAACGAAGCGACCTGATTTACGCCGAGTCGCCTGATCAAGCTTTGCAAAATGCAGATGCATTGATTGTGGTGACGGAATGGAAAACTTTCTGGAGCCCGGATTTCGGCAAAATCAAGGCTGCATTGAAAACCCCAGCTATTTTTGACGGTCGCAACATCTACGATCCATCCGAAGTAGAGGCGGCTGGTTTGGCTTATTATGGTATCGGCCGCGGCCGTACCATCATCAAACATTGAGTCTCTGATGCCTGTTCCCGATACCAATCTCGAATTCCAGTTTGACCTGCGGTTTACCGATCTGGAAACGCGAGTCGCTTTTCAGGAACAGGCGTTAAACGAAATGAGTGATGCACTTGCCCAGTCGCGTGCAGAAGCGGCAAAGAATCACGAGTTACTTGTGCGTGCGCTTGACGACTTGAAGCAATTGCGGACTTTGCTTTATTCAGATCCTTCGACCGAACCGCCGCCACCGCATTACTAAGTTGCGGCGCGACTCAGGCAGGTGAGTGATGAACCAAACATACAATCCAAGTTGGTGGGGCCGGAACTGGAAATGGTTCGTTCCCACGATATGCTTTATCGCCTTTCTGGCTTTTTGCAGTTTCATCGGGCTGATTTTTTATGGTGTAGCCAGCGCGATGAAGTCATCGGATGCTTACAAGATAGCGCTGGATCAGGCCAGGAACAGCCCGGAAGTCACCGCTGCGATTGGCACGCCAATTAGCGAAGGTTTTTTCACAAGTGGCAGTGTCAACGTAAATGGTGCTTCGGGTATGGCCGATCTGGCCATTCCCATTTCCGGTCCCAAGGGCAAGGCAACCATTTATTTGTCCGCCACCAAATCACTCGGCAAATGGACCTTCAAGGATTTAGTGGTCGAAATCGAAAAAGACCACGCCAGGATTGACCTTTTGCAAGAACAACAATCCCCCTGATTCACTAAGAATATTTTATAAACATGAGTAATTCATTACGCGACCAGCTACTGGGCCTGGGTTTTAAAACTGCCCCCAAGCCAGAGAAAAAGATCGAGACCAAGCCTGCGGCCAAATCCGGCCAAAAGCACAATCCACAAAATAAACATGCGGTATCGCAGGTTTCCAGGCAAAAACCACATGTAAAGCCTGCCGCAAAATCGCAGGAGGAAATGGATTTGGCAAAAGCCTATGCATTGCGCTCTGAAACCGAAAAACAGGAGCGGATTGCTGCCGAAAAGCGCAAGCAGGAAGAAGCAAAACTGAAGCGTGAACTGAAACAGAAAGTTCAAGAGTTGCTTAAAGATAAAGCCCAGAATATCGATTCGGCTGAAAATGTCCGCCACTTCGAGTACAACGGTAAAATTCGGCGGGTCTACGTCACGCCTGAACAACTCGCCGACTTGAACAAGGGTGCTTTGGCGCTTGTGCAATTGGATGGCAGGTATCTGGTAGTCGCTGTCGACATCGCGCAACAAGTCAAAGACTTGTTGCCGGCCATCGTTGCCTTGATGATCGACCCGAATGCACCAGTTGCCGACGATCCCTACAGTGACCCTCTATACCAGGTGCCCGACGATCTGGTTTGGTAGGCGAAGACAGTTTGTTTAAGGCAGATCTGAAAAAAGGACGTATGCAACGTCCTTTTTTTAATGCAGAGCATTTAACTAGCCAATTGCCGGGTTTTTTCGATCAGTATTTGTGCCGCTTTCGTGAATGCATCGAATTGGGTTCGATAATCAATATTGTCGCGTTGCTGCAATGCCCGACCGGTTGGCGTCGAGAAATGCCAGGTCGATCCGTAGGGATTCACTTCCAGGCAATAAAGTTGCCCGGTTTTACGGTCGCGAATAATATCCTGGCCCAGTATAGGTATGTTCGGAAAGGCTTTCGTTGCCATTTGTTTGGCGAACGCAATGACTTCGTCGTCTTTTACCAGTTCTGCATAGCCATGCGCAGCGTTCGCAACGGGGTCGGGCAATCCTTCGTCGGAATCGGCATCAATCCGGCTGGATGAATTGGTAGTTCTTCGTAGATAAAGAATTTCACCAAACAAACTCAGGGCGCGGTAATAAGTCGGGTTGTCGCCGGTTTCGACAAATTTTTGAATTAGCCGGTCTTTGCCGTCCTGGCATGTTGTTTCGAAATTGATGTTTTCCGGTTTCGATAAAAATACACCACGACCTTCGCGGCCATGATCGGGTTTGACGATGACGATATCTCCCCAGGTTTCATGGCTATAACTTTCGCCTCGTGCAATCTTTTGCCATGGAATAACGCCGATTCCCGCAGCCTGCATCTGCCGGTATTGCTGCGACTTGCTCATGGACGTACCGTGCAGGCAAAGTCCGCGCAGCGGCTTGAAAGATTTGGCTTCATAAAACGCCACGTAAAGACTTGGCGAGAATAATAACGCCAGCTGTCGCCACCATAACTGTCTGCGCTTGATCACGTGAACCCGGATATCCGGTGCAGACTGGCGGATTTTTTCAGCTATGGCGTGAAAATCGCCGATGTCGCAGAGGCTCAACTCGGGTACAAGAATCAGGTTCATGCATTTCTCGGGGGTGGAATGCCGTTATAAAATTTCGGTGTTCGCCAAATCCACCATGCGCTGACCGATTGATTTCCGCGGGCCCTTGGGCTGTTCGCGAATCAGGTGGTATGCAGTGTGCGGTTGCGGAGTCTGGAATAAATCATGCGGCGTGATATTTTTGGTTTCGACATTGGGTTTCAAATCGAAATTAATCGCATCAAAACAATGCTGCACCATTGCGGAACAATAAAGCGCACCTTCGCGGGCGAGCAAATTTTCCTTTGAACGCAAGCTGGTATTACTAAGCGACATTAGCGTGCCGAATAATTCCGCGAGCGAATAGGTCGATAGTCCGGATAACAAATTCAGTCCTTCCGTTAGTACAGCCTTTTCCTGATACGGTGTCAGACCAAAATCGATCACGGCAAGATTTGGATATTCCGCTTCGTCGTAATATTTCGACATGCGATTTTCCTGTACACCAAGCCGGATTTGCTTGTGGCGGAAATCAAGGTCCGATTCCAGTACCCAGAATTGACCATCACTACGGCGTTCGCTAAACATGAATGCATGTGACCAGGGGCTGCGGCGACCATCGGCAGTCACTTGCCATTGCAGTTTGCGAATTGCCCTGTTGATGAATTCGGTACCACCGCATAGGCCGACGCGTGCAGACCCTACATAAGTTTCGAGAAATTCGCGATTGCTGATCTCGGGGCTGATGACAATATGCTTCATGGACATCCTTGGACTCGTTAGCATGCAAATTCGCGGGTTTTACCGATCAGGATATCCGCGACTTTATTGAATGCATCGAATTGTTTTTCGAAATTGAGATTGTTCGCAGATTGTATGCCATGGCCGGATTTTGTACTGAAATGCCATGTAGAACCGTAGGGGTTTACTTCAAGGCAATACAGCTCGCCGGTTGCTTGATCCCTGACAATGTCCTGGCCGAGCAGGGGTACGTCCTTGAAAGCCGTATTGGCCATCTGTTTGGCATAGGCAATTATTTCCTCGTCAAAGACCAGCTCTGCCTTGCCTTTTGCTGCAGTCGCAACGGGATTGTGACCGCCTAATTCATCGGCACGGGAAGGATCGTTAAGCGGATTACCGCATGCCGTATTGGTGCTTTTTTGCAGGTATAGGATTTCGCCAAAAAAAGTGCAGGCACGATAGGAAACCGGCTGCGTACCGGTATAGATAAATTTCTGAATCAGGTGTGCACTTTCCGCACAGTCCTTTTCATGGGAAATCCGACTCGTTTTTCTTATCTTGACGTCTTTTCCCTGCCGGCCTCGGTCAGGTTTAACGATCGCATATGAACCCCATTGCCCCGGGTCATAATGTTCACCGGGTTCGATTTTTTGCCATTGCACCGTTTTCAGCCCGCACGCTTCCATTTGCCTGTATTGATCGAGCTTGCTCATTCTGCTGCCATGGAATGAACGGCCACGAAAGGGCTGAAATTCATTGGCTTCGTAGAAGGCAACGTAAAGGCTCGGTTTTGTTGCATAGAAGAATTGCTTGAAAAATGCATGATTCCGTTTAACGACAAAAGGGGATATGTCGTCGCATTTACTTCTGATTATTTCGGCAATTTTTTTGAAGTCATCCAGTCCTGTCGCGCGTTTTTCGGGGATCAGGACCAAATTTAGTTTACGCGTAGTCATTCAAGAGCCGTTCTTTGTCGACTGTTCTCAGTCGGGGTCGTAATCCAGGTTCGCAGCCAACCAACGCTCGGCCTGCATCAGGCTAACAGATTTGCGTTTTGCGTAATCGGCAACCTGTTCCCTCGATAATCGGCCTACCACGAAGTACTGCGACCCGGGGTGGGAGAAATAATAGCCCGATACGGCCGACGCCGGATACATCGCGTAATTTTCCGTCAGCACGAGGCCGATATTCTTTTCGGCATCCAGTAACTCGAATAGCCTGGATTTTTCGCTGTGCTCGGGACAAGCCGGATAACCCGGGGCAGGGCGTATGCCACGATACTGTTCGCGGATCAAATCTTCATTGCTGAGGTTTTCTTCGGATGCATATCCCCAAATTTCTTTCCGCACCTTGCGATGGCACCACTCGGCACAAGCCTCGGCAAAGCGGTCAGCAAGCGCTTTGAGCATGATCGAGTTGTAGTCGTCGTATTCGGCTTCGAATTTCTTGACGCGCGGTTCGATACCGATTCCGGCATTGACCGCAAAGCCGCCGATGTAATCAGCGCGCCCTGAATCTTTTGGCGCGATGAAATCCGCCAGGCAGAAATTGGCGCGTTCTTCCGGCTTTTCGGCTTGTTGCCTCAGGAAATGCAAGGTTCCGAGTTCTTCGATTTCAACGTCATCACCAACACTGTGGGCCGGCCAAATTCCACAAACCGCTTTTGCTTCCAGCCATTTTTCGGCGACGATTTTGTCGAGCATGGCATTGGCATCGCGGAATAATTCAGTTGCCTGTGTGCCGACGATTTCATCTTTCAGGATATCCGGATAACGTCCGGATAATTCCCAGGTCTGGAAAAACGGCGTCCAGTCGAATATTTCACGTAGTTCGCCCAGGTCGATACTATGGAATACGCTGACTCCGGTTTTTTTCGGTACCGGTGGTGTGTACTCCGACCAGCCACCATCGAATTTCTTTCTGCGCGCGCGTTCGAGTCCCATCAAAGGCTTGGCGTCGCCTTTATTGGCATGACGCGCGCGTACATCGGCATAGTCGGCTTCGATTTGCGCCAGCATCGGAATTCGCATTTCGGCGCTCATCAGTGAAGTAGCTACGCCGACGGCACGCGAGGCATCCTTGACCCATACGGCTGGCGATTTGTAGTGCGGCGCAATTTTCAAGGCCGTGTGCGCTCGTGATGTGGTCGCGCCGCCAATCAGCAACGGCGTTGTAAAACCTTGCCTTTGCATCTCTTTCGATACGTGGCTCATTTCTTCCAGTGACGGTGTAATCAAGCCAGACAAGCCAATCAGATCGACGTTTTCGGCACGGGCGCGATCAAGAATGGTTTGTGTCGGCACCATCACGCCGAGATCGATGACCTCGAAGTTATTGCACGCCAGAACCACGCCAACGATATTTTTACCGATGTCGTGTACATCGCCCTTTACTGTCGCCATCAAGACCTTGCCCTTGCTTTGGCTGACATCACCGCTGGCGAGTTTTTCGGCTTCGATATAAGGCAGCAAATGTGCTACCGCTTTTTTCATCACGCGTGCAGACTTCACGACTTGTGGCAGGAACATCTTGCCGGCGCCGAATAAATCGCCGACCACGTTCATGCCATCCATCAACGGGCCTTCGATGACATCTAGCGGCCTGCTGCATTCCTGACGCGCCAATTCGGTATCGGCTTCAATGAAACTATCATTGCCGTGCACGAGCGCATGTTGCAAACGTTCCTTGATGGGAAGTTCGCGCCAGGCTTCATCGCGTTTGGTATCTTCCTTCCGCTTGCTGCCTTTGCTTCGGTCGGCAATCGCTATCAAACGCTCGGTAGCTTCGCTGTTGCGATTCAGTACGACGTCTTCGACGGCTTCGCGCAGGTCGGCAGGCAAGTCATCCATGATCGGCATGCCACCGGCATTGACGATACCCATATCCATGCCATCTTTAATCGCGTGATACAGAAATACCGAGTGAATGGCATCGCGGACCGTGTTATTGCCGCGGAAACTGAAGCTGACATTCGAAACACCGCCGGAAATATGGCTGGCAGGGAAGCGTCTTTTCAACTCGGCAGTCGCCAGGATAAACGCCCGTGCATAATCATTGTGTTCTTCGATGCCGGTCGCAATCGCGAAAATATTCGGATCGAAAATAATGTCTTCCGGTGCAAATCCGGCTTCTTCGGTCAATAGCTCATAAGCACGTGAGCAGATTTCCACTTTGCGCTCATAGGTATCGGCCTGACCGGTTGTATCGAAGGCCATGACCACGACGGCAGCGCCGTAACGCTGCACTTTCTTCGCCTGTTCGATAAAAGCGGCTTCGCCTTCTTTCATCGAAATCGAATTGACGATGCCTTTGCCTTGCACGCATTTCAGACCGGCTTCAATCACACTCCATTTCGAGCTGTCGATCATGATCGGTACGCGCGAGATATCCGGTTCGGCGGCAATCAGGTGCAGGAAGCGTTTCATCGCGACTTCGGCATCGAGCATGCCTTCGTCCATGTTGATATCGATAACCTGGGCGCCATTTTCCACTTGCTGGCGGGCGACGATCAGCGCGTCGTCGTAGCGACCTTCCAGGACCATTTTCTTGAATTGCGCCGATCCGGTGACATTGGTGCGTTCACCGACGTTCACGAAATTGGTTTCCGGCGTAATAACGAACGGTTCCAAACCGGACAATCTGGTGTATGCGGCGGGTTCGGGAATTTCGCGCGGTTTTAGATGGGCCACCGCATCACTGATCGCCTTGATATGGGCGGGTGTCGTGCCGCAGCAGCCACCGACGATATTGAGCATGCCGGCTTCGGCAAACTCGCCAAGAACCTCGGACATTTCCTCCGGGCCTTCGTCGTAACCACCGAACGCATTCGGCAGGCCGGCATTCGGGTGGCAGGAAATATAGGTTTCGGCGATTTGTGAAAGCATGTCGATGTGGGCGCGCAAATCCTTGGCACCCAACGCGCAGTTCAAGCCGACCGAAATCGGTTTGCAATGACGCAGCGAATACCAGAATGCTTCCGCAGTCTGGCCCGATAAGGTGCGTCCGGATTGATCGGTGATCGTGCCGGAAATCATCACGGGCCAACGAGCGCCAAGTTCATCGAATACCGATTCAATAGCGAATGCCGCCGCTTTCGCATTCAGGGTATCGAATACGGTTTCAACCATGATGATGTCGCTGCCGCCGTCCAATAAAGCAAAAGTGGATTCGCGGTAATTGCTGACCAACTCATCGAAACTGATATTGCGGAAGCCTGGGTCGTTTACGTCCGGGCTCAACGATGCAGTACGGCTGGTTGGTCCAAGAATGCCGATCACAAAGCGTGGTTTGTCCGGATTGGCGGCTTCGAATTCCTCGCAAACCTGCTTTGCAAGTTTGGCCGCTTCGAAATTCAATTCGGTCACGAGGTGTTCAAGCTTGTAATCGGCTTGCGATACCCGCGTCGAGTTGAATGTATTGGTCTCGATGAAATCGGCACCGGCGGCCAGATACGCGGCGTGAATGTCGTGGATGATCTTCGGCTGCGTCAACGTCAGTAAATCGTTATTCCCTTTGACGTCGCTATGGCAGCCGCAATTGTGGCTATGCTCGTGACCTTCGGAATATTGCAGACCATCGTTGCCATTCTTGAACCGTTCGCCACGATAGGCAGCTTCATCAAGATGATGTTGCTGGATCATGGTGCCCATAGCGCCATCGATAATCAGGATCCGTTCGCGTAATGCTTGTTCAAGTTTTTTTACGCGATCCGGAAACTTGTAGGGCAGCTTGCTCGTCATGCTTTACGAGCCAATAAAGTCAAAACTTCAAAATGCGGTGGACGTTTTTCGCGTGTTACGGCTTCGAACGCCAATACTTCCAGTCCCGCCTTGTCGACAAACTTGCGTAATTCTTTTTCGTTGAAGCCAAGATTCACATGGCCATACGGTGTCACGACGGCACGATGCTCGTGCTTGGCCAGGCAAGTCAGCAGCAGGCGTCCGTTCTTCTTGAGTACGCGTCCGGCTTCGGCGATGGCGAGTGCCGGTTTGTCCGCATAAGTGAGAGCATGCATCAGCAAGATCAGGTCGAAGCGTGAATTTTCGAACGGCAGAGCTTGCATGTCGCCCTCGATCACTTCGACGTGCGGCAATTTCCTGAGACGTTCGCTGGCCGCCATGACGACTTTGGCACTGCTGTCGAGGCAAATATATTTTTTGGAGTGCGGCGCCAGTAGTTCAGCCAGTACGCCATCGCCGGAAGCGATGTCCAGCACTTCACCCGGTGCCAGCAATGGCAGGGCAGAGCGAGCCAACGCTTCCCAGGTGCGCCCCGGTGAATAATGGCGTTCCATATCGCCAGCGACCGAATCGGCCCAGTTCTGGTCATTGGCGCGCGAACTCAGCACCAATGGCAGACGTTCGGCATCCTGTCGCAGCAATGGGTCGTCGGTGGAATCACGCAGGGTTACCCATAGGCGTTTCTCGCCGGGATCGAGCTGATCATCGTTAAACCGGTAATAGGCAGACACACCGGCGCGTCGATCAAGCACTAGTTCGGCATCTTTCAATTTAGCCAGATGCGTCGATACCCTCGGCTGCGCCAAACGGGTGATCGAGGCTAATTCGGCAACGGTAAGTTCTTCGTGTTCCAGCAATGCCAGCAGTCTGACCCGGGTTGGGTCGGCAAGCACATGCAAACAGGCTGACCAAGCTTCAAGATCCATTATATCTTTTCATCGCGATTCTGAGATAAAGCAGATTAGACGGGCTTTGCCGTCCGGTCAAGCGCATTTTTGTCCAACTACTGGCTAACCGTTCACTTCACAAACCGCTACAATGGCGGCTTGTATTTATAAGTGAGGGTGTCGTGGATTTTAATTTCACCGAAGAACAACTGATGATCCAGGGCGTGGCTCGTCGAATTGCGCAGGAAAAAATTGCGCCAAGCGCGGAACATTTCGACAAAACCGGTGAATTTCCACTGGAAAATATTCAATTGCTCGGCGAAAACGGCCTGATGGGAATCGAAGTTCCTACCGAATACGGCGGCGCGGGCATGGACCCGATCAGCTACGCGCTGGCCATGATCGAAATTGCTGCCGGTGATTGTGCGCATTCCACCATCATGTCGGTTAACAACTCTCTGTTCTGCAACGGCATACTGAAGTTCGGCACCGAAGCGCAGAAGCAGCTGTATGTCCGCGCGATTGCCGACGGTTCTGCGATCGGCGCATTTGCACTCACGGAGCCACAATCAGGCTCGGATGCAACTGCAATGCGTTGCCGTGCTGTCAAACAAGACGATGGCACTTATGTGATCAATGGCAAGAAAAGCTGGATTACCTCTGGTCCTGTCGCAAAATATTTTGTGCTGTTCGCGATGACCGACCCCGGTAAGGGTGCAAAAGGCATTACGGCTTTCATGGTTGATGGCGACAGAAAAGGATTATTCCGCGGTAAAACCGAACCAAAATTGGGTATCCGCGCATCGGCAACCTGTGAAATCGAATTCCAGGATTATGTTGCGCAGCCAGAAGAAGTTCTGGGCGTCGAAGGCGAGGGCTTCAAGATCGCGATGGGTGTATTGGATGCAGGCCGTATTGGTATTGCCTCGCAAGCTGTTGGTTTGGCGCGTGCCGCCTATGAAGCCAGTGTTGCCTATGTGAAAGAACGCAAAAGTTTTGGCCAGCCAATCGGTAGTTTCCAGATGATCCAGGCAAAGATTGCAGATATGAAATGCAAACTGGAAGCTGCTACCTTGCTTACCTTGCGTGCCGCCTGGGCGAAAGCTCAGACCGATAAAAATGGTGGGCGTTTCAGTACTGAAGCTGCAGTGGCCAAGCTGACCGCTTCGGAAAATGCGATGTGGATTACCCACCAAGCCGTGCAAATTCATGGTGGCATGGGATATTCGAAGGAAATGCCGCTGGAACGTTATTTCCGTGATGCCAAAATCACCGAAATTTACGAAGGCACCAGCGAAATTCAACGTATGGTAATTGCCCGTAACGAAACCGGATTGAGGTAAGTCCATGTCACACGCAAACGCCGAATTACTCAAAAAGTTCTATACAGCATTTGCGAATCTCGATGCCGAGATCATGGCGAGCTGCTATCACGAAAATGCCGTGTTCAACGACCCGGCATTTTCTTTGCGCGGCAAGAAAGAAGTGGTTGGCATGTGGACCATGTTGTGCACGACGGTCAAGGAAAAAGGTCGTGATGTGTGGAAGCTGGAATTCTCGGGTGTTGAAGCGGACGATTTGCGCGGTAAAGCCCATTGGGAACCGCATTACCGTTTTAGTGCGACCGGCCGAATGGTGCACAACATTGTCGATGGAGTCTTCAAGTTCAAAGACGGCTTGATCATTTCCCATCATGATTATTTCGATTTCTGGCGCTGGTCGAAACAGGCGCTTGGTGCTCCCGGCATAATTCTGGGTTGGTCGCGGTTCCTGAAGAAAAAAGTACGCACTCAGGCAGCGGTGAATCTGGCCACATTCATGGCGAAAAATAAATTATGACCTTCGATTACAACGCTGCCGAAAAGGCGGTAACCGATGTGCTCGCAAAGGCCGAGTGTGAAATACAGGTCAGATTTGTAATTTCCGACGTCGTCGAAAAGGATTTTGGCTGGGTCTTTCTTTTTGATGCCGAGTCTTCCGTTGAGTCAGGAAGTTCCAATACCGGTTTGGCCGGAAATTTGCCGCTTATTTTCGACAAGTCTGATGGTCTTGTTTACACCAGCGAAATAGCAGCTTCACTTGATGCTTATATCGAGCAATACCGGCGTGGTGTAAGAACCCGCGAATAATTCAGCTCGAAACCCTGAAGTCCAGATAGCGTAAATGCCAGGGCACGATCCATAAATCACCTTGCGGATGCATGCCTAGCAAGGCAGTCATCATCTGCATCAGTCGATCTTGCGGGCAACCCGTCACACCAAATAACAAGGTGGCGAAGCCAAGTGCTTCGGTCAGGGAGTGGAAATGCCATGACGCATCGCGTATCTCGTCGCGCATTAGTTGCAGGCCCGCTTGTTCCGCAATTTCACCGGAATTGTCGGTCAGGTACATGCCCTGATGGCCGGTTTCGTTGAATTGACCGATGAAGCCGTCCAGAAACACTGATTCTTTCGAGCCAGACACGACATCGGCAACATGAATATAGCCATTGGGCTCGATGTGCTCGGATAATTTCTTCAGAAAACGCGGTTTGTCTTCCATATGGTGGGAAGCCGCAAGACAGACACCACGGGAAAACTTGCCGACCTGCCAGTCTCCAAATGTCGGAACGACCGATGGCTCACCATGAAAGCCATCCGAGATTTCCAGGCCTTTGACCGTGACGCCTGCAGGTACAAATGCCTGCAGATAGCCGCCACCTGCCGGTATGTCCAATACGCTTTCATTGCCTGATAGTGGTGTGGCGGAAAACAGGTATTCAAACTCACGTTGACGGGCTTTTGGGCTGCCCTGCATGGCTCGGTCATAGAGACTGCCGCGATGATTGAATATGTCCTCGTAAGTCCGTGATTTATCCATTTGCAAAGACATTATTCCAATTGCGCTTTCGCATGTTCGGCATCCAGTTTTTCCATCGCATCTTTCGGTTTGAGCTTGCTGGCTTTTTCAATGGCATTGGCAGCTGCGTCTTCTTTCTTGTCTCCGTAAAGAAGCATCAGCATATTGCCGTGTTCAAGATGAGCAATTGGTGAATCGGGTGTCAGTTTTAATGCCGATGCCATCAACTTTTCGGCTTCGGATGCTTTCGCGCCGTAGGTCATGCCGCCAATCATCGCGCCAATTTTATTGATGATTTCGGCATGGTAAAGCGCAAGTGCAGTTTGTGCTTCGGCATGCTTTGGTGCCAGTTCCAGCGTGGTATCCAATGCCTTGCGAACTTTTGTGGCCAAGCCAAGTTTCAGTGCTTTCACGATACTGATGCCCTGGCTGTAACGGCCCATCGTGAATGCAAAACGGTAATGGCTATTGGCTTCATCGGGCAACGCTGCGATGGCAGCTTCGGCGAGTTTGCCGGCTTGTTCAAAACGTTTTAGTTGCTCGTCTCCATCTTCGACCAAATAGGTGGTGTGAATTCCCATTGCCTTGCAGGCAACCGAGGCGCCAACCGGTCCAAGCGCTTCGGAGAGTTCGAAAGCTTGCTGAAAATCACCGCGATGATAGGCCGCCCAGGCTTGTTGCAATTGCGTTGCCAATTCTTCGGCTTTCATTCCTTTCGGAGCCGATTTGCCGGCTGCCTTGATCAGGGCAGCAGCACGTTTGTCATCCGGAAAAGGTTCGCAGTCGCCGCTGTGCAGCGCAGACCAGGCTTTTTTCAACTTGTCGCCCGAAAAATCAAACGCTTTCTGATCGTGTGGAAATTTAGCCCAGCCGGATTTCTTGCTCGCCATGATCTTCTCCAGAAATTTCGCCAAGCATGTCGCGAAGAAGCGCCATGTGCAAGACGCAGAATGTCCAAGCTGAAAAAGCATTTATTGTCCTCAATGCAATTTAGTGTGAAAACTCAAGCATTTAGGCCAACACTGCAATTCAAATCTCCCGGCCATGCGGCCAATCATCTACACACGAGGTGTTTTATGGCACGTACCAAGAAGACTGCAAAAACCGTTCGCACTGCGACGAAAAAGACTGAAGCAACTTCACGCGACTTGTTGCTGGCAAGTCTTGGCGCCGTATCGCTGGGCCGCAAGCAAGTGATCGCCAGCTATGCTGATGCATTGCAAAACGTTGTCGATTTCAGCACCTACTTGAACGACAGCGTGAAGAACGGCGAAAAAACCGCGAAGAAATTCCGCAAACAAGCCGAAACCAAGTTCAACCAATTGAATAAGCAAGCGCAGACCGAAGGCGCCAAAATTCAAAAGCAAATCAAAGCCAAGGTTGCCCCGATTCAGAAGCAAGTGCTGGCTGTCGTGAATGAAGCCAAGGCGCAAGCCGAAATTCGTTTGGCGCCTGTGCTCGCCAAATTCGGCAAGAAACCAGCAGCCAAAGCCAAGCGTGCTGTCGCCAAGAAGCCAGCAGCAAAAACAGCCGCAAAGCGTCCAGCCAAGCGCGTTGTGAAAACCGCAAAACGCAAAGCAGCTTAATTTCGCTGAAAGTTTTACGAAAACGCCCCGATTCATCGGGGCGTTTTTTTTATGCAATCAATGCTCGGCTTTCTGTGCCTTGGCGAAAGCTGCCAATTGCTCTGGTGTCGCTTCTGGCTGATATTTTGCTTTCCAGTCACTAAAAGCTTCGCCATAGATGATCTCGCGAGCCTGATCTTTGGTCATTTCCATACCTGAGGACAGTGCGGCTTCGCGATACCAGTCAGCCAGGCAATTGCGGCAGAAGCCGGCCAAAATCATCAAGTCGATGTTTTGCACATCCTTGCGACTGTCGAGGTGCGCCAACAGGCGGCGAAAGGTTGCTGCTTCGAGTTCTGTACGATTCATATGGCGGTGCAGGGCAGGCATCGGGGATAATGCACCCTGATTTTAGGCTGGATTGAAGATGAGCGCCCGGATTTTGGATGGCAAAGGCATTGCCGACACCTTATTGGATGAACTCGCGGCGCGCGTAGAAGCCCGTGTGGCTTCTGGAAAAGCGCGCCCGGGTCTTGCAGTAGTACTCGTTGGCGAGGATCCCGCATCGGCAGTCTATGTCCGCAACAAGCGCAAAGCATGCAAAAAAGTCGGTATCAAGGCATATGACTATGATTTGCCGGCCGATACTACCGATGAAAAAATTGCCCGGTTGATCGATAAGCTAAATGCCGATCCCAAAATTCACGGCATTCTTTTGCAATTGCCATTGCCCGGAAATCGCGATGGCAGCGCATTGATTCACCGGATCGACCCCCGTAAAGACGTCGATGGCTTTCATCCTGAAAACGTCGGACATCTGGTATTGCGGCAATTCGGACTGCGTCCCTGCACACCTCGCGGTATCACCACTTTGTTGGCATTTACCGATAAACCTGTGCGTGGCGCGACCGCGACGATCATCGGCGTCAGTAATCATGTTGGTCGCCCGATGGCGCTGGAGTTGCTTATTGCCGGCTGCACCACCATCTCGTGCCATAAATTCACTCCCAAGGACGTATTGGAAGCACAAGTCAGGCAGGCCGACATTCTGGTTGTGGCGGTAGGCAAGCCGGGTTTGATTCCAGGCGAATGGGTAAAGCCGGGTGCGGTAGTGATCGACGTGGGTATCAATCGCATGGACGATGGTCGTTTAGTCGGAGATGTCGGTTTTGAAGCGGCTTTCGAACGCGCCAGCTGGATTACCCCAGTGCCGGGAGGCGTCGGGCCGATGACCGTGGCAACGTTGATGCAGAACACCCTAGAGGCTGCTGAATCAGGCGATTAAGGCAAGTTTCAAGGTAAAGAATTGTTTCATCACGCTGTTTGTCATCTCGATATGTGAGACTAAAGACATGAAGAAGATCGTAACGGTATTACTGGCAGCTGTTTGCGTAAGTGGTTGTGCCTCGATTGTCGGTAAAGCAACCGATACCTTCGCGCAGAATCTGGGCAATGCCGTACTCAATAGCGAAGATCCGGCAACCGTGCGTGATGGTTTGCCGGCCTATTTGTTATTACTCGATGGCCTGATTGCAGGACAAAAACCGGGCGATAAATCGAATGCGGGCGTACTGCTCGCGGCCGGGCAACTGAATGGCGCTTACGCAGGTAACTTTACCCAGGGCGATGCCGTTCGCGCACAGCGTCTTTCTAAAAAATCGATGGATTACGTCAGGGCTGCGGTTTGCCTGAGCGACGCAGAGTTATGCCTCGCTCTCGACAAGGACATCGATGCGTTCATCGGCACCGTAAACAAGGACACAAATACGGCTCTGTTGTATGCACTTGCTTCCAGCTGGGCCGGTTTTTTGCAATCAAACAGCGAAGATTGGGGTGCAATTGCCGATTTGCCCAAGGTTGAGGCTCTTTTGATGCGAGTCGTGGCGCTTGATCCAAATTTTGAGCGTGGTCTGCCGTATGTTTATCTGGGCGTCATCAACTCGCTTCGTCCGGAAGCTTTGGGCGGCAAGCCGGAAACCGGACGCGCCTATTTCGAGAAAGCGATTGCCATTTCGGACGGTAAAAATCTTTTTGCCAAAACGGCATTGGCACAGTATTACGCACGTTTAGTCTTCAATCAGGAATTGCATGACAAGCTCTTGAACGAAGTTATCGAAGCAAATCCAAAGGCCAGCGGTTACACTCTTATCAATACGCTGGCGCAAGATCAGGCAAAACAATTGTTAGCCAGCGGCAAAGACTATTTCTGAGGAATTATGAAACGATTTTTAGCCTTCGTATTCGCTTTGTGCTTGACCTGTCAGGTTCAGGCACAGCAGATCATCAAAATCGCCACTTTGGCGCCGGACGGCTCCTCGTGGATGAGAGAGCTGCGTGTTGCCGCAAAGGAAATTGAAGCCACGACGCAGGGCCGTGTGGTCATCAAATTCTATCCGGGCGGCGTGCAGGGCCCGGATGCAGTCGTAATCCGCAAAATACGATTGGGCCAATTGCAGGGCGGCGTTCTGACCTCAAGCGAATTGGCGTCGGTATATCCCGATGCGCCGATTTACAGCATGCCGTTCCTGTTTGACGATTGGGCACAAGTCGATCGGGCACGTATTCAAATCGACCCATTGCTGGCAAAAGGCTTCGAAGCGAAAGGCTATAAAATGCTGGGGGCATCCGGCATTGGTTTTGCTTACATGATGGGTACCAAACCCATCAAAACTCGTTCGGAGATAAGTGGCATCAAATTATGGATTCCGCCAAACGATATAATCGCGGAACGTGTTTTCAAGCAGGGTGGAATCACGCCCATTCCATTGCCGCTCGGCGATGTTTTTACAAGCCTGCAAACCGGTCTTATCGACACGGTTGCCAATACACCCAGCGGTGCGGTTGCCTTGCAATGGCATGGCAAGGTTCGCAGCATGGTCGATCTGCCAATGAGTTTTGTCGTTGGCTATTTGGTGCTCGATATCAAAGCCTATAACAAGCTGAGCCCCGCCGACCAGGCAACTGTGAGCAAAATATTCGGTACTGCTGCCAAGCGCATGGACGCCAATATCAAGCGTGACGATGCCGCGGCTTTGGCCGCCATGAAAAAGCAGGGCCTTGTGATTACCAAATTGGACCCAGCCGAAAGTGCGCGCTGGCGCAATATTGGCGCCCAGGTCACTACGCAACTTGAGAAAGAGAAAATCATATCGGGTGAAATGCTCAATGCGGTCCGCAAGGCTGCGGCAGGGGCAAAATAAGTGTTCGAAAAAGCCGGGGCGTTACTGCATCGATTTGAAACTTATTTACTGGCAGCGCTTTTAACAGCGCTGCTTTTGATGTCGGTGGCGCAAATCTTGATGCGGGTGTTTTTCGATACCGGCTTTATCTGGGCAGAACCCGTCAGTCGCCAGGGTGTGTTGTGGCTTGCGCTGTTGGGCGCATTGAGCGCGACGCGTGAAAAGAAACATATCTCGATTGATGCCATGCCGAGAATTTTGCCGAAGAAAACCCATCAGGCAGTTTGGACTGTCAGCCAATTGGCCGCTGCATTTATCACCGCTGCACTGACCTGGTACGGCTGGGGCATGGTGCAGTTGGAGCGTGAAGCGCCCGGAGTATTCGTCGCCAACATCCCGAGTTGGTGGCCAATGTGCGTTTTCGTCGCAGGTTTCGGCTTGATCAGTGTGCGCTTCGTTTTTGCCGCTTTCGGTAAGCCTGCGGTGCCCAATCAATGATTTGGGCAATCCTGACGGTTCTGATATTGGCTGCGCTGGGCATGCCGCTGTTCGCAGTAATAGCCGCTGTCGCATTCATCGGCTTCTATTTTGGTGGCGCCGACTTGATCGTCGTTGCCATCAATTATTACCAGCTCGGCGATATGTCGGGTTTGATCGCCATTCCATTATTCACACTTGCCGGCTACTTGCTGGGCGAGAGCGGGGCGCCAAAACGTCTTGTTCGCTTGTCGAATGCATTGATGGGCTGGATGCCGGGCGGTCTTGCGATCGTGGCTGTGGTTGCCTGTGCTTTCTTCACCGCTTTTACCGGCGCTTCGGGCATGACGATCGTTGCCGTCGGCGCCTTGTTGTATCCAGCCTTGCGCCAAGCGGGTTATGCCGAAAACTATAGCCTCGGGCTAGTCACTTCCTCGGGAAGTTTGGGCTTGTTGTTTGCGCCGTCCTTACCGTTGATTTTGTATGGCTTCGTGGCGGGTCAACTGGGCACGACTCCCGGCGTGACGATGAAAGATCTCTTTCTCGCGGGGATTCTGCCGGGAATTTTGATGTTACTGATCCTGGCGGCCCACGCCATGTGGATTACCCTAGGCCAGGTACGTGCCACGCCCGGCTTCGATGTAAAAGAACTTTGGGCGGCGTTGAAAGATACCGCCTGGGAGTTGCCTTTACCCATTCTGGTATTGGGCGGGATTTATTCCGGCAAGTTCGCGGCCAGTGAAGCTGCAGCTGTGACAGCACTTTATATATTGATCGTAACCGTATTGATTAAAAAGGAAATTTCATTCTCGAAATTGCCCGATGTGATGGCCGAATCGATGCGATTGGTCGGTGCCATCCTGGTCATTCTGGGGGCTGCCCTGGCGTTTTCGGGTTGGCTGATCGATGAGCAAGTGCCGGACCAGCTTTTCCAATACATGAGCCAGCACGTGCATTCGGGCTGGGTGTTCCTTGTATTACTCAATGTACTGCTATTGATCGTCGGCATGTTGATCGACATTTTCTCGGCAATCGTCATTCTCACGCCGCTACTGGTACCAGTGGCAATGCAATACGGAATCCATCCGGTGCATTTCGGCATCATCATGTTGGCTAATATGCAACTCGGTTATTTCACTCCACCGGTCGGCATGGACTTGTTTATCGCTTCCTACCGCTTCAATAAGCCATTCCTGAGTCTTGTCCGTGCCTGCATTCCATTCTTTTTCCTGATGGGGCTCGCGGTACTGCTGATTACCTGGGTTCCCGAATTAAGTTTGGTTTTTATCGACCACTAAAGTGTTTCTGGTTGGCCTAAAAGGGCATTAAGCGGCTATAATGTGTCGCTTCCCAAGCTCGAGAGCCGCACATGCTGCGTATTCAGGCCGAAGCCTTAACTTTTGACGATGTATCGCTGGTCCCGGCACATTCCACCATCTTGCCGAAAGACGTCAGTCTCTCTACCCAGCTGACCCGAAATATCACCCTGAACCTGCCGATTGTGTCCGCTGCCATGGACACGGTGACCGAAGCGCGTCTGGCTATTGCGATGGCGCAATTGGGCGGCATCGGCATCCTGCACAAAAACATGAGCTTGCAGCAACAAGCTGCCCATGTTGCGAAGGTTAAAAACTTCGAAGCCGGTGTGATTCGCGAGCCTTTTACAGTCGGGCCTGAAACCACGATCGGCGAGGTCCTGAAACTTACCCGCGCACGGAATATTTCCGGCGTGCCGGTTGTCGATAATGGCCAATTAGTAGGCATCGTTACCGGACGTGATATGCGTTTCGAGACGAAACTAACTGATCCGGTTCGCCACATCATGACCAAGAAAGAGCGTCTGGTCACGGTGAAAGAGGGCGCGAGCGAAGAAGAAGTTATTGCGTTGTTGCATAAGCATCGCATCGAGAAAGTGCTGGTCGTCAATGACGACTTCCAGTTACGCGGTTTGATTACCGTCAAGGATATTCAGAAGGCACGCGACAACCCGAACGCGGCCAAAGACAAATCAGAACAATTATTGGTTGGCGCAGCAGTTGGCGTTGGTGGTGATACCGAGGCCCGTATCGAAGCGCTGGTCCACGCCGGTGTTGACGTTGTCGTGGTTGATACCGCGCACGGACATTCGCAAGGCGTACTGGATCGCGTTGCATGGGTGAAAAAGAATTTTCCGAACGTGCAAGTGATCGGCGGCAATATTGTCACCGGTGATGCTGCGTTGGCCCTGATGGATCACGGTGCCGACGCAGTGAAAGTCGGCGTTGGCCCGGGCTCGATCTGCACGACTCGCATCGTGGCCGGCGTTGGTGTTCCGCAAATTACAGCGATTGGCATGGTTGCCGATGTGCTGAAAGGCAAGATTCCATTGATTGCCGACGGCGGTATCCGTTATTCCGGTGATATCGCAAAAGCATTGGTGGCTGGCGCAAGCACCGTGATGATCGGCGGCTTGTTTGCCGGTACCGAAGAAGCGCCGGGCGATGTTGAATTGTTCCAGGGCCGCAGCTACAAGAGTTACCGAGGCATGGGTAGCTTGGGAGCGATGGAAATGGGCAGCAAAGACCGTTATTTCCAGGATGCCAGCGACGCCGACAAATTGGTGCCGGAAGGTATCGAAGGCCGTGTCCCGTATCGCGGTCTGCTTGGCAGCATCGTGCATCAACTCGCAGGCGGCGTTCGCGCCTCGATGGGCTATGTCGGTTGCGCGACCATTGAAGAAATGCGTACGCGTCCGAAATTTGTCCGCGTCACTTCGGCCGGTACCCGCGAAAGCCATGTCCACGACGTACAAATCACCAAAGAGCCGCCGAATTACAGGGCAGGCTGAACTTAAGCGCTCACGGCACCAAAATCACCCGAGATAAAAAATGTCAGACCAGTCTTCCGCACCGATTTCAACATCCCCGGACATACATCACGACAAAATTCTCATCCTTGATTTCGGTGCCCAATACACGCAGTTGATCGCACGTCGTATCCGCGAATTCGGTGTTTATTGCGAAATCTGGGCCTGGGACCATGATCCGGCCGAGATCGCCAAGTTCGCACCGAAAGGCATTATTTTGTCGGGCGGGCCCGAGTCCACGGTTGAAGAAAATTCACCGCGAGCTCCACAGGAAGTATTCGATAGCGGCCTGCCAATTCTCGGTATTTGCTACGGCATGCAAACCATGGCGATTCAGCTGGGTGGACAGGTTGAAGCTGGCCACCACCGTGAATTCGGTTATGCCGAAGTGGAAGTTACTGCTGCTTGTGCATTGCTCGATAATTTAAAAGACTACGCCGGCTCGCCGCCCCGCCTGGATGTCTGGATGAGCCACGGCGATCGCGTCACGCAGATTCCGGAAGGTTTCGAAATTACTGCTCGCACTGGTAACGTGCCGATTATCGGTATGAGCGACGAAAAGAAAAAATGGTTTGGTGTGCAATTCCATCCGGAAGTGACACATACCAAATCGGGTGAGGCCATGCTGCGCAGGTTCGCTGTCGATATCTGCGGTTGCCAGACCTTGTGGACGGCCGCGAACATTATTGAAGACCAAATCGCTCGCGTTCATACCCAGGTAGGCGACGAAAATGTCTTGCTTGGTTTATCCGGCGGTGTCGATTCATCCGTTGTTGCCGCATTACTGCACAAGGCTTTGGGTGATCGCCTGACTTGTGTATTCGTGGATACCGGCCTTTTGCGATTTAATGAAGGCGACCAGGTGATGGACATGATGGCGCAGAACATGGGCGTCAAAGTCATCCGCGTCAACGCCGCCGAGCGTTATTTCAGCGCACTGAAAGGCGTGAACGATCCGGAAGCCAAACGCAAAATCATCGGTAACTTGTTTATCGAAATTTTCGATGAAGAATCGGCCAAACTGAAAAACGTGAAATGGCTGGCCCAGGGCACTATCTATCCTGACGTAATTGAATCGGCTGGCAGCAAAACCGGCAAGGCCCACGTGATCAAGAGCCATCACAATGTTGGCGGATTACCTGATTTCATGAAGCTTGGCCTGGTCGAGCCACTGCGTGAATTATTCAAGGATGAAGTCCGCCGCATCGGAGTAGAACTCGGCTTACCGAAAGAAATGGTCTATCGCCATCCGTTCCCGGGTCCGGGTTTGGGCGTTCGTATCCTCGGTGAAGTGAAAGCCGAATATGCCGAATTGCTGGCGAAAGCCGATGCCATCTTTATCGAAGAACTACGTAACTCCGGTTGGTACGATAAAACCAGCCAAGCCTTTGCCGTGTTTTTGCCAGTGAAATCAGTCGGCGTTGTAGGCGATGCTCGCGCTTACGAGTGGGTGATTGCATTGCGTGCCGTTGAAACCGTCGACTTTATGACAGCACATTGGGCGCATTTGCCGTACGAACTTTTGGGCACTGTATCTAATAGAATAATCAATGAGTTACGCGGTATTTCTCGTGTGGTTTATGATATATCCGGTAAGCCACCTGCCACCATCGAGTGGGAATAAATGTCAACAGTGACTGACGAGATCTGGATGCTTCGCGCCCTCGATCTTGCCGATCGAGCCGAGCGCGAGGACGATGAAGTACCGGTCGGTGCATTGATCATCAACGAAGCAGGCGAACTCGTTGCCGAAGCCTGGAACCGGAATATCAGCCAGCACGACCCGAGTGCGCATGCCGAAATCATGGCCATGCGTATGGCCGGCGAGAAAATTCGGAATCACCGTTTGATTGGTTGTACCTTGTACATCACGCTTGAGCCTTGTGCAATGTGTGCAATGGCCATGGTCCATGCCCGGATCAAGCGCGTCGTATTCGCCGCCAATGACCCAAAGACCGGAGCTGCCGGCTCTGTGTTCGATTTGTTGCAGGATCCACGCCACAACCACCGCGTTGACGTGCAGGGCGGAGTAATGGCCGAAGTGGCCAGCAAAAAGCTTTCGGATTATTTCAGGGCAAAACGGCAACGCAGTTAGTGCATTTCTTCCTTGATTTCGTCATCGAAACTTTTGACCGCGGCGAAGACTTCGCGCCCCAGATAGAACACCGCCCCCAATAAAAAGCACATCCCGATAATGCCCATGATGGTCGGCAGCATCGAAATCCGGTTGCCGGTTAAGGTGTCGACAGCCAATGCCAGACTCGTGCCGATAAAAGCACCCAACGCACAGTACAAATACAGACAGGCGCGCAAAAGGTAAGTGCTGCGTTTTCGATGCCGCTGAATTTGCAATTCTCTCGATGGCTGGTCGCGAGACCCGGCTTTCCAATTCGCCATCAGGGACCGCAATCGGTCGACAACGCGTGCGAGACGGTTATTGGCCGATAGTAGGAGCGAACCGGTAGCTGCCATCAAAATGGCGGGCGCTAGCAAGGACGTCAAGATTTGATAACTGTCATTCAAAGTAGCGGTCGCATTCGTATTAATTTGTTACAGTAAAACATATTCAAGAGAATCAGATAATGACAAATAATGACGATAGCCAGCGCCTGATCTGGATTGACTTGGAAATGACCGGGCTGGACCCTGACACCGACGTCATTATTGAAATTGCCACCTTGGTCACCGACAAAGACCTCAATATCCTTGCCGAAGGCCCGGAGCTGGCAATCAGGCAACCACTTGCAACACTTGAAGCCATGGACGACTGGAATAGGGGAACCCACCAGAAGTCCGGACTTTGGCAGCGCGTCCTCGATAGCCAGGTCACAGCCTCCCAGGCGGAAGTGTTGACGATAGAATTTTTATCGAAATGGGTCGATGCGAATAAATCCCCGATCTGCGGAAATTCCATTTGCCAGGACCGCCGGTTTTTAGTGCGTGGCATGCCGAGACTGGAACGCTATTTCCATTATCGGAACCTTGATGTCTCGACCTTGAAGGAACTCAGTCGCCGCTGGTCACCTGATCTACTCGCAGGCTTGAGCAAGGTAGGTGCTCATACGGCCTTGTCGGACATTCGCGAGTCTGTGAAAGAACTGGCCTTTTATCGTCAGCACATGGGTAAACTGGGCGGGCAAAATTAAGCAGATCGAGAACAGGGGATATTGATGCATCGCTTGAAAGTTCTATTTGCATTGGCGTTGATCCTGTTATCGATCCCGGTCTTCGCACTCGATAAAAAACCTTTACCTTCCTATTCGCGCGAGGCCTGGACGACGCGCGACGGGCTTCCGCATAACCAGGTCAACGCTATTACGCAAACGCCGGAAGGTTATCTGTGGTTTGCAACCTGGGAAGGCCTTGTGCGTTACAACGGTCAGGACTTCCGCATATTCACGCCGGAGAACATACCTGCCTTGCAGGATCACGGTATTCGCCACGTCAGTGTCGGTTCGCACGGAAAATTGATCGTTTCCACGTCGCGTGGCGGCGTGTCGGTTTTGCAAAAAGATTTGTGGCGCACCTACAGCATGTCTGAAGGCCTGCCACAAAATGAAACCATGGCTTCGATTGAAGACAGCCAGGGATCAATTTGGGTTTCCCATGAAAGCAAAGGTCTTTCGCGGATCGATTTAAAAGGCAAAGTCACGACTTACGGTACGCGCCAAGGCTTGCCTTCCGAGCGCATGTACGCCGTATTCATGGATGAAAATAAAGTCATTTGGGCCGGTACTGCCAAAGGCCTGGTACGCATAGAAAATAATCGGGTGCAAAGTTTCAGCACTGCGGATGGTTTGCCTGCTGGTGCTGTCTACGCGATTCTCGCCGCTCCTGAAGGTGGCTTGTATCTGGGTACTCATCATGGCTTGTATCTAGGCCGTAACGGCAAATTTAAAATCATCGCGCCCGATTTTCCTGATGAAGCCGTCATCAGTCTGAGCCTGGATAGTGAAACCAATCTGTGGCTTGGAACCGTGAATCGCGGCGTGATGCGTTTCGGTCGACGTGGGCTTGAAACACTGGATGCCAAGGCAGGACTTCCAAATAATCGTGTCGGTTCCCTGTTTAGCGATCGCGAAGGCAATATCTGGGCAGGAACAAACGCCGGCCTGGTTCGCTTTGCCGATACGCCTTTCGTCACTTACGACAATTACCAGGGCTTGAGCGATAACTACGTCCGTGCCGTCGCACAAACCAACGACGGTAGCGTGATGATCGGTACGTCGCGTGGCTTGAATAAATACTACGATGAAAAAATTACCCCGATTATCGACTCGCCCACGCTGCGCGATGACGCAATCCTGAGTCTGGCACCGGCCAAAGATGGCAGCTTGTGGGTCGGTATGTATTCCACCGGTTTGGTTAACTGGAAAGACGGTGTTGTTCGAGAGCAAGTGACCCCCAGTAGCCCGCTTTACGGAACCCAGGTGCGAGCTTTGCTGGAAGACAGCAAGGGGTATTTGTGGGTTGGTACTTCGCAGGGCTTGTATCGCAAGAAAGGCAGTGAGCTGAAACGATTCGGCGAAGCAAATGGCTTGCCACGTGACTTTATTCTCAGCATTCACGAATCGAAAGCCGGAAAGATTTGGGTGGGCACTGCAAATGGCCTGGGCTATGTCGATGGCGAAAAAGCCGGTTCGGTCGATATTTCCACCTATCAATCCGCCCAGGACGTATTCGGTTTTAACGAGGACGCCGACGGTACGCTTTGGCTTGCTACCGACCGTGCGATTTTGAGATTACGCAAAGGAAAAATTTCTGCGGTCGGCACGAAAAACGGACTGCCCGTTGCCACCGTTTTCCAGATTGTCTCCGACACGTATGGCAATTTTTGGCTGACGTCAAATCGAGGTGTCATCTACGTCAAGCGTAATGAAATGGAAGCGGTTGCCGATGGCAAATCCGAGCGCTTGAATGCGATCAGTTTCGCCGAAGCCGACGGTATGGCAAGCGCACAGTGCAATGGCGGCGCAGGGCCGGCTGCATTGCGTGCAAAGGACGGCAGCATCTGGGTAGCCACAGCGAAAGGGCTGTCGGTTGTGCAGCCTGACGAGCTTGCACGTTACCAACTCGCTCCACCACCGGTCGTGATTGAAAACGTGATGGTGAATGATCAAATTGCCGATCCCGATAGCGAATTGATATTGCCATCGGACACCCGCAAGCTGGAAATGGCGTATGTCAGTTTGAGCTATCGCACACCGGAACAAATTCGTTATCGCTATCAGCTTGAAGGCTTTGATGAAGAGTGGATCGAGCGCGAACAACTACGCAATGTGCAATTCACCAATCTGCCGCCAGGGCGCTACACATTCAAAGTTAGCGCTGCGCAACGCGGCGGCCCCTGGAGTCCGGAAAGCGCCAGTCTGAAATTCGAAATCAAGCCAAGGCTATTTCAGCGACCATGGTTTATTCCGCTGGTCGTATTTTTGCTCGCGATGATTTTATATGGGCTTTATCGTGCCCGCGTCCGTCAGCTTGAGGCGCGTGAGCTTGAGCTCAGCGGTATTGTCGATGAACGCACACGTGCGCTCAGCGATAAAAACGTCGAGCTTGAAATGTTGAATATGAAGATCAGCCAGCAATCCGAGGCTTTCGAACAGCAGGCCCGTACCGATTCGCTGACAGGTTTGCCGAACCGCCGCAGCATGGACGAAAAATTGCTGGACGCATTCAAAACTGCGGTTTCAAGCGAGCAACCGCTTTGTTTCGGCTTGCTCGATGTCGATCACTTCAAGCAGGTTAACGACAATTATTCGCACGACGTTGGTGATCATGCACTCAAGGTTATCGCCGAAACCTTGCAACGCGTGATGGGCGAGGAGCATTTTGGCCGTTGGCGCGGTAGCGATTTATCGGCACGCTGGGGTGGTGAAGAATTTGCCTTGCTGTTCCCGGAACAGGATCTGGAAAGCGCCCGTTTGAAATGCGAAAAAATCCGGCTTGCGATTCAGGCTATTGATTGCAACAGTTTCGCACCTGGTCTGAAACTCACGGTCAGTATCGGCTTGAGTGAGCGCACCGGACTTTCACATCATGAAAAACTCGCATCGAAGGCAGATGTGAAATTATATGAAGCCAAGCGTAATGGCAGAAACCAGGTGGTCGGTTGAAATTGTAGGAGCGACGGCAGTCGCGACTTACGTCGCTCCTACGGGCCTTGTAAAACCTCATCACTCAGGCCTTGCGCCTGACCGTGATGATGAATATGCATATGCCTTTGCGGGTATGCCGTTTTAAAGCCTTTTTCACTCAGTTGTGTCCAGCTTTGTTCGAGCAGATGGGCTTTCAGTGATCCATGATCTGCGGCCGCCAGCCAAACACGCAATTGCAGTTCGACATGGCTGTCAGCCAGTTGCGAAACGATGACCTCGGCGGGTGGTTCGGATAAAACCTGCGCGTGATTTTTGGCGATATCGAGCAAAATTTTTCTCGCCATTGCCATATCGTCGTTGTAACTGATTCTGGCCGATACATCCAAACGGCGCATACCACGGACCGTGAAATTGATAATCGGCACGGAGGTAATCTGGCTGTTGGGCAAAATAATTTGGCGATTGTCCTGCGTGTGCATATGGGTTTGGAAAATACGTACGCTATCGACAATGCCTTCGACGCCGGCGACCTGGACATAGTCACCACTATGAAATGGGCGGAGAACGATCAACATCACACCCGATGCGATGTTCGACAGCGAATCTTTCATCGCCAGGCCGATTGCCAAACCAGCGGTGCCGAGTATGGCCAACAATGAAGTCGTGGGCACACCAGCGAAGTCCAGCGCTGCGATGCACGCGACGACTATGCACAAGGCATACACCAGATTGCGCAGGAAGCTGCGCAAAATAATCTCCACATCGAAGCGCTGCAAAACCCGTTCCAATGCACGCGCTACCCAGCGCGACAGCCAAATGCCGATCACCGCGATACCGATGGCTATCAAGCCGCGAACCAGCCATTGATGCTGGCCTAATTCAACCAATACGTCATTCAGTGCTTTCATGCAATCAGGAAGCCTTCAACTTGGCTAGACGCAGCCAGGTATCGACAACGGTATCGGGATTGAGCGAGACCGATTCGATGCCTTGTTGCATCAACCAGTCCGCCAGATCCGGATGGTCGCTTGGACCTTGCCCGCAGATACCGATGTACTTGCCTTTGGCACGGGCGGCGCTAATGGCCATCGACAGCAATTTCTTCACGGCGGCATTCCGCTCATCGAACAAATGGGCAACGATCGCGGAGTCACGATCCAGGCCAAGGGTCAGTTGCGTCAGGTCATTCGAACCAATCGAGAAACCATCGAAAATTTCCAGGAACTCGTCGGCGAGCAGGGCATTTGACGGCAGCTCGCACATCATGATGATTTTCAGGCCGTTCTCGCCGCGGCGCAGGCCGTTTTTCGCGAGCACTTCGATGACTTTCTGGCCTTCTTCAAGCGTACGTACGAAAGGAATCATCACCCAGGCATTGGTCAATCCCATGGTGTCGCGAACACGCTTGAACGCTTCGCACTCCATCGCAAAGCATTCGGCGAAACTCGGATCGACGTAGCGCGAAGCGCCACGGAAACCGATCATCGGGTTTTCTTCATGTGGTTCGTAATTCTTGCCGCCGATCAAATTGGCATATTCATTCGATTTGAAATCCGACAGTCGCACGATGACCGGATTAGGTGCGAAAGCCGCCGTGATCGTTGCGATGCCTTCCGCCAAACGATCGACGTAGAAAGAACGTGGGCTGTCGTAACCGGCCATTTTTCCCCGGATGCGTTGCTTGGTTGCAGCATCCTGTTTGTCAAATTCGAGCAGCGCTTTCGGATGGACGCCGATGTTGCTGTTGATGATCATCTCGAGACGGGCCAGTCCCACGCCGGCGTTCGGCAACATCGCAAAATCAAATGCACGTTCCGGATTTGCCACATTCATCATGATTTTCATCGGGGCAGGCGGCATCTGCGCCAAATCCGTGGTGATACGCTCGAATGCCAGCGATCCGTCATAGATAAAACCCGTGTCGCCTTCTGCGCAGGATACGGTCACATTTTGGCCATCGAGAATTTTTTCCACGGCGTCGCCGGTTCCCACAACAGCAGGTACGCCGAGTTCACGCGCGATAATTGCAGCATGGCAGGTGCGGCCGCCGCGGTTGGTAACGATCGCGGAAGCGCGCTTCATGACGGGTTCCCAATCAGGGTCCGTCATGTCGGCAACCAGTACATCGCCGGGTTGCACGTGATTCATGTCGTCCAACGAGCGCACGACACGGGCGACGCCCGAACCAATTTTGTGACCAATGGAACGGCCTTCACAAACGATTTTACTGCCTTTTTCGTTCAAGGTGTAGCGTTCAATCTGGGTCGCCTTGGCGCGTGACTTTACGGTTTCCGGACGCGCTTGAACGATATAAATTTTGCCGGTATCGCCGTCTTTGGCCCATTCGATATCCATCGGACGGTCATAATGCTTTTCGATGACCAGCGATTGCCTCGATAATTCTTCGACGTCGGCATCGCTGATCGAGAATTTGCCCTGAAATTCGATCGGAGTAGGCTCGGTGCGAACGCGTTCGCCCGGCACATCGGAATACACCATTCGAATTTGCTTGGAGCCTAGCGTGCGACGCAGGATCGATGGCTTTCCATTGGCTAAATTTGGTTTGTAGGCATAAAACTCGTCGGGATTGACGGCGCCCTGGACGACCATTTCACCCAGGCCATAGCTAGAGGTGACAAACACGACATCGCGGAAACCCGACTCGGTATCGAGTGTAAACAGAACGCCGGATGCACCGATATCGGAACGAATCATCAATTGCACGCCGGCGGACAAAAACACGTCTTCGTGTTTGAAGCCGTGATGCACGCGATAGGCAATGGCACGATCGTTGTACAAGGAAGCGAACACTTCCTTGACCTTGGCGACGACGTCGTCTTCGCCGGTCACATTCAGGAAAGTTTCCTGCTGGCCCGCGAATGAAGCATCCGGTAAATCTTCCGCAGTAGCGGACGAACGCACGGCAACCGAAATTTCTTTTGCACCGGCTTCTTTGCACATGGTTTGGTAGGCACCGCGAATGGCAGCGTCCAAAGCCGGCTGCAAGGGGGAGTTCATGACCCAGCCGCGAATTTCAGCACCGGCCTTCACGAGTTCGTTGACGTTTTCAACATCCAGGCCTGCCAGACGTTCCTGCATGCGCTCGGTGAGTTTGTTGACGTTGATGAATTCGCGGTATGCATCGGCCGTGGTCGCGAAACCACCCGGAACCGATACGCCTAACTGGCTCAGGTTTCCAATCATTTCACCCAGCGAGGAATTCTTCCCGCCGACCTGGGCTAAGTCGGATAAACGTAGTTCGTGCAGCCAAAGGACATAAGCGCTCAAGTGAGACTCCCAAAGGAAAAAGTTAAAGAAGTGGGGCTGCGAAGCCGCTATTATCCCGCGCAAAGCCACGCAAGCCAAATCTATTTCACTCAGGCAGAATAAGACGACTTCTTCTATGTGAGCCCAGCGATGCCAAGGCCGGTTTTTTTCGTCTCAGATGGTACGGGTATTACTGCAGAAACCATTGGCCATAGCTTATTGACCCAGTTTTCAGGGGTGGAATTTCAAACGCGCCGAATAGCGTTCGTGGATAACGAAGAAAAGGCCCGCGAAGCAGCCGAACAAATCCGCGCAACCGGAATCGCGGCTGAAAAGAAGC
>JBOHYG010000008.1:0-15483 GCA_050737875.1 Arenimonas sp. | reverse complement strand
ATTCAGTGCAAAGTCGTGGTGATAGGTTTGGCTCATCCCGTCAGACTAGCGTTTTCAAAGGATTTTGGCCAGTTTAACGTATGCAGGTTCGCCCGGAAATGCGCTATTCTGAAATCAGATAAACGATGGCTGACAGCCGTGTCGTATATTTGGGAAACAATCCATTACAGTGTTTTTGAAAACAGGGCATCGCCGATGACGCGTCAACTGAAATATCCAAGTCTCGTTTTTGCGTTCCTGGTGTTGACGGCCTGCAAACCGGAAAGCTCCGCTATGCTGGGCACGGTGGAATGGGATCGCATTACCATGCCGGCAACTGCATCGGAACCGATTGTCGACATGAAGGTATCTGAAGGTGCCAAGCTCGAGAAAAACCAGATACTGCTCCGGCTTGATTCCTCGCATGCGGTGGCCCGTATCGAAATATTGCGGTTCGAAGTGGTGCAGGCCGAACAGGCGCTGAAAATCCTGCAAACCGGTGCCAGGCCTGAAAACAAACGTGAAGCCGGCGAAAAAATGCTTGCGTTGCAGGCACAGGCAAAAAATGCCGATGCGCAATTGCTACGGGTTCGCAGTCTGGTCAAGCGGCAATTATTACCGCGCGCCGATCTGGATCGAGCAATCGCTACCGCGAATTCCGCGCAGGCCGAAGTGCGTGCGGCCAAGGCGAATGTCGATTTATTGCAGAACGGTAGTCGCGATGAAGATATTGCCCAGGGGCAGGCGCGATTGAGTGCTGCGCAATCGCAACTCGCCAGTGCAGAAATCGATTTGCAGCGTTTGACCGTACGCGCGCCGCGCGCCGCCCGTGTCGATAGCTTGCCGTACAAACTGGGTGACCAGCCGCCGGTTGGTGCGCCGCTTGCCATCCTGTTGGTAGGTGATGCACCCATCGCAAGAATCTATGTGCCCGAACCAATACGGGCAAAGGTAAAAATCGGCGACGCGGTGAACGTCACATTGAATGGCGACGCGAAAACATATGCAGGAAAAGTTCGCTCGATTCGCAGTGAACCCAGTTTTACTCCTTACTACGCCTTGAATGGTGTCGACGCGGCGCGTCTGTCCTATCTGGCCGAGATTAGCCTCGGTGCTGACGCCAGTGCGCTACCAGCAGGCGTGCCGGTAAAAGTGACCTTGGCAGGTTCTCCATCGAATGAGTGACAACGCAATTAAAGCACGCGGTATGACACGCAAATTTGGCGATCTGGTGGCGGTCAATAATGTCGACCTCACGGTACCTAAAGCGTGTGTCTATGGATTTCTGGGGCCGAATGGTTCCGGCAAGTCCACCACCATCCGCATGCTGTGTGGATTGCTGACACCAACGGCTGGAGACATTGAAGTGCTGGGTCTTCGCATTCCGGAACAGGCCGAGGAACTCAAGCGCAATATCGGTTACATGACGCAACGTTTTTCATTATTCGAAGATTTGACGGTAAGCGAAAACCTGGAATTTCTCGCCGCCATTCAGGGCGTACCGCGTACTCAGCAGAAGAGCAGGATCGAAACCTTGTTGCGCGAATATCATCTCGACGATCGCCGCAAACAAATGGCGGGCACTCTGAGTGGTGGGCAGAAACAGCGTCTCGCACTGGCAGGCGCAGTAATCCACAAGCCGGAATTATTATTGCTCGATGAACCGACCAGTGCGGTCGATCCTGAATCGCGCCGTGATTTCTGGGAAAAATTATTCGATCTTGCCGATGCCGGCACCACGATTCTGGTATCCACGCATTACATGGACGAAGCCGAGCGTTGCCATCGTCTGGCCATTCTCGATAGCGGTGTTTTAGTCGCAGACGGCGAGCCGGTGCAAATGGCCGCCGCGCTTAAGGGACGTACTTTCAAGGTAGCTACCGTGCAACCGAGAAAAGTGCAGGCATGCTTGTTGAAAGAAGAAAGCGTCGTTAGCGTCGCGCAAATCGGCAACGAATTGCGCGTACTGATTGGCGAAGGTGATTCGGTGTTGAATCATTTGAACCAGGCCCTGCGTGCCGCTGGTCTCGATGCGACACTGGAAAGCACCACGCCCAATCTGGAAGACGTATTCGTGGCGGCGACGCATCGTACACATCTGGAGAATGCGTGATGAATTTGCGTCGGCTCTGGGCAATCGTGGTCAAGGAATTGCGCCAACTCAAGCGTGATCGGGTTACCGCTGCGATGATCGTCGGCATTCCGACGATTCAACTTTTGATGTTCGGTTTTGCGATTAACCTCGATGTACGCGGCTTGAAATCCGCGATAGTCGATCAGGCGCAAACAACGGCATCGCGTGCGGTCGTGCAAGACATGCTGGCGACCGGCGTGATCGTGCAAAAACAATCGGCAGAAACACCGGACGAATTGATGCAGGCCTTGAAGCAGGGGAAGATCAGTGTCGGCATTGTTATTCCGCATGATTTCGAACGACGCCTCGCGGAAAAACGCGAAGCCGTGCAGGTATTGGTGGACGGCAGCGATATCAGCGTGCAAAACGCCGTCAAGCAATTGGCGCAGATGCCGTTAAACGGCGAAAGAAGTTTGCGCCCTGCACAAATCAGTATCGTCAGTTTTTACAATCCGGAGCGGGTGTCGGCAATCAACGTGGTGCCAGGTCTGGTGGGCGTCATTCTGACGATGACGATGGTGTTGTTCACCGCTGTCGCTATCGTGCGCGAGCGGGAGCGGGGCAATCTGGAATTATTGATTACCACGCCGGTATCGCGCACCGAATTGATGGTTGGCAAAGTGCTTCCGTATATCGTGATCGGTTTGGTTCAGACATCTATCGTTTTGCTGCTCGGCGTACTCGTGTTTCAGGTGCCGACGCGCGGCAGCTGGATCGATGTCTATGCAGCCACCATGTTGTTGATCATGGCAAATCTCAGTTTGGGGCTGTTGATTTCGACCAGGGCGAAATCACAGTTTCAGGCCATGCAAATGAGTTTTTTCCTGTTGCTGCCGTCCATCCTGCTTTCGGGATTCATGTTTCCGTTTGCCGGCATGCCGAAGCTGGCGCAATGGATAGCGGAAATATTGCCGTTGACGCATTTCATGCGGCTTAATCGCGGCATCATGTTGCGCGGAGCCGACCTGATCGATTTGTGGCCGGATGCGTTGGTCCTGATCATGTTTACGGTCGTGATGATGGGGCTGGCGATCCTGCGATTCAGCAAGCGTCTGGATTAGCCGCTTACTTCTTCGCGTAGAGTTCGGCGCGCATCCTGGCGATATCCATTTTCCAGATGCGGCGTTCAATGTTGAGCCAGACGACGTGGTATTCGTATTCACCCTGTTTCATTTCGGCAATCGCGGCTTGTTTTGTCCAGCCCTGCACGATCATCCGGTAACTTGCCATCATCAAACCGGTGCGGTCGGCGCCATGCGTGCAGTGAACCAGAATTGGCTGATTGGTCGGGTCATTCAAAATGCGCAGCACTGCCAGAATGTCTTTTTCCTCGATATCCCAGGTGTAGAGTGGGTAGCGTTTGAAAGTGACCCCCGGGGTCTTGTGCAAAGGCTCGTCTTTGTCGCGTTTACGAAAGCTCAATACGGTCTTGATGCCGAGTTTTTGCAGTGCTTCGCCGCTCGTTGCATCGGGCTGGGCGCTGCGATAAAGCATCGGTGTTACTTGGTGCAGGTTCGACAGACCCTTGATTTCGAGAGGTACGGCCCATGCTGCTGGTCGTATTGTTACGCTGGCTGCAGAGTCCTTGGCACTGGAATCAAAAGCCGAAGCAGACAAGGCAAAAAAAACTAGCAGTGGAAAAATAGGTTTCGTTGTTAGTCGCATTTTATAGCTCACGGTTTCAATCAAGCCGCTTCGGTTTCTTTGATGACCAATCGACCTCGCAATGAATTGGTCATCGCATCGGTAATCAGCACATCGACAAACTGGCCGATCAAACGCGGATGGCCAGTGAAGTTTGTGTAACGCATGTTTTCGGTGCGGCCAGTCAGTTCGCCTTCGTGTTTCTTGCTTTTGCCTTCGACCAGGATGCGTTGCGTGGTTCCAATCATTGCATTGGAAATTTCGCGGGCATTGTTGGTGATGGTGTTTTGCAGGAAGTTCAAACGCGTGTGTTTGACTGCATCGGAAGTGTCGTCAGGCAAGTTAGAAGCAGGCGTGCCTGGGCGTTTCGAATAGATAAACGAGAAGCTTTGGTCAAAGCCGATATCGTTGATCAATTTCATGGTGGCATCGAAATCTTTGTCGGTTTCGCCAGGGAAGCCGACGATGAAGTCCGAAGAAATCGTGATGTCGGGTTTGGCTTCGCGCAGCTTGCGGATTTTCGCCTTGTATTCGAGCGCAGTGTGATTGCGTTTCATCGCGGTCAAAATACGGTCGGAACCCGATTGCACCGGCAGGTGAAGGAACGATGCGAGTTCCGGTACATCGCGGTGCGCTTCAATCAGCGAGTCGCTGAATTCCATCGGATGCGAGGTGGTGTAACGAATGCGGCCGATGCCTTCGATTTGCGCGATCGCACGAATCAGCAATGCCAGGTCGGCCTTGTCGTCCGATTCGAACATCGCACCGCGATAGGCATTGACGTTCTGGCCCAAAAGATTCACCTCGCGCACGCCCTGGGCGGCGAGTTGCGACACTTCGAGCAGCACATCGTCGAACGGGCGTGAAACTTCTTCGCCGCGGGTGTAGGGCACCACGCAGAACGAACAATATTTGCTGCAGCCTTCCATGATCGAGACGAATGCGGTCGGACCTTCGGCTCGAGGCTCGGGCAGGCGGTCGAATTTTTCGATTTCAGGAAATGAAATGTCGACTTGCGGCAAGCCGGTTTCGCGCTTGGCATCGATCATTTGCGGCAGGCGATGCAGGGTTTGCGGACCGAATACCAAATCCACGTAAGGCGCGCGCTTGATGATCGCGTCGCCTTCTTGCGAAGCCACGCAGCCGCCGACGCCTATGACCAGGCTCGGCTTGTCTTTCTTGAGCTGTTTCCAGCGGCCCAGTTGGCTGAACACCTTTTCCTGGGCTTTTTCGCGGATCGAGCAGGTATTGACCAGGATAACGTCGGCTTCTTCCTCGTTGTCGGTCAGTTCCAGGCCATGCTCGGCCGCGAGTACGTCTGCCATCTTGTCCGAGTCGTACTCGTTCATTTGGCAGCCGTGAGTTTTGATGAATAATTTACCAGCAGCGGGAATCCCGGTCATGGCGCTTAATCCGGTCGGGAGGAAGGGGAGCGTATTTTAGCCTCAAGCCGGGCCCAATCCATCATAAATCTGCTCTAAACACTTGGAATTTATGAAAAATAGGAAGAAACTGCCGGCCATGCGCACAGTTTGCCTTCTAATGCTGCTTGGCATGGCCGGAACCGCCCATGCTGGAAACCTTTATCGCTGCGTTGCTAGTGACGGCATTCCCAATTACACCAGCAAGAAAGTCGCTGGCGCCGACTGTAAAGTGGTAGCGAAGAGCAGCCCGGAACCGGTCCAGTCGGCTCCCGCTCAAGTCGCAACAGCCCCCGCTGCCCCGGCCATGACCACGGTGGCCAATGGCGACACGCCCAAGCCGGCAACCACCGCAGCTCCGGCAGCCAATACGCCGCGATTTTTGAGGATGGGCCATTCGACTACCTATTCGTATGTCGATGCGAATGGGGTCACCAATTACAGCAATCGCCGCCCGAAAGGTGCATCGAACGTCAAGGTAATCCGCAGCGAATACGCTATTTTTTCCCAGCCGTCCTGCTACGCCTGCGCGCTGACGACCGCAGTGAATTTCGGTTCGACGCGTTTGAATACCAACGCATATTCGGCTGAAATCAAGGCTGCTGCTTTGGCATACGGCGTGGAAGAGGCCGTTGTTCGCGCCATTATTCACGCCGAATCGGCTTATCGACCGCACGTGCAATCCAACAAGGGCGCGCAGGGACTGATGCAATTGATTCCTGCCACGGCCAAGCGCTTTGGTGTCAACGATTCCTTCGACCCAGCACAAAATATCAATGGTGGCGTGCAGTATCTGAGCTGGCTGATGCGCAGATATAAACAGGATTTGACGCTTGCCGCCGCCGCCTATAATGCAGGCGAAGGTGCCGTTGATCGTTACGGCGGTGTGCCGCCTTATAAAGAAACTCGCCTCTATGTTGCACGAGTCGGACAGCTAGCCGAGCGCTATAGAAAGGCGCTGTAAGTCACGTTCCCCGGCTTTCACGTTTTATCCGTTGTCGCCTGCTTAGGCCATCCGTTACAATAGTCTGTCTTGTGGGTCGGGGATTGACCTGCATCTATCTTTCATTTTAGACAGCATCGGAGCGCCTAATGGCCAACGAAGAAGTCAGCAGTACCCGTCGTAATTTACTGATTGCAACCAGCACCGTTGGAGCAATTGGAGTTATCGGGGCCTCTGTTCCTTTTATCAGCTCATTCCAACCAAGTGCACGCGCAAAAACAGCCGGCGCGCCAATAGAAGTGGATATCAGCAAAATCGACAACGAACCCGGCATGCGAATGATTCGCCAGTGGCGCGGTAAGCCAGTCTGGATTTTCAAACGCACGAAAGAACAGTTGGCAGCGTTGCCAAGCCTGGATGGCCGTTTGCGCGACCCTAAATCGGATAACCCGGATCAAACGCCGGCCTTCGCCAAAAATGAAGCCCGTACGATCGCCGGAAAAGAAAATATTGCGGTCATCGTCGGCGTTTGCACCCATCTGGGTTGCTCGCCATCGTTCGTGCCGGAAATGCTGCCGCAAGTCTACGATCAGGAATGGAAAGGCGGCTTCTATTGCCCTTGCCACCAATCCCGTTTCGATCTGGCTGGCCGTGTGTTCCAAGGGGTACCAGCCCCATCCAATCTTGAAATCCCGCCTTACCATTTTGTCGACGAGAACAAGATTATCGTGGGCGTACCTCCACAGGGAGCGGCTTAATGAATAAAATCGACAAGGTAGTTGCCGGCCTGACGGGTTGGTTCAACGATCGTGCGCCTGGCTTCATGCCGGCTTACAAAAAACACATGACGGAGTATTACGCTCCGAAAAACTTCAACTTCTTCTATTACTTTGGTTCGCTGGCGATGTTGGTGCTGGTCAACCAAATCGTCACCGGTATTTTCCTGACGATGCACTTCAAGCCTACGGCGGCGGAAGCATTCGCCTCGGTTGAATACATCATGCGCGATGTGCCGGGCGGCGACATTATCCGTTACATGCATTCGACCGGCGCCTCTTTGTTTTTCATCACAGTCTATCTGCATATGTTCCGTGGCCTGATTTACGGTTCCTACCAAAAACCACGCGAATTGGTTTGGGTGCTGGGCGTGCTGATTTTCCTGGTGCTGATGGCTGAAGCATTCATGGGCTACGTTTTGCCATGGGGCCAGATGAGTTACTGGGGTGCACAGGTCATCATCAACCTGTTCGGTGCGGTGCCGGTAATCGGTCCCGAGCTGACGGAATGGATCCGTGGTGACTATCTGGTATCCGATGCCACGATCAACCGCTTCTTTGCGTTGCATGTGATCGCATTGCCGCTGGTCATCCTGCTTTTGGTTGTTCTGCATCTTGGCGCCTTGCACGAAGTCGGTTCGAACAACCCGGACGGCGTCGACATCAAGAAAGTCAAAAATCCGGAAACCGGCAAATACGCAGACGGCATTCCTTTCCACCCGTACTACACGGTGAAAGATTTGTTTGGCGTTGGTTTCTTCCTGACGATTGCCGCTTTTGTCCTGTTCTTTGCGCCGACCTTCGGCGGCTTGTTCCTCGAACACGATAATTTCATCCCGGCCAATCCTTTGGTCACGCCGGAACACATCAAGCCGGTCTGGTACTTCACGCCTTACTACGCGATGTTGCGTGCCATTCCGGATAAATTGATCGGTGTCATGGTGATGGGTGGCGCGACGCTGATTCTGTTCCTGTTGCCATGGCTTGATCGTAGTCCGGTCAAATCCATTCGCTACCGCAGCACATTCAACAAAATCATGATCGCGCTGTTTACGGTCGCGTTTGTGACCTTGATGTGGCTGGGCATGCAATCGGGTAGCACGACGCAAACCTGGATTGCCAGAGCGTTGACTGCTTTCTATTTCGGCTTCTTTATCTTTATGCCTTGGTGGAGCCGCATAGGCGAAACCAAACCAGTTCCTGACCGGGTGACCATGCATGACTAAGATTCGTTTTTTATTGTTGAGTCTTCTGCTCGCTTCAGGACTTGCTCCTGGGCTGGCACTGGCCAGCGGCGGCGGAGCTGAAATGAAATCCGCCCAGGTGGATTTGGACGACAAGGCCGCACTGCAACGTGGTGCTTCCTTGTACATGAGCTATTGCTCGGGTTGCCATGCGATCAGTTACCACCGTTATTCGCGTTTCGCCGAAGATCTGGATTTGACGACCGAACAAGTCGAACAAAACCTGATCTACAACGATCAGAAAATCGGTGAGACCATCAACACAGGCATGAATGCCGATGAAGGCCTGGCCTGGTTCGGCAAAGCACCGCCAGACTTGAGCGTTGAAGCGCGAGCGAAAGCGCAGGGCGCAGATTGGATCTACAACTATCTGACTTCCTTCTACGTCGACGAAACACGCCCATCGGGTTGGAATAACACGGTATTCCCGGGTGCTTCCATGCCGCATGTGTTGTGGGAGCTGCAAGGCATCCAGCACGCCAAGACAGAACCAAAACATAAAAATGCCAAGGGCGAAGCCGAAAGCTGCCATATGGGCGAATACAAAGGCGAATGCATTGTCGGTTTTGAATTGGCGGAATTGCCGAAGCCGAGCATGACGCCGGAAGAATATGATCGCGTTGCAAAAGACATCACGACATTCCTGGCTTACGTCGGTGAGCCTGGCGCCGCCAAGCGTGAATCGGTGGGCGTGTGGGTCGTATTGTTCCTCGCTTTCTTCACGTTCATCGCGTACTTGCTGAAAGTTGAATACTGGCGCGACATTCACTAATCATTGATACAAATCGAATCAAGCCGCCCAATACCTGTATTCGGCGGCTTTTTTTGTGACTGGTGGCCGCATTCTTCCTTCGGCAAACGTTACTTCTTGTAACAAGGCTTGCGAAAGTTGTAGTGTTTGGGGCAACGTAAGCGCTTGAGGTGCTGGCAGAGGGCCGCCACTTCTGCCGATGAGGGAAGCCCATGGTTACCAGTGTTCGTTTACGCAATACCCTAAGCTTGTTCTCTTCCCGAGATTGCGTTATTTGCCATCGGGTAAGGCTTGTCCTCGCAGCCAAGGGTGTGACTTACGAAATTATTCCGGTGGATGCATCAAACCCTCCGGAAGACCTTGTCGATTTGAATCCATATCATTCGGTTCCGACTTTGGTCGAGCGTGATCTCGTCTTGTATGCCGCATCGGTCATTTGCGAATACCTGGATGAGCGTTATCCGCACCCGCCATTAATGCCGGTTGATCCGCTTTCCAGGGCCCGTATCCGGCTAGCGATGCAAAGATTGGAGCATGACTGGGTGCCGCAAGTGCAAGCCATGCAGTCGGGCACAAAGTCGCAGGCGGAAGCCGGGCGCAAACGCATGAAAGAATTGCTCATGCAATCACTGCCGTTGTTCAAGGCTTCCAAGTTTTTCCTGAATCCCGAGATGAGCCTGGCCGATTGCGCCCTTGCCCCGGTGATCTGGCGATTGCCCAGTTTGGGCATCGAGCTGAACAAAGACCTGAAAATTATCGATGATTACGGTATGCGCATATTCCGTAATCCCGGTTTTATGCGTAGTCTTACACCTGAAGAAAAGGTATTGCGCGAGTTGAATTAGTGTCTGACAAGATTATCCCCGTAATGAGTTCCAATCGTCCGTATCTGTTGCGGGCGCTGTACGAGTGGATCAATGAAAACGACATGACGGCGCATCTATTGGTCGATGCAACTCGCGAAGGCGTGCAAGTGCCGAGATCGGCCGTCAAGGAAGGCCGGGTGGTCTTGAATATCGCTCCGCGTGCCGTAGCGCACTTGGATTTGAATAATCGCGAAGTAAGATTCATGGCGCGTTTCGGCGGCGTAAGCCAGGCCGTAATCGTTCCAATGGCGGCAGTTCTCGCGATTTATGCACTGGAAACCGGGCAGGGCATGATGCTCCCCGATGATGGCATCATGATGCATGAAGAAAATCCGGACGACATGCCCGATCCACCCGACAGCAATACCGAAGGCGCGAAGAAAAACGTTTCGCATCTGCGAGTCGTGAAATAGACCAGGCAGTCTGGTTGTTATTGGTGACTGACCACGCTCTCGTCTTCTTTCGGCATCGGACCAACCAGGCCCACTAATTCAGTACCCAGTAAAATGACATGACCGGCATAGCGGTCATCGCCGTTATGCGAGTACTCGAAACGAAACTTGCGCTCCCATACGAGCCAGCCATTGCTGTTTCGTCGCAAGCGAATGCCGATCATGTGCGCGCTCTGATCAAGCCATTGCACGCCTGCGCGCTGGCACGCACGCTGGCCGTAAAGTAGCGCAATCTCGGCGGCGGAGCGGCCCGAGGACCAGAAAATCGCGGCCGGAATGCCCAAAATCATTAACACTAATATCGTATCCATGGCGCCAGTGTGTGTAAGCTGTCGTCTTTGGGCAAGGGCTACCCCCTGCCGATTTTCCTTAAGCACAGATAAGATATGGGGCAAGGACCGAGTTTTGGCCCTCAATAATTCGCAGGAGAGCGAGAATGAAGCTGGTTTTTCCCAATGGTGAACATGGACAAGTGCTGTTAAACCCCGGCGTGAATCGCATCGGTTCGAACGCAGAGGCTGCGGTGGTACTCACAATTCCGGGCATCATGCCTGAGCATTGTTCAATCCATGTCACGCAAACCGGCGCAAATCTACAGGTACCTGCAGGTGGTGGACCAGTCGAAGTGAATGGCAAGCGAGTCGCCGATTTAATGGCTTTGCGTCCTGGCGATATGCTCACGATTGGCACGGTTCAAGCGCGTTACCTGATTGTCGAAGTGGCCAAGAGCGCTTCGGTTCCGAGCGGTAATCCTGACGAAGATTCCGGCGCCACTCGTGTCCGCATGGCAGTGCCGAAATATGTATTGCGCGGCGTTTCCGGCGCAGTCTTCAGCAAGGTTTATCCGGTTGCCGGTCCGGTAGTGATCGGTCGTGCGGCCGAATGTGATATTTCGGTACCGGCCGATGAAATTTCGCGCCGTCATGCTCTGGTCAAACCAACGCCGGATGGTTTGTCAGTGGAGGACCTTGGTTCATCCAATGGCACCTACATCAACAACAAACGCGTGCAGCATGGTTTCCTCAATCCAGGCGACGAACTGCGTCTGGATGCGGTTCGTTTCATTCTGGTCGCGCCCGGCATGGAAATGAATGCACCGACTGCGCAACTGAAAGCAGCTCCTCCTGCCAAAGCAGCCAGCACAGGCGGTGGCAATCCTTATGCAAAATACATTGCCGGTATGTTGATATTGGCGGCAGTCGCGGTGATCGTGCTGATTCTGGTCAAGAAATAATTGTTTTGAAGCCGCTACAAAAAAGCCTGCATTTAATGCAGGCTTTTTTAATGGTTGCAGAGAATGCAGTTGAATCGGCTCTAAGAATATTTTCCCAGCTTCATCGAGAAATCAATTGCGTGCACATGCTTGGTCAATGCACCAATCGAGACATAATCCACGCCAGTCGCAGCGATTTCCGCCAAACGTTCGAACGTGACCGAGCCCGAGACTTCCAGTGGAATTTTTCCTGCCGCTATTTCCACGGCAGCACGCATGTCTTCCAGTGAAAAATCGTCGATCAAGATGCGCTGGCAATTTGTTGCAAGGGCCTCATGCAGTTGTTCAAGCGTCTCGACTTCGACGATTAAGGGCAAATCCGGAAATTTCGTTTTAGCCTGGTGGGCAGCGGCAGTCAGCGAGCCGGCTGCATGGATGTGGTTTTCCTTCAGCATCACGGTGTCGTACAAACCCATTCGATGATTGACTCCGCCACCAACGCGCACCGCATATTTTTGTGCGACACGTAAGCCGGGGATGGTTTTGCGCGTATCGAGCACGCGTGTATTGGTACCTTTCAACGCGGTCGCATAATTTGCAGTGACCGTCGCGACGCCGGACAGGGTTTGCAGGAAATTCAGCGCCGCGCGTTCGGCCGAAACCATCGCCCGCGAACTGCCTTCGAATGTGCAAATCACTTTGACCGGTTCGACTACATCGCCTTCATCAACGTGCCAGTGAATTTTTACTTCTGGATCGAGTGCTTTCAGGCACGCGTCGAACCACGGGCGGCCGGCGACCACGCATTTTTCCTTGCACAGGACATAGCCTTCCGAAAGATAGTCGGGCAACAAGGCTGCGGTAACGTCGCCATTGCCGATGTCTTCGGTGATGGCTGTGCGAACATTTTCTTCGATAATGCCTGGATCGGGTGCTGCGAAATTCATCAAGGCCTCAGCGCGGAAAGTCGGCAATTTGCGCGGTCGCGATACCTTCGTCCGCCAGCAGCACCGGGATGTCATCTTCGATCCGGTAAATCATTTTGTGATCGCGGGTAATCAGGGCTTGTTTCAACACCTGCGTTTGCGCAGTTTCATCGTTTTTGCGCAAATTGCCGCTGCCGATGGCAGCGTTCAATGCATTCAATTCGGCATTATTGACCATCGCCAATGGCTGTTTGCTGATGGGGCAGCATAAAATATCCAATAATTTTCGATCCATGGGCCGTGCTCCAGTGCTCAGATATGAATAGAATAGCCTTTTGGGGAAAGCCGACGCTATGAGTCCAGCAAATTTGCCTTTAGTGGGTGTCGTGATGGGTTCCAGGAATGACTGGGAAACCATGTTGCACGCCACCCAACGTCTGGAACAAATGGGCGTGGCATTCGAGGTGCAGGTTGTGTCGGCGCATCGCACCCCGGACTTGCTGGTCAGCTATGCGAAATCGGCGGCCGAACGCGGACTCAAAGTCATCATTGCCGGTGCTGGCGGTGCAGCGCATTTGCCCGGCATGTTGGCGTCGATGACCGCATTGCCGGTGCTCGGCGTACCAGTTCAAAGCAAATCACTGAACGGACTCGATTCCCTTCTATCGATTGTACAAATGCCGGCGGGCGTGCCCGTCGCGACCTTTGCCATTGGTGCAGCGGGAGCCGCTAATGCTGGCTTGTTCGCCGCAGCGATCGTCGGTCTTGAAAATGCAGCCGTGCGCGATGCACTGAGTGCTTTCCGCGCCAAACAAACGCAGGACGTGCTGGATCATTCCGATCCGCGCTTGCCATGACCATGGTCGTCGGCATTTTAGGTGGCGGGCAATTGGCCCGCATGTTGGCACTTTCCGGTGCACCGCTGGGTTTGCGTTTTCTGGTGCTCGATAACACGTCCGATGCCTGTGCCGGTCAATTCGTGCCAATGGTGGTCGGTGACTATCGCGATGAAAAAGCGCTGGCCGAATTTGCTTCCAAAGTCGACGTAGCTACCTTCGATTTCGAAAACGTTCCGGCCGAAAGCGCCCAATGGCTGGCGGAACGCATTCCGGTATTTCCAAGCCCGCGCGCATTGTCGATCGCGCAGGATCGATTGGCCGAGAAAAATCTTTTTCGTGAATTGGGAATATCGGTAGCACCGTTCGCGGATATTTCCTCTCGTGACGATTTGCAAAAAGCGATTGAACAAATCGGCATGCCCTGCATACTGAAGACCCGACGTCTTGGATATGACGGCAAAGGGCAGTTCCGTATCAAGACTGCAGACGATATCGGTCTGGCCTGGGAGGCACTCGGTGCGCAAGCCGAAAAAGTCGGTTTGATACTGGAAGGCTTCGTCGCCTTTCAGCGCGAACTTTCGGTGGTAGCGGTACGCGGTCGCGATGGCGAATTCCGTGCCTGGCCGATGACGGAAAACTGGCATGAAAATGGCGTGCTATCGGCAAGCCTGGCGCCGGCTACCGATTGCGATCAGTTGAAAGATACTGCTTTGACGTATGCAAAACGCGTTGCCGAATCGCTGGATTACGTTGGTGTTTTCGCTCTGGAGTTGTTTCTGAAAAACGGCGAATTATTCGCGAACGAAATGGCCCCGCGCGTCCATAATTCCGGTCACTGGACGATTGAAGGTGCAGAGACCTCGCAGTTCGAAAACCATTTGCGTGCCGTGTTGGGTTTGCCGCTAGGCAGTACAGCCGCGATTGGTGTCAGTTGCATGTTGAACTGGATCGGCTCGATGCCATCCGCAACCCCGGTGTTAACGAGCGCGCATGGTCATTGGCATGACTACGGCAAGTTGCCACGCGACGGCAGGAAAGTGGGGCACGCGACTTTGCGTGCAGATACTTCTGCAGAATTGGCAAACGCATTGCAGCAAGTCGGCGAAGGCTTGAATCGCAAGGCGCAAGTTGAAGCGCCAATCTCCAGGTTGAATCTTTCTTAAAAAGACAACACCGGCCGACAATCAGTGTCGGCTAAGGATCGGGAGTGAAAGAAATCGGCACGTCTGCTAATCCGGTCTGATCCTGGACACTGAGATTATTCACATTGACTCGCCACTTCCTCGCGGTTTCCAGGGCGGAACGATCCAGGCCGCGGCTGCCACTGGATCTGGAAATTTTTACATCCAGCATATCGCCGCAACTGTTGTAGGCAATTCGTAACGTCACGGTTCCGCCGACCCCGTTACGCAGTTCGTACGCCGGGTATTTGGGAGGAGCCATGTTGATTGGTTTGTCCGGATCGCATGGCTCTGCTCTGGCGATGCGCAGCCATTGCCAATATTGGTCCTTGTTCACCATTGAATATATCGGAGGTATTGGTTTTGTCTGCCCGGCCGAATCGGCCATGTTCTTGCAGGCGTCATCATTTACGGAACAAAGAATCTGGATATCCATCAGATAATTCGTCAGTGGTTGTATCGTGACTTTACGTAACCTTGTCGGAGGCGAATTCGGGTTGTCGCGGAAAAATTCCCAGTTCGTGCCGTCACGTGAATCAAACGTCAACGTGGTGCTGATTCTTGATTCCGATTGGATGTGTTTTATTCGTTTGTCACGCTCATTTTCGATTTTCTTGATTTGCTTTTCGGGAGGATCAATGACGGTAGCGGATTCGGAAAGGTAGGCAATTTCCCAACTCGCATCAGCGGTGATCTTTGCAATCAACTGTTGCTGATACGCCTTTCCAATGCTGTCGCCAGCATTCTTGATTACGGTTACACGTAACCATTGGTTACGGGGAGGAATGGCAGCAAGTGTCGTTGGCGTGGTCTGTGTAGATCCGGCTTTGGGAGGAGCAGTTTTGGCTGCTTCTGCAGCATGCTTCTGCAATTCTGCAGTGGCCGCCAAACTGCCGCCGGACAATGCCAGTAAAATTACCGCGAAAATTTTATGGTTCATTCATCGTACCGATGCATTTAAATGTCAGAAAAAACGGCCAGTTAAACTGGCCGTTTTCTATTGCGAACAGCAAAGTAAAATTTACGCCATCTGTGCGGCGACAAATTCCCAGTTCACGATGTTCCAGAAAGACTCGACGTATTTCGCGCGTGCATTGCGATAATCAATGTAATA
>JBOHYG010000007.1:0-39152 GCA_050737875.1 Arenimonas sp. | reverse complement strand
GGGTTTGACCAATGACGACACTTTCCGCTGCCTTGTTGCTGTTCCTGATCCTGGATCCACTGGGTAATATCCCGGTGTTCCTGAGTTTGCTGAAGCCACTTTCGGCAAAACGCCAACGCATCGTCCTGATTCGCGAATTGCTGATCGCACTGGCCGTTTTGTTCATTTTCCTTTGGGCGGGCCGTTACGTCCTCGAAGCCATGCATCTGCGGCAGGAGTCGGTCAGCATTGCCGGCGGCATCGTCTTGTTCCTGATCGGCCTGAAAATGATTTTCCCGAGCCCCGAAGGCATGTTCGGTGAAACGCCCGGTGGCGAGCCGTTCATCGTGCCGATGGCGATACCCTTGGTCGCCGGACCATCGGGCATGGCAGCCGTCATGTTGTTCAGTACCCAATATCCCGATCGCATGCTGGACTGGAGCCTGGCACTGTTCGTGGCCTGGCTGGCCACGGCGGTAATCCTGTTGTCGGCCACCAGCCTGTACAAACTACTGGGCAAGCCAGTATTGATCGCAGTGGAGCGCCTTATGGGCATGCTGCTGGTCGCGATCTCCGTGCAAATGCTGCTGGATGGCGTGGTTAACTATCTTAAAGTCGGACATTAAGAGTCGCGACCAAGTTAATGAATAATTTAGGCCGTGATTTGTCGATCAAGAGCGCCTGATTGTTCACATATTTTTACTGTCATAAAGCTGCCATACGGTAGGGTTAGCATGTTAAACTCTTGTTATTGCTAGAACTCGGGGAACTGTTCTGGCAAGACTTCGATTCACTTCAGTGACGTTGAAGTCACAAGCATGCTTCATAACTCAACGTTACTAATTTTTTGCATAACTCTAGGGTTTAAAACTATGACCAACCATAATCGGGTTCGTATCTCGAAACTTGCCATCGGTTTAGCCATTGCGCTTGCCGCTGCTCCTGCTTTCGCACAAAACACCACGTCTGCTGTCGCCGGTCGCATCGTAGGCGAGAATAACCAGGCGGTTTCTGGCGCGGAAATCACAATCGTCCATACCGAATCCGGTTCGGTCAGCCGAGCCACTACCGATGCCGAAGGCCGTTACATTGCGCGTGGTTTGCGCACAGGCGGTCCTTACACAATCACCACCACGAAAGACGGAAAGACCGAAACACGTGAAGGCGTGTATTTGACGCTTGCTGAAACGACCAATGTCGATATCTCGTTTGCCAGCGCCGAAACTCTTGCCGCCGTGCAAGTTAAAGGTTCGCGCACTGCAGATGTGTTCGACACCAGGAAAATGGGCGCAGGCACCAGCATCAGCCGTGAAAAGCTCAACTCTTTCGCGTCGATCCAGCGCAATCTGCAAGATTACGCACGTCTCGACCCGCGTTTGTCGCAAACCGATAAAGAGCGCGGCGAAATCTCGGCCGGTGGCCAAAACGTGCGCTTTAACTCGATCACCATCGACGGTGTTGCCACCAACGATACCTTCGGTCTTGAAGCCAACAACCTGCCGACTTTGAAGCAACCGGTTTCGATCGACGCGATCCAATCGGTGCAAGTCAATCTTTCCAACTACGATGTGACGCAAAAAGGCTACACCGGCGCCAACATCAATGCCGTAACCAAATCGGGTACCAATGATTTCCATGGTTCGTTGTATTACGTTTATCGTAACGACAGCCTGTCCGGCGATCGCTTCGCCCGTTCGACCGGTGTTTATAGCGAGCCAGTTGATTTCAAGGAAGACACCAAAGGTTTGACCTTCGGCGGTCCGATCTGGGAAGACAACCTGTTTTTCTTCGTCAGCTACGAAGAACTCGCCAGCACCCGTTCGACGCCGGCTTTTGGTCCATTGGGTAGTAGTCTCGAAAACGTGGCGATAACCCCGACCGCGCTTGCAGGTGCGCAAAGCATCGCCAGCGGCTACGGCATGGATATCGGCGGCACAACTGCTCCAGCCGCCGAATTGACCGTCAAGGACTCCCTGATCAAATTTGATGCCAACCTGGGTGAGCGCCATCGTGCCAGCATCCGTTGGAGCAAAACCGAACAAGCAGAACCAATTTTCCCGAACAACTTCAACAACCTGTTGTCGTTGAGCTCGCATTGGTACAGCCAGGACAAGGTTATCGAAACTTATGTGGGCCAGTGGTTCGCCGACTGGACCGACAGCTTCTCGACCGAGTTCAAGGCATCGTTCCGTGATTACGCAAGTGCGCCAGTCAATAATTCGAACTTGCCTTCGATCCGTTTGAACTTCTCCGGCGCGCTGCCTCCAGGTTCACCCGCAGGTATCCCAACTTCAGCTGGCTTGATTTTTGGTACCGAGCGTAGCCGTCATTTCAACGATCTGGCCACAAAGACCTGGAACTACTATTTCGGCGCGAACTTGTTCGTGGGCGATCATGAATTGAAGGGTGGCTTCGACTGGGATGATAACGATGTTTATAACGCCTTCTTGCAGGACACGAAAGGCAACTACACATTTTCCTGCGTTTCCAACAACACCAATCCGCTTGCTTACGTTTATACCAGCCCAACAATCATCGGTGGCAGCATCAACTGTGGTACTGCAACTCGTGCACAAATCGAAGCGGCAACACTGGAAAACTTCCAGCGCGGTCGCCCAAGCAGTTATCAGGTTCAAGTCGGCGCTCCTGGCTACACGATCAACGACGGCGTAGCGGTATGGGACTACCAAAATCTCGGTGTATTCCTGCAAGACGCCTGGACCGTCAACGACAAGTTGACCGTCAACATGGGCGTTCGTTTCGACCAGAAGCAAATGAATACCAGTCCGCTGTACAACGAATTTGCTGACAGGGCGGTCATTGATGGTTCGTTGACTGGCAGTACCAATCCACAAAACGGAACCGTGGTTCGTGCAGGTGGTCTCTTGCTACCTGACGGTACACGTCCGGGTGGTTTCGGCCGTCGCAACGACGTAACGCTTGACGGCAATACCCTGGTACAGCCGCGCTTTGGCTTCAACTACACCTTTGACAGTGTTCGCCCAACGCAATTGCGTGGTGGTTTCGGCTTGTTTGAAGGTGCGGCTGCGAGCGTCTGGCTGTCCAATCCTTATTCCAACAATGGTATCGCCACACGCATTATTGGTTGTGGTATTACCGGTTTCGGTAATTGTCCTGCGGCCGGTGGTTTGTTCGTAGCTGATCCGAATGCCCAGCCTACGACAAGCCCGCCATTGCCAGCCGGCACCATCGGTGCTGCCAACGTCGATTTCCTCTCGGAAGATCTGGAACAGCCCTCGGTCTGGAAAGCCAATCTGGCATTCGAGCACGAATTACCGTTTTGGAATGGCACCACTTTCGCGGTTGAATACATTCATACCGAAGTTCAAGATTCTATCTACTACAAGAACTTGAATCTTGGTTTGCCAACCCGTACCGGTACCGATGGCCGTGACTTGTTCTATCGTCCGTCTGGCTACAACGTGGCATGCTGGAATACCAATGGATCTGCAAACACCTCGGGTGCGACTTGTAGCGTTCCTACTGGACAGTCGCTCACACGCGCGCTGAGCAATGCAAGTTTTGCCAACGTATTATTGGCTGAACGTACCGGCAAGGGCGGCGGCGAAAACCTTACCCTCAGTCTGAGCGGTCGTTTCTTCGAAGAATGGAACTGGGGCCTGGCGTATTCCTTCACCACTGCAGAAGAAGTCAGCAGCCTGTCGTCCTCGGTTTCCAACTCGAGCTGGCAGTCGGTTTCGGTCTTCAATGCAAACGAAGAAGTGGCAGCCAACTCGGCTTACCTGGTTAAAGATCGTTTCACCGGTCAATTGAACTGGAAACATAATTTCTTCGGTAATTATGCGACCCGTTTCGGCCTGGTTTACGAAGGACGCAAAGGCAAACCATACAGCTGGATTTACAACAACGATCTGAACGGTGACGGCGTTACCAACGATCTGTTGTATATCCCGACCGCACCTGGTTCCGGCGAAGTGGTTTTCCGCGACCTGAATGCCAACGGCAGTGCCGACGAAGAAGCATTGTTCTGGAACATCGTTAACCAGCAAGGCTTGTCGCAATATGCAGGTGGCGTTGTAGAACGCAACTCGCAATTCGCACCGTGGACCAACAACTTCGACCTCCGCATCAGTCAGGAATTGCCGGGCTTCTTCGGTGACAACAAGTTCAGCATCGCGTTGGATATTCTCAACGTGGGTAACCTGATCAACAAGAAGTGGGGCCGTATTGACGAAATTTCCTTCCAGTCACAAGGTGGTCTGGCACGTAGCTTCGTCAACTATCAAGGTCTCGATTCGACCGGTCGTTACGTCTATGGCGTGAATGGCCAGGTAGAAGACTTCAATACCCGCAACGTACGTGGCGAGTCGGCCTGGGCTGCACAGTTCACCGTGAAGTACGAGTTCTAAGAAAGTCTTTCATGAAAGTCGTGAAACGGCCGGGGCAACCCGGCCGTTTTTTTATGCCCGTGAATAATGGAAGGCGCAAGCACCAACAAAACGCATACAAGATGCTAGAGTATTCGTTCAACTAAAAAGACGATGAAGAGAAAGAGAGATGAGTGAAGAGTTTGTAAAATTACCCACCCTGAACTACGAAATTTCACCCAGGGGCGGCTTGGATGTGTTGTCGCGTGATGAGGTTGCACGCTTGCGTGATGCATCGGATGGCGGCTTGCATGATTTGTTGCGTAAATGCGCACTGGCGGTATTGACCACCGGTAGCGATTCGGATGATCCGAGGGCGGCACAGCAAAAATATCCCGATTTTGATATTCAGGTTATCCAGCAGGCACGCGGTATCAAGATTGTATTGCGACAAGCGCCCGCTGCGGCTTTCGTCGACGGTGAGTTGATTCGCGGTGTCGCCGAATTGTTGTTTTCGGTCGTGCGCGATATCGCCTATGTCGAAACGGAAATAAACGGTGGCAAGAAATTCGATCTCTCCACCGGTGATGGTATGACCGGTGCCGTGTTCGAAATTCTGAGGAATGCCCGCGTGATGCGTCCGCACCAGGACCCGAACCTGGTCGTTTGCTGGGGCGGCCATTCGATTGGTCGCGAAGAATATGTATATACAAAATCGGTGGGATACGAACTTGGCTTGCGCCGGCTCGACATCTGCACCGGTTGCGGCCCGGGCGCCATGAAAGGGCCAATGAAAGGCGCGACGATTGCACATGCAAAGCAGCGTCGTACCAATAACCGTTATATCGGCATTACCGAGCCGGGCATTATCGCTGCCGAGTCGCCGAATCCGATCGTGAATCATCTGGTCATAATGCCGGATATCGAAAAACGTCTCGAAGCATTCGTGCGAGTCGGTCACGGCATCATCGTGTTTCCAGGTGGCGTCGGTACCGCGGAAGAAATTTTGTATTTGCTGGGAATATTGCTGCATCCGGAAAATATCGATATGCCGTTCCCGTTGATTTTTACCGGGCCGAAATCGGCGGCAGCCTATTTCGAACAGATCGATCAGTTCCTGCGTTTGAGTTTGGGTGAGGCAGCGACCTCGCGTTACAAGATCATTGTCGACAATCCTTCCGAAGTGGCGCGTCAGATGGCGCTCGGCATGAAGAAGGTGCGTGAGCAGCGGATTGCTGAGAAAGACGCGTTTTTCTTCAACTGGTCATTGAAAATCCCGTTCGAATTCCAGCAGCCGTTTGTTCCGGATCATGCGGCGATGTCGGGTTTGAATCTGCATCACGAACAGCCGGTGCATTTACTCGCTGCCGATTTGCGACGGGCCTTCTCGGGCATTGTGGCGGGCAACGTGAAAGAAGAGGGCATGCGCAATATCGAACAGCACGGCCCGTTTCAAATTCATGGCGATGTCGAGATCATGAAAGCGCTGGACAGTCTGCTGCAGGCATTCGTGGCGCAGCGCAGAATGAAGATGAGCGGAGAGTACAAACCCTGTTATATGGTGTTGGCCTGAGTCAGGCAGAAAACCCCGGATAAATTCAGGGTTAAATATTACGGGGGCAATATGCCCCCGTATTTATTTGATTTACCAGCAGCCGGCTGTAGTAGGCGTTTTGGTTACGCCGGCTGTAGTCATGGTAAGGCCCAATGTGCCGCAAGTATCGTTTAGCTGATCACCAAGAGGCGTTGCGGTGTAGACATAACCGGTTGCGGTATTGCTGCCGACCGTCATTGTGACGTTGTAATAAGTCGATGTGTTGGGAATAGGAACATTGCTGGCAGTCGGTGGTGCGGCTGATGTTCCATATGTTGCGTGGCTTGCGCGCCATTTTTCCTGCTCCAACTGCATGGCGGACAAAATTTGCTTGGCTTCGGCACGACGGCTTTTGCGCATTTGGCTGTTGTAGGAAGGAACAGCAATGGCTACCAAAATAGTGACGACGGTGATGACTATCATCAACTCAATCAAAGTAAAACCAGCAGACTTCTTCATAAATACTCCTCATGGTTCCATTGTGGAATGCTAACACCAAGCATTGCCTTTAAGGCAACGGGGGCATACGCTCATCCTCGTCAATGTGCCGCTGGTCAGGGCAAACTTGCTAGTCGTGCCCGCCTGAGCTTAGATAACAGCAGTCATAAAGGGGGTTCGCTTGAACATCAAACGTCAGAAGTTTCAATCCGGGTTCACCCTCATAGAATTAGTGGTCACCGTCTCGGTTTTGGCCATTCTGCTGGTGATCGCCATTCCTTCTTTTAATGAATTCCGCGATCGAGCTGCTTTACGCGGTGCCGCCGATCAAGTGGTTGGTTTTTGGGGCGATGCCCGTTTCGAGGCTTTGCGCCGAAACCAATTCGTGAAAGTGGGCTTCATGACCGATGCTACCAATGGTATGTGCATCGGTGCCGCGACAACGACCAGTAAAACCGACGATACCCCCTGTGATTGTTTCACCGCCAACGGGTGCGACATCACCCACTATCCGGCGGCTGGATTAACCGGTCAGCAGGAGTGGCGAAACGTCAGCAACAACGGCTTGCCTACACTCGGCGATACCGACTCGGACGCCAATGGCGTTGTCGTCATCGACCCGAAGCGCGGCAATATCGCACAGGCCAGCGATGTCGGCGACATCCTGTTGAAAGGACCGGCCGGCGAGAACGATTACCAATTAAATATCAAAATCGACCGAAATGGCCGTGCTTTTGTTTGTGAGCCCGCAGCTGCAGGAGACAAACTGCCGCAATACATCAATCGACGTTGCTGAAGCTAAATCTCATGAAAATATCCCATAAAAAACAATACGGTTTCAGTCTGATTGAACTATTGATCGCGATGGTGGCCGGTTTGATCGTGATTGGGGCCGTGCTCGCATTCACAATGTCCAGCCTGACAAACAATGCCGACTACATCGCGGCGACGCGATTGACCCAGGAATTGCGTAGCACGATGGATTTTGTCAGCAATGAATTACGGCGCTCCGGTTACGACGAAGACTCCATGAACTACCTGGCATTGCCTGCAGGCAATACGAGCGCTTCGCCGTTCGCAAGAATGCTGGTCGTCAACTCTCCGACCTGTATTTTGTATGCCTACGATCGCAACTTTACACCGGACGATACTTCGGACGACGCAACCGTTGATCGTGCCGGCATCGTCGATCTGGCCGGAGGTGAAATACGCGGTATCCGTTTCGTCAATGCCGATACCGACGGCGATACCGTTGGAGACACCGGCGTTATCGAAATCGCGGAAAGCGCAGCAGGCCTTACTCCGGCATGCAATGGTACAGCGGTTGATTACTCGACTTATCCGGCGGCATGCAGCAATGCTGGCTGGTGTCCGTTGACGGATCCAGAGATATTGAACATTCAAGCCTTCACGATGACGGCCAATAACGTGGGACTTACGGCAAGCGAAGGGCAGCTGCAGTTGCGGGATTTTACCGCTCTGATTCGCGGCAACATCGTTTCGGATCCGGATACAGTCCGTGGTGTGGAATCACGTATCAAAATTCGTTCGGATTGTTTACGCGCCTTCGTGAAGCCGAGCCCATGTAATGCGACGTGTCTTGCAGCACTGGTTGCTACTGCGACCGCGCAATGCAATGCAGCACCTACCGGCAGTTAATTTTTAAGGAATATTCGGCATGATTTCTTCCAGAATCCAATTCAAGTTAAATGCTTCGCTCAACAAGCAGCGTGGTCTTACAACTCTGGCGATCACATTGCTGCTTTTGGTGATCCTGACTTTGATCGTCCTTTTTTCCACGAATGTCGCCTTTTTTGAACAGCGTACCGCGACTAGCGAAAATCGCGAGCGACTGGCACAGCAGGCTGCAGAATACGGTTTGAATCTTGCCGGTGAATATATCAAGGCCCATGTGGCGAATGTTTCGTCAACGCAGGCAGGTGGCTGGCTGGAAGCGGGTACGCTTAAATGGGCGAGGTGTTCGGATGCCACCATGACTGCCAACCATCCATGCATGGCGGAACGCGATACTGCACGTCGTGAGCAGTTATATTATTTCAGCGCGGATGGCAGCACTGTGAACGATGCAACCAGCGAGTTGCTCGATTTAAATGGAACGACCAACTCCGGCAATTTCACAACTGTCTTGCCGGCAGGAAGTCGAATCGCGAAAGTGGGCGGTGCATCGGAAACGGCGGCTAATAGCAGCGCCGAGTTTGCGATGACGCCGAGACTCCAGGCTTTATTATGCCGTCTGGACGTTTCGGATCCTGCCAATCCCCAATGTGCTGCGGACCCAAGTCCAATCGGCGGCAATCAAATCGTGCTCACTCTTATTTCCCAGGCGACGCTCGGCGGTGAAAATGCAGTGGCTACCATCAAGGAATCCTGGGCCTCTGTGACTTCGTTCAATGGCGTTTCCGCGGTTCCGTTGGTGGCATCAGGCCTTGTTCAAGGTTTGGGTAACGCCACTATCGTCGCTTCCCCAGATGGCGCCGGCCCTAATAAAGTGGTTTCTATCTGGTCGCCGAGAAATGTCGACATCGACGCATCGGGTGCTGGCGTTGGCAGCGTGCAAACCTGCCATCGGCAGGACTATTACATTGGCAGCGATATAAAGACGGCTTGTGCTGCAAACAACGCCTGCAACTGCGCACCATTTGCCAGCTTGCAACAGTCGGAAATCCTCTCGGGTCACTCGGCTGCCGTGAAGGTCGAAGGCAAGGATATTCTGGATGTCGACGGTAATCATGCCGGTCAGGATATCCAGTTCTTCCCTGGCCAGAATGGTGCTGGTGTCCAGATGGATGACCCTGCAGTCGCGAATGATGATTCCCTGTTTGAGTGGATATTCGGTGCCAGTGATGCCACGGTCGAGGGTGCGACAGTTACTGCGATGACGTGTCCATCAACTGTCAATGCGGCGGCAAACACTACAAATGATTGCGCCATTACTTATCTGATCGATGACTTGGGTGCACAGGTAATCAACAGTTGCGCCAGCCTGAGCGCGGCATCCAGTGGTCTTTATTATGTGAATGCAGCAACTTGTTCCCTCCCCAGTCAAGTGGGTAGTGCAAGCAACAGTGCGATCGTGGTCACGCGTGCGCCAACGGTACAAGTAAACGGCACTTTGTTGTACGGGATGTTGTTTGTCCATAGCCCGAACAGCACAGCTGTGTTCGATGGCACAGGTAATACCAAGGTTTTCGGTTCGGTAGTCGTGGAAGGCAGTGTCGACATGCACGGCGCCATTGAACTGATCTACATGAATACTGCTTCCAATACACCGGGCGAACCTCTCCCGTCGGGTACCCGTTTTGCCAAAGTTGTCGGTAGTTGGCTTGATCAACGTCGTGGCTTCTGAGAATTATCCTATGAAAACTCCCAACAAATTTGCCGCCCAAAATGGTTTCAGCTTGCTTGAAGTCTTGCTTGCTGCAGCGATTCTCTCTTTTGGACTATTGGCATTGGCATCACTGCAGTTATCGTTGTTTCGGTCTTCATCGGACACGAAAGCCCAGTCGGTAGCTCTTGGTTTGGCGAAAGAACAGATCGAGACTATTAAAACCTACACCACGGTGACGCAATCTACAGCGTGTGCAGCGAACAGTACTTCCTACCAGTGCATCGCTCCCCAGGCCAAACCGGTTGCCGACAATGTCCTCGATGTGAACGGTAGTCTTGGTGGCGTCAACTACAAGCGTTGGTGGAATGTAAACCGTTTCGTCAATACCGGTACGAATTACGTGGGGACAAGCGCAGCCAACGTGACGGCAACGGATGCGGCCGTCACGACTGCCCATGCCGGTTACGTGACCGGTAAAGATTTCAAGACGATCACGATGTTTGTTTCCTACGTTGACGTAAAAGGTGTTGAAAAAGTCCTACGCGTTGAAGACAGTATCAGCCGAATCGCACCGATCGACAGTGCTGCAATCGCAAAACAAAAAGTGGGCAATTCACCTCGCCCAGCCCAGGCAGTGATTTCTACCTCGGGCCTGCAATTTGCGATTCCTACCGGCAGTGGCAGCAGTACGGCTGCTTCGAATCCAACTCCTGAAATTTATGGTTCGACCGTTTCAACCCGTTTTACCGTCCAGACGTATGCTGCTCTGGCAGGCGGATTGGCAGTAGCTCAATCCGAGGTCGAAACGATCCTGATGGGTTGCAAATGTTCTTATGGCACCAAGCCGGCTGCAGTATCCAATGTATTTGGATACCGACCTACCTATTGGGATGGAACACGCTATGTCATTCCAACAAAAGCCAAGTTTAAGGCGATGGCGGGCGAGTCGGCGACCGCACCGCTGCAAGACAAGACCTGTGATATCTGCTGCCGCGACCATCATGATCCAGATAATCTCGCGTCGGATGCCCCGCGTTTTGATCGCTGGCGTGATATTGGTTCGACCCATGACCATGACCATTACGCATTGACCGATCTGGCTACCGTCGTTGACCCTGCTGCCTCACCAGGCAATTACGATGAGGCCTGCCGCGTGATTCGCGTCGACGGTATTTACCGTGTAGCGGCCGACGTCAGAAACGATTATTTCGGTTTGGTCGAAACGATCAATAGTGGTGACGACCCGCTGCCGAGTCCGACGGCTATTACCAACTACACGGACTTCGTACTTGATTACATGCACGACCGCTATTCCAATAATGCGGTCAGCAGTAGCTACAACACGCCGTTGGCAACGTCGACTTATGAGACCACCTATAGTTTGAATGCGCCTGCATCAATTGATATCCGTACCGCCAATGACAAGAAATGGCTGCATGCCCGCAGCTTGTTGATTGATTATCTCGAGCCGGCTGCGGTCAAGAAAATCATCGCAGCAAGAGAGTCCTGCAGCCCCAATTCGACTCAAGCGGAAAGGAATGCCTGCGTATTGCCTTACTTGCCCTTTACGTCTGTCAACACAACCGAATTGGCAAAATGGCAAAATGGCCCGGTGACAACGGCATCTACCCAGATCACCGTGGCGGACGCCGATTTTGGTTCTGTCGTCTGTGCACCCAACACCCTTTGCGATCCGATTCGTGGTTACGTACAGCCCGGTTCGTCACCAACGGCATTTGCAGTCCCTGACATTCAAACCTTGACACGTAGATCGAACTCGGGATTGATAAAGATCAATGGTCCGATCAATCCGCAGGAAGTACCGGCTGTTTATCCAACCGCAAGTCCTTACTACGATGTACAAAACTTCCGTATCCGTGCCTCGGTTCCAAACACCGGTACTGGCGGTACGTTCAACATAACGATGTCGAGCTACACATTCTCGGCCAGCAATCCATTGACCAGTTTCATCGTCGACGGCTACGCACCAAGAAACTGCGTGACAACACCTACCCGTTATACCTGCGTGTCCGCAGCGCTGGGTCCGGCAACCGAGGTAAGGCTGTCGCACTACAATTACGAGGACACCGCCAACGCTACCTTCGGTCCTGGCTACATCGATTGCACCAAATCAAATGGTTCCGGCGCACAAGCGATATACGTGACCAAGACCAATCGTCGCCGTTGTTCAAACTGGTCAGTGGTCAGTGCTTCGACCGGTTCAACGGTCGGCGTTGTGGGTTCGCCGGTGGATGACGGTAAGGGCAATACATCGACCTCGCCCGAATACACGCCAATTGATTTCAGCACGATCTTGACTGGCGAAACCGTGACGGTATTAATGCAGCGTGATGCAGATACCTTTGCGCAACCGAGCTGCATCTACAACGGAAGTTCGCCATCGACCAACGATGTCGTATGGCTGGATCCATGCCTCTAATCGGCAGAGCTACGTATAAACGATCAACCCGCCGAAAGGCGGGTTGTTTGTTTTATATCTGCCACATTTAAGCGGTGCGGATTATTTATTAAGCTGGCACAAAAAAACCGCCTTTCGACGGTTTTTTTGATCAACATTTGGCGCCCGAAGTTGGACTCGAACCAACGACCCCCTGATTAACAGTCAAGTGCTCTAACCAGCTGAGCTATTCAGGCAAGGCGCGTATTTTGCGATGATAACGTTGATACGTCAACCTTTTGCGTGTTTTTTGCCCACTCGGAATGCGAAAACTGCGTGCTATAAGCTTTGCGCAATGTTTCGGATTTGCACAAGAAACCCTGCGGTTTTATTTTTTGCATATGCTCTGCGCGGCTTTTTCACTTGCGGGGGCATCACGCAGTCGTCCGGTATTGCTCATGATCAGTGAGCGCGCTTTGCCCGGACCTCGGTCATCGCATTGGGTAAAGCTGACATTGCTGCCTGCATTGCCGGCATTTCCCTGGAACACGATTCGTGTGCGACCGACCGTGCTGTGCATGCGCACGCCACCTTCCAAAGCCTGAACCGCATTAATCAAAGGCTCGTCTGGTTCGCGTTCCCGGTTGCCATTTCGGTCCATGAATACGATCCAGCCCAGACTCCAGTCAATGGTGTCGTCGCAAGCAAAACTGTCAGCACTTGGGCAAAGCACGGCTTTGGTGCCGGAAATACTGGCTCTGCTGGCAGCATCAGTCAGGCTGGATAATAATTTTGATCGGGCATCGGCAGAGCGGGCGGCCTCCAGTCCGTCATTGGCCGCCGGAATGGCGATGCCAAACAATATGAAAGCCAGTACGCACACGGTCATCGTTTCTAATAAGGTAAAACCTGCTTGTTTTTTCATGAGTAGCCCCTTGGAATGCGGCTAGTCTCGTGATTTAGATGCAAGCTCCCAATCAGCATGCCGTTGAATTTGTCGTAGGGGCTTTCCTACCTGCAGCCAGAATGACAGCAAGGTTTATACTGGCAGATTGGAAATCCTGAAGCCCTCTATGTCAGATCAATTCGAACTAGTGTCGCCATTTGAACCCGCTGGTGATCAACCGCAGGCAATCGCGCGTTTGATTGAAGGTTTTGAATCCGGCTTGGCGCATCAAACATTGCTTGGCGTTACCGGTTCCGGCAAAACTTTCACGATCGCCAACATGATACAGGCGGTACAAAAGCCTACACTGGTATTGGCGCCGAATAAAACACTGGCGGCGCAACTGTACGGCGAGTTCAAAAGTTTTTTCCCGAACAATGCCGTTGAATATTTCGTGAGTTATTACGATTACTACCAGCCGGAAGCCTATGTCGCATCCAGCGATACCTTCATCGAAAAAGATTCGAGCATCAACGAACATATCGAACAGATGCGTTTGTCGGCGACCAAAGCACTGCTCGAGCGTCGCGACGTCATCATCGTTGCAACGGTCTCGTCAATTTATGGCCTGGGTGATCCGAACGAATATTTCCGCATGGTGCTGCACCTGGTGCGCGGTGACAGGATCGATCAGCGCGAGTTGATCCGCCGGCTTACCGAAATGCAATACACGCGCAACGATACCGAATTGCGGCGCGCGACTTACCGTGTGCGTGGCGAAGTGATCGACATCCATCCGGCCGAATCGGATAACACTGCCGTCAGGATCGAATTGTTCGATGGTGAAATTGAAAACATCGCAATGTTCGACCCGTTGACCGGTGAGGTCTATAACAAGCTGCCACGCTTTACCCTCTACCCGAAATCGCATTACGTCACCACACGCCGTACCGTGTTGGATGCGATCGACACCATCAAGGCGGAAATGAAAGAACGGTTGGAATATTTCTATGCCGAAAATAAACTGGTAGAAGCGCAACGCCTGGCGCAACGTACGCAATTCGATATCGAGATGATGGCCGAAGTGGGTTTCTGCAGCGGCATCGAAAACTATTCGCGGCACCTGACCGGTCATATGCCGGGCGAACCGCCGCCTTGTCTTTACGATTATTTACCGCCGGATGCCTTGCTGGTCATCGACGAGTCACACGTAACTATTCCGCAGCTGGGCGCGATGTACAAAGGCGATCGCTCTCGTAAACAAACCTTGGTCAATTTCGGTTTCCGTCTGCCATCGGCGCTCGATAACCGGCCCTTGATGTTCGAAGAATGGGAACGGCGCGCGCCACGCGCCGTCTATGTCTCGGCAACGCCGCGAGATTACGAAATCGAGCATTCCGGCGATCAGATTGTCGAATTGGTGGTTAGGCCGACTGGCCTGATTGATCCGATGGTGGAGATTCGCCCTGTCGCAACACAGGTTGATGACCTTCTGTCGGAAATTCACAAGCGCGTGGCATTGGGTGATCGCGTGTTGGTGACGACCTTGACCAAGCGCATGGCGGAAAACCTGACCGATTATTTGTCGGAACACAACGTAAAAGTGCGCTATCTGCATTCGGATATCGAAACGGTCGAACGGGTCGAAATTATTCGCGACTTGCGATTGGGAGTATTCGATGTGCTGGTCGGTATCAACCTGCTGCGCGAAGGTCTGGATATGCCGGAAGTTTCACTTGTGGCAATCCTGGATGCCGACAAGGAAGGCTTCCTCCGTTCGGCGGGCTCGCTGATTCAGACCATTGGTCGTGCTGCGCGTAATGTTCGCGGCCATGCAATTTTGTATGCCGACAAAATGACTAAGTCGATGCAGGCTGCGATTGACGAAACCGATCGCCGACGTGCGAAACAGGTGGAATACAACATCGAGCACGGCATCGTGCCGACCACAATCGTTCGGGAAATCACCGATGTGATGGAAGGCGCAAGACCGGAACTGGCCATCATCAAAAACAAGCAGGGCCAGAAGGTGGCCGATGCCGCTGCGCAATACTCGACGATGAGTCCGGCAAAAATCGCCGGCCAATTGAAACAACTGGAAAACCAGATGTATAAACACGCGCAGGACCTGGAGTTCGAAAAAGCCGCGCAAATCCGCGACGAGATTCAACGGCTTAAAACACTGATGATTATCAACGCCTAGCTTGCCTGTGAGGGCGGTACCGCGCAGAATTCAGACGGGGTGGGGCAATGTCAGATTCGACAGATGCACAGATCACTGAGCTGGTACGCGAGGCTTTAATGCTTGCGGAACCCGCGCGCGAGCAATGGTTTCAGGAACTCGAAAAACGCAATCCCGGGCAAGCCGGCAGAGTACGAAGCTTGCTTATTCAAAATTCGATTGCGTCGACGCAAGTGCTGCATTCGGATGCATCGAATTCTTCAAGCGGACAACCTTCTGCCGACACTGCCCGCATCGGCCCTTATCGATTATTGAGCCTGCTCGGCAAAGGCGGCATGGGCGAAGTCTGGTTGGCGGAACGCGCCGATGCCGCTTATTCGAAAAAAGTCGCCATCAAATTCATTGGTACTTTTCTGGGTAATCGCGATGCTGTCACCTGGTTCAGGCGCGAACGGCAAGCACTCGCCAGCCTCGAACACCCGCATATCGCACGCTTGCTGGACGGTGGTGAAACCGAAGATGGGCGGCCTTATCTGGTAATGGAATACGTCGATGGCGTTGCCATCGATATTTATTCGAATGGTCTGAGCCTGGAAAAAATTCTCGAATTATTTTTGCAGGTTTGTTCGGCGGTGGATCATGCGCATAAAGCGCTGATCGTGCATCGTGACATCAAGCCGGCCAATGTGCTGGTGACGGGCGAGGGCCAATGCAAGCTGCTGGATTTCGGCATTGCCAAGGAAATCGACCTAGATGCCGGTGACGATGGTCTCACCAAGACCCAGGCCTTTACCCTGCATTACGCAAGCCCCGAACAAATGACCGGACGGCCAATCACGGTCGCCAGCGATATCTATTCGCTCGGTGCACTACTGTATCGCCTGTTGAGCGGCCAGGTGCTGTTTGCTCAGGCCACCAATGTACATTCGCAGGTGCAGGCAATTCAGACGACGAGTCCCGAGAAACCCAGTCGCGCACTTCTGTCACAACTGAATCTTGACGAGACAGAGCGGAAAAAACGCGCCCGCAGGCTTCAGGGCGACCTGGACGACATCGTATTGAAGTGTTTGCGGAACGAGCCGGACGCACGTTACGGATCGGCCCGAGAGTTGATTGAAGATATCCAGCGTTATAAATCGCATCAGCCGGTCATCGCCAGGCGCGGCAGTTTCAGCTATCGCACGACACGCTGGTTGCGCAGAAATTGGCTGGCGGTCGGTGCCGCATTGGCCTTGCTGCTGACTTTGACTGGCGGCTTGTTGTCGACGGCGTGGCAAGCACGGGTCGCCGAAAAACAACGCGTGTTGGCACAAAAACGTTTTGATTTATCGCGTTCATTGGTCAAAGACGTGTTGTTCGATTTTCAGGACCAGCTGGCGAGCGTGCCCGGTACCATCGAGGCCCGAAAACAATTGGTGGCGCGCACCAAAAAATATTTGCAACAGCTGGGCGAGGACGCCCAGGATGATCCTGATTTGCTGGCCGACATGGCTCTGGTCGAACGCAGGCTTGGGGATATTTCCGGTAATCCGCAACAGCCCAATATTGGCGATACACCTGCAGCGCGAACGCATTACCAGCGGGCCGAAGATTTATCGCGACGCGCCGTTGCATTAAGACCCAATGACCGGAAGTTGCTGGTCGGGCTTGCCATCACGTTGTCGGCTCGCGGTACCTTTGCTTTCTGGGATGATGATTTGAAGCTGGGAGAACGCGCTTATCGTGATGCGATCAAGTTGTTCGCCGATGCGTTGAAATACAATCCAGGCAACAAGGAGCTCTCGCTTCAGCACGACTCTGCCGTCATCGGTCTTGGTGATGTGCAGCATTGGAACGGGCAATTAAACGAAGCTCTGGCTACCTACGATAGCGTTTGCAATGCCCGAGTCATCGAGGCCGCAAAAGATCCGAGCTTGCTGGATTCGGCCGGGATATGCCATACGCGCCGCGCCGATACGCTTGCTTGGCTCGAGCGTTATCCGGAAGCGACAAGGGAAATCGAATCAGCCTTGGCAATCGATGAGGCGAACATGAAAAAATCGCCAACCGATAATCACTATGCCCATGGTTATGTCGTGACACAGGGCAAACGTGGCGAAATTCTCGATTGGTCGGGTAAAAAGGAAGAAGCGCTGGACGCCATGAGCAAAGGTCTCGCGGTTGCCGAGAAAATGTCGCGAACCGATCCGAGTGACCTGCGGTCTGCCCGCAATGTTGCACAGATGCACAGCAAGCGTGGCGATGTGCTGCTTGCGATGAATCGGGTCAGTGAAGCGGTCAAAGACTTTCAGGCTGGATTGGACGCCAATGTCGCCCTGCAAAAAAGGGCGCCGACGCAATCGGAGTATCAGCGCGATGTTGCCGCTTCCCATAAGCGCCTCGGGATGGCTTACCACGTGGCGGGTAACGGTTCGCTGGCCGCAATGCATCTGGATGCAGCTTTGAAATATTCGCGCGAAAAGTACAAGGCAAATCCGGAAGTGCCGTCAATTCGACGCGATCTCGCCGTGGCATTGGGCGATCGCGTGCTGACGGCGGGCAAATTGGACCTTCGTTGTGCCTGGGCCGCCGAATCCCTGGCACTATGGCAGGGGTTGGAAAAAGACGGGATTTTGTCGCCAACGGATGCGCCGCAATTGCCGATGCTGCAGAAAATCATGAGTAAGGGGCTGGCCTGCGATCAGCCCGGACACCCCGGTGTTAGCGACGATACCTTGTTGCAGTGACAAGGTTTTATGCGCGGATTTGCCTGAGCTCGGTGTATTGGGCTAAAATGCACAGCTCGATTCGGGCGGTTAGCTCAGCGTTAGAGCACTACATTGACCTGGTAGGGGTCACAGGTTCGAACCCTGTACCGCCCACCACTCTCACGAGTGGAACGATCAATTCAACTTACAAGGACAGGTGGCCTGCATTTCGAGGCCGAGCGTGCGACATGAGTACTACCAACTGCCAACGCTGAATTCCTCCAGGTTGCCTAGATTTGCAAAGGACGCTTGGCGTCCTTTTTTATTTCCCAATATTTGAATTCCAATATCAGCCTTCCCGCGAAGCGCGGAGAAGGGGAGAAACGACATGATCAATATCACTCTTCCAGATGGCAGTGTTCGACCGTTTGAATCTGCACCTACCGTATTCGACGTGGCTGCCAGCATTGGCGCCGGTCTTGCCAAGGCTGCATTGGCCGGTAAAGTTGACGGCGTGCTGGTCGATACCAGTTTCCGCATCGAAAAAGATTCTTCACTGGAAATCGTGACCGAAAAACATGCCGATGCACTAGAAGTGTTGCGCCACTCCACCGCCCACTTGTTGGCGCAAGCCGTGCAGCGCCTGTATCCCGGCGCGCAGGTAACGATTGGCCCGGTAATTGAAAACGGTTTCTTCTACGACTTTGCCTACGAACGCCCATTTACTCCGGATGATCTGCCGAAGATCGAAGCTGAAATGCTGAAGATCGTAAAAGAAGCGCACGCCGTTTCGCGTTCGGTGAAATCGCGCGACGAAGCCATCGCGTTCTTCAAGAATATGGGCGAACACTACAAAGCCGAAATCATCGAATCGATTCCGGCCAACGAAGATCTTTCGCTGTATTCGCAAGGCGAGTTCACCGATCTATGCCGCGGCCCGCATGTGCCGGCTACCGACAAATTGCGCGCTTTCAAATTGATGAAAGTCGCCGGTGCCTATTGGCGTGGCGATTCCAATAACCAGATGCTGACCCGCATTTACGGTACGTCCTGGCTTAACGACAAGGATTTGAAAGCCTATCTGACGCAATTGGAAGAAGCCGAAAAACGCGACCACCGCAAAATCGGCAAAACCCTGAACCTGTTCCATCAACAGGAAGAAGCGCCGGGCATGGTGTTCTGGCATCCGAAAGGCTGGGCGTTGTGGCAGGTAGTCGAACAATATATGCGCCGCGTTTACCGCAGTTCCGGTTATCAGGAAGTGCGTTGCCCGCAGATTCTCGATGTCAGCCTGTGGAAGAAATCCGGTCACTGGGATAACTACAAAGAGAACATGTTTTTCACGGAATCGGAAAAACGTACTTATGCCGTGAAGCCGATGAATTGCCCGGGCCATATCCAGATTTTCAACCATGGTCTGCATAGCTATCGCGATCTGCCGATCCGTTACGGCGAGTTCGGTAGCTGCCATCGCAACGAACCATCCGGTGCCTTGCACGGCATCATGCGCGTGCGTTCGTTCACGCAGGACGACGGCCATATTTTCTGCACGCCGAACCAGATCGAATCCGAAGTGACCGCGTTCCATCAGCAAGCCATGAAGGTGTACTCGGATTTCGGCTTCAGCGAAATCTCCTTGAAGATTGCGTTGCGTCCCGACAAGCGTCTGGGCGACGATGCGACCTGGGACAAAGCCGAGAATGCCTTGCGCGCCGCGCTGTCCGCCTGTGGCGTCGAATGGGAAGAATTGCCCGGCGAAGGTGCCTTCTACGGCCCGAAAATCGAATACCACATGCGCGATTCGATTGGCCGTGGCTGGCAAGTCGGCACCATGCAGGTCGATTTCATGATGACAGAGCGCCTGGGTGCCGAGTACGTTGACGAGCATTCAACCCGCCAGCATCCGGTCATGCTGCACCGGGCCATCGTCGGCTCGATGGAGCGTTTCATCGGTATCCTTATTGAAAACCATGCCGGTGCACTGCCTAGCTGGTTGGCTCCGGTGCAGGTGGTGGCGATGAATATCACCGATGCTCAGGCCGATTACGTCGATGAAGTCCGAAAAACCCTCATAAATCAAGGCTTCCGGGTCGCCGCCGATTTGCGCAATGAAAAAATCGGCTATAAAATCCGCGAGCACGCCATGCAGAAGGTGCCTTACCAGCTGGTCGCAGGGGATCGCGAACGGGAACAAGGCCTGGTAGCAGTGCGTACGCGTAGCGGGGAAGATCTGGGCACCATGACACTGGATGCCTTTATCGAAAAACTACATAGTGAAATTCCGTCGGTAGGGTAAACTACCGGCATCCGATAAACGTTTGAGGATTTACGCATCAATACGCCAGCAACAGAAAAAGGTAACCGCAAAAACCAGGAAATCCGCGTACCGCGTGTACGTGTGATTGGTGCGGATGGGGAAATGGTCGGTGTACTTTCACGTGATGAAGCACTGAGCCTGGCCGAAGAGTCCGGAATGGACCTGGTGGAAATTCAGCCGCAGGCTGATCCGCCGGTATGTCGCATCATGGACTACGGCAAGTTCAAGTTTGAACTCCAGAAGAAAGCCGCCGCTGCGAAGAAAAAGCAGAAGGTAGTCGAAATCAAGGAGCTCAAATTCCGCCCCACCACCGATGTTGGCGATTACGATATCAAGATGCGTAACCTGCGTCGCTTCCTCGAAGAGGGCGACAAGGTCAAAATCAATATTCGTTTCAAAGGTCGCGAAATGAGCCACCAGGAACTCGGTTTGGCCATGGCCAAGAAAATCGAGACCGATCTGGCCGATGAGGTCGTGATCGAACAGCGCGCCCGCCTTGAAGGCCGCCAGATGATCATGATGGTTGCGCCGAAGAAGAAATAAGCGCATTGACCCATGCGTAGGACCGACGGAAGTCGGGACGGTCTGATGACAGGCGATCCCGACTTCCGTCGGTCCTACACACAAATAAATCTTGCCTAAGTACCTGAGTTTCCTGCATAATTGCCGGTTCTTGGCCTAGGCTGAGTTCCCGGTACGATATCCGGGCCCAGAACATCGGGCAAAGTCGCTATGGACCTGTCATTAATTCTTTAAGAATCAATGATCTACAAGCAGATGCGGGTAGGACGGAAAGTGTGGCGACAGCCACCACCTGAATCAGTCAAATAAAACGATAAGGACCTCACATGGCAAAGATTAAAGTCAAAACCCATCGCGGGGCTGCAAAGCGCTTCCGGAAGACCGCTTCCGGCAAGTACAAATGCGGCCATGCAAACCGTAGTCACATCCTCACCAAGAAGTCGACAAAGCGTAAACGCGGCCTTCGTGCTACGAACATCGTTCGTAAAGAAGATTCCGGCCGTTTAGACCGCATGTTGCCTTACCTATAAGCAAAGGAGATTGAACTATGGCACGCGTTAAACGTGGTGTAACGGCAAGAGCCCGTCACAAAAAAATCATCAAACTTGCTAAAGGCTATTACAACGCCCGTCGCAAAGTTTTCCGTGTAGCAAAACAAGCCGTCACCAAAGCCGGCCAATATGCCTACATCGGTCGTAAACAGAAGAAGCGTCAGTTCCGTAGCTTGTGGATCGTGCGTATCAACGCCGCAGCCCGCATGTATGGTCTGAGCTACAGCCGCTTCATGAATGGTTTGCTGAAAGCAGACATCAAACTGGACCGCAAGGCTCTGGCTGATCTCGCAATTCATGACATCAATGCCTTCGGTCAAATTGCCGAAAAAGCAAAGAGCGCACTCGCGGCGTAAGCAATACTGTTTTATCTGTCGCGCTTATGCGCGATTGATACGACAAACACGCAGGGGGAAAGGCGCAAGTCTTTCCCCTTTCGCTTTTATAAAACCAAGAATTAAAAACGAGACCGGAATGAGCGATATCGAAGCGGTAACTCAATCAGCGCTGCAAAGCATTCAAGGCAGCACGACACTGGATGAGCTCGATCAATTGCGCGTTAATTTGCTGGGTAAATCCGGCAGCATTACCAATCAATTAAAACAATTGGGCGCATTGCCGCCCGATCAGCGCAAACTGGCCGGTGAAGCGGTGAATCGTGCGAAGGAACAATTGGCCGAAGCGATTGCTTCGCGCAAACATGTTCTCGAAGAAGCTGCGTTCGAACATCGCCTGGCCTCCGAAAAAATTGACATTACCTTGCCTGGTCGCGGTAGCGAACGCGGAAATCTGCATCCTGTGTCGCGAACACTGGAACGCATTACCGATATCTTCGCGCGCCTTGGCTACCAATTGGCCGACGGCCCGGAAATCGAAGATGATTTCCATAACTTCGAAGCACTGAATTTCCCGCCGCACCATCCAGCGCGTGCGATGCACGATACTTTCTATTTTCCCGATGGTCGCGTACTTCGCACGCATACCTCGGGCGTGCAGGTTCGTTTCATGACGGAAAACAAACCGCCATTGCGCATGATTGCCGCCGGCAAGGTTTACCGATCCGATTCCGATCAAACCCATACGCCGATGTTTCATCAGGTCGAAGGTTTGTTGATCGACGAAACCTCGAGCTTTGCCGATTTGAAAGGCACGCTTGCCGAATTCGTCCGGGCATTTTTCGAACGTGATTTCGAGATGCGCTTCCGTCCGAGCTATTTCCCGTTTACCGAACCTTCTGCGGAAGTCGATATAGCATGGCAGCAACCTGACGGCAGCACGCGTTGGTTGGAAGTGCTTGGCTGCGGCATGGTGCATCCTAATGTCTTGAGAAATTGCGGCATCGATCCGGAACGTTATTCGGGTTTTGCGTTTGGCCTCGGCGTTGAACGATTTGCGATGTTGCGTTATGGCGTCAATGACCTACGTAGCTTCTTCGAAAATGACACACGGTTTTTGAAGCAATTTGCGTAACTGCGCCTGATAGCACTAATTGGATAATGTGATTTTTCGGTGCGCTTGAGCGCACCCTATGGAATAAAAAGAATGAAATTCCCGGAAAGCTGGTTACGCGAACATGTAAAAGTTGACGCCACACGCGAAGAATTATCGGCGCGATTGACGGCGATTGGCCTTGAAGTGGAAGCTCTGGAAGAAATCGGCGCAGCCTTGAAAGGTGTCGTCGTTGCAGAAATTCTTTCTGCAGAAAAACACCCGGAAGCCGACCGCCTGCAGGTTTGCAGCGTGAACCTCGGTACCGGCACGCCGGTGCAAATCGTTTGCGGCGCACCCAATGCACGCGTTGGCTTGAAAGCTCCGCTGGCCACTGTCGGAGCGATTTTGCCCGGTGGTCTTGAAATCAAACCGGCAAAACTGCGTGGCGTCGAATCTTTCGGCATGCTGTGTTCGGCGAAAGAATTGATGATCGACCCGGATGCCTCGGGCTTGCTGGAATTGCCAGTCGATGCTCCTGTGGGCGCAGCACTTTCGCATTATCTCGGTTTACCGGATGCCAGCTTTGAATTGAAGCTCACGCCGAACCGCGCCGATTGCTTCAGCGTGCGCGGCGTGGCTTTCGATGTCGCTGCCGCGTTTGGCGCACAGGTCGAAGCCCTGCAAATTCCGGAAGCGAAAATCGCTTCGTCCGAAAAAATAGCTGTGCAGCTTCAAGCTGGGGCCGACTGCCCTCGCTTCTGCGGCCGCGTGATCGACGGTTTGAGTATCGCTGCCAAGAGCCCGCTCTGGCTTACCGAAAAACTGAAACGCGCTGGTCTGCGTCCGATCAGTCCCCTGGTCGATGTCACCAGTTTCATCATGCTGGAACTAGGTCAGCCGATGCATGCTTACGATGCGGGCAAGTTGGTTGGCCCCATCGGCGTGCGACACGCGAAAGCCGGCGAGCGCTGCAAATTGCTCGATGAGCGAGAAGTTGAATTGGATTCCGGTTTTCTCGCAATCACCGATGCGGATCGTGTCGTTGGTTTGGCAGGTGTGATGGGTGGCTACGATACGCGCGTTACTGAAAGCACCACGAAAGTATTTCTGGAAGCGGCCCATTTCGTGCCAAGCGCGATTATCGGACGCTCACGTAAATTGGGCATGCATACCGATGCTTCGCATCGCTTTGAACGCGGTGTAGATCCTGCGATGCCACGTATCGCGCTTGAACGTGCAACCGAGCTGGTTCTGCAAATCATGGGCGGCAATGCCGGTGAAATCACCGAAGTGGAATTGTTGGAGCATTTGCCGAAGCCAGCTTCGGTATTGCTGCGCCGTTCGCGTTTGCTACGCGTGCTTGGCATCAAGATTGAAGATTCAAAAGTCGAGCAAATTTTCAAAGCGCTTGGCATGCAGGTGCAAAGCGTTGATCAGGGCTGGCAGGTCACACCGCCAACCCGTCGTTTCGATATCGAAATCGAGGAAGACCTGATCGAGGAAATCGCTCGTATTCATGGTTACGACAATATTCCCGTCACGCTGCCTTCCGGTGAATTCTCGTTGGTGGCTCCATCGGAAACCAAAGTCGACGAAGCTGCCATTCGCCGCCAGTTGGCAGCACGCGACTATATTGAAAATATCAATTACGCCTTTGTCGATGAAACACTCTTGAACAACTGGGGTTTGCAATCGAATTCGGTACCGTTGGCTAATCCGTTAACCAGTGAACTTGGCGTCATGCGTACTTCACTGTTGCCTGGCTTGGTTGAAGCATTAAGACGCAATCTGGCTCGCCAGCAAAGTCGCATTCGTCTGTTTGAATTAGGGAAGGTGTTTCACCTGGCGGCTGAAAAAGGTGCTGCACCGATAGAAACCCGCCGTATCGCCGGCGTGATTTGCGGTAATGCCCATGTCGAACAATGGGGCATCAAAAGCAGCGAAGCCGATTTTTATGATTTGAAGGCCGATGTGGAAAGTTTGCTGAAACTGGCGAATCTGCCCGTCGAATTTGTCGCATCGGATGCCGGCTTCGCTCATCCAGGTCGCAGTGCCAACATCATGCTGCATGGCAATAAGATCGGTTGGCTGGGTTATCTGCATCCGCGACTTGTAAAAGTTTGTGACATAGGTGCAGAGGTTTTGGCGTTCGAGCTCGACATGAATGCTGTGACCGAGCGCGCAATTCCAGTCGCCAGCGAGCTGTCAAAGTATCCGTCCGTCCGCCGGGATCTCGCGCTGGTCGTACCGGAAAATACGCCTTGGGCGGCCCTCGAGGCCAGTTTGAAGGGGGCATTGGGCCCACTGTTGCGGGAGGTCCTGTTATTCGACCGCTACGTCGGCACAGGCCTCGAACCGGGATCAAAAAGCTTGGCTATGGGCTTGATTTTACAAGACGTTTCCCGCACCCTAACTGACCTGGAGTCGGAATCTGCCGTGCAAAAAGCACTGGCGGCGCTGGCCGAGGATTGCGGTGCGAAATTAAGAGGATGAGTCCGGCAGCTGCCGGTACTCGATAGGGGATGATATGGCGTTAACAAAAGCAGAAATGGCTGAACGTTTGTTCGAAGAAGTTGGTTTGAATAAGCGCGAAGCAAAAGAATTTGTCGATCTGTACTTCGATGCATTACGTGAGTCGCTCGAACAAGGTCGCAGCATCAAATTGTCCGGCTTCGGAAACTTTGATTTGCGCGAAAAAAACCAGCGCCCGGGCCGTAATCCGAAAACCGGTGAAGAAATTCCGATTTCCGCCCGCCGTGTCGTGACTTTCCGTCCTGGTCAAAAACTGAAGGAGCGCGTGGAAGCTTATGCTGGATCCGGGCAGTAATCGCGAATTACCGCCGATCCCGGCGAAGCGCTACTTCACGATTGGTGAAGTCAGTGACCTGTGCGACGTAAAGCCGCACGTCCTGCGTTATTGGGAAACCGAATTTGAAAGTCTGTCGCCGGTAAAACGCCGCGGTAACCGTCGTTATTATCAGCGTCACGATGTGTTGATGATTCGCCAAATTCGTGGCCTCTTGTATGAAGAGGGTTATACGATCAGTGGTGCACGTCTTCGACTGGAAGGCGAAACCGGACGTATGGAAGCGAGCATCTCTGCACAAGTCATCAAGCAAGTCCGCATGGAACTTGAAGAAGTATTGGTGCTGTTAAAGCGTTAAAAGTATAATTTGCGCATGTCGGGGCGTAGCGCAGCCTGGTAGCGCATTTGCCTGGGGGGCAAAGGGTCGTGGGTTCAAATCCCGCCGTCCCGACCAAATTGGTAATGTAGAGCTTCAAAAAATCCCCGAATACGTACACAAAAAAACCGCCGAAAGGCGGTTTTTTATTTGCGAACATTTTCCGTGGATCAGCTATCAAACAAATCCGCATGCAATGCCTGCGTACTTGCGGCGCCGCTACGCATCACTGCTGCATGGGTGTGGATTCTCGGCAGCAGGCGAGTGAAATAGAAACGGGCGGTTTCCCGTTTCATCTTTTTGAAGTCCGCGCTATGGCTGCTTGCATCCGCCGTGGCGACCGAACGAGCCCACCAGTAGGCGAGAACAACATAGCCAGAGTAATACAGGTAATCGTAGGAAGCTGCGCCGATTTCATCGGCATTGCTCATCGCTTTCTTGCCGACTTCCATCGTCAACTCGCCCCATTGCTTGGTTACTTCGGCAAGAGGAAGAATGAACTCGGTGAGTGCGGGGTTCTTGGCATGGGCTTCGCAGAATTGCTGGATCATGCCGAGGAAACGACGCATGCCGGCACCTTGTTGCTGCATGATTTTACGACCGAGCAAATCGAGTGCCTGTATGCCGGTGGTGCCTTCGTAAATCGTCGTGATACGCGCATCGCGGGCCAATTGTTCCATTCCCCATTCGCGAACGTAGCCGTGACCGCCGAAACATTGCATCGCGTGATAGGCGCATTCATTGGCCCATTCGGTCAGCAGGCCTTTCACGATTGGCGTGAGGAAACTCAATAGTTCATCGGACGCTTTGCGTTCTTCCTCATCCTTGCTGCGTTCCAGAATGTCGACTTGCTGAGCGGCATGGAGTGCCATCAGGCGACCACCTTCGGCGAATGCCTTGCTGGTCAGCAACATGCGGCGAATATCGGGGTGAACGATGATCGGATCAGCTGCTTTTTCCGGAAATTTCGCGCCGGATAAAGAGCGCATCTGCAAACGATCTCGGCTGTAGGCGAGTGAGTTCTGGAAAGCGCGATCGATCAAGCCCAAGCCCTGCAAACCAACTGCCAGGCGAGCGGTATTCATCATGGTAAACATCGCGTTCAAGCCCTTGTTGGCCTGGCCGATTAAATAACCTTCGGCGCCATCAAAATTCATCACGCAGGTAACCGAGCCATGGATGCCCATTTTGTGTTCGATCGAACCGCAAGACACCGCATTCTTCGCGCCCATGCTGCCATTGCGGGCAACTTTGTTCTTCGGCACGATGAATAGTGAAATTCCTTTGGTGCCGGCCGGGGCATCGGGCAAGCGCGCTAAAACAAGATGAATAATATTGTCGGTGAAGTCGTGTTCGCCGCCGGTAATGAAAATCTTGGTGCCGGAAATCGAATAACTGCCATCGGCATTTGGCTTTGCGCTGGTTTTCAACAAACCCAAGTCAGAGCCACAGTGCGGCTCGGTCAAGCACATCGTACCGGTCCAGCGACCTTCGATGATGGGTTTCAGGAATGCCTCTTGTTGCCAAGGTTCGCCATGATGCTTCAAGGCTTCGGTTGCACCGTGCGACAGCAATGGATAATTACCCCAGGCCAGGTTTGCCGCATCGATCATTTCCTTGACGATGGCACCAAGCGATTCGGGCAAATGCTGGCCGCCCATGTTTTCAGGTGCTGTCAGACCGCTCCAGCCGCCTTCCACGAATTGTGCGTAGGCTTCCTTGAAGCCCGGCGGGGTAGAGACTGCGCCAGTGCTCTTATCGTGTATGCAGCCATGTTCATCGCCGATGGCATACAACGGTGACAATACGGTTTGGGTAAACTTCGCGGCTTCTTCCAGAACTGCATCCATCAACTCGCGATCAGCATTCGCGATGCCGAGTTTCGCGAACAGTTTTTCCGATTCCAATACATCGAACAGGGCAAACTTCATGTCGCGTTGTGGTGCGGTGTAATTATTCATATAAATTCCAGGGTTATCGCAAGGTGCCGCTCAAGCCGGGTACTGGATTGAGAGCGCTTTCATATTTGATGTCATAGCGGCCGCGCGGCTCGCTACTGGTAATTTCACCAGTGAGTTTGTAACTCAGGCGGCTGCGGTTTTTTAATGCGGCATTGACCGAATTTTGTGCCGCCGCACTCAAACGCAAATTCTGCTGGACGATTTCATTCGAACCGGGACCGACACTGATTGCCGGATTGAAATCCAGTGTGGCTGCTTCCTGGTCGCCAAATTTCAAGCTTCCAGTGATTCGGGAATAGCTGGTTGGAACGGTGCTGAAGTTTTGAATGCGGAATTTCAGGCTGACCTGGCCATCGGCCTGCAGCACGACTTCCTGCAAACTGACCTGCGGCGGAAATACGCGTTTTACCGGACCGCCACAGGCAGCCAGTCCCAGCATCAGGCAGAGCATGATTATTTTTTTCATAGAGCCTCGTTGAATGTCTCGTGATTGCCCAGTACGAACCCGTATAGATTAACAAGTTCAATGTTTTATTGGGTAAAAATCAGCGCAGGAGTATTAACTTGCCAGGAAAGCGTAGCTGGTAATGCATGCAGATTTTCTGAGGCCATTAAAAAAGCCTGCATAAAGCAGGCTTTTTTGTGTTGCGTGGTGATGGGTATCTAACGCATCACTTGGAAAAACAATCGTTTGGCGTGGCAGATAAAGTGCCGGTCACCGACCTTGTACCGGTCTGGTCAATTCTCAAGATTGCGCAAGCGGTGTCTTTGGCTAGCTGACGGCCCACGGGCGTTGCCTGGAGCGTGTATGCAGAAGCAGTTGGAGTGGCCTGAAATGCCATCGTATAGGCACCGGTCAAGTCAGCTCTACAGGTTAAATCCGGCATGGCGACGGGAACCGGTGTAGCCGCGGCAGTCTGATCGTATCGCAAATTGGTGGTGTAGAAGCGTTCCATAAACTGGGAGACTTCGAGCATGCATGCCGCTACCGCTTTACGCTTGGTCTTTACGACTGAATTTTCGTAACTCGGCACTGCGATTGCGACGAGGATGCCGACAATCGCAACGACGATCATCACTTCAAGCAAGGAAAAACCGGCTTGCAGGCGCGCCTTTGCGCGAATATTGGGTTCAAGTCGTGCAGCAGGTATCCGTGAAATCAAAGTCATCTCTTAATCTCCAATAATTTCACGCCAGGAAATACGACCGGAATTCGAAGGGTTATTTACCTTCAGTGTTCCGGTACCCCCACGCGATCCACCAACTACCAAAAGATCGGAAACAATCGCTGGATTGGTCGGCATATAGATGCCCAGATCAACGGAGCCGACCGGCAATGTGCCAGTCCCGTATGTAACGACGTCATCGGTGAAGTTGCCATTGCCATTGACATCCAGGGAGCCGGGCACGCCGGCATAACCACTCGATCCGCTGAATGCAAAAAGCGCGTTCACGAAACCGGTACCGCCCAGGTCGCAGGGATCGCTACTCGGGATGATGCTGGAGGCAAACAATGTGCCGTTCGACAGTGACGGGTCGCCGATCATTCTTTCGCCAGCTGCGATCGGAGTCACCGAGGGTGCAGTCGGAGGCGTCAACAGATCGATATACCAGCCTCGCTTGCCGATCATGTCACCGACAACCGCGCGCTCAAAACCACGTACCGTTTTTCCTGCAAAAGTGCCCAAGGCAAGAATTTTGCGTTCCTTCAGTGCGGTGCGGTCGGCAATGGTAGAGCCGTTGTCTAACAAGCCATACCAGGACTGTACTGCCGAGATCGCCGGATCACCGGTTTCAAGATAGCGACCAGTACCGAAGAAAATCCAGGTGTCGAATGTATTGGGCTCAAGACCAATGGTAATGCCGCCACTGATGGGCTGGCGATTGCCGAGTGAATCTTTTGCAACAAAGATCGGTGCACCGCCATTGGCAACGCCCCAGCTATTGCTGTTGTTGGATGACAGGTCGAATTTCCAGACGTTGCCCAACAAGTCGCCGGCATACACGTAGTCAACGGTGCCGTTGCCATCAGCATCCCAGCCGCGCGCAGCGGAGAGTCCATTGTTGACGCCATTGCCGTTTGCAAGTGTCGGTACGAGAGTTTCAATCTTTGCACCGGTCGTCAAATTGATGATGAAGAGTGCGGCATGGTCATTGGTGCTATTCACGCCATTGCTTACCAGCACGCCATTACCGTTGCCGTTGAGTTTCGCGATGATCGGTCGGCTGATCACTTGCCCCATCTCGGCTGCATCGACACCACCGGTTGTTTCCCAGAGCACGTCATTGTTGGCGAAGCTGGCTGGCGTGGTGACATTGAGTCCGAACAAGCCTTTGCCGCCACGGCCCAGCGCACCGACCAGATAATTATTACCCGGTGTTTGTGCGCGCGTAGAAACAACGACGGGCCCGTCGACGAAATAACGATGGTCGTAGGCGGGTGTCCCGGGGTTACTCAAACTTTTGAGATCGACAAGATTGATTCCGCGAGGGATGTAGGCAAATTGTTCAACGCCGGTCGCGCCATTGAACGCATGCAACATGCCGTCATTGGCACCTACATAAAGTGTATTGGTGTCTTCCACGTAAGCAGGTGAGGAGTGAACGATATCGCCGAGCAGATTGGTCGCGCCCAATTCGGTAACGCGATTACGGAAAACCGGAGCGACAATCGGTGGCGTCTTGAATCTTGCTTCGTTTACGGTAACGCCGCGAATGTAGTCGGCAACATCAGACGTCAGAGCGGTAGTCTGCGTCGCAGTCGGGAACGCCACGCCGGTAGTGCCAGACCAGGTTTTGATATTGCGCGAAGCCGCTACCGGTATCACCGAGGACGCCGACCATGCAGGCGTCGCGCCAACGCCGGCGCTGGTAATCGGATACGCGGCGAGTTCGCCAATCCATTTGCCACTAACGTAACTTGCCAGATAAACCCGTGTATTTGAATTAAGCGAAAAACTATTCGCCGAGACATTCGAGCTTGAACCATTCAGGCTTTCGATTGCCGCCAACGCATCATTCAAACCCTGGCGGAATGCAGTCGGATTTGTCGCGGCAACGAACTTGCCGCGACCGTTCAAAGAGGCATGCCATAAATCGTCGATGCGTGTGTTGTCTTCGGCCAACAGTGGATTCGGCCAGTCCAAAGTACGGCCGGGTTGTGTCAATTGAGGCAATGCAGCCGCTTGGTCGGTGATACTTCCCGTCAGGCCAATCGATACACCGAAGGTAACCATGTGCTGCCAGAATGCAGGATTCTCAGTGCTCGGAAGAACGCGATTGGTCAGATCGCTGCGCAAGTCGTTTTTCCAGTAATGCATGGCAACGTCGGCCAAGGTATTGCTGTTTGTGTCGGAATAAGGGCCGAGACTCGCGTTATAGGTATAGCTTCTACCGGTCGGATTTATTCCCAACGGACCGGTAATCGTCGAGCCATTGGTGCCATCGGCATTTCCAACGGCGTCATTATATGTCGCACTGGTGTTGTTCCAGTATCCGTCCGTGGTAAGGATGGAAAAGTTCTGGCGGCAGGATAACTGCTCATTTCTTGGTGTTGAGGCATCTTCAGTTTCCGGTCCGTAAGGTCCGGTTGAATCGGTCAATTTGAAATATTCACCGGCATTTTGCAGAGCGGTTCTCAGCGGGGTGCCACTGGTCTTTGTCTCGTTATGCAAGGCGGTAAACCAGGCGCTACGGTTAGTGCCTCTGAATAGACCATTATCGTTAGTTACCGGAATTGCAGTCGCCGGAATGCTGTGGATGGTACTAAAGCCGACACGGTAATCGGCGCTGACGCCACTAAATGCATCGCTCGCACCAGCCTTGGCCACTTTTGCACGAGTGCGGTGAAACGAATACCAAGTGGCGTAATTCTGTATTTCCTGTGCCGGCGTGCGACTAAATGAGGCGCCGGTCGAAGGGTTGGTCCATGTCAGCATGGCCGAATCGGTTACATCGCATACGTTGGCCGCACCCAGCGCATTGTTTCGCCAGGCCCAGGTGCCGGCAACTTGAGCGCGACGACAACGATTTATCGTGATGCCGTCGGTAGCAATGCGATAACGATAATAATTGGCCGCATCGGTGCCTGCTGCACCTACCGGTACATAAAAGTCCCTGGCCGACAAGGCCAGGTTGATCGCTGTCGAAGCAAGGTAGAGATCATTGTGGGCAGCAGTGTAGGGCGTGTTTGCAAGCAAACCGGTGCTCGGGTCAGGCCATGTTGCGGTACGCCATGGCTCGTAGCTGACGTTCGGGTTGTAGTAAATCGTGTTGTTGGCATAGGTCTGCAACGACATGCTGGTTCGCTCGGCAGAGGTTAGTCCGCCGCCGGTAAATGTACCCAGAACGCTATTGTCGAACGATGTTTCTTCCATCGAACCGGAGTCATCGAGAATAAATAAAATATTCGGCGGTACGCGTGCGCCGGTTTGCAGCGGCGAGTTTGGAATTGCGATGCCGGCCAATGATGGCGCTGCACACAATGTAGCAAACAGACTGAAGCTGATCGCTTTTGCCAGCAGGAAAGGGCTGCGGATAACAGGTTTGTTTTTATTGGAAGGATGCACGGTGTTTCTCCTGAAACTTTAAGGTACCGCGTAATTAACTTGCAAAATCACCAGGGCGCGATCAGTCGAAGAACTGCGGGCAGTAATTCGGTAGCGCGGCGAAAAACAGTTGGGCTGTGCCGGAACTTCACGATCGCAACCCGGCCAGTTCGGTGCACTGCCAAGCGGTTCGATGATGTATTGGGGTGCCGATACATTCAGCTGACCCAGACTCACTGTTGCATTGCGCCAAGTCGTTGAGCTATCACGCCAGCGGTCGGTAGCCGAGCCGGTAGGTGTCGGGCATAGTCCATTTGCGTCGCATGCGCCGCTAGTTGGAAAAGTAGGACGTGTAGCGGCATACGCTTCTGCTTCCCGCAGCGCGGCTTCGGCAGCCTGGAATCCAATGCTACGGTCCAATAAATTGGAACTCATTTTTTCCTGCATGATGGTGCTGCTCAGGCTTGCCAGACCAAGCAAGGTCATGATCATCAACAGCAAGAGCACGATGATTAAAGAAACACCTCGTTGACGACGTAATGAATTTCGAATCATGAGTTGCGATTCCGTAATGTGACCGTATGGGCGAGCGTGCGTTGTATGGTTTCGCCATTGGTACCAACGCGATCATTGCCTTCCAGCGTATAAGTAATCCGCACCGCCGTTACTTCGGCCCAGCGAGCGGCGGGGACTGCATTCGCCGCCACATAGTTGGTTGCGCCTGGTAATAGATAAAGAATCTGCATGTCACGCACACCTTCTGCGATCTCTTCCGCGACGGGTGCATTTGTTCCGCTCGTGTTACGCAAGACTTGGCGGTATAGCGACCGGCCGCAGGTAGTCGCTGCCACGCAACCGGCTGGGCGACCATTCGATCCGATATACCAGCGTGACGCGCTCAACTTCGATACCAGCGAGTTCGGGCCATAAGTGTAGGCGGTGCCGTTGGTGCTGCAATCAATCGGAACCTTGAATCCGAGACCTTTGCTGCAATTGCCCGGAGTACCGGCGCCGACGTTGTGCACCACGGTAGCGTTTGTGGCGTTAGGGCCAGACATTTGAAAAATTGAAGCTTGTCGATGATCACAAACGATAAGAATGTCGTCGATGAGCAGATCATGGCTCGAGGTGTTCAGAGAAATGACTGCAGAAGTTGGATTGTGAGATGCCACCGTATATGTCGAAGCACTGCTTGATTTGATTTCGATCGCATCCGTACCAGCGATACTCACTCCGAGCGCGCCCGACTCATAACCCATGACCGGAGTGGTCAAGTTGCTCCACCAGTTTGTGTCGGGACTGTTCAGCACGTTCGCTACCGGAATGTGGCTTGAACACGGTGTACCGCCAGCCTCGCGTACATCGCGGGTCATCAGCTCATAGGCGGTACGTGCATTTTCCTGAATTCGCCCGACATTTTCTGCGGCCACATAGGTGTGCCGGTTTGCGACGAAAATACCGAGCGTTGCGCCAACGACCATGATGCCCAGTGTCACGGAAATCATTAACTCGACCAGGCTGTAACCGGAATTACTAAGCTTGTAATGTTTCATATCCGCGTCACCGTAGTCATTGTCTGTGCGGTCGAACCGCCGGTGCCCCGCGAATCATTCCATTTCACTTCGACAGTGCAAACGGCGCCATCGCAAGCAATACGTCCGCAGGCATCGTCGGCAACCGTGGCTTTCATGGCGGTGATCCAGGCTGCAGTATCTGTATTGACCAAGCTGCTGCCTGTTGGTGCGGCACATGTCCAGGCTACGTCATAGCCATCGTTTCTGGCCGGGGTGGGATTGGCGCGCATCGCATCGATCATCGCGTAAGACTGCACAACGGCCTGGGTACGCTGCATTCCGCTCTGCACATTTCGCAGCGCAGTAGCTTGCATTGCTGCGATGCCGAGCAGACCCACCGACAAAATAAACACTGACACCATCACCTCGATCAAGCTGGTACCTTTGCTGATCGGGCGAAAATTTTTCGAGGCACGCGACTTCATAATCCCATTCCTTCCTTAACTGTTTGCAGGCGCTGCACATGCGCCTGCTGCATTGGTTTTTGTCACAAGGGTTCGGCTGCCGAATCGAATGGCGACGTCGCGGGCATTCTCGACAGGATTTGCGGTTGGTACGCATACTCTGACTTGTGCTGCCAGCAAGCCATTGCTGGCAGTTTTTGCCAGTCCGTCAGGCCTGAAAATAATTTTTTGCGATGCACCCGATACGGCATCACTGGGCACGATCAATACTTGCGCACTCGCCGAACCCACGCGAAGCAATGTTTCACCGCTATCGCGATCACCATTTTTCGCATTCGCGGCCACTGCTGCACCGTCATCGACGAAAGCAATCCAGCCGGCCCAATTGCCCGAAGCGGTCGAGCAGTTAGCTGACGCTCCCGCGTTGGGGTTATTGCTTTGACATACGACGACTCGAACGCCTCTGCGAATCGATTCGGAGCGGGATACCTGCAAGGTAGTCAGGAATTCGTTTGACGTGCCGGACAGTTTGTTGATGTTCGAAATAGATTCGAAGCTCGGCACTGCGAGCATGGTCAATACGCCAAGCAGCGTAACGGTGACCATCAATTCGAGAAGGTTGAAACCTTTCGTATTTCGGATTGCAAATCGTTGATCGAGCCTAGAGCGTTTTTGCATCGTACTATTCCTGATTATATTTTTTACATACGGGTATAGTTCTACGCAGCACGTATTGGAGCTTCGTGCTGACAAGCGCACAGATGTTTATGGCAACCGTTTCGGGGGTAAAGGGCAACCGTTTCAGGGGCAACAAGCCGGTTAATCTATATGACTTGAAATTTTTCCACAACGAAGTTTGTCAATAGATACGGCCAAAATATCGTTTAATTGAATATTCCCAGACTGGACGGCGGCGGTTTGGCAATTAAATTAAACACCTGTTGCCAGATACGGCAAAATAGAATTCTGACGTATGCAATTAGTTGATCTTGCTGCAGGGCAAGATTTTCGTAGCGATGGCTTGGTAAAGCGTCAGGTCCTTTGTCGATTCCTTCATTGTTTTATTCGACACAGGTCGATGCTTGAATGAAAAAAACAGATGTTGAATTTCATGGTCGCCAAATGTGATGAATAAAAAACACCGACGAAAAACTGGCGAAGTTTCGCGAAAAGACCAAATCGATTGTCATGTGGTTGTGACCCGAATTCGTAAATACGCTTTTCAATTACCGCAATGAAATAGAAAAAATTCCAAAGGCATGTTTTTTGTTGCGAAAGGTTTCGACGGACTGTGCCAGGCTGAAACAGTGTCTAGCCCGGTTTTGATGCCAGCTCGATTGCATTGCTTGGGTTTATGGTAAAGACGGGAATTGATCGGAAATAAAAAAGGCCTGCATTTCTGCAAGCCATTGTTTTATATGGTGGCCAGAGAGGGAATCGAACCCCCGACACAGGGATTTTCAAACCGAACTGGCTGATGCAAATAAATTATTAAAAACAGTCACTTACGGTGTTTGCTCGATCTTAAGATGGATTTCATATCAATAGACTTATATATCAAATAGTTAGGCAGTCAGTATGGGGGGATTGAAAAGCAGTTTTTAGAAAACGGTATCGCTATTTGATTGTTCAGTTTGGCGTAGAAGCGTAGAATTAACGACTCACAAGCACGGTGAAAGCCGTGCTTTTTGTTTGCCTTATCGAAAAGAACCATTGGTGACCGCCGTGCGTATCAAATTTTTTCAAATAGCAATGATTTTCATGGCGTCATTTAGCGCCTATGCCGGTGAGCGAACCCTTATTTATACTGAATGGGTTTTTCAATCATATACAGCGCCCGGGCCTGCCTATTATTACAGCGGCAATCATTCTACAGCCAGTTCCGCGCTTAATGCTGCAATGGCTTCCTTGAACGCTGATCCTTATACCTGTGAACCAGTGGTAATCAGCACCGTTTCACCAATGACATATGGCAGTTATCCGGAAGGCTTCATCACTTCCGCAAGTCAAAGTGTCGAAGCCACGCGTGGTCACCTATGGATACCTACTGATTGTCGTCACAACGTTCCGGTTGGTGGTATTGATATTTCAGGTTCACGAAACGTTTATTGCCCTGCGGGCTATGGCTATTTCGCCGATAGCAACAATATGTGCCATATAGACGATGCTGCTGCTGACCCCGAAAAAAGTGATTGCCCGGCATGCGATGCAGCTTTCAAGAATCAAAGCAATCCCATTCACTCGGGTTTGGGCTACAAGGCGCAAACAGAAAGCGATTATTCATCACCAAATTCCCAACTAAGATTTGAACGTTACTACATCAGCGCTACTCACCGTGCGTCGAGTTCCTTAGGCAGAAATTGGCGCCATACTTTTAGCCGCTCTCTAACGATGATCCACAATCCATTAAGGGACCTATACACCATTGTGCTTGAGCGCCAAGATAGTGGTCGTCGGTTTTTTACCTTGGTCAATGGCGTTTGGACGGCTGATGCGGGCTTCACCGAGCGTTTCGAGCATACGTCTGGTGGTGGTTGGCTTTATACCGACAACAACGATACTAAAGAGCGTTATAACGAGGAGGGGGTATTACTTAGTATCGAGGATAGAAATGGTCGTCTGCTGACACTTCAATATGATCGGGACGAGTTAATCGGCGTGGTAGATGATGAAGGAAGAGCGATTACCTTCGCCTATCAATATATTGCAAGCATCCCATCCGGGAACAAAAACCGTTTAACGACGGTTGGCTTGCCAGACGGTCAGTTAGTGAAGTTTCAATACGATGCATATGGCATGCTGGAACGTGCGATATATCAGGATGCTACGCCACTGGATGCCACGGATAATCCGTATCGTCGTTATCAATACGGTGATGGCACCAATGCACCATTTTATGCATTGACTGGCTTATTTGATGAACGAGGCATTCAATACGCTAACTGGCAGTATGACGGTGATGGACGAGCCATTAGTAGTGAGCATGGCACACCAGGTTCCAGTATCGACAAGGTGTCATTTGTATTCAATGCCGATGGCAGCAGTGTTGTCACCAGCACTTTAGGTCAGGCACGCACTTACAATTTCACCGTCGTCAATGGCGTCAAAAAAATTACCGGCATGAGCGCACCTTGTCCCGCTTGTGGCGTGAATTTTGCAGCGCGCACTTATGACACCAATGGCAAAACCGATATCGAAACCGATTTCGCCGGGACCGCTACCGATACCGATTACAACGCGCGCGGTTTGTTGACGCAAACAATCGAATCGGCCAACAAGGCCGCCACCAAACGCACCACGCAAACCGACTGGCATGCCACATTGAATGTGCCGACTGAACGTCGCGTCTACAATGCAAGCGGCTTACTGGAAGCGAAAACCAAATACGCCTACAACGCTCGTGGTCAAACCACCGCGATGTGCCAGATAGATCCGACCAACAGTACGGCGATGGCTTATGCCTGTGGTTCGGCCACCAATGCACCGGTTGACGTACGCCAAAGCACAACGGCTTATTGTGAGCAAGCCGGTGTGACGGCAGGTACCTGCCCATTAATTGGCCTGATGATTTCGAGCAATGGCCCTCGTAACGATGCCACAGATGCCGCCGATGTCACCGCGTTTACTTATTACCAATCAGACGACGTAACGTGTGCGGCAGCTCCAACGACTTGCCCGCATCGCAAAGGCGATTTATGGAAAGTTACAAATGCACTCAATCAAACTTCCGAATATTTGGCTTATGATGGTGCTGGCCGTGTTCTAAAAATGAAAGACGCCAACAACGTCATCACTGATATGGAATACAACGCCCGTGGCTGGCTCACTGCCCGTAAGGTGCGAGGCTTGGATGATACTGGCGAGTTTTACGATGATGCCATCACACGTTTGGAGTATGACGCGGCCGGTCAAGTCATCAAAGCGACTGGGGCAGACGGTCATCTTCTTGGGGACTATATTGTCTTCACTTATGATGCTGCACATCGGTTGACGAGTATCAGCGATCCCGACAACAACAGCATCACTTACACTTTGGATAATGCCGGCAATCGGATGGCGGAAGCAACGAAAGACCCTAGCGGTGTTCTGGCTCGCAACGTGAGCCGCGTGTATGACATGTTGGGCCGCTTGCAAGCAACAAAAAATGCCGCCGGTAATGTCATCTCATCGTTGATTTATGATGCTAACAGCAATGTTGATACCAGCACAGACGGATTGCTCCGTGTTGCAGATCAAGATGTTGACCCCTTGAATCGTCTAATTAAAACCATTCAAGATAAAGGCACCGGCAAGATCAATGCGACCACGCAGTTCGAATACGATGCCCGTGACAATCTAACCAGGGTCATCGATCCAAAAAGCCTCAATACCGTCTATACCTACAATGGTTTGAACGATTTGACGAGTCTGAACAGTCCCGATTCAGGTGCCGGTAGTAATGCCACCACCTACACCTATGATTCCGCTGGTAATCGCAAAACCCAGACCGATGCGAGGAAAATTGTCACCAACTATAGCTATGACGTTTTAAATCGTTTGACACAAGTCAGTTACCCGAGTGCCAGTGGTCTGACTAGCAACTATTACTACGACACCGTGAATGGAATGTGTGGTACCACAGAAAACTTTGCCAAAGGGCGCTTGACCAAGTTCACCGACTCCAGTGGTACTACGCAATATTGCTATGATCGTTTTGGCAATCTCACCCGAAAAGTCATCGTCAATAACGGCTTTACCAGTTCACTCGCGTTTACATATACGCGTGGCGGGCGATTGCAGAGTACAACCTACCCCAGCGGGA
>JBOHYG010000006.1:0-1415 GCA_050737875.1 Arenimonas sp. | reverse complement strand
GCATCAACAACACTGCAATGCCGATCTTCATGAAGATGCCGGAACGCGAAGCTTGGCCAGGCAGGGCGCTACGATCGTAGTCGCCATATACCAGCCGTGCACGAATTGCTTTCGGTTCAAGGTTCTCGCGGCTATTGAGCGACAAGGACACGGCTGCCGTGCCGGCCGGCAGCAGGTAGCTTTGTGATTCTCGGCCTACCCATATTGCTTCCGGCGTACCGTTTACTTTGACGACACTTTCGCCCATCAGGGCGGCCCGGATACCGATGACACTGTCGGAGATCGGAATGGCGCAACCATCGCTGGAATCTTCTTGAAAGCATTCCACGCCGATGTCGATGATTGCTTCGCCATTATTGCTATTCGGGCGTGCAGCTGCATAGTCCACCACCAAAGTAACAGGGCCTTTGCCCGGATCTACTCGAAAATCGCCCAGGCCTAGACTGCTCCAATCCCCTTTCTTTGTCTGAGCTAGAACATCTTTTCCTGTCCAGGTCTTATCGAGCACGACTTCAAGCGGCTTTTCGGGGTCTTCGCTTTCCAACAACATGGGAAACGCTTCCGATTGGGCAAGCGTTACGACCGGGCAAAGCAGGAAAAACGAAAACAGGAATTCCAGGCGAGATGAAACGGATAGTTTGGTCATGGCTGGAGATATTAGGTTGGAAGTGGTTTTTTATTCGATGACGCGCCAGCCGCCTGGACCGTCGAAGACGACCATGCTGCTCTCAATGACTTCTAGTTCGTCCTTGACCGGCGGGTAGCTCACGCTGATGGTGATTTTGCATGTATAGACATTGTTCGCACCGGTACAACTGTGCTTTTCCAAATGATGCAGCTTGAATTTGAACTGGATGTTCTGGAAAGCGCCGGCATTGCCCATGTTGATCTTGATGCCACCGCGATCATTGGCATGTTCGAACTGGTCCGCAAGTGCGGAGAACAGTTCGCTTTGGCTCGGTTCTCCGCCGCGGATATGGCAGCCACCAAGTAGCAGGATCAAGATCGGAAAAATCGCGAAAGCGGTTTTTTTCATTGCACTTCCCTATGCAGTGTGGAGGTCGTGGCGGATGGTTCGAAATGTTAGCAAAACACTATCAAGAAAGTCTTCCATACGCTTGCAGGCATGCTGGTGCAGGGCTTGTGCAGGCCACACCACAAGCTTCACGGTGTTAAAATAGACGTTACTTCCCCTTGATTGACCCTGCATGTCCCTGCGCATCAATGACATAAAATTGCCGCTCGATCATAGCGAAGCCGATCTGAGCAAGGCGGTAGCCGATGCCTTGGGCATTGCTGCATCCGATTTATCGGATATCAGCGTTTACAAACGTGCCTACGATGCGCGCAAGAAATCTGCCATTTGCCTGATCTACAACGTCGATGTTTCCCTGAGTGGGGACCTGGAAAAAAAG
>JBOHYG010000005.1:0-20846 GCA_050737875.1 Arenimonas sp. | reverse complement strand
AGCCATTGAAAATATTATTTCTTCGAATCGTCTGGCTTCAAGCCGACTTTCTTCAGCAGCGCCTCGCCCTGCTCGGTCTGCGCAAGTCCTTCCAGCATCGCACCGAAATTGGTGCCGCCGTTGGACGAGAAGATATCCATGATGCTCTTCATGCCGTTTTCGACATTGCCGGAATTGGCAATCACTTTCACATCGGCTTTCGCCAATGCATGTGCTTGTTCAATACCAACGGCCTGGTTCGCCTTCACTTGCTCGATGGTCACCAGGTATTTCTGATAACCCTCGTTGTTGCCGATTTCTTTGGCAAGCACGATCTGCGCTTGCACTGGTGCCAGCTGCATGGCTTTTTCAGCTTCGGCGCGAGCAGTACCTTCAACGGCAATACCTTCGGACTCACGCTTCTTGCTTTCCAAGTTACCTTCAGCGACCAAGATTGTCGTGGCCTTGGTACCTTCGGCCACGAGAATGGTGGTTTCTTTTTCCTGGGCGGCTTCGATAATCGCCATATCTTTGTTAATGGCGGCGGTTTCCTTGTCCTGGTTGGCCTTCACGATTTGTACGTCTTTCGCGATGTTGGCCGATGTCACTTCCGAAACCTTGGTGATTTCCAATTCTTTCTCGGTTGTGATTTTTGCCTGTTCCTTGATGGCTTGCTGCGCCTGTTCGTTCGCAATACCCACGGCCTTGTCTTTTTCCGCCGTACGCGCACCCACTTTTTGCAATGCGTCTTGCAATTGAACATCGGTCTCGCGCTTTGCCTCGATTTCGGCAATGCTGGCGCGCTTCATGTTTTCCGCCACTTCGATACGGCTCTGCATTTCGATCAGGGATTTTTTCTTTTCCATGATGTTCTTGATGACATGCGAACCGGACGAATCGCGAATATCCATCAACTCAATATTCTTTACCGTCGAAACACCCCAGTTCACCAATTGCGTTTCCACTTCGCGAGTGAACGATTCGCCAAACTGGCTACGGCCCTGCATGATTTCCTCGATATCGGCCGAAGCCAGAATCGTACGTACTGCGCCCTGCAAAATCGCATGCAACTGGCTGCGTAATTCATCGAACGAGCTCACGCGTTGCGCGGCCAGATTCGAATCGGAAATACGGAAGAAGGCTTTTACGTCGACTACGAATGGCAATCTGCCTTTGTCGTATGCCTCATAAGCTTCCAGGTCGCCGTCGAATACCGAAACCGGCAATACGATTTTGACGATACCGATTTTTGGAATCCACGACGGCCATTCGTAATAGGTATTTCCGGCTTCGTGATCCTTGCCGTACGAGACAGTCGCCTTGCCCGATTGGATGATGTGCACTTCATTGGTCGGCACCACGCGGCGCAACAGCAATGCGGTGAAGAAAGTAAGAAAAATGACGGCAGCCGCTGCCGCCGCGATGAGTACGGCGTTGCTAAAATCCATTGAAAGCCCCTAGGAAACGAGAGTAATTGCAGCAAAAACAGGCGCCCAGAATAACACGGGGCCCTGCTGCTACCGGTCGGTATTCACTCAATAGGGCGAAACGGTATGGCCTTGCCGAATCGTCATCCGGATACGCGTTGTATTACGGATATCCAGCAAGGGACTGGCTTCCAGCACCAGCAAATCAGCGACCTTGCTCACTTCTACGGTGCCATGGGTCCTGCCTTTGCCCAACGCCCCTGCTCCGTTGCGGGTTCCGGCAAGTATCGCCTGCATCGGGGTAAACCCGGCCACTTCCACCAACAAAGCCAGCTCCTCATGCGTATGCGGCAACTCGCCGTCCCTCGAGGGTTCGAACCAGTCTGTGCCGGTCGTTACCGGTACACCTGCCTCGTTTGCGAGTCGCGTTGCCTTGGCTGCCCAGGCAAATGCTTCATCGGTCCAATCGGCTTTCACTTCCGGCGAAAAATTCTTCATCGCTTTGTATATGTATAAGGTTGCATCCAGATACACTCCGCGCGCAGCCATATCCTTGTAAAGCGCCAACAACTTCGGGTGGTCGGCGGGTAGCTGTTTCCAGGGACCCTTCGTCCTTTCGCGATAATCCGTTGGTACGACATCCACGGCTTCCCAGACCAGATAAGGCGCATGCGCCAGCGAGCCAATGCCGGCATTCACCAAATCCCCGGGCCGCGCGGAAAATACCGTGGCATGTGCCGTCGTCATCAAGCCCTGACGTTTTGCTTCACTAATGATTGCAGCCGCCAAACTTGGCGACAAATCGCCGTACACCTTGATATTCGTCGCGCCCGAGCCTTTGGCTTCGGCTATCGCTCTCACCAAATCGGTTTCTACGGTTATTGAACGAGCCCATGCAGCCTCGCCCGGCGGTTTGCCCGGAGCCATTTCAGCAGTCGGGCCTTCACGGAAAATATCCGGCCCGCCAAACAACGCACTGAACACCAATTCGGGGCCGATAAATTCGTTGGCACCCATGCTGCGTTCCAGTTCCGCGAGCGCACGCGCATCACCGGCCAGATCGCGCACACCGGTCACGCCGCCGCGTACCGATGCCTGAAGAATTCCCTGTACACGTGCGCGATCCGGAAATCGTGCGACATGCACATGGGTGTCGATCAATCCCGGCATGACCCAGGCGCCGTTCAAACCGATCCGGGTCCATCGCGCATCAGCCTCGGGTTTCGGAACTTCGCCTTGTTGATCGATCGATACGATTACGCCATCCCGAGCTATCAAACGCTTGACCCAGCGCTCGTTCGCACCAGTGCCATCGATCAAATGGAAATCGGTAAGCTCGAGGTATTCGCTTGCATACGCTGGCGACAAGCTCAGGCCAAGTAGAAGCCATGCAAAGGTTTTGATAATCCGACTCATCAGAATCTCCGTCTTGAATCCGCAAAAAGTATCGTGTTCACCAGCGGATTCATACCGTAATCCAGGACCCCGGTTTTGACCAGACATGCATTCGTTTTATTGTTCGAATTGTGCGTTTGCAGCGCAAATGGCGCATTGCAGTCATCTTCAAGCTGCATTAACTCGTGCAAAAGCCTTTCGTGGCGCGGCTTCCATCGTCGAAAGCCAAATAAACCGACCCGGTATCGGCATCTATGGGACAATGATCGCCCAATAAATCCTCAGGCGTTCAGAAATGAAACGAGCACGTGCAAGACGTCGCGCAGCAAGACTCCGCGGACGCAAATAAAAAAACGCCTGGCATGTCCAGGCGTTTTTATTTCCAGCGTGGGGAATCGTACGGCTAACTGATTGGATCAAGCAGTTCTATTCCGTAAGCGATGCAAGTAAAACTCAACCAGCATTAAATTGGGCACAAAACCCAACCACGCCACGAGGCGATAAATATCCATCGGCGGCAATTCAAAATAATGTGCCAGCCCCAATTTCCAGACACGCAAGGTAATCGCCGACATGGTCAGTGCAAAACTACGCAACATATAGGCGCGGTGTTTGGTGAAATCACGATCGACCGCGGCACGCCAGGCTTGATAGGTGAAGTACCACCATAGAACCGACAATGTAAAAAAAGCCAGCTGCGAACCCATGCCGCCATTGGCATAGAACGACATCAGCAATCCTGCGGGACCGGTAACCAGCAGGATATCGATCACGTACACACGGCCGGCAAAGCGGTGGATATGTGGAGCATGCTGGCGGATGCGTTTTGAGAACTGCGTAAAACCGGCCAGCAATGCAAACAGACTGGAAAATACGTGAACGTAAAATGCGGTTAGCCAGACTTTATTGCCAATAAAGTCCTGCTTGATTTGCAGGAAACTGGCGTTGGTATCGAACGTCACATATCGCAGGATGATTTCGAGCATCAAATAGCTGAAAAAAGCCAAAATCACGATGCCGAAATACTTTACTATCTGCCCATATTGTCCACGGGGTATGCTCATGAGCTCATCGAAAGTGAAAACGCTTGCTTACAGTTTATCGGTAATTACAGGCCTGATGCTTGCAGGCTGCAAAGACAATTCAGGCGAGCAGGCAGCCCACGTGGTTTCTGCCCCGGAAAAACCGGCTGCTGACGGCAGCTCGCCAACGACAGCCCCGGAAACCGTAACTGAATCAGCCTTGATCGAGCCCGGCTTGTACAGCGGCAGATTCGAACCGACGGCAGAGTTTACCAAGGCCAGGGAAGCCTTCGATAAATGGGCGGGCGAAGATGCCGAATCCGAATACATTATGAATCTCAAGGATGTTCCGAAACAGTTCCACCCTTTCATGTATCTCGATCCTCTGTATGGCTATTACGCTTTCATTACGCCGAATCGGCTAAGCATCGTGATCGACGAAATGCGTGCGGACAAAACATTCAGTGCCCACAGTGTTGCGGCTGGAAATCAGCGCCCCATTACCGGAACCTGGGAAAAAACCGAATCCGGTTTTCATCTCGCCGGCAGTGAACCTGGCGATGACAAGAATGACGGCAGTTTCGACATGGTGCTGGACACCGTGAATTTATCCGGCACCTGGAAACCCAAAGATGTTGCCGCAAGTCCGAAGGCGTTCAAGCTTGAAAGAAAAACCTTCGTATACAACCCGAAACTTGCACAGGAAGAAAAAGAAGACGAATACGTCAATCTGGGCGAGTCAGGAATGGAAAAAAATCCGTCCATCGACACGCTGAAAACCCGGGATGTCGAAAACCTGACGCAGCCGCAGATTCGCATCATCCGCAACTTCATCTTTGCCCGTCATGGTTATTCCTTTAACAAGAAAGATTTGCGGCTGGTATTCGAAGCCTACGATTGGTATGTGCCGGTCAGCAATGACGTGAAAGCGGAACTGACCGATATTGAAAAAGCCAATCTTGCCTTGCTGACCCGCTACGAAAAATACGCCGACAAGCACTACGACGAATTTGGTCGTTGAAATATTGCTTCAAATCATGAAAGGGTGCGCTTGAACGCACCCTTTCGCTCACGCTACGGGAAACGATTATTTCTGGGCAAGGGCTTGGATCTTTTGCGGCCGAACCTGAACGATCAGAATGGCATTCTTGTGCGACTTGCATTCATGCAGCAAATTGCTGCGCAGACGCAGACGCTCGTCGTAGATTTCGGCAAAATTGTACAGACCCATCAGCTTTCCGAAATCCTGCTGGGAAGGCATTTTTTTCGACGTGCAGTCGAATCTGAACGTATCGGCAGATTGGCTTCCGGCAAAGATCTGGCTGCTGAAAAGTGCGGTGGCAAGTGCGATCAATTTCAATAAGGTCTTCATGTGATTCTCCTGCTGATGGCGACAAGGGGGATGTCTGCCTGGATTGCAGAATCGCCCTATTACCACGATGAAGTCCCGATGCCGAGCTCGGGAAAGCACGAGGAGATTGCGAGGAAATAACGAGGCCGGCCACTTTTAAGCCTTTTATGCGTTGTTTCGGATACCTTATCCCTAGCTCCTGACCAGGTGACTCCAGCGCATGACCAGTAATGCTGCAAGTTCCGGAACCTACTCGTTCAACGACATCCACGTCGATGTCGATGGCATGAAAGTTACCCGGGCTGGCCTGGAAATTGCATTGGAGCCTAAAGCCCATTCGCTCCTGAGTGTCTTACTGTCCCGTCCAGGCCATGCTTTCACTCATCAGGAATTACTCGATGCCGTTTGGGGTCACCGGCATGTCACTCCAGGCGTGTTGGTGCGCCTGATCGGAATCCTGCGACGCGCCCTGGGTGATGAAGATTCGCACGAGCGATACATTCAAACCATTCACGGGGTTGGCTACCGCTTCAATTTACCTGCCCAGCCTGATTCACAAGATGCGGCATTACCGGATGAAATTGCCGCCAATGACCCGGCACTGCCACTGGATATCGTAAATGGCAGTCCGGAACCGGAAACACAAGACGGCGTTGGTAATGACTCACCAGTAAAAACTGCGCGTAAGCCCGCTATCCATTACAACAGGCAGTTCCTTCAGCTCACCGTTCTATTGTTCGTGCTGCTTTCGTTGTGGGCTTTGCTGTATTTCCGCAGGGCGGACGAATCGAAACAGCAGACTAATCCTGCAGACACCGTGCCAGTGCTGGCTGTAATGCCGTTTCGCGCTTTGGATAAGGATGAGCGCAGCCGGGTGCTTGCGGAAAGTGTCAGCGGAAACATCGTCAACCTGTTATCGCTAACGCCCGGCATTCGCGTCACGGCACCGGCTACGTCGATGGAGCTATCGAAACCGGCCGGCGAATTGGCGAGCAAGTTACATGCCTCGCATTATCTTGAAGGCACGGTACAACATGACCAGCAACGCGTTTTCGTGAATTTGCGCCTGGTGTTGACCAGCACGCGTCGGACTATCTGGTCGCAATCGTTTGAACGTCAATCCGATCCGGGATTCCTGCTGCAGCAGCAAATCGCGCGTACCGCGAGCAAGCAGCTAAAAAAAGCGTTGCAAATTACCGTCACTCCGGCCGGTGAAGATCCAGTGCGATACAAGCGATATTATTGGGCATTGCAACGCATCACCGAATCGTCGAAATTGAGAAACGCGGATCTTCAGGATTCCGAACGCGAAATGCGTCAGTTGACCCTCGAATACCCCTACTACGCGCGAGCCTGGGCCGGATTAGCCACGCTCTACATGCTCTCATCCGGCAATGTGAATAAAGAGCGCGAAAAAAATCGGGAACAAGCCATCCTCGCTGCGAATAAAGCGCTGTCACTGGATGCAAAGCAGGCAGATGCCATGTCCGTGCTGGCCGCGTTCGCGTGTCGGGATCAAGACTGGGAGGCATGCCTTGCCTTGTCCGAGAAATCCGTCGAACTGGACCCCGACAATCCCCTACTGCTTACATTTCATTCGCATCGATTGATCACTGTGGGCTATGTGAAACGGGGGCTCAAGGTCATCGACGATTCGCTTGCAATCGATCCATTGGGCAACATCGCGAGTTTTTCACGTGGCCGCGCACTCGATACGCTCGGTCGCCATCTGGAAGCGCGCGATCAACTGCTTGCTACCGATCTACCGGCTGCGACTATCACGGCCCTGTACATGAATGCGATGTGGCGAAATGATTTTATGGAAGCAAAACGCATCGCCGGGGAATTACCGCTGGATTTCAGATGGCGGGATTCCGAAATGACCTTGGCCGATGCCATGACCGACGCGTCGCTATGGCCGGAACTGATGCAAAAGCTTGAGAAATCCGAAGCCCAATTCGACAGTCCCACCCCTTTCCGCCCGTATAGCCTGGAACGCTTGTTCCTGCCCAAACGAAACTATCAATCCGATATAGCGGGGCTCGATGTCATGCAAACGATGGGTTACAACTCCTATCATTGGATTTTATGGCAGCCTGAATCACGTGAACTCCGGGGCAGCGATGCCTTCAGGCAATATATTGATCGCACCGGGTTGAAAGCATTCTGGAAAAAACACACGCCACCGGATTTCTGCACGATGGATAAAGTGAAAGAAGCCAATTGCGAGTGAGCTGGCTAGAAAATTGTTGCAGGTCGAGCCTTTGCCTGACTTACGTTGAAAAGTAATACGCCGCAAAACCAAGCACGACTGCACCCATGAACCACCAGACTCCATTGCCGGATTTTGGTTTTTCGATGGTCGGAAAATTGCCTGTGCCACCCACTTTGCGGACTTCCATTCCTTCGACCGCATCCTTGGCTTCTTTCAAACCCAAACCGGTCTGTTCACGCAATAATTTGATCGCCTCGATCTTGTTGCCCGATTGCAGCGCTGCCATCACCGAGGTCGGCATTTGATTCGCCGGCGGAATGACTGGCACGTTCACCGAAAAACCTTGTAGATGCGCATCGACGGCATCTTTCGCCTCTTTCAAACCAAGCCCGGTCGCAAGGCGCAACAATTTTATCGCCTCGATAGTCTGGCCTGCCTGCAAAGCTTCCAAAACATTATCGGGAAGTGGGCTGCTTTCGTTTGCCATGCTTGCTCTCTTGAATTGATTGATCCACTTTTATCAAATTGATCATCAGACTACAAATTCAACTTCTCGAAAAACTTCTTGCTTTCTTCTTCATATTTTTTTTCATCTTCATCGGCCTGCTTGTTTTTGCCGATTGCCCGATAGGCTTCTGCACGTGATTTGCGGACGGCGAAGTAGTCCGGCTTGATCACGAGTGTCTTGTCGAAATCGAGAATCGCTCCGGCATAGTCTTTGTTACGCAGTTTTATTTTTCCGCGCTCGTAATAGTTGTGATGATTCTTCGGCGCGAGGGCGATTGCCTTGCTGCTGTCGACGAGTGCGCCGATGATGTCCTTCTTTTTTTCAAGCACTGCCGCACGATTGGCGTAATAGTTCGCGACTTTCGGCCCGTATTGAATAGCCTTGGTATAGTCGGCCAATGCCCCGTCCAGATCGTCTTTGCTCAATTTCAGGTTGGCCCGCTGGTTATAGGCCTCGTGATAATCCGGTTTCAGCTTGATCGCCATGCTTGCATCCGCGATGCCGGAATCAATATCACCGGGCTGGCCGCGGATCGCTTTCATGAAAGCCTGATCGTTATATTCTTCGGCAGTGGTTTGCGCGAGCGTCGAAGGTGCAAAAAACACGACGGCAAGCATCAGTAGAATTGTTCTCATCGCATGAATCCCCTTGCGTATTGAGCTGTCAAATAAAGGCCGGGTGACACGCATACCCTATCATTATTCGCGATCTGGACACTTGCAGGTCGGCTTGTTCAGGCGTAAAAAAGTACTTCCCAATTCCCCTCTGGGTGCCTTATGAAACGTCCGCTACTCCTCTTTTTGGCAGTCGCCGTCGGCATTGGCGGTTTTCTATATACACGCAGCCACAAAGAACCCGCACCACCTGCCGTGTCTATCGATAGCGAACCTGCGCCAGCCCCCGATGTACTTATTGGGGCCACATTGCTGGATGGTTTAGGCAATTACCGTTTCCCGGTCACCAGTACCAAACCCGAAGTGCAGCGCTGGTTCGACCAGGGATTGATGCTGACTTACGGCTTTAATCATGATGCCGCCGAACGCTCGTTCCTCCGGGCGACCGAATTGGACCCCGAGTGCGCCATGTGTTGGTGGGGTGCGTCGCTGGTACTCGGTCCGCACGTGAACTCGGGCATGGACCCGGCCAATAACGCGGCTGCCTGGGAACGCCTGCAAAAAGCGGTTTCATTTGCATCGAAAACAACTCCGCGCGAACAAGCTTTCATCCATGCACTGGAAGCTCGCTACGCCGAAAAAGCACCGGAAGACCGCAAGGCACTGGACGCAGCCTACGCCGATGCCACCGGCAAATTGGCCGCGCAATTTCCTGATGATGTTGACGCGGCCACTTTCCACGCCGAGGCCTTGATGGATTTACAGCCCTGGGATTACTACGACGAAAAATTGCGGCCCAAGGGTGGAACCAAGGAAATCGTGGCAACTCTGGAGTCCGTGATCAAACGCAACCCCGACCACGCCGGCGCCTTGCATTTATATGTGCATGCTGTGGAAGCTTCGGCTGATCCGTCCAAAGGCGCCGCCGCTGCGGACCATCTCCGCACGCTGATTCCAGGTTCGGGACATCTGGTGCACATGCCGGCACATATTTATTCGCGCGTTGGACGTTGGCATGACGCCGTATTGGCAAACCAGATTGCGATTAAAGCCGATGATGCCTATCTGGCCATTTGCAAAGGCAAGACCAAGGGTTTGTATCCACTCGGCTACGTGCCGCATAACCATCACTTCCTGTGGTTCGCTGCCAGCATGGAAGGCACGAACACATTGGCAAAAGAAGCCGCGCTGCACACTGCGGAAAAAACCAATATCCCCGACTTGATGCGACAACCTGGTTTCGCCGGCTTGCAGCATTACTGGATGACGCCCTGGTTTTATCGCGTGCGTTTCGGCCGCTGGGATGAAATTAGCGGCCAACCCAATCCAGCCCCGGATTTGCCTTATGTCACTGCCATTTGGCATTACGCACAAGGCATGGCGGCACTGCGAACAAACAAGGCAGACCAGGCTGCGAAACATCTGGAAGAGCTCGCAAAATTGGCGGCCGATCCCGCGATGGAAAAACTGACGGTATGGGATCGTTATTCGCTTTCGCATGCGGTAAAAATTGCCGAGCTCACGCTATCAGCTGAAATTGCAGCGAGCAAAGGCGATAAGGATGCCGCCATCGCCTCGATGCAAAAAGCCGTTGCCATCGAAGACAAGATTCCCTACGACGAACCACCTGGCTGGCACGCACCGACACGACACGCACTCGGCGCATTTTTGCTGGATGCCGGAAAACCGGTCGATGCGGAAAAAGTGTATCGGGAAGAATTGCTGCGTAACCCTGAAAACGGCTGGTCCTTGTTTGGCCTGTCGCAAAGCCTGCACGCACAGCAACGCGATGCCGATGCCGCCGAAGTCGACAAGCGTTTTGTCGCTGCCTGGAAAAATGCCGATATCAAATTGACGGCGTCGAAATTGTGATAAGCGTTCACTATCGTAGGAGCGACGGAAGTCGCGACTTCCGTCACTCCTACAGAAATAATTAGAAAAGCGGCATGCAACGAATCCGGGCATCGTGATATAAGGCGCCATGGCGAAAAAGAAAAAGGTTAAAAAAGAAGAACCCTACTGGGCTCCGCTGCCCCGGCAATCCCTGAGCAAAGCACAGACGATAGCCATCGTGGTCCGCAACCTGATTCCGCTCGCTTGCATCCTGATTTTCGGCGGCTCGGCCCTGGAATTCCTGCTGCTCAGCGTGTTCAACCTGTCTCTCACCATCGCCTGTATCGCCGTTGTCGGCGTCGGGGTTTCAACCGAGGTCGAAGTAGGCGATGCAGGGATGCTCAATGCAGTCAGCGCCTGGATAACACTGTTACTGATTGGTTTGTTTATCAGCCTGCTACTGACCGGAATGTTCGGTTGGGTAATTGCACTATTCGCTTCGTTCACCAAAGATGGCGTGTTCACTCGAACCTTGATCTGGTCGGCGGTGGCGATCATGGTATCTGCGGCATTCGAGTCATATCGCCAATACCGCGCCGACCTGCGTTCGGGCCTCAGCGAAGAGCTACGCAAACAACGCGATCAGCCGATCGTGTTGGTACATGTGCTGAGTGCCGGCCTGATTTTTATCATGTCCGGGGAATTATTGAACATGGGCAAGATCGGACTGGCAGTGATGACGATTGCCGTCACCGCACTTTTTATTTTCCGCGATTTGCGGCCGGATTTGATGCGCGAGCTTACGCGGCCGAGTAACAAACCGCCGTAGGACCGACGGAAGTCGGGACCGTCTTATTGCAATCTGTCCCGACTTCCGTCGGTCCTACGGATTACATATTCCTGCGGTACTCGCCACCCACATCGTAAAGCGCATGGCTAATCTGGCCGAGCGAATGGGTTTTCACGGCTTCCATCAACGCGGCATAAATATTCTTGCGTTCACGTGCAGTCGCTTGCAGATACTGCAACCCCTGATTACCTGCATCAGTCGGCGCCAGTGAATTTCTCGCCAATTGATAGGTACGTACGTTATCGATTTGCTGGGCTTTTTCCGGTTCGGTACTGCGAATCAATTCGATGGTGGTAGTAATTTCGCCGCTGTGTTCTTTCGGAAGGAAAGTATTCACGCCGATCAACGGCAGGCTGCCATCGTGCTTCTTGTGCTCGTAGTACATCGACTCTTCCTGGATCTTGCCACGCTGGTACATGGTGTCCATTGCGCCGAGTACGCCGCCGCGTTCAGATAGTGCTTCGAATTCCTTGTAGACGGCTTCTTCGACGATATCGGTAAGCTCGTCGACGATGAAACTGCCCTGCCACGGGTTTTCGCAGAAATTCAAACCCAGTTCCTTGGTAATGATCATCTGGATCGCGACCGCACGACGTACCGATTCTTCGGTCGGCGTGGTGATCGCTTCATCATAGGCATTGGTATGCAAGCTGTTGCAGTTGTCGAACAATGCATAGAGTGCTTGCAAGGTCGTGCGGATATCGTTGAACTGGATTTCCTGTGCGTGCAACGAGCGACCGGAAGTTTGAATGTGGTACTTCATCATTTGGCTACGCGCATCGGCGCCGTAGCGTTCACGCATAGCGCGAGCCCAGATGCGGCGGGCAACGCGGCCAATCACTGTGTATTCCGGATCCATGCCGTTACTGAAGAAGAAACTCAGATTCGGCGCGAAGTCATCGACCTTCATGCCGCGTGCCAAATAGTATTCGACGATCGTGAAACCATTGCTCAACGTGAATGCCAATTGCGAGATCGGGTTCGCACCGGCTTCGGCAATGTGATAACCGGAAATCGAAACAGAATAGAAATTGCGTACGTTGTTATCAACGAAGAATTGCTGGATATCGCCCATCATCCGCAACGCAAATTCGGTACTGAAGATGCAGGTGTTTTGTGCCTGGTCTTCTTTCAGGATATCGGCTTGAACGGTACCGCGAACAGTCGACAGCGTCTCGGCACGAATACGCGCATAGGTATCCTTATCGACCAGTTGGTCACCGGAAATACCCAACAGTGCCAGGCCCAGGCCATCGTTGGTCGGCGGCAGTTCACCAAAATATTCCGGACGTTTTTTGCCTTTGAAGAATTTCTTGATTTCGTCCTGCGCTTTTGTCCAGCGCGCCGGATCGGCTTTCAGATATTTTTCGACTTGTTGATCGACTGCCGTGTTCATGAACATCGCGAGAATCATCGGGGCCGGACCATTGATCGTCATCGACACAGAGGTCGTGGGCGAACACAGATCAAAACCGGAATACAGCTTTTTCATGTCGTCCAGAGTAGCGATGCTGACGCCGGAGTTGCCGATCTTGCCGAAAATATCCGGGCGTATCGCCGGGTCTTCGCCATACAGCGTGACCGAGTCGAATGCGGTCGACAAACGCGCGGCCGGTTGGCCGACGCTCAAATAATGGAAGCGGCGATTGGTGCGTTCCGGCGTACCTTCACCGGCAAACATGCGGATTGGATCTTCACCGACTCGACGGTACGGATACACGCCACCGGTATACGGATACGCACCTGGCAGGTTTTCCTTCATCAGGAAAGTCAGCAGTTCGCCCCAGCTCTTGTAAGTTGGTGCGGCGATTTTCGGAATCTTCTGGTGTGAAAGCGAATCGCGGTAGTTTTCGACCTTGATTGATTTACCACGCACCTGATATTCGGTGAACTCGTCGGTGATCGATTTCAGGCGTTCCGGCCACTCGCGTAGCAGATGAACCGCTTCGGCACTCAATGCTTTGACCGCATCGTTGTAGCGTTGGCGCAAGGTAACCATGCTGCGATCAGCGACAACTGGTGCGTGCTTGCTTTCCTCTTCGTCTATGCGTTTTTTCTGCCATTGGAATACCGCTTTGCGGCGATCGATGCCGGTGCGACGTTCATCTCCGGTATGAGCCTGATCGCCGGCACGGCTGGCCATCTGCACATCCGTCAAATCGTAGATGTCGAGCATCTTCGGCAATTTGTCGTCGCCGATATCCTGCAAGCTCTGCCAATACGATTGCGCGCGGTCGGCGGCTTCTGCTTGTTTTTCGATCGAGCTATTGATGCCTCTACCCTGCTCGGCAATTTCGGCGAGGTAACGGGCACGGGCGCCAGGAATCAAAACAGTGGCTCGCGGTTCTTTCAGCGATGTATCAAGATGCGGATTGAAATCGCAACGCAAACCATCCAGCGTTAATTTCTCGCGCATCAGTCGGCACAGATTCATGAACATCCAGGTCACGCCCGGATCATTGAATTGGCTGGCGATAGTTGGATACGCCGGAACGTCTTCGTCCTTGACGGCGAATGCCACGCGATTGCGTTTCCATTGCTTGCGAACATCACGCAATGCATCTTCGGCGCCACGCTTATCGAATTTATTCAGGACGACCAGCTCGGCGTAATCGAGCATATCGATTTTTTCCAGCTGCGAAGGCGCGCCGAAATCCGAAGTCATCACGTAAACCGGGAAATCGACCAAATCGACGATTTCGGAATCCGATTGACCGATACCGGCGGTTTCCACCATGACCAAGTCAAAACCAAGGCTGCGCAAAAACGATACGCAATCTTTCAACACGATATTGGTTGCCACGTGTTGGCGACGGGTCGCCATCGAGCGCATGAAGACGCGCGTCGAACGCAGCGAGTTCATGCGGATACGGTCACCCAGCAATGCGCCGCCGGTTCTACGGCGGGTCGGATCTACCGAAATAACCGCGATACGCATTTCCGGAAAACTTTGCAAAAAGCGATTCATCAACTCATCGGTAACCGATGATTTACCGGCACCGCCGGTACCGGTCAAACCGACAACCGGTGTTTTGCCGCTGGCGAGCGTCCATTGCTTTCTGAGGCTCACCAGTTCGGTTTCGCTGATAACGCCTTCTTCAATCGCTGACAGCATTTTGCCGATCGAGATTTCATCGTCGATATCGATCTTGTTGACGTCGCCGACCGACAAACGATGCGCGCGTGTACGATTGACCAGATCTTCGATCATCGCGACCAGGCCCATCTGCATGCCATCGTTCGGGTGATAGATGCGTTCGACGCCGTAATCCTGCAGTTCGCGAATTTCTTCCGGAGTAATCGTGCCGCCACCGCCACCAAACACGCGGATATGCGAAGCACCACGCTCTTTCAGCATGTCGACCATGTATTTGAAATACTCGACATGGCCACCCTGGTAGGAACTCAACGCGATACCATCGGCATCTTCTTGCAGTGCCGCACGCACGACATCTTCAACGCTGCGGTTGTGACCAAGATGAATGACTTCAGCGCCCTGGGATTGAATCAGGCGGCGCATGATGTTGATCGCGGCATCGTGGCCGTCGAACAAGCTGGCGGCTGTCACGAAGCGTAAAGGACCGCGTTCAGTCTGAGCGTCAGCGGATGGCAAGGTGTTGGCGGGGGTACTCATACGACGGATGCCTTCGGGAACGAACCGCTATTTTCCCACAAACCGAGGCAGATGGCGTTATTGCACGGTTAGGAGCTGCGATTTGAGTCAGGAAATGCCCGTTTTGCCGGTTTGGCCCATTACGCCAGCAGCAAGAACCATGAATTTTTGCAGTTATCCCGAACCCCGCAGGCATGGCAAAACCGCCGGATTAACCGGCGGTTTTATTCACTGAAAACTTGATTATTTGGTCTCGATTTGGCGATGCATCGGCGCCAGCTTGGCCAGCAATTTGTTCTGCGCACGGAATGGAATACCTTGCTTGTTCATCGCCCACTGCAGGTCTTCGACCAAGGCGTTGAAATGGGCGCGATCGATACCCAATGCCGCATGCGATGACTTCATATCGCGGCCACTGTATGTGCAGGGGCCACCCAATATCACGCAAAACTGTTCGACCAGATGTTTCTTGACTCGAGCTTGGTCGCTATTTTCAAAGAAGGGGCGCATGCGTGGATCGGCCAGTAACTTCTCCATGAATACGTCCATCAGCTTGACCAAACCTGCTTCTTCGCCGAATTGTTTAAACACCGGCAGAAGCTCCGGATATGCTGGCGCTGTCTTCGACATATCTACAGCTGAACCGGCCATTTTTTCTGCAGTGTCCACAGCTTCTGTTTCTTCCTGCTCTTCTTCATCCGCCGGGATTTCATCTTCGACAGGGATTTCATCCGCCTGCTCTGCTGCCGCTTCCTGTGCGTAAATTGCCGGTACTTGCCCTGCAAGAAATAGCAGGGAAATCAGGCTTAGTAATTTGATACTGTTGCTCATGATGATTCCTCAGAAACCGACTTGAACGCTGGCATAAACGCCACGTTGATTATCTTTGATGACGACATTTCCCAGGTCGGCATACGCCACCGTAAAGGACACATGCTTGTTCGGCGCATAGGCCACGAAAACATCGAACCAATTGTCTTCTTTCGCAATACCGAGATTATTGGGTTTCATCCGGTATTCGGCACCGACCGCCCAATTCCGGTTCAACAGATACGCTGCCGATAACTCCAGCTGTGGCTCGTAGCCATCATTCTTGTCACCGCCAAAACCGAGAATACCGATCTGATTAGCCTTGGTGAAACGCACGGTGCCATTCAGCAGCAAGCCATCGGCAAGGAATAATTTCGTCGCGGTCACGTAATAATCGGTACCGGAATCGTCGCTTGCACCGATGAATGACAACACGCCGGATTGGTTGTTTTTCTTGTGCTGCACGCCGACGGATATTTGCGGTATCCAGCTATCCGAATCAACTACCAGATCACCGGCAACCCGTACCTTCAAACCGATCACGTTTTGTTTGAAGGTGAAGTCATCACCGAGGCCAAGCAAGCCGCCGACTTGTTCGGTATTGAAACGCTGTTGGGCAAAACTGAGTTCAACGCGATTGTAAAAACCGATCATCACACCAGCATCGTCAAGGTGATAAGAACCGGTATTCACACGGGTGTAGAAGGCATTGGCACCGATTTCATCGTCGGTTCCATAACCACCAATCACGGCCCATGGTGTCAACCCGCCGCCTGCCGAACCTTCGAGCTGGCTCACCCCGCCGGTGAGCAGCAATTTGCCTCCGGTGTCGAAGCTTTTGTCTTGTTGCTCCTCGGCATTGGCATTGGAAAAAATGCCGAGCAACAGCAAGCACAATGCCTTGCGCTTATTTTTTTTAACAGACATGTTTATTCCAGAAAGTGAGGGTTGGCTTAGTTTTCTTTCGTTTTTGCCGACGGTTTTTCCGCGATTTGATCCGCAGGCGTTTGACCTGTCGGTTTCGGGTAAACCCTGACTAGCCGCCACACTCCGGCAACGCCATCACCACCGGCATCACCACGTTTTAGATCGGACACCCAGCGATACAACGGCTTGCCTTTGAATGCCCACTGGCGTTTGCCATCGTCTTTTCTTGTGAAAATAGTAAATGAACCCTTCGGCTTGGCTTCATCATCGGCATAGATCGGAGGCCATAGCAGGCGGCATTGTGCGAAACAGGTAGTGTCATTCGCGACCTTGTCACCATCGTAGGTATAGACACCACGGCCCTTTATTTCGACCAGGATATCGCCGCGCTGCCTGAAAGGCGGGTCCGCCTTGGTGAAAGTTGCGGCATACGCCGAGCCTGCGGCCAGAAAAAAAGAAATGCAAAGCATGAAAATTTTCGACATCGTTATTCCAGTTCTGTTTTCACGCGAAAATCCGCGTCAATGGAACATACGCACAGAGCAGTGAAGTCGGATGCAAAATTTTTATCGAAGTTGTGATGGCCGCGTGACGAGAGATTCCGTACGAATCAAACCAGCATGGATTTACCGATGATTTCGCCGCGGATAAGGAACAAGGCACCTTGCGGCGCAACAAAATGGTCATGTGTCAAACCGACCGGTGACAGCAGATAATCGCCGGGGAAGTACTCAATACCAGCCTGTACTAGCGACCCTTCCAGTACCAGGCATTCTTCATTCTGGCTGTGCTGATGCCTCGGCACACTGGCGCCGGGCTGCATCCGCCATAACGTCGTTTGGCTGCGTTCTGCCGTATCCTCGCGCAGTACCTTGATGCTGACGCCGGGCAGGATTTCCCGCCAGTCTCCCTCGCCATGTCTTACAACTAGCATGGTCGGTTCAGCAGTGCGCTGCATGATATTGGTCAGCATTCGTGTGCGCGCCTCTGCGGGTGGCGAAAGTTCGGGGATCAAACCGGCATTTGCTGCCAGCAGGATATCCACGCAATTTTCATTTTCTTTTTTCATCGGTATTCCTGTGCCACTAATACTTCGCGAAGTGCAGCAAGGCCGCGCCGGCAATGCGACTTCACCGTGCCCAGGGGTAAGTCCAGGGTATTGGCAATTTCCTGATGGCTTAAATCCTCGGTATAGGCCAGACGTAAAACGCGTTGCTGGATTTCGCTCAGTTCCAGCAATGCGCCCTGGATGGCCTTACCGTTCGACCAGGATTCGGCAATTTGTTCCGCACTTAACTCTTCACATTCCGTATACGCAGCTTCCAAGTTGTCCGGATGCAAAGCTTGCTGAACAAAATCGCGCCGGGATTTACGAAGCTTGTCGACCGCCCGGCTCCAGGCCATGGTGTTCATCCACGCGATCACCGTGCCTCGTTCGGACTGGAAACTATTCGCTTTGTCCCAGACTTGCAGATAGACGTCACTGATAACTTCTTCGGCATCCGCGGCATGTCGCAAGACCCGCATGACGACGGCATAGATACGCGAGACGGTCAGTTCATAGAGTTCCGCCAGGGCATCGGCATCGTGCCTGGCAACCCGATAGATCAACTGGCATTCGGTGTTGGCAGGAGTTTCCGGGTTTGCTAGTGACTGGACATGCATGACAACTAAGATAACGCATGATGCAGAGCAAAAAAAAGGCGGCCGGTTAGGGCCGCCTAAATGTCCCTGCTCTAGGGTTGGAGCCGATGGTTTCCCGGGGAGAGATAAACCATCAGGCACTTATATGAACGCAACGAAGTTGAAAAACAGGACAAAAAAACTTTGCTTATCGAAAAGCCGGCCAATACAAGACTGCCCCGACCCCGGGTTTGCTTTACACTACCCGCGCAGCAGCCGGGTGGCTCGCTGACATAAATCCATCAAACCCTTTACTTACAAACACTTGCGGACAGTATCTCGATTTCGCAGCGACCTTGTTTCTTGCGCAAATTGGAGCCTTTCCGCCCGGAGCTTGCCATGATTTTTGAAACCCTCGCACAAACTGGTCACGAAGAAGTGGTGTTTTGCCACAATAAAGACGCCGGCTTGAAGGCCATCATCGCCATTCACAACTCGGTACTCGGTCCAGCCTTGGGCGGCCTGCGCATGTGGCCATACGCCACTGAACAGGATGCATTAAACGACGTGTTACGCCTCAGCCGCGGCATGACCTACAAAGCAGCTGTGTCGGGTTTGAATTTGGGTGGCGGTAAAGCGGTCATCATCGGCGATCCAAGCAAAGATAAATCCGAAGCCTTGTTCCGCGCTTTCGGCCGTTTCGTGAACTCCTTGAACGGTCGCTACATCACCGCCGAAGACGTCGGCATCGATGTAAACGACATGGAATACGTGTTCCGCGAAACCGAATTCGTAACCGGCGTGCACCAAGTCCACGGTGGTTCCGGCGATCCGTCGCCTTTCACCGCATACGGCACCTTGCAGGGCCTTCTGGCTGCACTCCAAGTCAAATTCGGCAATGAAGATGTCGGCAAGTACAGCTTCGCCGTGCAAGGCGTTGGCCATGTCGGCATGGAATTCGTGAAATTGCTGCGCGAACGCGGTGCGAAGGTATTCGTCACTGACATCAACAAGGAATTGGTACAACGCGCAGTTGACGACCATGGCGCCGAAGCGGTTTCTCCAGACCAAATTTACGACGTCGATGCCGACGTGTATTCGCCGTGCGCTCTCGGCGGCACCGTCAATGCAAACACCTTGCCGCGCCTGAAATGCAAAGTGATTTGCGGTGCTGCAAACAACCAGCTGGCCACCGACGAAATCGGCGACGAAGTCATGCGTAAAGGTATCCTGTACGCGCCTGATTACGCCGTAAATGCCGGCGGCTTGATGAACGTGTCTCTGGAAATCGATGGCTACAACCGCGAACGCGCCATGCGCATGCTGCGTACCATCTATTTCAATCTGGGCCGCATTTTCGAAATCAGCGCGCGCGACAACATCCCAACCTACAGAGCAGCCGACCGCATGGCGGAAGAGCGCATTACCTCGATCGGCAAGCTGCGTTTGCCGCACCTGGGTCTGTCCGCACCTCGCTTCCAGGGTCGTCGCGGTAACTGATTTTTCGACATGCGTGATTGATAATGCGGATGGAGTAATTTCCGTCCGCATTTCACCACTTCCAGCCAAACCTCTTGCAGAAAACTTATGCGCCCCTTTTCGCTCGGTGAAGACATAGATGCCCTCCGCGACACCGTTCGCAAGTTTGCCGAAAGCGAAATTTCGCCACGAGCTGCTGCAATCGACCACGAAAATGTTTTCCCGCAGGACCTCTGGCCGAAGCTTGGGGAAATGGGCCTGTTGGGGATTGCCATTCCCGCACAATACGGTGGTTCGGAAATGTCGTATCTGGCACATCTGGTCGCCATGGAAGAAATCTCCCGGGCTTCCGGTTCGGTTGGTTTGAGCTACGTCGCCCATTCCAATCTGTGCGTGCAAAACCTCTATTACAACGCAAACGAAAACCAGCGTAATAAATACCTGCCGAAACTTTGCAGCGGCGAATACAAGGGCGCGCTCGCAATGAGTGAACCCGGCGCGGGTTCCGACGTCGTCGGCTCGATGAGCTGCCGCGCGGAAAAACGCGGCAATGTCTGGGTCGCGAACGGCAGCAAAATGTGGATCACGAACGGACCGGAAGCGGACGTCCTGTTGGTCTATATGCGGACTGCCGGCAAGGAAGCCGGTTCGCGTTGCATGACGGCATTCATCGTCGAAAAAGGTTTCAAGGGTTTCTCAACTGCCCAGAAACTGGATAAGTTGGGCATGCGTGGTTCAAATACTTGCGAACTGGTTTTCGAAAACTGCGAAATCCCCGAAGAAAATGTATTGGGTGAAGTGCACCAGGGAGTGAAGGTTTTGATGAATGGCCTGAACACCGAACGCCTTGTCATTTCCGGCGGTCCGCTCGGATTGATGCAAGCTGCCTTGGACATCGCTTTGCCATACGTGCGTGAACGTAAACAGTTTGATGCGGCAATCGGCACCTTCGGATTGATGCAGGGCAAAATCGCCGACATGTATACCGCGCTGCAAAGTTCACGGGCATTTGCCTATCAGGTCGCACGTGATTTCGATGCCGGTCACAATTCGCGAATCGATGCCGCTTCCTGTTTGCTGCATTGCTCCGATGCTGCAGTGCAAGTCGCACTCGAGGCAATTCAATGCCTTGGCGGCAATGGTTATATCAATGAATACGATACGGGCCGCATTTTACGCGATGCCAAGCTCTATTCCATT
>JBOHYG010000004.1:0-15436 GCA_050737875.1 Arenimonas sp. | reverse complement strand
TTTCTATGGTGGCCCCGTTGGCCCCTCGCGACGATAGGTTGAAAACTCCGCCAGGGCCGGAAGGCAGCAACGGTATTGACTGATTCGTGCGCCGAGGCAAGTTGGCGGGGCCGCCACCTTAAAAGCTACTGTCCCGTCTTCCGTCGGTCCTACGCCGTTGGATGCAGCCAATCCGAGCTGCCATCTTCATAGCGCTCTTTTTTCCAGATCGGCACCCGCTGTTTGACCTCGTCGATCACATAACGACAGGCGGCGAAAGCGGCATCCCGGTGCGCGGCCGTCACGCCAACCCAGACCGCGCAGTCGCCAATCGCCAAATCACCGGTTCGATGGACACACACAGCATCCAGAATCACGAAGTTCTCACGGGCCTCGGCCATAATCTTTTCACCCTCGGACTCGGCCAGGGTTTTGTAGGCCTGGTAAGCCAGGGCCTGCACAGCCCGATCGCAATGATGGTTTCGCACCCAGCCCTCGAAACAGATAAAGGCACCAGCCTGGTCGTGCTGCATTGATTTCTTCAACGCATCACCATCGATCTTTTCGCCGGATATTTGAAACTTGCTCATCCGCCCGACACCGGTGGAATAAACGCGATTTCACTGCCGTCGCGAATTTCATACTGCCAGCCGACGAAAACTCCATCGACGGCAACGCGGATATTGGCTGCCTGGAATTTGAATTGATATTTCAACTTCAGGCTTTCAAACAAAGCCGTCAATGAGACCGGCTTTTCGATCGTTTCCGAATCGATACCGGCGGCTTCCTGAAAACTGGCGAAATATAGAACGGTAATAGTCATAGTAATTTGCTGATCGCCGTTTTCCCGCCACGCTTTTCGACCAACCGGGTCGGACCGATTTCGATATCCTGGCTAAGTGCCTTGCACATATCGTAGATCGTCAATGCAGCAATGCTTGCGCCCATCAAGGCTTCCATTTCAACGCCGGTACGATGCTGGGTTTTAACAGTGCAGCTAATTCGCAAACGTTCCGAATCATGCCAGTCAATCAGGATCTTGATGCCGTCAATCGGCAGCGCATGGCAAAACGGGATCAGTTCGTCGGTACGTTTCACCGCCATCGTGCCGGCAATAATCGCCGTGTCGATAATCGCGCCTTTTTTGGTAGCCATATTCGATTTGATCAATTCTTTGGCAACGGCTTTCGGGAATACGACATTTGTCACCGCAGTAGCCAATCTGGCCGTTATCGCCTTATCCGTTACATCAACCATTGCAGGACGCCCGGCGGGGTCGATGTGCGTGAGTTTTTTCGTACTTGTTGATTTCCCAGCCATCTCAGCCCCCGATGAAATACATTTCTATTTTTTTATTGTGTTTTGTTTGCGAATGCCGCAGTTCGCTGTAGCGATCGGCGCGATTCGTCCAGATTTTATTCAGTTTTTGGTTCAATACGTCTTCACCCAGTTCGAGCTCGGCACGAATATCGTGCCCCTTTCCTGCAAACAGGCAGGTATACACATGACCATCGGCCGACAAACGTGCCCGATGGCAATCGCCGCAAAATGGCTCGCTGACCGAACTGACAAACCCAAGTTCACCCTGCCCATCGGCAAATCGATAGCGCGATGCCACTTCGCCTCGATAATTCGCCGATACCGGCTGCAAAGGCCAACGCTGGTTAATCAGCGTCTGCAATTGTTTTGACGGTACGACGTCCTGCATCGACCAGCCATTGCAATTGCCGACATCCATGTATTCGATAAAGCGCAAAACATGTTTGGTGCCGCGGAACTTTTCCACCAGAGGCAAGACTTGATCTTCGTTGATGCCGCGTTGAATCACGGCATTGATTTTCAGCGAGGAAAACCCGGCTGCTTCCGCGGCTTCAATACCGTTCAAAACATCCTGCACCTGTCCCCTGCCACCGGATAATTGCGAAAACACGTCAGCATCGAGAGCATCCAGGCTGACGGTCAAACGGTGCAAGCCGGCTTGCTTCAAGGCTTGCGCCTGTTTTTCCAGCAGCGAACCATTGGTCGTCAACGCAATATCTTCAAGCTCGGCAATTCTCGCAAGTCGTTCAATCAATTCGGGAAGATTCTTGCGTAACAAGGGTTCGCCGCCGGTCAATCGCAGTTTTCGAACGCCAAGTTTCACGAAAGCTTTGACCACTTGCTCGATTTGATCAAAAGTGAGTCGCGCGGCATTTTGCAGGGTCGTGTCATCCGGCGTTTTGTCGGCCGGCATGCAATACGGGCAACGGAAATTGCAGGCTTCTATCACCGATACGCGCAAGTCATGCACCGGCCTGGATAACTTATCCAACGGCAAGCTCATCGCATTTTGTAGCTGTGCATTCATCATCGTGCCATGCGTGTTTCGGTCGGATTCGGCAAAGCGGCCACTTCACCGCGTCTCGCAATTCGGTAACCGCGTGCCGCCAATTTTTCACCGTGTTCGCGCGATTCATAATGATAGAACGCACATCGCTGCAATAATTCCGCCGGATATTCACGTTCCAGATCTTCAATACCACTATGCGACGGATTGCCCTGCCAGGCGCAATCATGTGCAACAAATTCATTGGCATTGGCGTACTTCGCCAACATTTCGGGAATCGGGCGGGTATCGCCGCTCCAGATCATGCAGCCATGCAAACGCAGAGCGTATGCGGTTTCCGGCAAGTGATGCCGAACCGGAAATACGTCATACCAGTATCCGTTATGCCAGAAACCTTTCGACACCGGAACGAGCTGAAAACCATCCCACCAGTTCGCGCCACCTTCGGAAATAACACCGGGATATTCGGCCAGACGCTGCTGCAAATATGGCAACACGGTGACCGGCACGTACAAACGCACCTTGCCACGCTTGGCTTCATCGAAATAGGTTTTGAAAAATAATCTTTCCAGGCCGGCCACATGATCCATATGGACATGGGTGATAAACACGGCATCCGGCATCGCCTGATAATGTTGTGAATAGGCAGTCAGTGCTTCCTGCCCGCAATCGATCATCAATTCGGGCTTGCCATCGCACTCGATTACCGACGAGGCCGATCCCAGTTCGATTGCCTGCGCATTACCGACGCCAAGAAAACGTAATGTCCAGCTCATTTTTCCAACTCCGCATCATGTGCTGCACGCAATACCTGCATGCCGGCCTGTATGGTTTCTGCAGCTATTTCACCCCGATTCTTCAGTAAAGAACGTTGCAATCGTTGCAGTACATCAACGCACCACGGTCCCGCTTTTATTTGTTGCTTCGCCTTGTCCCAATCGATCAGCCAAATTTTGTCGTTCGGGTCGATCAGGATATTTTGCGCATTCAAATCGGCATGCTGTGCACCGGCTTTGTGAAAACGGGCGATTGTTTTTCCAAGCTGGGCCCAGGGCGCCGATTCGGTTTGTCGATGCATGCTGTCCAGAAAACTTCGTGTCTCCGGAATTCGTCCGACCAGGATGGCGGCGCGATAAAACAGTCCGTTTTTTGCAAAAAAAGCCGCAATTGGCTTGGGTACCGGCAGATTTTTTTCGTTCAATCCCTGCATGAAATGAAATTCGTAAACGCTTCGTACACTGTTTTCATCACGCCAGAAATAACGCGCATCGCTGATTTTTGCAGCCCAGCCGCCACGCCGATAATGGCGCAGCACGGCATCGCCGAATTCGCCGTGTACGAACCAGGCAGCGCCACGACCGCCCTTCCCGCTAACCGGCTTTGCGGCTTCGCCGTAATGCGCAGGATCGAAAAAAGCCGAATCTGCTTGCTGCCACAGCCTCGTGTCGAACACAATCGCACCTTGCTCACCTTGTTGGTGAATCGGCACTCGGCTGTTAGTCGTGGCGTTCGATGAATCCATAACCGGAAGTTTAAAGTGTTTAGCCAATCCGCGCCTGCCTCCATCTGTATTTTACGCCTGTCCGCGCTGGGCGATGCCACGCATATGCTGCCGCTGCTTAACACCCTGCGTGCCGCCTGGCCAGATACGCGCATCACCTGGGTGCTGGGCAAGGGCGAAGCCAAATTGCTGGAAGGCCTGAACGATGTAGAGCTGATTGTTTATGACAAGAAAACCGGCATCGGTGGCATGCGCGAATTGCGCAAAAAGTTCGCAGGCCGTCGTTTCGATGTTTTGTTGCAAATGCAGCTGGCGATGAGGGCCAATTTCCTGTCGGCGTTTATTCCGGCGAAAATCAGGATTGGTTACGACGCCGGGCGTAGCAAGGAATTGCATTCGCTGTTTATCAATCGTCGGATCACACCCGGCAGCCATCACGTACTGGATGTATTCGGAAAATTCTGCGAGCCACTGGGCCTGAAACAGGATGACGTGCAGTGGCACATGCCGATGACCAGTGATGCACGCGACTGGGCTGTCGAACAATTACCGGGCGATCAAAAAACCCTGATCATCTCGCCCTGCTCCAGCCACGAATTACGCAATTGGTCGCCTGAGGGTTATGCCGCCCTTGCAAGACATGCACATCAAAAAAACTGGCGTGTCGTCCTGTGCGGTGGCCGTAGCGAGCTTGAAAGAAAAACCGCCGATGCCATTATCGAAAAAACGCACGTCCCGGTCATCGATTTGGTCGGCAAAGACACGCTGAAACAATTACTGGCCTTGCTTGAACGCGCCGATTTACTGTTGTCGCCTGATTCCGGTCCCTTGCATATGGCCAATACAGTCGGCACCAAAGTCATCGGCTTGTACGCCTGTACCGATGCCGAACGCAGCGGCCCGTATTCTGATCGACGTTATACCGTCAATCATTATCAGCAAGCCGCGCTGCAATTCATGAACAAGCCCGCGGATCAATTACCCTGGGGCAAACGCGTTGAATTTCCCGGCGTGATGGACTTGATCAAGGTCGAAGAGGTCATTGCCTGCTTCGACCGTTATTGCGAAGACAATAAAAATTAAGGCGTCTTGTAATCCTGGTAGGATTTTTCTTCGATATAGGAAGAACCCAACGCAAGATTGATGTCTTTCTTGATTTTGGCGCGAGTGTCATTTTCAAAATACACCGCGCGTGCCAGCCGGATGAATTCGGCATCGAAAAGCTGCTGCTTTTCCTGGATACGGATATCGTCTTCGATCACCCACAGGCTCTCGTTGATTTTTTTCAGGTCGGCGCGCAATTCGCTGATATCGGTTTTTGAAGCGGGATGTGCGGCCCAGGTTTTATTCAGCGCTTCGAGTTCCTTGCGCACATTGACCAGCTTGGCTTCGTCGCTCATGCGTTCGGACTTGATTTCAAGAATCGCGATCTTGTCGAGCAGTTCGCCAAAGGAGACCGGTACTAGAATTTCGGACATGGAGATATCTCGTTGTATGACAAAACGTAGTATATCGCCATGTCCTTCAGTCAAGAAACGTAAAGATGCAACCAGTGCTACATTTTCGACTTGGTACTGACCTGATCAACCTTCCAGCCGCCTGCTTCCTTGATCAGCTTGACCGTACCGGTCATCGCGGAACCATCGGATTCCTTTCCGTCAATCTGCAACTCTGCGCGAACGGCATCCGCGCGGCCTGACACGATTCTCACCGTCGCCGGCTCGAATGCCTTGATCATTGCCAGCATCTGCGGGAAATCCGGCTCGCGACGCGCCTCGCGCATCTTGTCGACACGTTCTTTTGTCACGAACATCAACATTGAATCGATATTGCCCTTCAAGGTGGCATTGTGCAGGGCCAGATAAACCTTGCCTGGTTCACCGCCGCCCGCCGGCAGCGCGACACCCCAGGGTTTTGCGACCGGTATCGGCGCGCCCTTGCCTGCCATCGGTAGGTCAAACTGCAGATCGCATTTCAGCTTATCGTCATCGGCCAAAATAAAACGGCCATTGGCACGCAATGTCATCGGCGCTTTCAATTGTAACTTGCCGACTTCATTACTGGATAGCGAAAGGTTATTGCCGGGCGGCACATACAGCTGTAAGCCTTCGACTAATTTGGAGTCTGCAGACAAGCGCAATTCCAGTTTCGCACTATCCTTTTCGAAAACCTGATCCATGACTGCATCGTCGATGTCGGCTGGTTTGGCAGACGCCAATGCGGCATGGTCGAGCGCCTTGGTGGTGAACCACAGCATCGGAACTTTCTGTTTTTCCTCGAATGGATCCGGTGCCATCGCGGCATGGGCATCGACGAATACCAAGGCTTTTCCTTCATGAACGCATTGGCCTTTGACACCGGCCTGGGCATTTGCGGAAAGCAGCAATATCGAAAGATAGACGAGCGGTTTCATGGGGTCCCCAATACGTGACGTGTGACTGGTAGAACGCCAAGAAAGGATAGCTGCGGACAGCTACTCGAAAATGGCTTGCCATGCCCGCAATTTGGCCTCAAAGCCGAGGCTGGCATTTGCAGGGCTTGTCGAAGGCAGGCGCAAAATGGGTATGTCGGCCAGCTGTGGCGGCAGATTGGGCAGTACGTTTTTTCGGTAACAGTTTTCGGCAAAGGCCCCATTAAAGTAGATACAGCGAATCCGGGGGTTCTGCGTTAAAAAACTGTCGAAATCATTTGGCTTCGCGCTTGAAGTTTCGATCGCCGAGTCAAGACTTCCCGATCGCCGGCACGAGTGCAAAACATCCCAAAGTGCTATGCACTGGTCGTCAAGCATTTTCAAACGACGCTCATACGGCAACTCGCTTTCATTGCCGGTTAGCTTGGCAATTATCCGCCAAAATGCATTACGCGGATTGGCGTAATACTGCCCCAGTCTCAATGACTCCTCGCCCGGCATGCTGCCTAAGATCAGCATTTTCGAATCTGCTGAAAAAACCGGTGCAAATCCGGTAAGTCGATTTTTATTGGGTTCCATGGAAGGCATTTCAGCGAATCGCGTCTAAACGGGCTTACAAAATATCCGTATCCGATTTTACAGGTCGCCGGGATTTTTTATTTGCGGACAATTAATTTATCTGGGAGGAAAGTCCGGATCCATGGTGTTCTCGGGAGTCTGCGGATGACCAAACAAGAAGCCCTGCGCATGAATGAAGCCCAACTCCCGCAATCTTTTCAGCTGATCTTCGGTCTCGATGCCTTCGGGCACGATATTGATGCACATCTTTTCGCCCAGCAATCGGATCAAGTCCATGATGTGCTCGACGTTGCGGCTATTACCGAGTTGTCGCACAAAGCTTTGATCGACCTTGATACCGTCGAACGGGAAACGGTACAAATGACTGAGCGAGGAATAGCCGGTTCCGAAATCATCCAGCACCACACCGACACCCAACTTCTTCAAACGCATGATGATGTCGTGTGCCGTATCGAGGTTTTCAATGATGGCGGATTCTGTGACTTCCAGTTTCAGCACTCTGCTGGGCAAACCGGTTTCCTGCAATATCTTCGCGACTCGATTGGGCATTTCCACCATGCCGAGCTGCTTGGCAGACAGGTTCACCGACATCGTCAATTCGTCACCCACCTGGCCATCGCGACGCCACTCCACCAATTGCTTGCATGCCATCCGCACGATCGACATGTCCAGCTCGATAATCAAACCGGTTTCTTCGGCCAACGGGATGAATTCCATGGGTGCGATCAGGCCTTTGGTCGGATGCATCCAGCGCAATAAGGCCTCGTAACCGGTAACGATGCGATCATCCAATCTGGTAATCGGCTGGTAATGCAAACGCAGTTGGTCGGTACCGATTGCGGCACGCAGATCCTTTTCCATCTCGAAGGTGCGCAAACTGCTTTCGTGCATGCTTTCGTCGAACAACACGGCGCAATTGCGTCCAGTCGTTTTTGCGCGATACATCGCGGTATCGGCATTGCGCAACAGCTCTTCCGAGGTATATTCGCCAACATCGGCGAACACCATTCCGATACTCGAGCCGATAATCACGTCCTGCCCTGCCAACCGAACCGGTGCTTCCAATACCGCAAGCAGCTGCTTGGCTTTGCGTTGCACTTCAGCAACATCGTGCAGGTTTTCGAACAACAAAACGAATTCGTCGCCGCCAACGCGAGCCAGCGTGTCGTGTTCGCGAACCTGACCACGCCAACGACGGCAAATTTCGATCAACAATTCATCGCCCGCACCGTGGCCCAGACTATCGTTGATCACTTTAAAACGATCCAGATCGAGATACAGCACGGCAAATTTTTTGCTCGGGTCACGCCGGTGCAGACGGATCGCTTGCTGGATACGATCGAACAGCAATGCCCTGTTTGGCAACCCGGTCAAGCTGTCGTGCAAGGCATCGTATTGCAGACGTTCCTCGGCGCGCTTGCGGACGGAAATCTCGGTCTGCGAGCCGGCGATACGCTCTACGCCATCGAGTTCGCTGCGACTGCGAACTCCACGCGCCAACATCCAGCGATACAAACCATCCTTGTGACGAAGTCGATGCTCAACTTCGATATGTGTCGTGTGGCCGGCCCGATGGGCTTCAATTGCGCCTTCAATCAAACTGCGATCTTCCGGATGGACCCTGTTCAACCATCCATCGATGCTCGCCTCTAGTTCATCAGGCCCGAAACCGAGTTGCTCTTTCCAGCGTGGCGAGAAATACATTTCTCCCGATTGCGGATTCCAGTCCCAGAGACCGTCATTGGCACCGCTTGTTGCGCGCGCGTAGCGTTCTTCACTTACGCGCATCGCAAACTCGGCGCGGACCTGGGCACTGACATCTTCGATGCTGCCTTCCATGCCAACCAGTTCACCGCGGGCATCCAATACGGCACGAACATTTTCATTAACCCAGATAATCTCGCCATCGCGGCGGCGCAGCTGCAATCGCTGGTTGCGTATGCTGCCCTGACTGCTCAAAGCATCCAGCAAGGCCGAGCGGTCAGTGGTTTCGAGATAAAAGGAAGAAACCTTTGGCGCGTCTGGACCGATAAGTTGCTTCGGCGAATCGTAGCCAAGGATACGGGCGCAGGCCGGATTGGCGATCACGAAATGGCCGTCTATCGAAGTCCGGAACACACCTTCCACCGCTTGCTCGAACAAGTCCTGGTAACGTTGCTCACTCTGCTTGAGTGCACTGATATCCCGCAACAAAGTAACGGCACCTTCGAGCTTGCCGCTTTTGTCGACAATGGGTTCGGCATTAACCAGCAGATGCCTTGTTGGCACCCCGTTGCCGCCCAGCAGCATTTCGACGTTATGTACTTGATGTCCATCGAGCGCGCGCCTCAGTGGCTGTGCTTCAGGTTCAAGCACCGCGCCATTCAATGGATCACGCAAACCATTTACCTCGTTCAACCCTGCGCTCGCCATATCGCAATCGGCCAGCCCGAGCATTTCGCAAGCACCCAAATTGAACAGCGTCAATTGTCCATCCAGATCACACGCAACCAGGCCATCTGGAATCGTGTCTAGCACGCTTTCGATGAAGGACTGATCATGTTGTAAACGTGCTTCCAGTTGTATGCGACTGGTGATGTCGCGCATCAATACCAAACGTGCAGCCTCGCCGGAGAATTCGATGTCATGTGCACTCAGTTCGACATTGATGATGCTGCCATTCTTTTTCAGATGGCGATAACGCCGCAGGGATTTGAAACCGGATTTTTGCTCGGCCGTTTCCTGCAACATAATCGAGACATCCTCTGCCGGACGGATGTCTTTCAGTGTCATCCTGAGGAATTCGGTACGGGTGTATCCGTAATGGATCAAGGCGGCATCGTTGACGGCAAGAAATTCCAGCGAATTCCGGGCATAGATCCACATAGGCTGCGGGTTGTTGTCAAACAGCATGGCTAACGCCCCGCGGGTACTGCCTTCACTGGAGATGGCCTTGATCGTCATGTTAGCAATACTAACTTCATAGCCGCCATTACGGTAGGGGTAAGCGCATACCGTTTATTAAGGTGAATGAGTGCTGGTAGCGATTATCGACCGGCTGAATGGAAAAATTCAGTGCGGGTTTATGCTTATCAGCAATCTTAGTCTGATCGACGATTGAGGATTATGCGGTCATGCTGTTTTAATCGTGTGACAAAGCCACTAAAGCGGAAGTCGATTTCCAATAAAGTTCACTACAGCTCCCATCGTGTCAGGATCAAAATTGCTCAATCCGATAACGATATAGTTTTTGCCCGGATATACGAACACGACCGCATCCATGCCGGGCGCTCCACCTTCGTGCCCATAGCGACGGTCCCAATCTTTGCCACTAGGCATAAATCCGAAACCGTACCAACGCTTATTGTTTTGTGGCGAAGTCGCAGCTTCCAGGTTGCTGGCAGAAATTAACCGGCCTTGTTGCAGAGCTTTTACAAATTTCAGTAAATCATTGATCGTGCTGTAGCTACCGCCGGCCGCCGTGCCGCGCCAAGGCAGCGACGATTTTTCTTCAATCCATTTGCCCTTTTCATTCGTGTAGGCAAGCGCGCGGCCCGGAATATCGGTTGACTCGGGTTCCGCTCCTGTCGATGTCATCCCTGCGGGCTTAAAGATATGCTGTTCAACATAATCGTAATAAGTCTGTCCAGAAACAGATTCGATAATTGCGCCGAGCACGATATAGCCGAAGTTTGAGTATTTATCCTGCGTGCCCGGGTCAAAACCCAAAGGCTTGGAACCATAATGTCGAACGTAATCGGCATGCGTTTTCAGGAGTTTGGAATTATTCGTGAAGTCCTCATCGAAAACCTCACCAAGGCCGCTGGTGTGATTTAAAAGTTGACGTATCGTGATACGTTTCGCAACCGACTGATCCGGGTAGCTTTTCAAATGCTGAGCGACGGAATCATCAAGTGACAGCTTTCCCTCTTCCATCAGTTGCAGGATGCCGACCGCAGTAAACATCTTGCCAACCGAGGCCAACCGAAACTTCGTCTGTTGATTATTGGCCAACTTTTTCGTGCGATCAGCATCGCCGCCACTCCAGTCGAATAATATTTTGTCATCCTGAACAAGGATCAGGGCACCGGAAATCTTGTCCGATTTTTCCAGCGCATACAGTTTCGCTCTTGCTTTGCCGAGCAATTCCGGAAGCTGCATACGTTTTATTTTCAACTCGTCGGGAAGTTCGGTTCCTTCCAATTGAAACTTGACGACCTCGGTCGGATTTTTGGCGTCGACAATATATGTGATAAGCAATGCCGTATCGGAGTTCTTTTGTCGCACGAAGGCATGTACTTCGTGTGGGGTTATACCAGTCGTTCGAAGCACATTGAACCCGCCAGTCGCCTCTCGGAATTCGAGTTCGTCTTCAACTTTCCCCTTTTTTTCGTATATGGATAAATACGCCTGGATTTTTGCAGGGTCGCCCGAATTGAATGCATTGACCCACATATTAAACCCTGCTTTTGCGGGTTCATTTGTCTCGACTTCAGCTGACGAGGTCAAGCTGCAAAAAAATAATAGCGAAGCAAAACATAATTTCCATTTATTCATGGGTTACGGATTCCTTTCCTGATGAATCGCCGATGGGGGCTTGAGTGTAAATGAAAAAGATAAAAAAGAAGGAGGGATTAAATCGGCATTCCTGGTACAGGTTTTTAACAGCCGAATGATTGTTCAAAAGCCGGAGCCTTTTTCGGTCATGTACCTCGCACTCTGGGCGATCAGTCGAACCGGATGTTTCTCACCAAGCCCTTGCTTCATCGCACAAATAAAAAAGGCCGCCCGAAGGCGACCTTTTTTATTTATGGCGGAGAAGGAGGGATTCGAACCCTCGGTAGGCTATTCACCTACGCCTGATTTCGAGTCAGGTACATTCAACCGCTCTGCCACCTCTCCATAATTCGCTTGCTACCGGTTGAAGTAGCAAGGCCGCGAATTATACGCGGCCTTGCGGGGTTTAGGCTAGTTCGAGCGGCTTGTTCAGCTGCCGGCGCCCTTCGGCATAAAGAAGAAATCGCCGCTTTCGTGGCCCGCGTAGCGGATTGGCGCGTATTGCGGGTTTTGCGGGATTGGCGAATTGATCGAGTTCAGCGCCAGCGAAGTAGCGACTTCGCGGTACAGGCGCTGGGCTTCCATCAAGCGGTTGTTGTCCTGCAATACGTTCAGGAAGGCACGGGCGAAGTAGCTGTGGTTGCCCGAACCGGTATCAGGCACTGGCTGGACGCCACCCGACGTCAGCGCGGTGCGGGAACGGCCTGCGGCCATGGTTTTCACGTAGGCATTCCATTTTTCGGGATTGCTGGCCGCCGTCAGGTTCGGCACCGATGCACGGGTCATCGAACCGGAATAACAGGAGTCGGCCACGACCATCACGTGTTTGGCTGGCATGGTATTGAGAATGTCACTGATAGCCGCATTCGAAATCCAGGACTTCGAATTGTTGGCTGATGCATCGGTCGGTACCCAGTAACCGGTTGCACCGCTGAGTTCACCGTGGCCTGCGTAATAAACCAGCAGATTATCTTCCGGCTTCATTTTTCCGCGCATGTCACTGAGCGCACTCAGCATTTCAAGACGGGTTGCGTTCAAGACCAGGGTCGTTTGATAACCATAGCGATTTTTCAGCACATTCGAGACTGCAGTTGCATCGCTGACAGCGCTCTTCAAGCTCGGATATTGCGCATCGCGGTAGGCGTTGTTGCCAATGATCACCGCAAAGAAACGGCCGAGTTTCACATCACGCGGTAAACCACCGACGCCGCCCGAGCTGGACGCAGCTACGGCGCTACCGGAACCACCAGTAGCTTGAGGCAACATGGTGAACTGCAATTCGCCACGTACACCGGATTGTTCAAGCGCGACTATTTTTACTGCAGTACCGGCTTGCGCAACCTCAACATCGGCATTGAAAGTGCCGTTCGCGGCGACTGCCACCGGCTTGCCGTTGACGGTAACCTGCTTGATGGTTTTCGCCGAAGCTACGCGACCCACGACACTCCGCTTGCCCGGACCACGGACAATTGCCGTGTTGCGGCCACGGGTTGCAACCATGCTGGGTTCGAGGATGCTGAAATTCGCACCACCGGCATATACGCTGGTATCGACACCACCGGCGCGACGTTCAAGGGTTGCGATTTGCTGGCGTTGAGCATTGATTTGCTGTTCCTGACCGAGCATTTGATTTTCCAGAAGCTTGGTCAATTCATCGTCTTTTTGCTGCTTGGCCTGCTGCAGTTGCGACTGCGTTTGCTGCAATTGGGCTTGCGATTGCTGCAAGGCGCGTCGCTGGTTGTTCAATTGCTCCTGCGTGCGTTTGAGTTGTTCGCGCAACTGCGATGAAGTGGCTTTCTCGCTTTCGACTTGGCCTTGCAGAGTGCCGATCTGGTCATCCTTGGCTTTCATCTGCACTTCGACGACCGAAGAATACAAAAGCTCGTCCTGGATTCCGGAAGCTTCACGATACAGATTCAGCGCCATCGCAGGATCCTTGGCGACACCGAGGCCTTCTTCATACAAATAGCCGAGATTGATCTTGGCGCGGTTGTAACCCTGATCGGCGGCCTTCTTGAACCATTGATAAGCCATCGCATAATCGGGCTCGGTACCCAGGCCTTTCGAATAAATTTCGCCGACGTTATTTTGCGCTTCGGCACTGCCCGAGTTGGCTTGATCCATCCAGACTTTCAAGGCCGTTTGATAATTGGCGCGGTCGAAGGAAACATATTCGCCACCGCGAATCTGGCAATCGGCCTGCGAGGTGCGAATGGGGCGCCGTGCCGACATGTAAGTCGCCACCCGACCCAGCGAACGAATCTGGCCCGGCAACAAGCAATCAACAATGAATAAATCTTCCGCGTTTTTCACGGCGGCGCGTGCAGGCTTTACGGGTAAAGCCGCTGTTGCCAACACCAGGCATGACATTGCCACCGTGATGGAAAAACGTGAACTTAAAAATTGCGAACTCATGACCTTGTCTCCGATTAAAGTGCCGAGTGCCCTATGGGCTTATAACAAGGAAATCACCTGTTGGCATCTATGCCGAGCTCAGGTTACTGCTTGTACCCATGTACAAACGCAAAAACACGGCCAGATACGACAAAGACATGCCCGGATCCGATAAAAGGCATTAAATTGCCTGCCACCGGCCGGAACGGCTGCAAAGTCGTGAACCACGTCACATATTGGCCTGATGCAGGATTCTACGCCCACTTTGATGGCATTGTGGCGTCCTGCTTATGGCGTTATTCCCGTTATCCAGCTAAAGCTTCAGGGGATGGGTAAATGGGGATTTTTCCAAAACAGGGGAATCGGGTGCCACAACAGGCTGTTTACGTCTTTATCGTGCGCCGGATTTCGTCGCAATTTTTCAACCTTGGCGGTGAGCAGAAACTCTGATGCTGGACATCAATCCATCTCGATTTACCGATGCAAGCCCGAGCCTGCCATCGACCGCAACCGACCGTAAACAAGCCGCTTATTCATCAGCAGCTTGCCTTATCATGCCGATACAACGCATTATGTTGGTTCAGAAAACCATACCAACCCACCCGCCACGCAGGTTTGCCGCATGATCGAATTCGGTCATCTAAGTCACGTTGGACTCCGACGTGAATTAAACGAGGACACCTACTATGGTGATTCCAAGCTGGGCCTGTGGCTGGTCGCCGATGGAATGGGCGGTCATGAATTTGGCGAGGTGGCAAGCGCGCTCGCCCGTGATGCTGTGGTTCGTGAAGTCAAAAACGGCAAAAGTTTAAGCATCGCGATCCGCTCGGCCGACGAAGACATCATTCACCAATCCAAACGCCGCGCCGAAAGTCTGCCGATGGGTACGACCATGGTGGCGGTGAAGGTCAACGGCAATAAATTTGAATTGGCCTGGGTCGGTGATAGTCGTGCCTATTTGTGGAATGGCCATCTGAGCCAGATTTCTTCCGACCACAGTTATGTGCAGGAATTGATCGATCAGGGTGCCATCACGGCGGAACAAGCTCGCACGCATCCGCATAGAAATGTAGTCACCCAGGCACTGGGCGTTACCGATCCGGAAAACCTGAAAGTCGAAACGCTTTCCGGTGAATTTCGTCCGGGCTTCCAGTTATTACTTTGCAGCGACGGCCTGACTGAAGAAGTCGACGACGCCTCCATCGGTGCCCTGCTCGCCCGCAAGGATTTATCGGCGCAGGAATGCGTGGATCAACTTATTTCGGCTGCGCTTGATGGTGGCGGTTCCGATAACGTTTCGGTGATATTGCTTCGCAATATTTGAGGTACGCGCATTGCGCATCTGATTATCTCGTACTTAATTCGGCTTGGCCGGCATCGTGACTTTTTCACCGGCTTCACCGGCGCGTGCAGCTTCTTCCAGTTGTTTCAGCAAAACATGACTGGGCTCCACTGCCAAACCCTGCCGTACGATTACGCCACAGGCTACATAAACTTCTTTCGCACACAACTGGAAAGCACCGTTGGCATAATAATCGGCGATGTCTTGAATCCCTTTCAATGCGCGTGCATTGCCTGGATCGACTTCCAGAACTTTTCGGTAGAAAAACCAGGCACTGTCGTCATCAGGCATTACAAGTTTGCGGTTTGTTTCCTTGCCGCTGGTATTCAATTCAAGATAATAGTCCGCCTGTTTCAACCAGTCTTCGAT
>JBOHYG010000003.1:0-1014 GCA_050737875.1 Arenimonas sp. | reverse complement strand
CCTTGGGGACGCGGTGTTTCCTTGCGTACCTTGGCGACATCGGCTGCCGTCACGGTACCGCCCTTGTTGCCCCAACTGTTGAGTACGTAGGTCACGATGTTGGCGACTTCGTCATCATTGAGCTGGCTCATAGGCGGCATCACCGAATCAAACTTCGCGCCATTAACGGTCACCGGACCATTCAATCCGTTCAACACGATATGGATGGCGCGGTTCTTGTCGGCATTCAGGAAATCCGATTTCGCCAATGGCGGGAATACATTCGGAAGACCGGCACCACTGCTTTGATGGCAGACCGAGCAAGTACCGTTATAGAGCGCTTCACCGGCCTTGATTTGCTGATCTAGCGTCAAGGTGCCACCGGCCGAAGCCGTGGCTGCCGCAGCAACGGGCGCCGCACTCACGGCCTTGTCGCCGAGATAGACACTGTCCACTTCCTTACCCGAATAGATGGCCTTGTCTTCCGGACCTTCGGTTTTCACCATTCCCAATGCGCCCTTGTTGAAAGCGCGGAAAATCGAGTGATCGACAATCACGCCGGTACCCGGCACTTCGGCCTTGTATTCAACAATTGCCGAACCGCCTGCAGGAATCAGTGTGGTTTGCACATTTTCCTGATAGCGCGAGCCGCCTTCGGTATAAACCTTGTCGAAAATCTCGCCGATGATATGGAAACTCGACACCAGGTTAGGGCCGCCGTTGCCGACATATATGCGCACGGTTTCGCCGACATTGAGTTTCAAGGCCTTGTCACCCAGCAACGCACCTTCGGAACCGTTGAATAAAACGTAGGTCGGATTTTCGTCGATCGCTTTTTGCATGTCGAAAGGCTGCACGCCCTTTTCGCGATACTTGCCGACCGTATAGAAATCACCCTGCATCACGTAGTACTCGCGATCCACTTTCGGCATGCCTTGTGGCGGCTCGACCAGAATCAAACCGTACATGCCGTTCGCAACATGCATGCCGACCGGTGCGGTAGCGCAGTGATAGACATACAGGCCTGCATTCAAT
>JBOHYG010000002.1:0-1033 GCA_050737875.1 Arenimonas sp. | reverse complement strand
TCGAATTGTATTCGAAGTAATTTTTAGGAGTGTCGCTGTCCATGACGGTTTCCGCCCACCAGGTGCTGCGCCCACGCGGCCCCAATATCGAACGCCTAGGTCTCAATCGCGCCAAAGTGGTTATCGAACCACTCGAGCGCGGTTACGGTCACACGCTCGGCAATGCCTTGCGTCGCGTCCTGCTGTCGTCCATTCCCGGCTTTGCTATTACAGAAGTCGAGATGGATGGCGTGTTGCATGAATACACCACTGTTGAAGGCTTGCAAGAAGACGTCCTCGAAGTTCTGTTGAACCTGAAAGACGTTGCTATTCGCATGCACAACACCGAATCCACAACGCTGACTTTGCAAGCGCAAGGCCCGGGTGTGATCACCGCTGCGGACATCAAGACCGACCATAACGTCGAAATCTTGAATCCTGAGCACGTGATTTGCACGCTGACCAAAGACACTGCATTGAATATGCGTCTGAAGATCGAACGCGGTTTCGGTTATCAGCCAGCGGCTGCACGTCGCCGTCCTGATGATGAAACCCGTACGATTGGCCGCTTGATGCTGGACGCCAGCTTCTCGCCAGTACGTCGTGTTGCCTATGCTGTCGAAGCCGCTCGCGTTGAACAACGCACCGACTTGGACAAGTTGGTTCTGGACATCGAAACCAATGGCACCATTGATGCTGAAGACGCTATCCGTACAGCCGCTGATATCCTGACAGATCAACTGTCGGTATTCGGTGACTTCACCCAGCGCGATCGCAATGCTGCCAAGCCTGCGGCTTCTGGTGTTGATCCGGTGCTTCTGCGCCCGATCGATGATCTGGAACTGACCGTGCGTTCGGCAAACTGCCTGAAAGCGGAAAACATTTACTACATCGGTGATCTGGTACAGCGCACTGAAGTGGAATTATTGAAAACACCAAACCTCGGCAAGAAGTCACTCACTGAAATCAAAGAAGTGTTGGCCTCGCGCGCTTTGGCTCTCGGCATGAAGTTGGAAAACTGGCCACCCGCCGGTCTTCAACAAGGCATGATGGG
>JBOHYG010000001.1:0-8583 GCA_050737875.1 Arenimonas sp. | reverse complement strand
CCCCAACACCATGTATTGATAGACATGGGCGCGTTCGTGATTGCCGATGCGGATGCACTCATTGCGATTGCCGTCGGCGCGGCATTTATAGGTCACCACGATGGCATCCATATCTTTTGCGGTATTCAGAATCACGTTTCCAAACGTGATCGCCCCACCCGGGCCAAATGGGAAACTGGAAAATACCAGCGCGTGATCCGAATAACGCAGCCGGGAACCAAGCGGCATCGTCATGATGCCGCCGACCAACCCGATCAGGCTCATGGGCAAAGCCCAGACAATGCCAAGACAAAATAAAATTGAACGAGCTATGACTTCAATTTTCATCTTTCGATGGTAGCAAGATTAATACGAACCAACAAAAATGCGGACCGAAGTCCGCATTTTTATGGATCAATTCAACGTGTATATCAGGCTTCTGCAACCTGTCCTTCACCTTCGGTGACGGCTTTCATCGACAAGCGGATACGGCCTTGTTTATCGACTTCAAGTACTTTCACTTTCACGATATCGCCTTCTTTAAGCTTGTCGGAAACTTTCTCGACGCGCTCATCGGAGATTTGCGATACGTGGACCAGACCGTCTTTACCCGGCAGGATCGTGACGAATGCACCAAAGTCCATGATCTTGGCGACTTTGCCTTCGTAAATGCGACCTGGTTCAACGTCGGAAACGATTTGATCGATGCGGGCACGTGCGGCTTCAGCAGCAGCCAGATTGACCGATGCGATAACGATGGTGCCGTCATCTTTGATGTCGATCTGGGTGCCGGTTTCTTTCGTAATGGCTTGAATCGTGGCGCCGCCCTTACCGATAACTTCGCGAATCTTGTCCGGGTGCACTTTCATGGTCAGCAGACGTGGAGCAAATTCGGAAAGTTCGGCACGCGGAGCGGTCATCGCTTTCGCCATTTCGCCGAGGATATGCAGACGGCCTTGCTTGGCTTGGCCGAGCGCAACCTTCATGATTTCTTCGGTGATACCGTCGATCTTGATGTCCATTTGCAGCGCGGAAATACCGCGTTCGCTACCGGCCACTTTGAAATCCATATCGCCCAAATGATCTTCATCACCCAGGATGTCGGACAACACTGCGTAATCGCTGCCTTCCTTGATCAAACCCATCGCGATACCCGCGACCGGAGCAGCAATCGGCACACCGGCATCCATCATCGCGAGCGAAGAACCGCAAACCGAGGCCATCGACGACGAGCCGTTCGATTCGGTAATTTCCGAAACGCAACGGATGGTGTACGGGAAGCCTTCCATGGTTGGCATCACGGCTTGCACGCCGCGCTTGGCGAGACGGCCGTGGCCGATTTCGCGACGCTTAGGACCCATCATGCGGCCAGCTTCACCAACCGAATACGGAGGGAAGTTGTAATGGAACAGGAAGTGATCCTTGGTTTCGCCTTCGGCAGCATCGATGACCTGGCCATCGCGTGCGGTACCGAGCGTAATAACGACCAGCGCCTGGGTTTCGCCACGGGTAAACAGGGCCGAACCATGGGTACGTGGCAATACACCGGTACGTACGCTGATTGGACGCACGGTGCTGAGGTCACGACCGTCGATACGGATTTTGGTGTTCAACACCGAAGCGCGCATCGTGCTGTATTCCAGCTCGCCGAATTCCTTGCTCAGATCAGCGGCAACCCAGCCGTTGGTTTCTGCGGCAGGCTTGATCGATTCCATCACCGATTTTTTCAGCGCGGAAATCGCATCGCGACGTTCCAGTTTGTTGCGGATTTGGAAAGACGAGGCCAAACGATCGCCGATGGCTTCTTTCAAAGTTGCAATCATGCTTTCGTCTTTTGCAGCTGCTTCCCACTTCCAGGAATCGACACCGACTTCGGCGGCGAATTCATTGATAGCATTGATCACTGCTTGTTGCTGTTGGTGACCGAATACAACGGCACCGAGCATGATTTCTTCGGACAGTTCTTTCGCTTCCGATTCCACCATCAACACGGCATTGGCAGTACCGGCAACAACCAGGTCAAGTTGTGAAGTGGTCAGTTCGGTTGTGCTTGGATTCAACAGGTAATGGCCGTTGGCAAAACCGACGCGGGCTGCGCCGATTGGGCCGGCGAATGGAACGCCCGACAATACCAATGCAGCCGAAGTACCGATCATGGCCGGGATATCGGCCGGCACTTCCGGATTCATCGACAACACGGTTGCGATGATTTGCACTTCGTGGTGGAAGCCTTCCGGGAACAGCGGACGCACTGGACGGTCGATCAGGCGCGAGGTCAGGGTCTCGCGCTCGGTGGCGCGGCCTTCACGTTTGAAGAAACCACCGGGGATACGACCACCGGCATAGAATTTTTCCTGATAATCGACGGTTAATGGAAAGAAATCCAAACCTTCTTTCGCATTTTTGTTACCGACGGCGGTGACTAACACCACGGTATCGGCCATGGTCACCATCACTGCACCGCCGGCTTGGCGTGCAATTTCACCGGTTTCAAGTTTGACTTGATGCTGGCCGTATTGGAATGTTTTAGTTACTTTCGCCACGATTATTTTCCTTTCAATGTATTTCAGAAAACACCCTGTCTTCTGAATTTATTTCACAAATTTTTTTAATGCCACAAAAACAAATGCGGCGCATTTCTGCGCCGCACGGTATTTCTTTATTAACGACGCAAACCCAAACGCTCAATCAGAGTCTTGTAGCGTTCGCCGTCTTTCTTTTTCAGATAGGCCAGCAAGCTACGGCGTGTATTGACCATTTTCAGCAAGCCACGACGTGAGTGGTTATCGTGTTTGTGTGCTTTGAAGTGTTCGGTCAGGTGTTCGATGCGTGCAGTCAACAATGCAACTTGCACTTCTGGTGAACCGGTATCGTTCGCAACGCGGCCGAAATCGGTCATGATTTTCTGGGTATCAACTGCCATTTTATATATCTCAATAGATGCGTAATTCGCAGGAACGTCCATCCATCTGGATGGCTGCACCGCAACATTCGCCGGTTAAGGGAGCACTTGTCGGGAAAAGCCCCAATCAAGCCTGTCAATTATAGCGGTCTGGGTACTTACCAAACAAGGCTTTAGTCACTCTTCACGTACAGGCCGGCCTCAATATCGGCCCGGTTTATGCGGGCCAAATCACGGTCTCAGCTGAGTGCGGCCCAGCGAAATAGCCGCTTGGCCTGCAATACGCCGTATTGGTCCAGGCTGGCCAAGCCCAAAGAACGTCCGGTTTGGTCACAAACGTTCACATCACCCAGGATCTGGTTTCCGGGGAAAACCAGTCGTTGCCCCTGGCCAAAACGCTTGATTTGCGCGTCGTCGAGATGAATTTCAGGCCAACCTGACAACCCGGTTTCGATTGGCAGCACCAGAGGCAACAAGCCTGCATCGCCCTGCTCGACCAATGCTTGCAGCTCATCGAGCGTGTGCATCTGCGGCTGCGAAAATGGTGCGACCCAAAGTCGCCGCAACACTTTCACATGCGCGCCACAACCCAGCAGCTCGCCCAGGTCGCGCACTATGCTGCGAATATAGGTTCCGGAACCGCAAACGATTCTTAGCGAGATTTCATCTTTTTCGATATGTGTTACTTCGATGCTCTCGACATTCACTTCGCGCATTGGCACTTCGATAACTTCACCGCGACGCGCTTTCGCATACAGCGGCTCGCCACCTTGTTTCAAGGCAGAATAAATCGGCGGACGTTGCTGGATTTTCCCGATGAAACCCTGAAGCAATGCTTGAACTTTTTCTACACTGATTTCAGGTACTGCACGTTCAATCAGCACCTGCCCATCGGCATCATCGGTATCGGTGGTTGCACCCAATTTTGCGACTGTGTCATAGGCTTTGTTCTTGCCGAGCAAGACACCGGCAATTTTTGTCGCTTCACCAAGACAGATAGGCAGTAAACCGGTCGCGAGTGGATCCAGGCTGCCGGTATGTCCGGCTTTCTCGGCCCGGAAGATATGACGAACACGTTGCAGCGCCTGATTCGAACTCAGGCCTTGCGGTTTATCGAGCAGGACAATGCCGTCAATGCTTCGAAATATAGTGCGTGGGCGTTTTTGCATAGCATTTACGAGCTTTTGTAGGAGCGACGGGAGTCGCGACAACAATGATTGTTCGTATACCGGTCGCGACTTCCGTCGCTCCTACGATTCCGATTCGTCAGAATCATCCGCATCTTTCGGCGCAATGCGGTCGGATTCCGGCAGCTCACGCAGCAACGCATCGATTTTCTCGCCCTTGTCGACAGAATCGTCGTACATGAAATGCAGCTCGGGCACGTGACGCATACGCACGGCTTGCGCAAGTTTGAAACGCAGCTGTGGTGCCAATTCTTTCAAGGCTTTCACGGCAACCGGGCCCTTGTCACCGAGCAATGCGGTCACATAAACATTGGCGTGCGCCATGTCGCGGGTGATTTCGACATCCGAAACGCTAACGGATGGAAGACCGTGTTCACGCACGGCGGCGTGAACGATCAAGCCCAAATCGCGTCGCAGTTGCGAGGCGACGCGATCGGTACGATGGAAACTCTTTTTTGCCATTACGTTTACAGCGTCCGCGCAAATTCAATGCGTTCGAAGCATTCAATTTGATCACCTGGTTGCACGTCATTGTAGGCTTTAACGGCAATACCGCATTCGGTACCGCTTTTGACTTCTTCGACCAGGTCTTTGAAGCGACGCAGCGATTCCAACTCGCCTTCGAAAATAACCGTGTTGTTACGCAACACGCGAATCGGCTTGTTCTTCTTGACCGTACCTTCGATAACCAGCGAACCGGCAACGGCGCCGAATTTCGAGCTGCGGAAAACGTCGCGGACTTCGGCGATACCGATGATTTCTTCGCGGATTTCCTTGCCCAGCAAACCGGAAGCGACCTGCTTAACCTGATCGATAACGTCGTAAATAATCGAGAAGTAGCGAAGATCCAGACCATTGCTTTCGATGATTTTACGGGCGGTAGCATCGGCACGCACGTTGAAGCCGATGATGACTGCTTTCGAGGCCGCTGCCAGAGTGGCGTCGGATTCGGTGATGCCGCCAACGCCGGAACTGATAACGTTTATGCGAATCATTTCATTCGACAAACCGGTCAGCGATTGGCGCAATGCTTCAACGGAACCCTGCACATCGGCTTTCACCAGGATGTTCAGAGTTTGCATGCCGTTGTTCTGGCCCATGGAAGCCATGATGTCTTCCATGCGGCTGCCTGCAGAGGTAATAAGGCGCGATTCGCGACGTTTGGCATCACGTTGCTGTGCAACGTCTTTCGCCAGGCGCTCATCGGATACAACGACGAAATCGTCGCCTGCATCCGGCACGCCGGACAGACCAAGTACCTGCACGGGAATCGATGGGCCAGCTGAATCGGTTTGTTTGCCGTTCTCGTCGAACAGCGCACGAACACGACCGTAATGCACGCCGCATACCAGGTAATCGCCTTTCTTCAAGGTACCTTGTTGCACGAGCACAGTAGCGACTGGACCACGGCCTTTATCAAGCGAGGATTCAATCACGACGCCGGTGGCGAGCGTGTCGTAAACCGCTTTCAATTCCATCACTTCGGCTTGCACCGAGATAGCGTCTAACAGTGCATCGATGCCCATACCGGTTTTTGCCGATACCGGAACAAACTGCACGTCGCCACCCCATTCTTCCGGCACCACTTCCAACGCAACCAAACCTTGTTTGACGTTGTCGGGATTGGCATCGGGCTTATCCATTTTATTCACGGCGATCAGCAACGGTACTTTGGCCGCGCGAGCGTGATTAACCGCTTCAATCGTTTGCGGCATCACGCCGTCATCTGCCGCGACAACCAGCACCACGATATCGGTGAGCTTGGCACCGCGGGCACGCATCGAAGTAAACGCCGAGTGACCCGGGGTATCGAGGAAGGAAATAACGCCCTTCTCGGTTTCAACGTGGTATGCACCGATATGCTGGGTAATACCGCCGGCTTCGCCAGTCGCCACTTTGGTGCGGCGGATGTAGTCGAGCAAGGAAGTCTTACCATGGTCGACGTGACCCATGATCGTGACAACCGGTGGACGTGGTTTTTGTTCGCCCTGCACTTCGACTTTAACGGCTTCCAACGCGCTTTCGGCATCGTTGTCTTCAACTTTGGTCGCTTTGTGGCCGAGTTCTTCAACTACCAGCACGGCGGTGTCGTGATCGATCACTTGATTGATCGTTGCCATCACGCCCATCTTAAATAGCGCACGAACCACTTCGCCGCCTTTCAATGCCAATTTGTTGGCCAGTTCGCTGACAACAATACTGTCGCCAATGAAAATCTCGCGCAAAATCGGTGCAGTTGGTTTCGAGAAACCATGCTGACCGGTCGCGGAACGCGAAGCTTCGACCACTTTGAGTCTCGGTTTACGGCGGTTACCGGCCGAACGACGTGCGCGTTCATCGGCAGTCAGATGCAATTGACCGGCGGCGAAACGTGCAGCAGAACTGTCTTCGCCTTCGTTATCCACCATCGCGTGTGAACCGCGTGGTTTGTGTTTGACGGCAGTTTTCGGTGCGTTCTTGGGTGCAACCACTTTCGTGTCATCGCGGCGCGGCATATCCACTTTGTGTGGACGCGGAGCGTGCTTGTCGACAGGTTTCGCGGCTTTCGGACCGGCATCTTCGTCAGGCTTGACGACAACGGCGGCAACCAGTTTTTGGGCTTCTTCGCGCGCAGCTTTCGCTGCTGCTTCGATGGCAGCCTGGCGTTGCGCTTCTTCATCGCGGCGTGCGCGATCGCGTTCGCTTAATGCGGCATTTTCAGCCTGATTACGCGAATTGGAAACTTCCAATTTGCGCAGTGCATCTTCGCGTTCGTCGTTCTGCGGTACTTCAACTTGATCGCGTTTTACGTAAGTACGTTTTTGACGCACTTCAATCGACACCGTCGTTTTCGCCTTGCCGGCGCTAACCGTCAGCTCTTCGACCTTGCGGCGCTTGAGAGTGATTTGTTTCGGCGCTTCGCCATCGGTGGCTTTTTCATCTTTGCCATGAGTACGGCGCAGGAAACCGAGCAATTTCATCTTCTCAGTGCTGCTGACCACCTGATCCGGCCCACTGAATGTCATGCCTGCACCTGCGAGTTGCTCGAGCAACTTCTCGGTGGGCATTCCAAGCACTTTGGCCAGTGAACCTACGGTGACTTCAGACATGTGTTTTTGCTTCCTAGTGGGGCCGGAGCCCGTTTTATTTCCATACTAAATCAACGCAAAACCTGTGAATCAATCCTGACGTGCAGCCATGATCAAAGCAGCTGCTTGTGCTTCGTCCATTTCCACCATGTCCAGCAATTCAAATGTCGCCAAATCAGCCAAATCTTGTTTGGTAATGACACCGTGACCGGCAATTGCATACGCGGTCGCTTCGTCCATACCTTCCACTGCCAGCAAATCTTCCGCCGGTTTGTGGTCTTCAATTTCTTCTTCTACGGCCAGCGCATCGTTGAGCAGCGCATCACGTGCACGGGCACGGAGTTCTTCCACGATGTCTTCGTCAAAGCCTTCTACTGCCAGCAATTCAGCCGCTGGAACGTAGGCGATTTCTTCGACGGTGCTGAAGCCTTCAGCGACCAGGATGCCGGCAATTTCTTCGTCGACCTCAAGTTTCGCCATGAACAACTGACGAGCAGTCGTTTGTTCGGCGTCGCTCTTCGCGCTGACTTGGTCTTGCGTCATCACGTTCAGTTGCCAGCCGGTCAAACGGCTAGCCAAACGGACGTTCTGGCCGCCCTTGCCGATGGCTTGCGCCAATTTGTCTTCGGCAACGGCGATGTCCATCGAATGTTTTTCTTCATCGACGATGATCGATTGCACTTCGGCAGGCGCCATTGCATTGATCACGAATTGCGCCGGATTGTCCGACCACAACACGATATCAACGCGCTCGCCATTCAATTCATTCGATACCGCTTGTACACGCGAACCACGCATGCCGATGCAGGCGCCGATTGGATCGGTGCGGTGATCATGGGCCAACACGGCAATTTTCGCGCGATCACCAGGATCACGTGCCGCTGCTTTAATTTCTACCAAACCCTGGCCTACTTCCGGCACTTCGAGTTTGAACAATTCCATCATGAATTCAGGGGCGCTACGCGAGATAAACAACTGAGGGCCACGGGTTTCCGGGCGCACTTCCAGCAGGTAACCACGAACGCGATCACCAGGACGCAGCACGTCACGCGGGATCGATTTGTCTTTTGGAATCACGGCTTCAGCGTTGCCGCCCAGGTCGACGTAAACATTGCCACGCTCGGTGCGCTTCACGATACCGTTGATCAATTCACCAACGCGGTCAGCCCAGGCTTCCAGAACTTGTGCACGCTCTGCTTCACGTACGCGCTGCACGATGACTTGTTTTGCAGCTTGCGCCGAGATGCGGCCGAATTCCGGATTTTCGATTTGCTGTTCGATGAATTCGCCAATTTCCGCATCGTCTTTTTCATCGACGGCGTCCATCATGCGGATCATGCGGTCAGGCGATTCCATGACGACGTCATCGGCCACGACTTCCCAACGACGGAAGGTCTCATAAGTACCATCTGTAGGATTGATGGAAACGCGCACGGAGACATCTTCG